>JAZKIL010000003.1:0-57454 GCA_040384845.1 Verrucomicrobiota bacterium | reverse complement strand
CCAGTTCAAACTCCACTTGAAAATGACCTTGATCCACCGTGAAAGGACTCTCCGTTGTGTCCGGTCTATCCGTGCTCAGCGGCCTCAAAGCCACTTCTTGCGCCATCACTCCCTGTAACCCCGCAGCCATCACGACCGCACCAACTCGCTTATTGATTCGTTTCAACATGGCGGAAATACGCCAGAGCTAATAAACTTAGTCTAGGCTTATTTTAGGAAAAGTTTACTGGTTGATGCTTGTTTGTAGGGGTTACAAAATTTAACCCTTAATGATTCTTAGGAAATAACGACCATGTTCGACATTGTAGAAATTATTTTAAGCATTGCTGCGGATCTTTGTTCTTGGAGGGTCTGGCTATGCATTCTCATAGCTGCTGCACTCATTGGATGGTTGTATTATCAATATCCCGAACATGGCGGTTTCTGGTCCATATCTTATCCGGCGGCATTCATCATCGTCGCCTTCGGATTCTGGTGGCAACGCCGGGCAGATAGATGAATCAACCCCCGATTTTCTTGATAGGTGCCATTAGCGGTGCGATGGCATCTCCTTCTGCCGGGATTCGCAGCATGCGTCGGCATGAGGGGCAAACGATCCCTACCCCGTCGTGATCTCCTGGCACACGAAACACAAAGCGACAATCCGGGCAGACGAATGCGCCCCATCGCCTCGACTTTTCGTTTGCTGATTCAGTTTCTGACACAATCCGAACTTGGATGAAAGTCAGGTGGCTTTGCAAGTCTAGGGTTATGACAGAGATCGATATTAAAACAGGAGTGCGGGAGCTTGCTCCCGCCTTGAGGAGGACGGAGCTTGCTCCGTGTGGACTGTCTTTTATCTAGCTGTTCACGTTACCCCCACTACGCGGAGCAAGCTCCGCTTCCCCATCGGCGGAGGCAAGCCTCCGCACTCCGGTCCACACAATCACCCCTTAGAGCTCTTCCAAAAAAATCCTACCCGCTTTTCTTCTCAACCGCTTTCCCCCCGGCAGATTCACGCTCGCCGGCTTTTCCACATCGAGCAGCTCCACGCAACGTTCCAGCAGCCGCCAATCCACATTCTCGATCTGCTGCTTCTTCAAATAATCCGCAATTACCGCACGGGATAAAACTGCGGGTAAATTCTTCATCGCGCCCGTGTGCAAGCGACCTTGTGGATCGCTCGCAGCAGCAGTGGCAATACTCCAATCTAACAACTCACGCCATTCGCTATCGATTTCTGCGGCGCGAATGAGGCTCGGTGTGATGTCGCGCTTGGTAATTTCGCCTAGCAGTGGGATTGCTTCATTTCTCAAACGATTCCGCACCACATCATTTACGGCATTCGTTGCGTCTTCACGCCAGCTTAGTTTCCGTTCGAGCATCCATGATTGGAGATCGGCTTTACGAATTTCTAACAACGGACGAACTACGATCATGCTTCGGCCATCGATGCTGAGTTCCGTCATCTCACTCATCCCCCGGCAACCCAGAGAGCCGCGCAGTAGATTCCATAAAATCGTCTCCGCCTGATCGTCGGCGTGATGTGCGAGCAACAAAATCTTGCAGCGTTGTTGCTTGCTGCAGTTTGCAAAAAACTCATGCCGCGCCACTCTTCCCGCCGTTTCCAACGAAACTGCTGTCCGCGCCATCCGCTCGCGCAGATCCACTTTCACCGACATCACCTCATACCCCAAACGCTTGCTTACGCGTTTTACAAACTGAGCGTCGCCCGCCGATTCCGCACCACGCAAGCCGTGATCCAAATGACAAACCACCACTTTCTTAAAACCCGCCTCATTGAGCAGATGCAACAGTGCCACCGAATCCAAACCGCCGGAAACTCCGACCATCAGTTTCTTATGCCGCGAAGCATGCTCAAGCCACGGGATCTTCACGACTGCAAGGGTTCACCGTTTTCAAACACCATCCGCTTCCCACTGATCGGATGCGTGAAACTCAATCTCCACGCTTCCAATTGCATCGGCACATCTTCGACGTCCAAAGTCTGTGTGTCGCTCATCTGTTTGTTCGGCAAGTAACAAGGATCTCCAACTACAGGGAAACCGAGCTCCCAAAGATGGACGCGGATCTGATTGGTCCGACCACTTCCCAACTTTGCTTCCAGCCATGCGGTGCCATCTGCACAACGTTCTTTGACAACAAATTCCGTGCAGGCTTCCAGGCCGTCTTCTTCATCCACTCCGCGTCCGCCGGGTCCTTCGACTTCTTTGGAAATCGCAAACTCGCAAACTTTCTCATTCCATTCAGGACAGCCCTGGACTTTGACGCGATAGATTTTCTCCACCGTGCCATCGAGAAACTGGCGCTGTAGCACTTTGCAAAAATGCCGTGTCCGGGCAAACAAGACGAGGCCACGCGTGTTTGCATCCAGGCGATGCACCGGACGTAGAAACTTCGGTTCATACACTTGATTGATCAAATACTGTAGTGTGTTGCGATGATATCGACCGCTCGCATGCATCGGTAAGGGCGCGGGTTTTTCAACCAAAACCAAAGCCTCGTCATCCCAGATGATTCGGATATCGGTCGCAACCGCCGGCTCCACCGCTGGCGGAAACACCTGTAAAATTCTCTCACCCGCACGAACGATATGCTCCGCTCCGCGCACCTTGCCACCGTAACTAACAAAACGGTCTTGCTCACATCTTTGCATCCAATCCTCGCGTGAGATCTGTGGAAACTGCTCCACCAATAAATCGATGAGTGTCCACCTATCATACTTCGCCGCCACATTCACCGGCCTGCGGTTTTCGTGTGGAATCGATCCCGGTAAAACGCGGCAAACCTCATCCAGCTTCGCCTGCGCTTCCATGATACGATCGGCCATTTTTTCCGGCTCTGCTTTGAAGCAGTGCGGACAACTCACGCCTCCTACATAACGCACGTCCTCTTGATCCTGAGCATCGAGCGGAGCCAAGCATGCATAACAAATCGCAGAATCCGTTTCCTGCAAAGCCGGATCGACTCCCACGCGTTGATCAAACACAAAGCACTCGCCCTGATAATGATCCCCACCGCATTCCTCAAAATATTTTAAAATCCCGCCGTCGAGTTGATAGATATTTTTGAAACCCTCCATCTCCATGAACGGCCCTGCCTTTTCACAGCGAATCCCGCCCGTGCAAAACATCACAATGGTTTCGTCCTTCATCTCCGGTGGCAGTTCTCTAACTGCTTTCGGAAATTCCCGGAATGTCCGGATATCCGGAACCACCGCGCCTTCAAACGTTCCTAATTTCACTTCGTAATCATTCCGCGTATCTAACAACGTAATTTTCCGACCCTCATCCAACCATTGCTTCAAATCCTTCGCGGAAAGTTTGGTTGATGTCCGCTTGCCCGGTTCAACTCCCTCGATCCCGAACGAAATGATCTCCTTTTTGATCCGCACCAACATCCGGCGGAACGGTTGGTCGTCGCTCACGCTGATTTTTCCCACAAAATCCTCCAACCCCGGAATCTGCCTCAACCTTCCCATCAATCGATCAATCCCCTCCTCTGCTCCCGCGACGAAAAGATTCACACCCTCCACACTCAACAAAATGGTCCCCTTCAACCCAGCATCCTTGCAAAGCCCAAGCAACTCCTCCCGAAGCTCTTTCAGCCCCGACAATTCCACAAAGCGATAAGCCGCCAAATTCGTTACCTCTCCAATCATACTCAGGCGCAAAATCTGCCAACCGTGGCGGCGGTTTGCAACCGCCATGCCAAAAAAATCCATTTTTTGATGAGTTTCTGGTGCAAAAAGCCAAGCCAAACCATTGACCGGACCATCATTCGAATGTTAGTGATCTGGGTATTGGAATCACCTGCCAACGATAAACTGATGGCAAACATTCTGGCCTTTGAGCTGGATGAGGAAGAAGCTCAGCTACCCTTCACTGCCCGACTCGCAAGAGAACAAGGCTGGACTCACTTCTACGCGGGAAGAGTCGTCGATGAATACAAACGCTTTGTGGTATTGGCCATGCTTGCCGGGCATCCTGTAACTCCCTCCGAACAAGTTGATCAAGCATGGCATTTGCACATGGTTTACACCAAAAACTATTGGCAGAAATTTTGCCATGATACACTGGGTCGTGATCTTCATCATCAGCCCACGCAGGGTGGAACCCATGAAAACGATAAGTTTTTTGATTGGTATTCGAAAACCTTGGAGAGTTATCGACGAGTCTTCGGCACCGAACCTCCAAATGATATATGGCCGAGCCCCAAGGATCGCTTCACGGATGCTACCGCCAGCCGCTGGATCAATACTTCAAATTTCTGGCTCATACCTAAACCTGTGTTCATAAAACATTTATTCAGAAAATGATGATTTCAGCCTCACTATCCGTATTCGATCTTAATGGTCCGATATTTCTGGGTGTTTATATCGCAGGCTTCTTCTTCACTCTGGCATGGACACTAAAGAGACGATCAAGCGCCAAGAGTAAGCTATCACTTTCGGGGACTGATGATGTAATCTTAACAGATCCCTATGAGATAGCTTACTTAGCCGGAGGATTACCGCGTTGCGCTGAGGTAGGTATAGTCAAGCTATCCACTGCTTGTAATGTTTACTTTGATCGATCAGGTTTCATTAAAGAAACCCGTTTAATTTCAAACGGACCTGCGCACCCTAATTTCCATGCTCTTGAACGAGCACTTCATAGCTCTATATCCAGATATGGCTCGAAGGGGATGCCGATACTTCAAATTCCAGATTTACTTGCCCCTAAGCTCATTGGGATTGAGTCCAAACTAGCAAGGTTAGGTTTGCGTCCAACAGCTTCAGAGCTGAACTCGCTAAAGTGGAGTATCATGTTGCCTATGTTGCTGTGGGTGGTGTTTGGTTTGGTAAAACTGTTCGTGGGAATCTCACGCGACAAACCTATCGGTTTTCTGGTGATGCTGATTTTGATTACTTTTACGACCGCAGCGACCATCGCCTCTCTCACAAATAAGCTCACTCCTAACGGAGAAAAATCACTGAAGAAAATGAGATCTAGCCGAACATACGAAGATGATGCTCTTCATTCAGTCGCTCTCTTTGGAGCTGCGAGTATTGTAAGTCACTACATAGCAGGACTTGATCCCTTGCTGCTCAAGGAGATATCTCAAATGGGAAGAAGAACAAACCCTGCAGACTCCTCTGGTTGTTCGTCCGGTTGTTCCTCGGGTTGTGGAGGAGGCTGCGGAGGCTGTGGTGATTAGCCTGGCGAAAAAAAATCCGTCTCTGCGATCCCTTTCGGGATCGAATATTCTGGAATCCATCTTCCCGGGGGTCTTTGACCGCCGGGCTAATATCTATGATCCCGCTGGGATCAAAAAATAAGAATCTCCAATCTCTTGTCTGATGTCTTCACCAACTTGTGATTTGAAGTTTGAAATTTAAAATTTAGAGTTTCGACCATGTTGCTCCAAGAACTTGTTCAAATCCCATCGGTGAATCCCGACCACGCCTCGTCGGCTCAAGCGGAGATCGCGGGTGAGCAGCGAATGGCCGATTTCCTGAAAATCTGGTTGGAAGGTATTGGAGCGGAAGTCACGCTTGAAGAAATCGAGCCGGGGCGGCCCAATTTGATCGCCCGCTTCGCGCCGCTTGATGGTCGGCCTCGTATTCTTTTGGGACCGCACATGGATACGGTTGGGATCGATAACATGACGATCTCTCCTTTCTCAGGTGAAATCCGTGATGGTAAAATTTGGGGACGAGGAGCGTCGGATACCAAAGGCCCGATGGCAGCGATGCTGATGGGTTTGAAAAACAATCAAGCCATACTCCGTGATCTTCCGGTGGCAGTCGATTTCGTGGCATTCATGGGCGAGGAAGCCTCGCAACATGGTTCCAAACATTTCGCGAAACATCACGCAGCGGAATATGCGTTTGCGATTGTGGGCGAACCGACCTCGATGCAGGTCGTTCACATTACCAAAGGTTCCGTATGGGCAACTTTGACTGCAAGCGGGGTTTCCGCGCATTCCTCACAACCCGAAAAGGGAGATAACGCGATTCTGAAACTTTCGCGGGCGTTGTTAGATCTTCAGGAAACCCTCGCGCCGAAGCTCGCTGCCTATACCGATGAAATTCTCGGTCATTCTACCATGAACGTCGGTGTGATCTCAGGAGGTTTGGCGGCAAACATCGTCCCCAACCTTGCGACTTCGCAAATCGATATCCGCCAAACCCCCTCGCTTCACGCTGCTGGTGGCGCTCTGCAATTGCTCCGCGAGACGATTGCCGAGCTCAGGCTTCCCCTCGATCTAACATACGCCCACGAGAATCCACCAATGGAAACAGATCCGGAAAATTCCTACATTCAGAAACTCCTCGCTACTGCTTCAAGCACTGGGTTAGCCGGAGCACCTTGGTTTTCAGATGCGGCTCACCTTTCTGCTGCGGGACTTCCTTCCATTTGTATCGGGCCTGGATCCATTGCCCAAGCGCATACGAAAGATGAGTTTATTGAAATTGATAGTCTGTTAGAAGGTGAGAAATTCTTTACGGATTTCATTCGGGGGTTGGATGAAAAATAGGTCCTATACGACCTATAAGACTTACCATAACAACAAAAAACCCCGCTCACCTTGCGATGAACCGGGGTTTTTTGTTGAGTGTTAGAATTACGCAGAGACCACGTCTTCTTCGTCTTCGAAGATTTCCGGTGCTTCGACGATCGGTTCCGGCTCTTCGACAGTGAACTCGAACTCCGAATCACGGTGGTGATGGAAGCCGGTGCCCGCTGGGATGAGGTGACCCATGATGACGTTTTCTTTGAATCCGGTGAGGTAATCGATACGACCAAGTGTCGCGGCTTCGGTGAGAACACGGGTGGTGTCTTGGAAGGAAGCGGCGGAGATGAACGAATCGGTTTCCAGAGAGGCTTTGGTGATACCAAGCAGAACCGGCTCGCCTTCGGCAGGTTTACCACCGTTGGCAACGATCTCGGCATTGACCTTTTTGAAGGTAGTGCGCTCGACTTGATCACCCCAGAGGAATTGATCGGCATCGCCCGGATCGGTGATTTTCACCTTACGGAGCATCTGACGAACGATAACCTCGATGTGCTTGTCGTTGATTTCCACGCCTTGGACGCGGTAAACCGATTGGACTTCGTTCACAAGGTGTTCTTGGAGTTCGGTAGCACCGCAAGCTTCGAGAAGATCTTCCGGAGAAACTGGGCCTTCGGTGATTTGATCGCCGCGTTTCACTTTGTCGCCTTCGGTCACGATGATGTGTTTGCCCATCGGTACGAGGTGGTCGACTTGTTCGCCGGTGGTTGGATCGGTAACGATGACTTTTTTCTTACCACGGACGTTTCCACCGAAGGAAACATCGCCTTCGATTTTCGCGATGACGCATGACTCTTTCGGTTTACGAGCTTCGAAGAGCTCGGCAACGCGTGGGAGACCACCGGTGATGTCTTTGGTGCGGGCCACTTTACGTGGAGTTTTCGCAAGCTGAGTTCCCCCGGTAACGACTTCGCCTTCTTTAACGGAAAGGTGAGCGCCGACAGGAATGGAGTAGCTGATGATGACTTCGCCGGTTTTCGGATTGGTGATGCAAACCTGAGGATGGAGATCCTCTTTGTGCTCGGTAACCATGGTTCCTTTTTTACCGGTTTCTTTATCAACTTCAGCAGCAACGGTGATGCCGAGGATCATGTCGCGGAATTCAACTTTACCGGGTTTCTCGGTGAGAATCGGCACGTTGTATGGATCCCATGTCACGATCGTATCGCCTTTTTTCACATCTTCACCGTCTTTGACGGAAATGATGGAGCCGATGATGATGCTGTGGCTTTCGAGTTCCAGGCCGCCTTTGTCGCGAATCGAGACCGAACCGTTTTTGTTAAGCGCAACCCAGTTACCATCGGAGTCTTGAACGACGCGGAGGTCTTTATAAACGAGGCGTCCACCGTTTTTGGTTTTGATGATCGGTTGTTTGAAGGTTGCAGCAGCAACACCACCGACGTGGAAGGTACGCATGGTGAGCTGTGTTCCTGGCTCACCGATGGACTGTGCAGCGATGATGCCGACAGCTTCACCGATCTTGACCGGAAGGCCAGTTGCGAGGTTGAGGCCGTAGCAGTTTGCACAGCAACCGCGATCTGCTTCACAAGTGAGGACCGAACGGATTTTGAGTTTCTCGTGACCGATTTTCTCAAGCGCGTTGGCTTGGGATTCGGAGATAACGTCGTCGATTTTGACGATGATGTCACCGGTGATCGGATCTTTGATTTGTTCGCAAGAAACACGACCGTAGATACGAGTGGAAAGTGAAGCGACTTCTTCGTCACCGTCGTAGATGGCTTCGACTGCGATGCCATTTGCAGTGCCGCAATCCTGTTGGAAAACGATCACGTCTTGGGCTACGTCGACGAGCTTACGAGTCATGTATCCGGAGTCCGCAGTTTTCAGAGCGGTATCGGAGAGACCTTTACGGGCACCGTGAGTGGAGATGAAATACTCCAATACGGAGAGACCTTCGCGGAAGTTGGAAATAATCGGGCGTTCGATAATCTCGCCGGATGGCTTGGCCATAAGACCGCGCATACCACCGAGCTGTTTGATCTGGGATTTGTTACCCCGCGCACCGGAATCGACCATCATGAAAAGAGGCGATGCCTTTTTCTTGCCTTCGTTATACTCGATCTTGCGATAGAGGGCGTTGGCGATGGTGTCTGTGGCTTGAGTCCAGATGTCCACGACTTTCTGATAGCGCTCGCCGTTGGTGATGACACCGTTGCGGTATTGCTTCGAAACTTTTTCGACCTCTGCATACGCATTGGCGATGACTTCCGGTTTCTCTTCAGGGATGAGCATGTCGACGATACCGATAGAAATACCGGAACGCATCGCTTCCATGAAGCCGAGGGATTTGAGTCTGTCTAGAACAAGAACGGTTTCTTTCTTACCCGCGGCTTGAGTGCAGCGCCAGATGATGTCACCGATTTGTTTCTTGCCGACGGTCTTGTTATAGAAACCGAGTTCAAGTGGCCAGATTTCGTTGAAACGAACGCGACCTGGTGTGGTCTCGATGATCTTGAGATCGGGTTCACCGTAAACGGTTTTCTTACCGAAGTCTTGGTTACGAATACGGATCCATGAATGGTAATCGATCTTGCGGGATGCGATGGCGAACTCGACTTCCGAAGAGTTTTCAAACAATGGCAGGTGCTCTTGTTTATCGCGATCCACTTGGGTGCGGATGCCGGCCCATGTTAGATAGTAAGTTCCAAGAATGATATCCTGAGAAGGAACCGTGATCGGGCGACCGGATGCAGGCGAGAAGATGTTGTTAGGTGCAAGCATCAACTGACGGCACTCCATCTGAGCTTCGATCGAGAGTGGAACGTGGACAGCCATTTGGTCACCGTCGAAGTCCGCGTTGTATGCGGTACAAACGAGCGGGTGAACGCGGATCGCGGAGCCTTCGATGAGTTTCGGTTCGAAAGCTTGGATCGAGAGGCGGTGAAGCGTTGGAGCGCGGTTCAGAAGGATCGGATGACCTTTGGTAACTTCCGCGAGGATGTCCCAGACTTCCGTGGTCTTGCGATCGATCATCTTCTTGGCCGAGCGAACGGTGTGGCAGTAGCCAAGTTCTTTCAGGCGGCGGATGATGAAAGGCTCGAACAAGGTGAGAGCCATTTTCTTCGGAAGACCGCACTGACCGAGTTTGAGATCGGGACCGATAACGATGACCGAACGTCCGGAGTAGTCGACGCGTTTACCAAGAAGGTTCTGACGGAAACGACCGCCTTTGCCTTTAAGCATGTCGCTCAGGGACTTGAGCGGGCGGTTACCAGCACCGGTAACGGCGCGGCCGTGACGACCGTTGTCGAAGAGTGCATCGACAGCCTCTTGGAGCATGCGTTTCTCGTTCCGGATAATGACTTCCGGAGTTTTGAGAAGCAGCAAGTTTTTGAGACGATTGTTACGGTTGATCACGCGGCGATAGAGATCGTTAAGATCGGAGGTCGCGAAACGTCCACCTTCGAGAGGTACGAGCGGACGAAGGTCCGGAGGAATGACAGGAAGCACCAATTGGATCATCCACTCGGGACGAGTCTTAGAAGCTGCGAAGCCTTGGGTGATTTTCAGACGCTTCGAAAGCTTCTTCTTGTTCTGCTTGGACTTGGTGGTGCCGAGCTCTTCCTCAAGTTTCACGGCAAGTGAAGCGAGATCGATCTGCTTGAGCAGCTCCATGATCGCTTCTGCACCCATCATCGCTTTGAAAGATCCGTCACCGTAGGTGTCTTCAGCTTCGCGGATTTCGACTTCGGTTAGAAGTTGGCCGACTTCGAGAGCGGTGTTGCCCTGATCGGTGACCACGTAATCTTCATAATAGATCACGCGCTCAAGCTGACGTGCGCTCATGTCGAGCATCAAGCCGATGCGGGAAGGCATGCACTTGTAGAACCAGATGTGGGAAACTGGAACGGCGAGTTCGATGTGACCCATGCGCTCGCGACGGACGCGGCTGAGGGTAACTTCGACACCGCAACGATCACAGACGACGCCTTTGTGTTTGATGCGTTTGTATTTTCCGCAAGCACACTCCCAGTCACGGGTTGGTCCGAAAATGCGCTCACAGAAGAGACCGCCTTTTTCTGGCTTGAAGGTCCGGTAGTTGATGGTTTCAGGATTTTTCACTTCACCTTTAGACCAGCCACGGATGGTCTCCGGGGATGCTACGGTGATGGAAACTTGATCGAAGGCTTCAGGACGCTCGTCCACGCCAAAGATTTCGCGAAGGTTATTGTCTACACTCATAATAGGTAATTGTTAGGGATGTGGGGTTGGTTTCGCGTTTCTAATTAGAGGGTGAGGTCATCAAGGGAGAAATCATCAACTCCACCGCTAGAAAGTGGTGAGCCGTGATTCGATTGACCTTGGCGTCCAGGGCGGACATCCAAGCCGAGCGATTGCATCTCTTTGATGAGAACGTTGAACGATTCCGGAGTTCCGGCTTCGAGGTTGTTGTCGCCTTTGACGATCGCTTCGTAGATTCGGGTGCGGCCTTGCACGTCGTCGGATTTGACGGTGAGGATTTCCTGAAGGGTGTATGCGGCGCCGTATGCTTCGAGCGCCCATACTTCCATCTCTCCGAAACGTTGACCACCGTATTGCGCTTTACCACCGAGCGGCTGCTGGGTGACGAGCGAGTATGGACCAACGGCACGTGCGTGAATCTTATCAGCAACAAGGTGACCGAGTTTGAGCATGTAGATCATTCCGACCACAACTGGGTTGTGGAAGGCTTCACCGGTGCGGCCGTCATAGAGGGTCGATTTACCTGCGATGCTGCCGTCTTTGCCGTCACCGATCCAAGTGTAACCTGGGGTTTCTGGCTCATTGGCTTTGCGCTCGCGGGCTTTTTCGCCACCACCGATCATTTTCACACCGTCGACTTTTTTAGCCTCGGACATGAAATCCCAAATGATGTTTTCTTTGATGCCATCGAAAATTGGGGTCGCGACTTTGAAGCCGAGTGCTTTCGCAGCGACGCCGAGGTGAGTTTCGAGAACCTGACCGACGTTCATCCGTGAAGGCACGCCGAGTGGGTTGAGGCAGATGTCAACCGGAGTTCCGTCGTGAAGATAAGGCATATCTTCTTCAGGAACGATGATTGCAACCACACCTTTGTTACCGTGACGTCCTGCCATTTTGTCACCGACGGAAAGCTTACGCTTGGCGGCGATGAAAACTTTGACTTCTTTGATGACACCTGGATCGACGTCGTCGCCGGACTCAAGTGAATCGAGTTTGCGTTCGCGGTCGGTGTCAAGTTCTTGGAAGCGGCTTTCGAAGGAATTGATGATTTCGACGATCTTGTTACGGATCGGGGAAGGATCGATTTCGATGTGATCGTGAACCGAAGCAAGTTTGCGGAGCAGGGTCTTGGTGATCTTGCGGTTCGCAGGAATGATGATTTCACCGGTCTGCGCGTTGACGACGTCGAGCGGGATTTTCTCACCTAACAGAATGTCGGAAAGTTTTTCCGTGAGGTCATCGGTAAGTTTGTCAGCCTTTTTCTTGTGCTCGTCGTTGATCTTTTTGAGCTGTTTCTTGAGCTCAACAGGATCGACTTTTTCCGCACGTTTCTTGGCGAGGCCGTGTGAGGATACGCGGACATCTTGAACGATGCCGGTGCAACCCGAAGGAACGCGGAGTGAGGTGTCTTTCACGTCAGCGGCTTTCTCACCGAAGATGGCACGAAGGAGGCGCTCTTCGGGAGCGAGCTCGGTTTCGGATTTCGGAGTGATTTTTCCGACGAGGATGTCGCCGGGTTTCACTTCTGCGCCGATGCGGATGATGCCGTCGTGGTCGAGGTTGCGGAGAGCTTCTTCACCGACGTTCGGGATATCACGAGTGATTTCCTCTGGGCCTAGTTTGGTATCGCGTGCAGCAACATCGAATTCAGAAATGTGGATCGAGGTGTAGACATCGTCTTTCACTACGCGCTCGGAGATGACGATAGCATCTTCGAAGTTGTAGCCGTTCCAAGGCATGAATGCGACGAGGACGTTGCGGCCGATGGCGAGCTCGCCGTTTTCGGTGTTCGGTCCGTCAGCAAGGACTTGGCCTTTTTTGATCTTCTGACCGAGTTTGACGATAGGCTTTTGGTTGATGCAGGTTCCGGCGTTGGAACGCATGAACTTACGCAGCGGGTAGGCAAAAACACCTTTGGCAACGTTGGTTTTGACGGACTCAGGTTCGCTGAGGAATTTCTCGTCAGAAACCGGAAGTTTGCCATCGCTGGTGGTGATGATCATTTCAGCAGTCGCGGCGGCGATGATGCCGTCGGCTTCGGAAACGATCACTGCGCGGGAGTCGCGGGCGGCTTTGCCTTCGAGACCGGTTCCGACGAGCGGAGCTTCGGAAACGAGAAGCGGCACACCTTGGCGCTGCATGTTAGAACCCATGAGTGCGCGGTTCGCGTCATCGTGCTCAAGGAAAGGAATCAAACCGGCGGCAACGGAAACGAGTTGTTTCGGCGAAACGTCCATGTAGTGAACTTCCGCAGGAGTGGACTCGATGAATTCACCACGCTCACGAGCATCGATACGCTCGTTTTCGAAACGACCTGCTTTATCGATGACGTTAGACGCCTGAGCGATGAGGTAGTTTTCCTCTTGGTCAGCTGTTAGATATTCGATCTCGTTGGTGACTTTGCCGTTTTTAACTTTGCGGTAAGGCGTTTCGATGAAACCGAACTCGTTGATACGTGCGTAGGTGCACATCGAGTTGATCAGACCGATGTTTGGACCCTCGGGAGTTTCAATCGGGCAGATACGGCCGTAGTGGGAAGGATGAACGTCGCGGACTTCGAAGCCTGCGCGATCGCGGTTCAGACCACCTGGTCCGAGAGCGGAAAGACGACGTTTGTGAGTCAGCTCGGCCAGAGGGTTGGTCTGGTCCATGAACTGGGAAAGTTGTGAACGACCGAAGAAATCACGCACGACAGCGGAGAGCGCTTTCGGGTTGATGAGTTTCTGTGGGGTCATGCCTTCGATGTTTACATCAAACAAGGTCATGCGCTCTTTGACCAAACGCTCGGTGCGGGCAAGACCGACACGGCACTGGTTGGCAAGAAGCTCACCGACAGCACGCACACGGCGTGAGCCAAGGTGATCGATATCGTCGATGACGCCCTCCCCTTTTTTCAGTTTGAGGATGTAACGAACAGCGGCGAGGAAATCCTCAGGAACCATGATGCGTTGATCGGAATCCACGCTGATGCCGAGCTTCTGGTTGATTTTGTAACGGCCGACGCGGGTGAGGTCATATTTCTTCGCATCGAAGAAGAGACGCTTGAGCAAGGCGCGAGCATTGGACGCTGTCGGTGGATCACCTGGGCGAAGTTTGCGGTAGATGTCTTTGAGAGCCGATTCCTCGTCTTTCGCAGGATCTTTGCGGAGGGATTTGAGAAGAATCTCGTCTTCGCGTCCGTCGATGACCTCAAGTTTTTTATGACCGAGGCTGACGAGTTGTTTCACGATGCCAGCGGTGAGCGGCTCGTAGGCCTTGGCGATGACGAGTTCACCGTCGAGGATGTCTTCGAAAGGAACTTTGTGGCCGAGTTCTGCTTCGTCGATCTTGCTGCCGAGAGCGAGGTTTTCGATGGAGTAGAAGTGACTGACGATATCGCGGTCGGTCGGGTAACCGAGAACGCGAAGGAAAGTGGTGGCAAGGAATTTACGACGACGGCGACGGCGGTCGAGGTAAACGTAGAGAAGATCGTTGGTATCGAACTGCACTTCCAACCATGAACCACGGTCAGGAATGATGCGGAAGCTGTGCAGCATTTTTCCGTTAAGGTGCTGGGATGTTTCGAAGCAGATACCGGGTGAACGATGGAGCTGGGAAACGATGACGCGCTCTGCGCCGTTGATGATGAATGTGCCGCGGCGGGTCATCATTGGCAGTTCGCCCATGTATACGCGCTCTTTTTTGGTGCCGGTTTCGTCCTTCAATTTGAAGGTTACGTAGAGGGCAGCGGAGAAGGATTCGCTGTTGCGAAGGGAATCAAGCGAAGTGATTTTCGGATCTTCGATGTCATAAGAGACGAAATCCAATTCGATCGCTTCGTCATAAGATTTGATCGGGAAAACTTCGCGAAAGACTGCCTGCAGGCCTGCGTCCGAGCGGTCTCCTGGAGCGACATCTTTTTGTAAGAAATCGTCGTAAGACCTGCTCTGGACTTCAATGAGGTTAGGTGGGTCAATGACCTCTTCAAATTTACCAAAATAGAGACGTTCAGCCATGGTGTGCGGTGGTGGTGGGTGTTACGAGTTTGAGCCCGAGCCGGTGATGGCGCGAGCGGAGTTGAGATCAGGAGTTGTGAGAAGAATACAAATGGTCGAAAGCGACGCGTAATGCCGCGGTTTTGAGTGGAGTCACGCGTCGGTTCCGGTTTTGCAAAGTTATGAATGATTTTTTGAGGAAAATGCCCGGAGCGGCAAAACCGCTCCGGGTAAAATCCGTAACGAATTACTTGAGCTCGATTTTCGCGCCAGCTTCTTCAAGCTTTTTCTTGGCGGTTTCGGCAGCGTCCTTGGAAACACCTTCGAGGATGTTAGCAGGTGCACTTTCGACGAGTTTCTTGGCGTCAGCAAGGCCGAGTCCAGGAGCAACTTCACGAACTGCCTTAATGACAGCGATCTTGTTGGCACCACAGTCGGTGATGACGACATTGAACTCAGTTTTTTCTTCTGCGGCTTCGACCGGACCGGCGGCGGCAGGGCCAGCGGCCACAGCAGCTGCGGCGGAGACGCCCCAGGTTTCTTCGAGTTGTTTAACGAGGTCGACAGCTTCCAGAACGGTAAGTTTGCCGAGTTCTTCTACGAGGTTTGCAATATTTGACATGTTATTTTCTCCTTTGCGGTATCGTCGCCCCCGGAGCTTCCGGAGATTTCAATTTCCCTGCTGGGAAACCGACGAGGAACCATTTTTAATCAGGTCATTGCGTGGAGACGCGACAGACCATCCATTCAGATTGTTTGTTATTCGGCAGCTGCCGCTTCTTCAGTTGGTTCGGTTTTAGGCTCTTCTGCAGAATCTTTCGATCCTTCCGATTTGAAGTGCGCGCGCTCTGGATCGAATTTCTCGAGCAAGATACGTGCTATGCGGGTTGCCGGCTCGTTGATGAGGCCGAGAAGTTGTGAGAGAACCGCTTCGCGAGAAGGGATATCGGCAAGCATTTTGAGCTTGGCGGAATCGAGGATATCGGTTCCGAGGATGCCGACCTTCATTTCAGGTTTCTTGAATTCCTTTTCGAAATTCTTGAGAACTTTTGCAGCGGAGAACACTTCGGAATTTCCGGTCACGAAAGCGGTTTGACCGACGAGATCGGCACCGACATCCGGAAGACCAGCTTCGGAAAGGGCTTTGCGCATGTAGCTGTTTTTGGCAACGGTGCACTTGGCGCCGTTGTCACCCAAGCGATTGCGAAGCTCGCTGAACTGAGGAACGGTGAGGCCAGTGTAATCGATGACGATCACATAAGGAGAGTCATTGACTCGTGACAGCAGGCCATTGATGATGATTTGTTTGTCTGGATTCATGGTCGTTGGGTGCTGGGTTATGCGGTTGCTTTGGAGGTGTAGGAGGCTGCCTCAAGTGGCAGGCCCGGAAGCATCGAGGCAGCGAGAGTCACGGCCTGCACGAAGTTTCCTTTTGCGGATGGGGGTTTGGAACGAACCACACTGTCGAGGAACGCACGAGCGTTTTCTTCGAGTTGTTTGTCGTCGAAGCTGGCTTTGCCGATAGCTCCGGAGATGTTGCCGTTTTTGTCGAGTTTGTAATCGATACGACCGGCTTTGACTTCTTTGACGGCTTTCGCAACGTCATCGGTAACGGTTCCGGTTTTCGGGTTAGGCATCAAACCGCGAGGTCCGAGGACACGCGCGATTTTACGGACTTCGGCCATGGCATCTGGAGTGGCGATGGCGGAATCGAAGTCAACGAAACCTTCTTGAATTTTCTTGATGAGATCTTCGTAACCGACGTGTTCTGCACCTGCAGCAATGGCGGCCTCAGCGGGAGCACCTTGTGCGAATACGACAACGCGGACGTTTTTACCTGTTCCGTGAGGAAGGGCGACGGAGCCACGAACCATTTGGTCGCTTTTCCGTGGGTCGACACCAAGCTTGAACGAAAGTGTCACGGTAGGAATGAACTTCGGAGCTGGTAGATTCTTCATGGTGCTGATCGCATCCTTGAGAGAATAGGATTTATCGGAGCCAACCTGTTCGGCGGCCTTTCTGTAGCGTTTGCTGCGTTTAATTGACATGTGTTTTGTTGGTTTGCAGTGATAACGGATGAGCCGGGTGACTCACCCTCTTGCGGTGTCCGATGACCGATTTGAAACGGCCAGCGGACTGAAAGTATTACATTCCTTCGACTTCGAGGCCCATTTGACGAGCGGTACCTGCAAGGATGCGGGCTGCTGCTTCTGGATCTTTGGTGTTAAGGTCAGGCATTTTGATGTTCACGACTTCCATGAGCTTGGCTTTGGAAATCTTGCCGACTTTCTTCTTGTTCGGCTCGCTGGAACCCGAAGCGAGTCCTGCTGCTTTCTTGAGCAAGTTGCCTGCGGGTGGACGCTTGGTGATGAAGGTGAAGGATTTGTCTTTGTAGACAGAAATCACGACTGGAAGGATGTCGCCAGACTGGGATTGGGTCGCAGCATTGAACTCTTTGCAGAATCCCATGATGTTCACGCCTGCTTGACCGAGAGCTGGTCCGACTGGTGGAGATGGGTTGGCTGCTCCAGCAGGGATCTGGAGTTTGATGATTTTGATAACTTCCTTGGCCATGGTATTAGTATTTAAAAAGTGGGTAGCAGATTGTCTTAAGAGGTGATTTGAAATTCAGAGGGATCATTCGCGCTCGACCTGCCAGTATTCGAGTTCGACTGGTGTGGTGCGTCCGAAGATATCGACGGCCACACGGAGTTTTCCGCGCTCTGGGTCGATTTCCTCGACCACGCCGTTCTGGGATTGGAATGGACCATCGGCGACTTTGACCGTGTCTCCGACTTCGAAAGAAATCGCAGGACGGACGGTTTCTTCGCGCTCTTGGATTTGGGAAAGCATGGCCTCAACCTCGCGCGGACGCATCGGAGCTGGGCGGTCTTTGGTGCCGGCGAAGCCGATCACTCCTTCGATCTCCTTGATGAAAAACCAAGTTTTTTCAACGAGTTGGTTATCCGCGGTAGCGAGATACATGTTAACGATGATGTAACCGGGAAAGAATTTCTTCTTGGTTTCGGTTTTTTTGCCGCGCTTGATTTCAGAAACGATCTCAGTCGGGACTAGCACCTCGCGGATGTAGTCTTGCATTTCCTCAGCTTCAACCTGACGAGCGATGCGCTCACGCACCTTGCCTTCCATGCCCGAGAGCACTTGGACAACATACCATTGGTCTTTATATTCTTTGGAATTTGGCATTGGGGAAATGGAGTTAAGCGGAAAGAGAAAAAATTAAACGAAAAGTTTGGTCAGAACACCGACCACGTAGACTTGTACGAAGTCCCAAAACTGAACGAAACCTGCGAGGAGGATAACGGCGATGAGAACGACGATGGTGGAGTCGATGAGCTCCTTGTATTTTTTGAAGCCGCGCGCTTTAGGATCGGAATCCCATGGCCAGCTTGCTTTACGAAGTTCCCCTTTAACCTCACTGATGAAGCTGGATACTTTAGCAAGATTGCGGATCAACAGGATGAGCAGGCCAATCAGGATCGCATAAACGATTCCGGTGGCGATCCAACTATCGTTGATCTTGATGTATTCTAGAAATTTCATTCGCTGTGAAGGGGTAACGGAAAGTGGCACGCCAGGAGGGACTCGAACCCCCAACATTCGGTTTTGGAGACCGACGCTCTACCAATTGAACTACTGACGCGTTAGATTGAGAAAATGTTAGGTTTTGAGGCGACTTTAGGGCACCCCGGTTTAGCGGGGTGCCCCAAGTGCTTGGCTCACCGCTCCGTTTTCACGAAACGATGACACCGTTGATTATTACTTGATGATCTCACCAACACGACCTGCACCAACGGTACGGCCGCCTTCGCGGATAGCGAAACGCATGGTTGGTTCCATGGCGATTGGGTTGATGAGTTCAACTTCCAAGTTGATGTTGTCACCAGGCATCACCATTTCGACTCCTTCAGGGAGTTTGATGCTGCCGGTCACGTCTGTCGTGCGGAAGTAGAATTGTGGGCGATAGTTCGAGAAGAACGGGGTGTGGCGGCCACCTTCTTCTTTGGAAAGAACGTAGATCTCGGATTTGAAGATCGTGTGACCTTTCACGGTGCCTGGCTTGGCCATAACTTGACCACGCTCAACATCGGTTTTCTTAAGACCACGGACGAGAAGTCCGACGTTGTCACCTGCACGACCTTCGTCGAGAAGTTTACGGAACATTTCGATGTCGGTAACGGTGGTTTTCTGTGTGTCACGGATACCAACGATTTCTACTTCTTCCATTTTCTTGACGATACCACGCTCAACACGACCGGTGCAGACAGTGCCGCGACCTTCAATGGAGAACACGTCTTCGATAGGCATGAGGAAAGTTTTGTCGATTGGACGCTCTGGCTCAGGGATGTAGGAATCTACAGCGTCCATGAGTTTGAAAACGTTCGCCATGTGCGTTGCATCGCCTTCGAGGGCTTTCACAGCGGAACCAGCAACGATTGGAATGTCGTCACCTGGATAATCGTAAGAGGAAAGAAGATCGCGGATCTCCATTTCGACGAGCTCGATGAGTTCTGCATCATCAACAAGGTCAACTTTGTTCATGAAAACAACGAGAGCAGGAACACCCACTTGGCGAGCAAGAAGGATGTGCTCACGTGTTTGTGGCATTGGGCCGTCAGCAGCGGAAACTACGAGGATAGCACCGTCCATTTGAGCAGCACCGGTGATCATGTTTTTCACATAGTCGGCGTGTCCTGGGCAGTCAACGTGTGCATAGTGACGCTTTTCGGTTTCATACTCAACGTGTGCAGTGTTGATGGTGATACCGCGCTCACGCTCTTCGGGAGCAGCATCGATGTCCGCATAGGATTGCTTCTTGGCTAGACCTTTTTCTGCGAGCGTATTTGTGATCGCTGCTGTGAGGGTGGTTTTGCCGTGGTCGACGTGACCGATGGTGCCGATGTTAACGTGCGGCTTGTTGCGTTGGAATTGTTCTTTGGCCATTTTCGTATTGGTTTCGCTGAGATTCTGAGAAGTTTTTGCTAATGTATCATGGAGCTCGTGGGGGGAATTGAACCCCCGACCTCATCCTTACCAAGGATGCGCTCTACCCCTGAGCTACACGAGCAATATGGATTGTTGTGAGCTCGTCCTTTCTAACGACAAAAGAACCGCGTCCTGTCACATGTTGAGTGAGACCGGGCGCGGAACCCCTGCTGCTGTGGGGATGAGCGGGCGGAGACTATCAAAGAGTTGCACTCTGTCAAAAAAAATGTGGTTGTTTCGCACTTTTCTCTCAAAGCCTTTATTTTACGGGATTTCGATCATTCAACAAACCGGTAATAATCCGCAAAATCGAAATAAATGCTCGAAAATTCCACGCACGCGCCCGCTTCGACTTTCGCTAACTAGAAAGGATCGTCGTCCACCCACTCATTTCCGACATTCCAGACCTCGACAAGGTGTTTCGGGAAATCGTCCAAAAAACGCGAGGGTCGGCAGAGAATATCCCCAGTATAGCTTTTGGGATTCATCATCGGGTAGGATAAATATAGCTGATCCTTCGCCCGGGTCAGTGCGACGTAGAATAAGCGGCGTTCTTCTTCAAATGCCGCGTCGTCATCCGCTTCCAGGATCCGGCCGTTCGGAAATTGCCCGTCCACCAACCAGATCAAAAACACCACTTTCCATTCCAAGCCTTTCGCCTGATGGATCGAAGATAGGGTGACTTTATCGTTGTCATTGTCGGCCTTTTCACCGGTGGGCTCGCCGTCCGTGGTGCTCATCAGGGAAAGCTGCGAAAGGAATTCCAAGATGTCCTCAAAAGTCCCGCTATATTGGATGAGCTGCTCGATATCGCCGCGCCGACCCTCATAATTCTCAAAGCTTTCCTTCAAATACTCGTCATAAACTCCCTCGAGCACGCTGAAAATCATTTCCGCGGGAGTGGCGAAAGCCCCGTTCGGCGTCAATTCATCGAGAGTGTAGTAAAACTGCTGCCAATGCTTGGCCGCCTTTTTGGGCACGGGGTAACCTGAAAAAACATCCGACCACTTAACTGGCGGCTCGGGATTTCCCGACAACGGATCGCGTAACCATTTCTGCCACAGCTTTTCCGCCGCGCCCGGTCCGCAACCCGGCAACAACTCCACCATTCTTTTAAAACTCACCTCGTCCTTGCGGTTCGTCACGAATCTCAAAAACGCCGCTACATCTTTAATGTGTGCCTGCTCGAAAAACCTCAATCCGCTGGTGATCGAAAACGGGATCCCGCGCCGGGTGAGTTCCATCTGAATTTCCAAACTCTGGAAATGCGCCCGGTAAAGCACCGCCATTTCTGTTAGCTCTATCCCCTCTTCCTCTCGCAGCTCCAGCATCCGCTGAGCGACAAACGCCGCTTGGCTGGCCGGATCCTCCACCGGCACCAACGCCGGCCTCGCCCCAACTTCCGTCCGTGACGATTTCAGGTTTTTCTCAAACCGCATCTTGTTCGCCGCGATCGCCGCGTTCGATAAATCCAAAATCTCCGGCACGCTTCGGTAATTGGTCTCAATCGTGTGGATGACCGATTCCGGATAACGTTTTTGGAAATTCAAAATGTGATCCACCTCCGCCCCGCGCCATGAATAGATCGATTGCGAATCGTCACCCACCGCCATCAGGCTATTCGACTCGCCGGACAGTAAATCGATCAACTCACTCTGCACCGAGTTGGTATCTTGATACTCATCGACCAATATATTGCGGAAACGTTTCTGATAAATCTCCAGAACCTTCGGATGGTTTTTCAAAAGCTCCACCGTCAGTTGCAACATGTCGTCGAAATCCACCGAGTTCGTATCGCGCTTTTTTTTCACATAAGCGTCATGGACTTTTTCGAGTTCATCCATCCAATCGAGGAAATACGGATACCTTGCGACCAATACTTGTTCCAGAGTGGCGCCGGTGTTCGCGATCAAACTGTATAACGAAATCAACACATCCGGTTTTGGAAAACGGCGTTGCTTCGTATCGATATCGCAACTGGCGACCACGCCTTTCATCAGCGATTTCTGATCATCACGATCCAAAATTGAAAACGATTTCGTGAAACCGATCTCTTCCGCATGCCGACGTAAAATGCGGTTACAAATCGAGTGGAACGTCCCCGCCCATAAATCCGCCACATCCCCCGCCACCAAACTTTTCACCCGCTCCACCATTTCACGGGCGGCCTTGTTCGTGAACGTCAGCAGCAAAATGTTCCGTGCCTGCTCGCCTCGATCTAACAACCACGAAACCCGATACGTCAGCGTCCGGGTTTTTCCCGATCCCGCACCCGCGATCACCAATACTTTACCCGGCGGTGAGCTAACCGCACGATACTGTTCCTCATTCAGAGCACGCTCATAATCAATTCCAGAAACCGAAGACGATGCCTTGCGCTGAATTTTATATTCTCGTGCCATGCCTGTTACGACTCGTGCTTCCGATCCGCAGCATCAGCCTCTTCCACCGTGGCACCGTCATCCACCCGCTTGGCAAATGATATGAAACGAGCGAGTTCAGAGCGCACAATCGGCAGCAACAGATAAACACCAATCAAGTTGGGAATACTCATTGCAAACAACGAAGCGTCCGAGAAATCCGTGGCGTTCGCCATCGATGCCGACGAGCCAACGATGATGATCAGGCAGAAAATCACTTTGTAAACCCATGCCGTAATCGCTTTTTTGCCGAACAAATACTGCCATGCCTGCAAACCATAATAACTCCAAGTGATAAGGGTGGAAAACGCGAACAAGAACACGCAGAAAAATAGAACGTATTTGAATGAAGTGTGGATAGTTTCAAACGCCGCAGATGTCATCGCGATGCCCTCTTTGTATCCCGTGCCAGAAGTCCCGAGCACATACGAATGCCCGTTGATTTCATAGTTTGCCGAGTTACTGCCCTCAAAATTCATCGTCACGCACAACACCAATGCCGTCATCGTGCAGATCACGACCGTATCGAGAAACGGCTCTAACAGTGCGACCACACCTTCCGATGCGGGACGCCGAGTTTTTGCGGCAGCATGCGCAATAGGCGCAGAACCGATACCGGCTTCGTTCGAGAACGTGGCACGACGCATTCCCCAAATGAACGCAGCCACAAGTCCGCCAGTGATTGCTGCGCGTGGATTAAACGCTTCAGTCATAATCATCTGCAACGCAGGGATGATATGCGATGCATTCACAATCAAAACTAACAGACAACTCACCACATAGGTGATGCACATCAGCGGCACCAATTTATCAGTCACCTTGGCAATGCCTTTGATCCCACCAATGATCACCAATCCAGTCATCAAGGCCATGATCAAACCGAACACCCATTGGTTTTCGAAAAAGAATGAATTCTCACCACCTGTGATATTGATCAACTGAGTCGTGACCTGATTGACCTGGAAAATATTACCCCCACCAAACGAGGCGAAAACGCAGAAGATCGCGAAGAACAATGCGAGCACCATGCCTAACGATTTCATTCCCCGCTCTTCCAACCCCAGGCGCAGGTAATACATCGGCCCGCCATGCACATTCTTTTCAGTATCAAAAATCCGATATTTCACTCCGAGTGTGCATTCCGCAAACTTCGTGGACATCCCTAAAAAGCCGCTCAAGAATAACCAGAACGCAACCCCCGGTCCCCCACTGTGAATACCGATCGCCACCCCGGCGATATTTCCCAATCCTACCGTACCAGAAACCGCTGCGGTGAGCGCTTGGAAATGGGTGACGGATCCAGGATCGGTATCCAAACTGTATTTGCCTCGCACCGTTCGCATCGCCAATCCGAAGGCTCGGATGTTGATAAATTTGAAGACGATCGTCAGAATCATTCCCGCTGCGGCCAACCAAAAAATCACCAGGAAAATTTTAAACTTCGCAGGTGTCCATTGTCCTGAAAACGGTTTGATCGTGTCGCTGCCTTTTTCAGCCATCCCCAACTCCTCGCAATACAGACCATCTTTGTTTTTTACGACACTGACGCGCTGCCACTCACTCTTTTCATCCGCACGGTAAAACCACAGATCCGCTCCTCCCGGTGCCGCGAGGGTCAAATTTTCCGGCATTTTGGAAACCTTCTCGACGTCAATATCCGCAGCAAACGGATAGAATATCGCATTCACAAATGGCCCAGTCGCTTTACCAAACCATTCATCGATTTTTTGATCGAGGGTTTTTTCTTCGGGAACTATAACAATAGGTGGAGAAGCCTGTGCCAGGGCGAAACTGCACACTAAAAGCGAACAAAGAATAGAGGCGAACCATCGAATGAGGGGTGAAGCTTGTTTCATGCCCACAGAAACTGGCAATCCCCATGCGAACCTGCAAGCCACAATGCCAATTTGATTCACACCCGCCCATTTCCCCATTAAAACCCTCGCATGCCCTCACTCAAATCCCTCCTCCTCGCTCTCTTTCACGGGCTACTTCTGTGCTCCGCAGCTTCCGCCGAACCGCTGAACGTCATGACGTGGAATGTGAAATGGTTCCCCGGCGGATACGCCGAAGCCACGAAGGCCGAACAGAGCGAACACATTAACGCCGCAAAAAAAATCGTCGCAGCAGCAGATCCCGATATCTTCTTTGCTCAGGAAATCCGCGACGAGATCGCCTTCAACGCGCTCATCAAAAACAATCCGGATTTAAAAATCCATGTGATGTCCAAATTTTTGAATTTCGAAGATAAAAAACCCTTCCCGCAACAATGTGCCATCGCATCCAAACTCGATGCCCACAGCGCATCTCAAATCCCCTTCAAATACATCAAGAACCTTCCCAACCTCAATCGCGGCTTCGCCTTCGCCGCTCTCAAACATCCCGACGGCGGATTGATCATGACCTACTGCGTCCACCTCCGCAGCAATCGTGGAAGCGAAGAACCGAACATGGAAAAAATCATCGCCGCCACCCGCGCCGAGGCCATCAAACAAATCATCGCCCACAAAAACGAGACGGCCAAAAGATTCGCCGGTGAAAAAATCATCGGCTGGGTCATGGGTGGAGATTTCAACAGCAACCACGACGGCCAATTCCCCCGCTGCACCGCGATCAACGACATGGTCAAAGCGGGTTTCCATAACACATGGAACACCACCCCGCAAAAAGACCGACTCACCTGGCGCAACAACCCACGCTTCGAGGACTTCAAACCCACCACTTTCGATTACATTTTTACTTCCGGCTTCGCCAAAAACCAAGCCACCCTCATCCCGAAAGTTTCACTGAAAGTCTCAGATCACGCGCCGGTGATGCTGGAGTTGAGTGTGAAATAGAAAGTCATTAAGTGGTTCAGGCTTTTTTAAAAAACGGAGAGAAGGAGGTAACGGAGGACACTGAGAAATGAATTTAAAATTCAAATTAAACTCTGCGTTCCCTCTGTGACCTCTGTGCCTCTGCGGTGAAAATATTTTAACCTTTCCTTATCCAAAACTCTTCTTCAGCCAGAGATCGATTCTATCCACGATCGCTCCGTAAGATTCCGCATCGAAAGAGTGACCTGCTCCGGGAATTTCAATGAGTTTTTTTTCGCAGCGCGCAGCCTCAAAAGCCTGACGACTATCCGCAATCGGAACCACATCGTCTTCGGTTCCGTGGATGAGTAACCACGGGCAAACCACTCCAGCCGCATCAGGCAACACACTGCCGATTTCTTTCAGATCATTCACATAACTCTCCGAAAGCGGGCAGTCATCATCATCCCACATGAAACCATTTCCCGGCGCCACATCGCCAAACTCGCGTTTCACAAAACCTGCCGTATCCACCATCCCCGCTAGAGAAATGAGACATTGGATCGCCATGCCACGTGATGAGGTTTTCACACCCACCGCCGCGCCCATGCTGTGGCCGATATATGCGATCCGTTTTTCCTGTGGCACCGTGTTCAGAATCGACAACAAATCATCAACCTCTTTGGTGATGTTAGAATCCTCAAATTTCCCTTCGGACTCTCCGTTCCCAGAAAAGGAAAAACGAATACACGGCCAACCTCTTTCAGCCAAACCTTCAGCAACAGCCACCAACAATGGGCGGTCTTTATTTCCGGTCACGCCATGACCCAATACAACCATCGCGCCCAAGTGAGTTCCTTGATGAAAATCGACATCGAGACGTTCATCTTCGCTATTTAAAATGCGGCTGCTTGTTTCCATGTTTTAGAGATTTTGTCCGTTTCTTCCCGGGAAAGTCAGCTCCGCGACCACGGATTTATCCAAGTCTCCCAAACCGAGTTCCATGAGTTTTCGATACTGAGCTTCGGTCGCGCGTGAGAGCGGCGTCTCGACTCCGGCCGCATTGGCGATCGCGTTCGCAATTCCGCTGTCCTTCGCTGCATGCGATGCAGAAAAATAACAATCATGCTCGCGAGCAACCATGTCGTCGCTGTCGGTTTCCAAGACGCGTGAGTTCGCGCCGGTTTGGGCGAAAATTTCTCTGAGCATATTTAAATCCAAACCAAGCGCCGCGCCCAAGCCAAGCCCTTCGGCCAGGCCCGCAGTGTTGATGTTCATCACCATGTTTACCAACGCCTTGATCCGTGCCGCGTTTTCCACCGGACCGACGTAGCGTAGCGAAATCGACATATCTTTGAGCAACGCTTCATGCGCTTTGAATGCATCCTCTTCCCCGCCTATCATCAGATATAGCGTTCCCTGACGCGCTTGCGTGATCGAAGACGCCATACTCGCCGCCAAAGTTTTCGCACCCACTTTTGCGGCTGCCTGCGCGGCTTTCATGTGCGCTTCCGGGCTCACCGTTGCGCAGTGAATGAATGTTTTTCCCTCGGCTCCTTTGAGTAAGGAATGCTCGCCGGAAAAAATTTCCTCCATCGCCGCATCATCGGTCACCACGGTGAAAATCACATCCGCCGCAGCAGTGACATCCGCCAAACAAGTCATCGCCTTCGCCCCGAGCTCATCCGCAACAGATTCCGCCACCTGATGAAAATGATCAAAAATCGCAGTCACCTCGTAATCCTTATCCGCCAAATGACGCGCCATGTTCGCACCCATCCGCCCAACTCCCACAAATCCGACTTTCGTTTTACTCATTGCCACATAACTAAAACCCCCTCCCAAAACCCGCAACCTCAAAAGCGGGGGGAATTCAAAGGGTAGTGTCAACTCGCCAATCACGCTCGAGCCTACTCTTTAATGAAATAGCTCACGCCATGAACTGCTTGATCGCGCCGGTCTGCGCTAACTTTTTACGCGACATCTCGAGGTCGAGATCTCCGTAATGTTCGATGGGATTTCCGTGGGCGTTGAGCAAGGTTGTATACCAGTTGCCGAGAGTTTTGTGGCCTTCATTGCCGAGGTATGGAAGTCGGATGTAGCGACCTGCCATGTCCAGGTTGCAGTTTTTTCCGGACATGACCACGAAAGGCGATTCCACGCCGATGCCGTGATGGGTTTCTCCGTTTTCAGGGAAATACATGATCATCGTGCTATCAAACATCGTGCCGTTGCCTTCGGGTGTGGCTTTAAGTTTCTCGACGATAGTTTTGATCTGGTTGACGTGACTGATGCGGATCTGTTCACGCGTCATCCAGGCGGGCACTCCGCCGAAAGCTTCGTCGTGGCCTAACGGGTGGATTCCTACACGATCGGTTTCATTTCCCGGAAGTCCGGTGATGGGTGTACCGAGGTCATCGATGGTGTAAGTCACAACATTTGTTAGACCGGCTTTCAGCGCAGCGACCAACACATCGGTCATGGCGGCTTGCTTTTCAGGGGTGCTCGCGTTTCCACCGCCATTGGCGTGAATAGGATCGAGTTTCGGTAAATGTTGCGCAAGCGATCCGGAGATGGCGATGAGTTTTTTGTTACGTTCACGGATGGCATCGATCGATTCGATCTGCGCCTCCTGACGGATTTTTTCATGACCCGATACGCCTGTGGCTTTCATGCCTTCCTTGCTTTGCAAAAATGACAGCATGTCGTTATCCGAGTTCACGGCTTCGGGATTCAGCACGGATTTGAAAAGCTCGCTGCGTGCGGTATCCGCATCGGCGTAGCAGTAATTCCGCGTCTGCGGTGCTGGTGCGGAATAACCTGAAACGATACCCGTCCGACCTGCGGCAAATGACAACTCAACGTGTCCGAACGGTGATGGAAAAAGTTTCGCGAGTTCGAAATCGATCGTGGTCCGTTTGATCGCACTGAGGGTATTTCTTTTTGAA
Source organism: Verrucomicrobiota bacterium (assembly GCA_040384845.1). Lineage (GTDB taxonomy): Bacteria > Verrucomicrobiota > Verrucomicrobiia > Verrucomicrobiales > Akkermansiaceae > Luteolibacter. Next base: position 29,549 of record JAZKIL010000003.1, on the reverse strand, counting down.
TTGAAGCAACCCATCACGGACGAGAAGGAGTAGTGAACGTTTTCGCTCATCTTCGCGGAAAGCCCCTGCAAAATGGTCATGTTTTCCTTATGCTCATCAAGGCCACGCAGCCATTTCGGAAGTTCATGTTTATCGAGATCCACTTCTAGAGCTTGCTTGTTCTCATCGAGCGCTTTGTCTTTTGCGGAAAAATTCATGAGAGCCGTTTCCAGGGGACGAATGCCGCTGGATTTACGAATGAAAATGAAACGCTTGGGAATCCCTGTGCTGCCGGTAGCGGCGAACAGCTGGTTGAAGGAAGGCGCCAAAGCTATGGCTCCCGCACCTAGCACGGATGTTTTTAGGAAATCTCGTCTGCTGTTCATGATCTAGTTTTCTATAGGTTTTCGGTAAATAAATGAATCTGAAGTTAGCAATGACACAATAACTGCGTCGAAGCTACCTCCGTTTTCGATGTAGGCCTGCTCGGCATCGATCAGGGTTTTGGAATCGGAAAGGAATTCGTTGCGTCCCATGAAATAGCGGAATGCATGACGGATGATTGACTGGCGCACGCGTCGTGATTTCCCCAAACGCTCGCTGAGTTCGATCGCGTCTTTGACTTCGCCGTCCAAAGTCGTGTCGCCTGTGCCTTCGAGGAATCCGACCGAGTTAACCGGCAGCGTTTTATAAATGTCACGGGTGTCGGTCAGGAGAGTCGGTCCATCGGGGCTTTTCTTGATCAAGTTGCTCGGATGTTCGATGGACTCTTGCACACGGAATCGGCCAAAGTCGTCATAGCTTTCAAAGGTGTAGCCGAGCGGATTCATCTTCACGTGGCAGCCCCAGCAAGATTTCGTTTCTGTCACACTCACCAATCGGTCGCGGAGGGTTTTGGTGTGATCTTCCGGAATGACCGCATCGACGGTGATCGGCACATCGGGGATGGTGCCGGCTAGTAGTTTTTCGCGCACCCATTTGCCGCGATGAATCGGATCGGTCTCCGTGTTTTTCGCGTGGGCGATCAACCAGGCAGGATGAGTGAGGAGGCCTTTTCTGTTAGGAACCTTTGCCGGTTGGATGGTTTGATAATCCCAGTCGTTCAGATCGATGTTAAAAAAGTTCGCGACATTGTAGGCGTCCATGAAATCGTAGCCGTAGCCACGATAGAGATCGAAGGGAGCGGCTTCTTTCCGCCCTTTTTCCAAACGAGCAGTGATGGTCTCCATCGACATCTTGAACAATTGCAGCGTGTTGCCTTGGCGATTTCTCGCTTCCATTTTATCAGGATCCACGCTGCGCATTTTGACTTTCCTCAGGAAATCGGCGTGCTTGAGCAGGTCTTCGTTTTTAAAATTTTTCCAATCCAAATCTTTAAAGTAGGCATGGATGCTTTTGATCCGGTCCGAAGCCGCTTGCATCCTTTCGTTATCGCCATCGTGATAAACGTAGAATTTATCGGTCGTCAGCAATTCCTCAAACACCTTCTGATCCTTTTCCAAGATATGTTCAACCGTTCGGTCTGTCTCATTAAGCAACCGCGAAGTGGCATCACCCAAGCGATCCAAGCCGAAACGTTTTTCATCCTTGAAAATTGTTATGGCAGCGGGGTATCCGAAAAATTCGCGGAAAAACCTTAGCTTGCGTATTGCGACGTTGGTTGTGTTATCGGCATAATTGTTATCCGCAAGAATGGGATCGATGAGGTAATGCGTGTCTCTTTTTTTCAAGATACGCAAAATTTCACGCTTGTAATCTTCACGGGTGTTCAGCTTGCCGTTTTGAGCCGCCTGTTTGAGTTCAGCATCCGGGCTTTGATCAGTTAGAGCGTAAGCGATCGCATAGCTCGCATCTCGTGGGGAAAGCATTTTTCGTCCATGTTCATCCGCCTGTCCGTCGCCGAACTCCTGGCGATACGCAAACTCGGTGGTGAGAATGTAGGTTTGGATCAGCTTCTGGACCGCTTTGCGGCGGCCAAGCTTGGTGATGTAGGATTTTGTAAGATCCCGATACTCATTCAGTTCGTTTGAAGTGGCGGGGCGTTCGAGAATCTGCATCGAAAGTTGTCCGATAAGATCGGTTAGAAGTTGATCCGAAGGCAATCCGGCAGCGATGCGTTCCTGTTCGAAGCCTTGTTCCCAATCCGTGATGCACTTTTCAATAATCACGTTATAGAGATCACCCTGCTTGCGGTGTTTCTTGATCGACGCATGGATGACATCGATTTCAGCTTGGCTGAGCGGAGCTTGGGGCAATGGCTTGAATTTTTTCGCATCAGTTACAGCAAGCGCGCGAAACTCCGGCATGTAGTCGCGCAACAAAGCCATACGCCCTTGGATCGTCCGTTCGTGATCACCGAAGTAATACCACGTGCGTTCACAAAAGCTCCGGAATTCATCATCCGATTTCTTCGCATGCTCGGGATCGACCAATGATAGATAAACAAAACCCTCCGCCTCAAGACCCTTCAACATGCCCTGTGCAACATGAGTGGGTGCTTTTTTATAGGTCTGGCCTTTCTCAAGTTTTTCTATCGGCTTGAGTTCTACAGCTTTGAAAACCGGCAACATGGACTCGTTTTTCCCTGGATAGATTTCATCACAGAGTTTCGCGATGTTACTTTGCAAATAGGCACGGCGCGCCGCAAGCACCATCAAATGACCTTCTTCAAGCGCCATGATCTGCTGAATGGCGGGAAGATACTTGCTGTTTTTCCGCTTCGCCAAATCCTCCGTGATAAATTCGGAGGTTTTCTGTGCGTTGGTCAGCATGCTCGACAAATGACCACCTGTTAGATCTTCGTTGGCGTAATATCTGACACCGGAATGATTGGGCAAAAGAAACGGATTGGTTAGGCTCAGATTTGTAATCTTACTGCCTCCAAATACCGTGATTCTTTGTTCATTCCGCTTTCCCTGGGTGGTTTGCTCCAGCAAGCGCTGGAACTTCGCGTTGAATATATACTCACTGATCAACCAGCGGCGATCGTAGGTGTATCCCGGCAGATTTTTGAATTCGCCGGAAAACAGCTTTTCATGATCCACGTAATTTCCAAACTCGGGCTTTTGGAGTTTTTCTTCCAAAGTCGATGCATCATGCATGCCAAGCTCTTTTGATATAACCGCCAAAACATCTTTTCGCTCATCCTCGCTCGGTTGCCTCTTTTCTTTCGGCGGCATGTGTTGGAAATAGAGTTGCTCCTGCATCCGGTTCAAAAGATCCAAACGCTTGGGAGTATCCAAATCGGCAAGATTGTCCAAACGGATATTTCCTTTCTGCATCTCTTCATCGTGGCAGGTGAAGCAGTAGCGATCCAAGATAACCTCGGCATTTTCCGAGATTTCAAAAGCGTGGGCTGAGCCCGATTTTTCCTCCGCCGCCGCTGATCCCATCATGGATATGAGTAAAATTGCGGCAAATCGGACGATATTCATGAAATGACTTTGGAGTTTACTTCCGCTCTCTGTGGAAAGCATAGGCACGTCATACGCCATAAATCGGCGCTCCTATCATCGCCGCACACATTCTGCGCTCCAGCCCCACCAAACCGAATCCGTTACATCCCTATTCGCTAGGCCATCAAGAACTTCGGAGAGTTGAAAGAGATTGACCTCCGTCTTCTTTCTCATTACGGACTGATAGATGATTTCACTATCTCTGAACTCCTTCCTCATCGTCTCCCTTTTCGCTGCTGGTTGCCTGTTTGGGGAGGAGGATTTTACCAAAGATAAACCGGGATCGGCTGACCATCCTGCGCTCAAGCGAATGGAAGGCTCGGTCATTGTTTTTCATGAGAAAAAAGCATTCGCCGAACAATGTGTGGCTCTTGAACGCGTTGTGTTCGACTACGCCGGTCAGAAGATCCTCCCGTTCAAGCATGAGATGGTGGAAGGCCCGCAGACGCAAATCCTCTATCGCGCTCCCGCCAACGCCGGCACGCTCGAGGTGCTGCGCCAGTATCAGGTAGACTTGAAGGCAGGCGGTTTCGAAAGTCTTTTTGAAGGAAAAGGCGGCGATGAATCCGAGAGCACTCTGGATAATGGCTACGATCGGTTCCTTTCTCAGGTTTATAAAAGTCACGGGCTTCCCGAAAAAATTTATACGCCCCTCTCGCTGAACAAAGATTTCCGCTATGCGGCCTTTAGTAAATCAACCGACGTCGGGCAAACCTTCGTCACGATCTTCACCGCATCGAATACCGATTGGCCCGGGGCCTTTGGCACGGAAAAGGGACAGGTTCTGACTCTCGTGATGATCACTGAGAAGAAGGGTATGGTCGATCGCATGGTTAAAGTGACGGCCTCCGAGATGGATAAGTCCCTCACGGCTTCCGGCCGGATTGCTCTTTACGGGATCAATTTTGACTTCAACAAGGCCGAGGTAAGAACTGACTCTACGGAAGCCCTAACCGAAATAGGCAGCCTGATGAAAGCGAACCCGGCGCTGAAAATTCTGGTGGTAGGCCACACCGACTCAATCGGCGGATTTGAGACAAACAAATCCCTTTCACAACGGCGCGCCGAGGCCGTCGTATCTGCGCTGACAGATCGCTTTGGCGTGGCCAAGGACAGGCTTTTCCCGGTCGGTGTCGCGTTCGCAGCCCCTTTGGAAAGCAATGAAAGCGAAGGCGGTCGTGCGAAGAATCGGCGAGTCGAGTTGGTAAAAATTGTCGAGCAGTGACGTCACCTGCGGCGGCGGCAATACTAAGAAATGAATGGGTCAAAGTGTATCTGGTTCACTGGGATCGAGGAATTTCCGCAATCCGGATTCCGCCAACCCCTCCACCGCTGCCACCGAATCCACCTGACAAAGTTTTTGCCGCAGCTCCTTGGCGCCGGGGAAACCTTTGCAATAAGCCATCAATCGACCGCGCATGGCTGTTAGAGTCTGACGTTCGTTGCCGTATCGGTTGCTCTCCACTGCCATGCGGCAATGTCGCAAAATCAGCTCCCATCTTTCATCTAACGGAACAGCTTCCATCACCTCGCCCGTTTCCAAAAAATGCTTCGCCTCGCGGAACACCCATGGGTTTTGCATCGCGGCCCGGCCTATCATCACGCCGCTCACCGCCGTCTCACGTTTGCGTTTGGCTAAATCTTCCCCGCAGGAAATATCACCGTTGCCGATCACAGGAACCGTCACCGCACGCGCCACGGCATCGATCGTATCCCAATCGGCTTCTCCGGAATATCCCTGCGCCCGAGTCCGACCGTGCACCGCAATCGCTTGCATCCCGCAATCCTCCAAAGTCCGCGCGACTTCGACCGCGTTCACCGAATCCGCATCCCAACCTATTCTGATTTTCGCGGTCACCGGCACATCCATCCCCACGGCTTTTGAAACACCCAACGCCACGCTCGCCAGTAAAGGACAATCCCGCAGGAGAGACGACCCACCGTTACGTGAAACCACTTTATTAACCGGACAACCGAAATTGATATCGATGAAATCCGGTATCCTTCCCGCTAGACCTTTATCAATAATCTTCCGAGCCGCCTCCCCCATCCGCTCGCCATCCGCGCCAAACAACTGCACCCCAACCGGCCGCTGCCCTTCATCGAACTCCGTGTATTTCCGCGTCCGTTCATCTGCCTGCATGATTCCCTCCGCGCTCACAAACTCCGTTACCATCACATCTGCGCCCATTTCCTTACAGATTCTGCGAAAAATAAGATCCGTCACTCCCGCCATTGGCGCGAGATACAAGGGGAATTTTCCGTCTGAAAACCAGTGAAGCACGTCGGCACTCTAGCACCCGCGTCAATCTCTTTTAAAATCCTTACTTACTTCCGCTTGCATGCCACCCGCTTCTCATCTACCGCAGCTCACCCCTATGAGCAATTACCGCGTCCTCGTCTCCGATCCCATTTCTGAAAAAGGTGTAGAAGCTCTGCGCTCCACCCCTGAAATTTCTGTCGATGTTAATACCGGCCTCGCTCCCGATGAGCTGAAAAAAATCATCGGTCAATATCACGGCCTTGTGGTTCGTTCTCAAACCAAAGTCACTCGTGACATCCTCGCTGCTGCCACCAACCTCAAAGCCATCGGACGCGCCGGTGTCGGAGTCGACAACATCGACCGTGAAGCAGCAACCGATCACGGTGTCATCGTGATGAACACGCCATCGGGCAACACCATCTCCACCGCCGAGCACGCCTTCACTCTCATGCTTTCCGCAGCGCGAAACATCGGCCCCGCCCACGCAGGCGTTCTCGCCGGAGACTTCAATGCCGCTCGCAAAGCCTTTCAAGGCATCGAGCTCAATGGCAAACGCCTCGCCGTCCTTGGTATGGGTCGTATCGGTAGTGAGTTCACCAAACGCGCCCAAGCTTTCAACATGGAAGTCGTCGCCTACGATCCTTTCCTAACAGAATCCCGCGCCCGCGAGCTCAAAGTCACTCTCGCTGAATCACCTGACATCGCCCTCACCGGTGCCGATGTCGTTACCCTCCACGTCCCACTCACCGACGACACCCGCCACATCATGAACAAAGAGCGCATCGCTCTCATGAACAAAGGTGCACTCATTATCAACTGCGCTCGCGGCGGACTCATCGATGAAGCAGCTCTCAAAGACGCAATCGATTCCGGCCACATCGCCGGTTGCGGACTCGACGTGTTCGAAACCGAGCCACCTGCTGCAGATCACCCGCTTTTCAGTCTCAAAAAACACATCGCCTTCACCCCTCACCTCGGAGCTTCCACCAACGAAGCCCAGGAAAACGTCGGCATCGAAGTCGCCATCCAAATCCGCGATTTCCTTACCACAGGTGAAATTCGCAACGCGATCAACATGCCCTCGCTCGATGCCGCAGCCCTTGCTGCAATCGGACCCTATCTTGAACTTGCGGGCGCGCTCGGCACCTTGCTCGCCAAACTCGGCCCAGCCAACCCAGATTCGATCCGCGTTTCCTACCACGGCGACCTGGCCACCAAGGACACCGGCCTCATTTCCCGTACCGCCCTATTTCGCTTGCTCGCATGCTCCCGTGCAGATGGCCAAGTCAACCTCGTCAACGCACCCGCCATCGCCAAAGCTATGGGACTCGACCTCGTGGAATCCACCATCAGCGCACAGACTGAGTTCAACGATCTCCTCGTCGTCGAACTCCGCAAAGGGGATGAAAAATTCCGTGTCGCCGGCACCATCATCGGCCGCAGCCCCCGCATCGTAGAAATCGATCGCCTCTTCGTTGACAGTCCGATCAAAGGTCACCTCCTCATTGTCCGCAATGACGACCGCCCGGGAATCGTCGGAGCCGTCGGCACCGTGCTTGGAAACGCCGGCCAGAACATCGCTAATTTCTCCCTCGCCCGCGACAAAGCGAAAAGCGTCGCACTCTCCCTGATCGAGCTGGACGCCGCTCTTCCCCCGGTGGTCATGGAAGCCATCCGCGCCATCCCCGGCGTCACCTCCGCTACTGGAGTCAGCCTTTAATTTCATCGGAAAAACCTGTCACACATCGTTCGCAAAATTCCCAAACTTCTCCTTGCCAACGGACACTCTACCTTTCTAACCTATCTTCAGTATGAAAAAACTCCTGTTCATCGCCGCCAGTGTTGTAGCTCTCTCAGGCTTCGCAGCTGCTGACATCCACTCCCCTCCTGGTTCTCATTACACCTCCACCCGCAAACTGGGTCGCGCGCTCAGCAATATCCTTTACGGTGTCGTTGAAATTCCTGAAATGATCGTTCGTAGATCCGATACCTACGGTGGAAAAGCAGGCTGGAGCTACGGTGCGGTCGACGGTACCAATCGCGCCTTCAAACGCCTCGGTTACGGCTTCTACGAGCTCTTCACCTTCACTTGCCCAACTTACCGCGGCACGTTCAAACCCCCTTACGAAAAATGCGGACAAGACAATAACATCGGGATGAACGTCCACGAAGGCCTCTCAGAATTCCCACCGGAACTCGGTGCCGAAAGCTACTACAACCATGTTCGTACCAATTCATACTAACCTTGGTTAAGCCAATTTTTAGAAACCCAGCCCATTCACTTCGGCTGGGTTTTTTATTTCATCCCATAGCTATTTCATCATTTTCACGAAAAACTCGCATTCTTCGCAAAATTTCGCTTGTCCTGCCCTACAAATTCCACCAACCTCCGCGCCCGCCCAAAAGGGGCAACTTGTAAATTCTTCATATCATGTCAGTCTCCATCCGTCTCAACCGCAAGGGCACCAAAGACCGTCCTTACTACAAAATCGTAGCCGTCGATAGCCGCAAGCGTCGCGATGGTCGCTATATCGAACAGATCGGAACTTATAATCCACTCGCCGAAGGCACCAATTACGAAATCGATCTCGAAAAAGCAGACAAATGGCTCGCCGTTGGTGCAAAACCTTCCGAGACCGTGAACAGCTTCATCCGCAAAGCGCGCACAGCTGCAGCCAAGTAATCCAAGGATTATCTAATCTTTCAAAGACCGCATCCTTCATCGGGATGCGGTCTTTTTTATTTCCTATCCAATCGAAACCGAATCGTTAGGAATTCAGACTTCACTCATGCCACACGAAACGTTCGAGCAATTCATGCAGCGGTGCCTCCATGACCCGCAACGTGGCTACTATGCAAAAAACATCCGCGCCATCGGCTCACGCGGTGATTTCACTACCGCCCCCCAACTCGCCGCCGCCCCCGCAAAAGCCATTGCCGCTTGGGCAGCCCAAGCCATGCGCTTCCACAAAACTCGCAACCTTATCGAGATCGGCCCAGGCATGGGAACTCTTTCTAAACAAGTCCTCCGCTACCTTCCTCTTACTCTTCGCTTCACCACCAAACTCCACTTGGTCGACTCCTCACCCACCCTCCTCGCTCACCAAAAAAAGACTCTTGGAAAAAGAGCTTCCTTTCACCTAACCATCCACGAAGCCCTCAAATCCTGCGACGGTAACGCTGTGATTTTTTCTAACGAACTCGTAGATGCCTTTCCTGTTCGCTTGTTTCAAAAAACTCAAACCGGCTGGAAAGAAATCGCCCTGATCCACACCAACAAGCAGACCCAAGAAATTCTCATCGATCCCCCAACCTTGCCGGAATCCTCCATATTCAAAGGCGATTTCCCTATCGGCCAACGCGTCGAAATCCACGAATCCTATCAGAAATGGCTGCAATCGTGGTTACATCTCTGGCAACGCGGAGAAATGCTAACAATCGATTACGGCAGCCTAGCGGAAAATCTCTACCATCGTCGCCCCTATGGTTCTATTCGGGGTTACCTGCTCCAACAACGAATCGAAGGCCAGGAAATCTACCAAAATCAAGGCCTCCAAGATCTCACCGCCGATGTGAATTTCACGGATTTGATCGAATGGGGAAACCCAAAGCTGCGACACGCAGCCCCCCAAAACTTCGCGGATTTCATTCGTCCCTTCACCCAACCTCAAGATTCCGAACTCCTCAATGCCTGCGATCACTTCATGGCTCTTCGACAAACCCCGCAGCAGCTTACCCAACTAAAACAAGATTGAATCGTTTCGATTGATTGACACCGCCAACTCACTTGACCATCTTTGCATTCTACTCCTACGTCAGTGTAAAATTGCTGACTTTCATTAAAACCTATTTTCTTAAAAACCAGTGTTCTCCAACGAAGACTATCTCGCAGATCTCCTCGTCGATGCCGGCCTTCTAAATGCCGAGCACGTCCAAGAAACTCGCACCGCTCTTGCGCGCGGTGAGACGATCATCAAGCAGCTCATTGCAGCAGGCAGCATCACCGAAGAACAAGTCAGTGAGACTCTCGCCAGCAACGCCGGCGTTCCATTCGTCATCATTCATCAGCTAAATCTCGACCCATCGATCATCACCGCGCTACCCGATGACATCGTCCAACGCTACCGCGCCGTTCCCATTGCTGATGATGGGATGTTCCTCACCGTCGCAGTTGCAGACCCTTTGAACTTCGAAACGCTCGATAGCCTACCTCACGTAACCGGCCGAGAACTCAATTTCGCCTGCGCCACTCCCACCGATATCTCGGATCACCTCCGTCAGTTCTATCACGTTGAGGAAGAGAAAAAGAAACCCATCGAAGATGGATTTCAGGTCTCCACGGGAGATGCCGAAGCTGGTTCAGAGGTCGGTGACGCGCCCATCATTCGCCTCGTCCAACAAACCCTCACCGAAGCCTTTCGCTTAAGAGCATCCGATATCCACATCGAGCCCCTCGAAACTTCCGTCCGCATCCGCTATCGCCTCGATGGTAAATTGGTGCACGTCGATTCTCACCCGAAAAAACTTCTCCCCGCCATCATCGCCCGCCTCAAAGTCATGAGCGGAACGATGTCGATCGCGGAAAAACGCCTCCCGCAGGACGGTCGTATCCAGCTCAAGATGGGAGAAAAAGAAGTCGATCTCCGGGTTTCCTCCGTCCCATCCAATCACGGCGAATCCATCGTCATGCGTATTCTCGATAAGACCGCGTTGCTACTCGGCTTGCCGGAACTCGGATTCTTCTCAGATGACCAAGCCCAGTTTGAACAACTTCTCGGCTTACCCGACGGCATCATCCTCGTTACCGGCCCCACCGGTTCTGGTAAAACCACCACACTTTACGCCTGTCTCAACGTCATTAACAGACCCGATAAAAAAATCATCACGGTTGAGGATCCCGTCGAATACGAACTCGCAGGCATCAACCAAGTAATGGTCAAAGCCGAGATCGGCATGACCTTCGCCGCAGCCCTGCGCGCCATGCTTCGCCAAGCACCCAACATCATCATGATCGGAGAGATTCGTGATGCGGAAACCGCAAACATCGCGATCAACGCATCTCTAACAGGTCACTTGGTATTCTCCACCCTCCACACCAACGACGCCCCATCTGCTGTCGCTCGTCTCGCCGATATCGGAGTCAAACCCTTCCTCATCGCTTCCGCCGTCCGCTCCATTCTCGCCCAACGCCTCGTCCGCAAACTTTGCCCCATCTGCAAAGCCCCTGCAGAACTCACCGAGAAACAAATGCGCGCCCTCCACATCGATTCTTCTCGAGTCACGGACGCGTCCATCTTTGGTCCCACCGGATGTGAAAAATGTCGTGGAAACGGCTACCGCGGACGAATGGGTATCTTCGAACTTTTCAACATCGATGATGAAGTTCGCTCACTCATCAACACGGAACAATCCACCAACCAACTCCGCAGACGCGCCCGCGAACTCGGCATGCGCACCCTCCGCGAAGACGGTATCCGAAAAATCCTTGCCGGAATCACCTCCGCTGAAGAAGTCGTTCACGCCACCATGGGCGACCTCGATTAAACGTCCCTTTTCAAAAAAACTCACCGTCCTGCCTACACCCAACCATGGATAATCGCCAACTTCTAGAACTGTTCCAATCGAGAGGCCTCATCGATGTTTCACTCACCGAGGAGATCCTCTCCGAAGTCGATAACAGCGGAAAAACCGTGCCCGAACTTTTGGCGGACTTCGGTGTCATTCAATACCGCGATGATGTCTGGCCGCTCGTCGCTTCCGAACTCAGCGCGAATACCATCGATCTCAAAAATTGGACCCCTCCCCAAGCTTTGCTCGATCTCGTTCCAGCCGGCACTGCCCGCCTTCACGGCGCTCTTCCGGTAAACTTCGATGAGCAAGGCCTCCACATCGCCCTCGTCGATCCTCTCAACCCTCAAACCGTCGAAGACTTACGTTTCACCCTCGGTCGTGAAATTATCGTCGTCGTCGCCCCTGACTACCTTGTCGAAGCTAAAATCAACGAATGCTATGGCGGCGAAGGCCGTGCCATGGATGACATTCTAAGCCAGCTCGATATCAGCGCAGACGAAATGGATCCGGCAAATGCCGAGGCCGAAGCCAACTCCGCACCCATCGTCCGCTACGTCGATCTCGTTCTCTATCAGGCCATCAAAGAAAAAGCCTCCGACATCCATTTCGAGCCTTTCGAACGAGATTTCAAAATCCGTTACCGTGTTGATGGTGCACTCTACGAAATGGCACCGCCTCCAGTGCACCTCGCCCTGCCCATCATCTCGCGGGTGAAAGTCATGGCGAACATGAACATCGCTGAACGACGCATCCCGCAAGACGGACGCATCGTCAAACAGATCGGCGAAAAACAAGTCGACATGCGGGTTTCCACCCTCCCCACCCACCACGGTGAATCCGTCGTGCTTCGGGTTCTCGATCGTTCGTCTGTTAACCTCAGCCTCGAAAACCTTGGCTTACCTGCCAGCATCTACGAATACATCGGAGATACCATCGAGAAACCTAACGGAATTTTCATCGTTACCGGTCCCACAGGTGCCGGAAAAACCACCACACTTTACGCCGGACTTCGTCGCATCAACACCATCGATGCGAAACTGCTCACTGCAGAAGATCCCGTCGAATATGATATCGATGGCATCATCCAAATCCCCATCAACGAAGGAATCGGTTTGGACTTTCCTCGTGTTCTCCGCGCCTTCCTTCGTCAAGACCCGGATCGCATCATGATCGGGGAAATGCGAGACAAGGAAACCGCCACCATTGCGATCCAAGCCGCACTCACCGGTCACTTGGTGCTTTCCACCCTTCACACCAACGACTCCGCCGGCGCGATCACGCGTCTCATCGATATGGGTTGCGAACCCTTCCTCGTCGCTGCCTCCTTGGAAGGGGTTCTCGCCCAGCGTCTTGTTAGGACCATTTGTAGAGACTGCATCAGCCCCTACGAACCCAGCGAGGCCATCCTCAATCAACTTGGAGTTTCCCCTCACGAACTGGGCGATAAACAATTCTACACCGGAGCAGGGTGTGAAATTTGCGGTCAATCTGGTTACCGTGGCCGCGCAGGACTTTACGAACTACTCAACATCACCGAGCCAATCCGCGAGCTCATTACCAACCGCGCCCCAACGGTAGTTATCAAACAAAAGGCCATCGAGCTTGGCATGAACACCCTCCGGGAAGACGGCTTACGCAACATTTACATGGGAAAAACCACCATCGAAGAGGTTCTGAAATACACCTAGCCTAAATTCTCCCTAACTTTATTCTTCTGCTTCCGCAAAAATCGTTTATCTTTCCCCTTAAACCACCCTTAAATAATAAAAAACCATGCCTAACTTCATTTACTCCGCACTCGATGCAAAAGGTGAGCAAACCGATGGCGTGCTTTCAGCCTCTTCTGAAGCCGAAGCCATTCAAATGCTAAGGGCACAACATTTATTCCCAACTCAAGTTTACGAAGAAGGATCTGCAAAAGCACCTGTCGGAGCGAAATTACCCAAGAAATCCAAGGCAAAGAGCAAAGGGAGCGCGATGAACATGACCATCGGCAAAGCCAAATCCAACGTTAAGCCGAAAGTTTTGATGATTTTCACCAGGCAGCTAGCAACTCTTATCGATGCGGGTCTGCCTTTGCTTCGCTCACTTACCGTTCTCGGCAAACAGGAGCCCAATCCCGCCCTCAAAGCCACTATCGCTTCCCTCGCAGATTCCGTCCAAGGTGGTTCCACCTTCTCAGAATCTCTCGCCCAACACCCAAAAATGTTCAACAAACTTTATGTGAACATGGTCAAAGCCGGTGAGCTCGGCGGTGTTCTGGAAGTCGTCCTCAACCGTCTGGCCGAATACCAAGAAAAGGCTCACAAACTGAAAAACAAAATCGTTTCAGCCATGGTTTATCCGGCGATCGTGATGTTTATCGCAGTGGCGATCTTGGTTTTCCTGATGATCTTCATCGTTCCCAAGTTTAAGGAAATGTTTAACAACAGCGATTCCGAACTCCCACTGATTTCCCAAGTCGTCTTCGGATTCTCCGAGTTCTGTCTCGCCACACCGATTTGGATCATCCCCAACGTTGTTTGGATGTTTGTCGCTGCTTTCTTGGTCTATCTGGGCTTCGGTGCCATGGGCAGAACCAAAGGTGGTCGTGAAGCGATTGATAAGCTCAAGCTCCACATGCCTGTTTTCGGCGACATGCAACGGAAATCAGCCGTTTCCCGCTTCGCAAGAACACTTGGCACACTGGTCACCTCCGGTGTTCCAATTCTCCAAGCACTGAACATCACCCGCGACACCGCCGGAAACGTCGTAATCTCGAACGCCATTTCCAAAGTCCACGAAGCCGTCAAAGAAGGCGAATCCATCGTCACTCCTCTCTCTGCCAGTGGCGTGTTTCCTAACATGCTCATCTCCATGGTCGATGTTGGTGAAGAAACCGGTCAACTTCCTGAAATGCTTCTTAAAGTAGCCGATGTCTATGATGACGAAGTCGATAACGCCGTGACCGCCCTTACTTCCATCCTCGAACCGATCATGATCGTGTTTCTCGCCTTGGTGGTCGGTGCCGTTGTCTTCGCCCTTTTCCTACCACTCATCAAGATGATCCAAGAGATGGGTCAACAACAGTAACCGCTGACCTCCATGAAACTGAAATCTCGTCAACATCACCGCGGCTTCACACTTATCGAAGTTCTCGTCGTGATTACGATTATCCTACTTCTTGCGGGCTTATCCCTCGGCGGCCTGCGATTTGTTAAGACCAAACGAGATAATAACCGAGCTGAAATCCATATCAACCTGATCTCCAAAGCCATCGAAGATTACAAACTCGATAACGGGGATTATCCAGGTGACGAAGATGCTGGTGGAGGAGATGGTAAAGGAGAGTCAAACATGTTGTTTCAAGCACTTTACTACGACGGCTTCATGGCAGAAAACCCAGATGCAATTTACCTTTCCGAGCTCGATCCCAACAATGACTCACAAAAATGGCTAGAAGGAACAGGTGCCAGCACCAAAATCATCGATCCATGGAAACGTGAATACCTCTATCGTCGTGGTAGCGGGGCCATGAACCCTGATTACGATCTCTGGTCCATGGGCGAAGACGGTGCAACCTCCGGCAACGGCACCAGTCCGGAAGACAAAGACGATATCCGGAATTTCTAATGAAGTTCAGTGCTTCATCGGAAAATAATACGGTTTGCCCTTATCGAAGAATTCTTTCCACTGGGGAAATTCTTTCAGAAACTTTTCCTGATCGTAAGGACCTCTAACAGCGGATTGTAATTGTATGGCTGTAAAAAACAGCAAGATCAGCGCGATAATTTTGAAAGCCTTGAGTGGAGCAACTGTGATTTTGTGCTTTCCCATGTAATCCCATACCGGCTTTCCAATTTTCCGAGTTGTGAACCAACTCATCGCTTGGCATAGCAGTGATAACAAACCCCAGCCGAAACCCACTCCGGCGATCATGACGCGTATCGACCGCCAAATAGATGATTTAAAGGTCAATGGCGTATCGTCATCGTTGACCACTCGAATTCCTAACAGCCACTTGCCCGGTGTTGTTCCAAACCGATGCAGCAACCATGACTCCAGCGCGAACCATGGAATGAGCATGGAGATCATAAGCCACTCATTTTCAATCATTAGGCCAATGTTGCGCCCTGCCACATACATCAGTAACCACCACACCGCGGAATAAACTACCAAATCCAACCACCTCGCCCAAAATCTCCTACCCAAATAACGCTTACCGGAGAAAGAAACGACCACCGGCGGTTCGACCTTATTCGGCGGACTAACGATTTCGGCACCCGTCACGCTCTCATTTTCTGTCCGCTCAAGATCCTCACGGAATAATTCAATTTCGCGCAGCTTCACCCAACCCGGCAAACCTTCGTGCCAAGCAAATTGATCCGGCTCGATCTGTCCGTCCGTAATCCGGTTACGGATTTCATAGTCTTGAAACGGTCCGGTTTTCTTGCCGTGTTGAATTAGCCAAATTTGCATAATTAAAGATTCCTCAATGACTTAGCCGCATCACTTTGTGCCGCAAAAAATGCCGGCACCAACGCAGCAAGTGAACATAGTAGAAATGCCATCAATCCTATCACTAATTGCTCAACAGGATTATTATGAGCCGGCAACACACCAAAACCTGTTAGAGAAGCGGAGAAAGGATCAAATCCCAATACCCGCATTCCTTCCTGCACACCACCACGGAAATGAATCACCAAACGCCCAAGGCCGACCCCGAGCATCGCTCCGAAAATCCCTAAAATCATTCCCTGATAAAGAAACACCCGCACAATCTGACCCGGCGCAGCGCCTAGCGCCTTCATCACTCCGATCTCACGACGCTTCTGAATTGTCACCGTGAACATCACCGCCATCATCGAAAACGCCGAAATCAATACGATGAACGATAGTGCGAAATACATCATCATTCGCTGTTGGTTGATCAGATTAAAGAACGCCTTATATTGATCACCCCACGTTTCAACATACTCACCAGAGCCGAGATGTTTACGCACTTTCATCGCCACTTGCTCTGCTTGATAAGGATCCTCTAACCGCAAAGCGATCCCCTGCACCTCGCCATTCAATCCCGCTAAATCTTGCGCCAAAGGCAAAGGTACAAATAAATCCGGAGTCACAGCCATTTGCGAAGCCGCATAGATTCCAATCACTTGCACTTCTTTCGGCAGAACCAAGCTCTTGATGCCTTTCAAAATTTCACCATCCATCTCGGCAGCATCGGTCTTGGACAATGCTTCATAAGCTTCGATGAGCTTTGCTTTGTCCTCAGCAGAAAATTGAAAGAGGTCTTTATCCTCGATGAGTTTTCCATTTTCCATTGCCTTGAGTAGCTCATGAATCATGTCCTTCTCTGGCTCACGGATTGGCTCAAATTGAATTCTATTTAGAAGTTCATACGCCTCACCCAGTTTTGCAGCGGGAACCTCGAAATTTTCTCCCACCTGTTTTAAGTCCTGCTTGAGAACTTCAGTAACCACCGCCCAAGCCTCGGTATTTGCCTCGCGGATCACCGGTTTCTCGGTCACTCGATAGGCCTGCATCACACCCTCGAAATTCCGAGTCGAATACAAGCGCATGGTATCTCCCACTTTAAGTTGGAATTGCTCAGCGATGATTGAAGAAACCACCGCGCGATCATCCAGTCCAAGATCCGAGCTCGAATCCGGATAGTTCTTTAGATCTAACATTTTCTTAACCCCATCCACCTGAGTTGCGTCGCTGGTATCGATTCCACGAAACGCTACAGGTTTTTGCCATGAGCCGACATCTAGGATCACATTGTCCGAGACAAAGGCCGTAGCCGCCGAAACGCCTTCTACTTCTGCCGCCTTTGCTGCGAGCAACTGCCAGCCGGAAGTCTCAGTCCCCTCCGCATCCGGATCAACAGGAGCAGCTAGGGGCGACCTCACCAAAATATGCGGCGTAAACCCCAGCAAGCGCCCTTTCACATCTCTTTCCAAACCTGCGTAGACGGCCATCACCACAACTAAAACCAAAACGCCCAGCAACACGCCGATGAGTGAAATCAGGGTGAAGGAAGATAAAACGGCACGGCGCGGATTGAGATACCGCTTGGCCAACATGAAACTGAAAGATCGCTTTTTGATATGCAGACCTAGCCCCATACTCGCATTAGAATCAACCTCGTTCTTCATCGAATCCAGATTCAGGTGAAATGCATGCCATTAATATTCGCGCGCCAACATCCATCCGGCGATTTCACGCATCCTTGCGCCGCGGTTGCCAAACACCTCCAGTGCATCCATCGCAACGCCAGTGAGGCGCTCCGCTTCTTTCCGTGATTCTTCCAAACCCCATACGGAAGGATAGGTCGACTTATTCGCCGCCACATCTTTCCCTGCCGTTTTACCGAGGCTTTTCGTGGTTTGGGTCACATCCAAAATGTCATCGATCACCTGAAACGCCAGCCCCAGAGAATAACCGAAATTGCTCAAGGCCGCCAATTGTTCAGCGCTCGCATTCGCAGTCATTCCACCCAAACGCAATGAACTCACTAACAGCGCGCCAGTTTTTGCCTCATGGATCGCGAGCAGTTGCTCTTTGCTCAGTTGCTGACCTTCTCCTTCAAGATCCAACACCTGACCGCCAATCAATTTCCGACTCCCACCCGCAGTGGCTAACTCGAAAATCATTTCGCCCACTGTGTAACGCTCGCTCGGCTGCGATTTCGCCAACAGCGCAAACGATTCGGTCAGCAAAGCATCGCCGCAAAGTACCGCCATCCCTTCACCGTAAACCTTGTGACAGGTCGGCCGACCGCGACGCAAATCATCGTCGTCCATGCACGGTAAATCATCATGCACCAAAGAGTAGGTATGCATCAGCTCCACTGCGCACGCAGCCCGGAGAGCCGCTGCTTCAGTTCCGCCGCAAGCCTCAGCCGCCGCGATACAAAGCACCGGACGCAGACGTTTGCCTCCAGCGAAAATCGTGTAACGCATGGCCTCATGAATCGCTCCCGGCGCCTCGCCTGGTATGGGCAGGAAGTCATCCAACGCTGTATCCACATGAGAAACCAAGGTTTTCAAATAGTTTTTGAGATCACCGTTCATGAGAAGAATGCTTAGAGAATTTCCGCAATCTGCACCGCGTTAAGCGCGGCACCCTTGCGCACCTGATCACCAACCACCCACAAATCCAAGGCGTTTTCTAACACCAGGCTTTTGCGAATCCGGCCGACCAAACAATCGTCTTTGCCCGTAGTATCTAACGGAACAGGGAAAAGTTTTTGCGAAGGATCATCCATCACCTTGATGCCCGGTTTGCCTGAATAGGCATTTCTCGCGGCTTCCACGCTAGGTTCCTTAGCGAACTTCGCTGTGATTGAAACCGAATGCGAACGATACACCGGCACGCGGACGCAGGTGCACGAAACTTTCAAATTCGGATGACCGAGAATTTTCCGACCTTCGTTGGCCATTTTCATCTCTTCTTTGGTGTAACCATTTTCCGTGAACACATCCACCTGCGGAATCACATTGAATGCGATTTGACGTGGATAAACTTTCGGTGTGAACGGCTGACCCATCGCGATGGCTTTCACTTGCTCTTCGAGTTCAATGATCCCTTGCGCACCAGATCCGGAAACCGCTTGATAGCTCGATGCGATCACGCTCTCCAAGCCAAACTGCTCATGCAACGGGGCGAGTGCCATCAGTGAAATAATCGTTGTGCAGTTCGGATTCGCGATAATCCCTTTCGGGCGGTTTTTCGCAGCCTTTGGATTGATTTCAGGAACCACCAAAGGCACCCCTTCATCCATGCGGAATGCAGATGAATTATCAATCACCACTGCGCCAGCCGCTGCGGCCGAGGGAGCGAACTCTTTAGAAATATCTCCGCCCGCACTGAACAGGGCGATGTCGACGCCATGAAACGAGTCATGCGTAAGCTCCTTGATCACAATTTCCTTACCCCGAAAAGTGGCAGTCTTCCCCGCCGAACGCGCCGATGCCAAAAGCGTCAGCTCGCTCAATTCAAAATTCCTTTGCTCTAGGCAAAGAAGCATTTCCACGCCGACGGCACCCGTCGCCCCGACAATCGCCACATGAGGTAATTTCATTGTTTCTAATATCACCGGCTGTGCCGGGGAGCAGACGCTAGGCGCAAGTTTTCTCGCATGCAATCCCTAAGCTCCCCTCCAGAAAGTTAACCTTGCTTGACAATTAACCCCGAATCGCGTTCAACTATAAGCACTTCGGAAATGGCCAAGACCAAGTATACACCTCAAAAACTTGCACGCCTGGAGTCGAGAGTCCGCTTTATCAAAGGGACCAATCGACTGCTCTACCTTTTCACGGCCATATCCTTCGGTTTGCTAATCGTAACATCTGCCTATCCTTACAAGCGCGAGAACGATAAGCTCCAAGCCAAACTCAGCAGCACCCAAGACCGCGAACAAGCCGCGTTGGATATCAAAGAACATCGGGAAATCGAGCTCCATGCCCTACGTGAAGACCAAGCTTATTTAGAAGTCCACGCTCGAGATCGTCTCAATTATTACCATGAGGGAGAAAAAGTCCTTCGTTTCGAGCGTGATCGTTAACCCTACCATCAGCTCGCAGCTGTTGCGATACCGATTGACCCCAACTCACCACTAGGCTTACAACCCTCACATGTCTCACGTGAAGAAAGCTATTTTCCTCTCTGTCTTGCTTCTCTCACAAGTTGCCCAAGCAGAACATGTCATCGTCTGCGGGGGACCCGCACTGCGCGCTTGGGAAGATTATAGAACCGGAGAAGATCAACACGATCGCTGGTGGGCCAACTTCGTGCGTGCCTCTACACTGCGCATGGCAGAAGTCCGTCAAACATACGGAAAAGAAGCACCGCTAGTTTGGATGGTCTACAAACCCGGTTATGAAGCAAGAGGTCGAGAAGACGGCAAACCCTACACCACATGGATCGCAGAGCAGGCGGCCAAACGCAACGCCACCTTGATCTGGTTCAACTCCTCCAACGATTACATTTCAAAAATCAACGCCCGCCCGCGCAAGTCCGTCGTCACCTACGATTACTTCGGTCATTCTAACAAATTCGCATTCTTGTTCGATTACGGCAACGACATCATGGCCGTCTCCACTGCATGGCTACATGAAAACGATATTTCGAGACTGAATTCCTCCATCTTCGCCCGAGATGCCGTGTGCAAATCATGGGGCTGCCACACCGGTGCATCCATGTCTTCTGTTTGGAAGAAAAAACTCGGACATCCACTCATCGGTGCGAAAGGTAAAACCCTTTACACCATGGTCGGCCAAGGCCAAATGCCCACCGGCCATGGCGGCTGGACTCGTTAACCGTTATTCCGCTTCACTCTCTAACAGACGTTCATCTCATTTTTCATCATGACTCTCAAAGAACTCCAGGAACTCCATTCTCTTCCCTTTTTTGAACTGATCCAAAAATCCAGAAAAGTGCATCAAGCCAACTGGGACAAACCGGAAGTCCAGCTTTGCACCCTTCTTTCGATCAAAACCGGCGGTTGCTCCGAGGATTGTTCCTACTGCGCCCAATCCGCCCGATACAAGTCCGGCGTCGAAAGCGAACGCCTCATGTCAAAATGCGATGTGATGGAACGCGCCAAAGTTGCCGCGGATTCCGGCTCCACCCGTTTCTGCATGGGAGCCGCATGGCGCGGTGTCCGCGGTGGAACCCAACGCTTCGAACAAGTCCTCGATATCATCCAAGACGTTTCCAAACTCGGCATGGAAGTTTGTGTCACCCTCGGCGAGCTCGGCCCCGATGAAGCCAAGCAACTCAAACAAGCGGGTGTCACCGCCTACAACCACAACCTCGATACCTCACCCGAGCATTATCCGAACATCGTCACTTCGCACACCTACGAAGACCGGCTCCGCACCATCAAAAACGTCCAAGACGCAGGCATGTCCGTTTGCTGCGGTGGCATCCTTGGTCTCGGTGAAACCATTACCGACCGTTTGCGGATGTTAGAAATCATTTCAAACTTCGATCCTCAACCCGAGTCCGTGCCGATCAACTCCCTCATGCCCATGCCCGGCACACCGCTTGCGGAGAACCCACAAGTGGACACCTTCGATATCGTTCGCATGATCGCCGTCACTCGGATCGCTGTGCCAAAAGCAAAAGTTCGCCTCTCCGCAGGCCGCACTCGCCTTTCCGATGAAGCGCAAGCGCTCTGCTTCTTCGCCGGTGCAAATTCCATTTTTTACGGAGATAAGCTCCTAACCGCTGAAAATCCCTCTGTGAAAAAAGATCAAACCTTGCTCGCCAAACTCGGACTCTCACCTCTGGCACCCGTCCTACCCCAATGTGCACCTGAAGTCGCAAGCGTGTGATTCATTTCTTTTCGTTAACTAAAATTTATCGAATAGAACCTATCAGCTTCCAGTCGAACCCGAACGTGAAGCGCATGGAAAGAGGGAAAAATCCCATTCAAATTCCTTGAACTTCATGAAAAATCGCCTATTCATTTAACAACTCCTAATTAAATTATGAAAAAACTAGCCCTTCTTACCATCGCAGCTGTCTCCAGCATCGCCCTCAGCAACTGCACCGCTCCAACCGGCCCTAACACCCAACGCGGTGCAATCGGTGGCGGACTTCTGGGCGCAGGCGCAGGTGCTATCGTCGGTCACCAATCCGGACGCACTGCAGAAGGTGCTATCCTTGGTGGCGCTCTCGGCGCAGGTGCAGGTGCCCTCTACGGCAACTCCCAAGACCAAAATCAATACTAAGTATTTCAACGGTTTCACAACCGTTCCAAACAAACCGCAAGGCTCAAACCTTGCGGTTTTTCGTTTTTGCATTCGAGCAGAAATGCTTTGCCATTCCGAAATAACCGACTATGACAGCCGCCGGAAGGCTTGGCCTTCTAGCTTGCAAGTTCCTTGCCAGCGCTTTTTCCGGTCTACTTCGATGAGAGATTGCAAGAGGCTCACTTACATCTCATCGATCCCTGCCAGCAACCGAAATCGGCACCCGCTGGCTTTTAGAAAATAGACATGACTCCTACATTTGAAGCGATGGCTCTTGCCGCGCCCTTGAAACAAGTTCTCAACGAACTCAACTACACCACTCCATCACCCGTCCAAGCCCAAGCCATCCCGCTGCTCTTGGAAGGCCGCGACCTACTCGGTTGCGCCCAAACCGGAACCGGAAAAACCGCCTCGTTCGCATTGCCCATCCTCAATGCCCTCCACAACGATCCCCGCCCGATTCGCTCCAAACAATGCCGTGTCCTCGTCCTCGCACCAACCCGCGAACTCGCCGGCCAAGTCGCGAAAAGTTTCTCCACCTACGGAGAAAAAATCCGTTTCCGCCTCACCACCATTTGGGGTGGCGTTGGCCAGCGCCCGCAAGTCAACGCCATGCGCTCCGGTGTCGATGTCCTCGTCGCCACTCCCGGCCGTTTGCTCGATCTCATTGATCAGAACTGCGTCGATCTCTCAGCCGTCGATTTCTTCGTCCTCGATGAAGTCGATCGCATGTTGGATATGGGTTTCCTCCGCGATGTAAATCGCATCGTCGATCTCCTTCCGAAGAAAAGACAATCCCTGTTTTTCTCCGCCACACTTGCCCCGAACATCGTTTCCCTCGCGCAAAAAATCCTGCGTGATCCAGCCCGTGTTACCATCACACCAGAAGTCACCACCGCCGAGCGGATCCAACAAAAACTCTGCTTCGTGGATCGTGGTAACAAAATGTATCTCTTGCAGCAGCTTCTTGAAAAACAAAGCCAAGCCAGCGAAGCCAAACTGACCATCGTGTTTGGCCGGACCAAACACGGCTCCAACAAACTCGCCGTCGCCCTCACCGCTGCCGGCTACGAAGCCGAAGCCATTCACGGCAATAAATCCCAAGCCCAACGGGAAAAAGCCCTCGCAAAATTCAAACAAGGCCTCGTTCCCGTTCTCGTCGCAACCGACGTCGCCGCTCGCGGAGTCGATGTGAAAGACATCGGCCTCGTCGTGAACTACGATCTCCCGAATGAGCCCGAAGCCTACGTCCACCGCATCGGCCGCACCGGCCGCGCTGGTGCGGATGGCCTTGCCGTGTCCTTCTGTGCTGAGGATGAGATCGATTTCCTCCGCGACATCGAAAAACTGATCAAAAATCAAATTCCACGCGATACCAGCCACCAGTGGCACAGCGAAAACCTCCAGGAAAAACACCGCACCGGATTCAAACCCCCGAAAGTCAAACAAGGCGGTGGTGGGGGCGGTGGACGTGGTGGACAACAAAACTCCGGCGGCGGACGCCGTGGTCAGCCCTCCGCACAAGGAACCCCAAGCCGCACCAGCGGAGCAGCCAGACGCCGCACGCGGCGCTAGGGGAGAAATTTTCAGTGTTCCATTTTTAGCAGAAGACTCAAAACTGAAAACTAGTAACTTTTAGCTGAACCCAGAAAAGTGCTTGCATTTTTCTGGGTTCACCCATAAGAACCGCGCCCCTTCAGCCACCTCACAACAACGAAGACCTAAGGGAAACCAAGTGGCAGGTCTTCAAAATCGCTCGCTCTGATTTAAGACGGGACAACTCTACATATATCATGATTAACGAACTCATCACTGAAATGGTGGACGCTGGCGTTCACTACGGTCACCAAACGAAAAAATGGAATCCACGCATGAAGCCCTTCCTTATGAAGGACAAAGGCGGAATCTACATTATCAACCTCGAGAAAACCGTCCAACAGCTTGATAAAGCTTCCGACTTCCTCGCAGACCTCGTCAGCAAAAACAAACAAATCCTTTTCGTCGGCTGCAAACGCCAGGCACAAGACGCCATCCGCGAGGCTGCAGAAGCCACCGGTCAACATTATGTCAACCACCGTTGGCTCGGCGGCATGCTCACCAACGCGACCACCGTTCGCAAATCCGTTGAGCGCCTTCGTTACCTCGAAAACATTGAGAAACAACCGGAGTTCAAATCCATGTCCAAAAAGGAACTCGCTGCCCTTGGCCGTGAGCGTGAAAAACTCCTCCGCAACCTTCGCGGCGTTCGCAACCTTGAGAAAAAACCTGACGCCATCGTCATCGTTGACTCCGCTCGCGAGACCATCGCTGTTGCCGAAGCTCGTCGCCTGAGCATCCCTATCGTCGCCATCGTCGACACCAACGCAGATCCTGCCAAAGTCGATTTCCCGATTCCCGGCAACGACGACGCGATCCGCTCGATCCGTATTATCCTCCAAAACTTGGTCGATGGCATGCTCGCTGCGAAAAAGAACTAATCACCTCGAAGAGCCTGCGTTTTTAACAACCGCTCTTCCCTCAAACTGAACATTGCCAACTAGCAAACTTATTTCATGATCACCGCATCAATCGTTAAAGAACTCCGCGACAAAACCAACGCCGGTATGATGGACTGCAAAAAAGTCCTCACCGAGACCAATGGTGATATCGAGGCTTCCATCAAACTCCTCCGCGAGCGTGGCATCGCCAAAGCCGGCGCCAAAGCCGACCGCGAAGCCAACGAAGGCATCATTACCGCACGCGTCAATGCCGCTGCATCCACCGGTATCCTCCTTGAGGTGAACTGCGAAACTGACTTCGTTTCCAAAAACGAAAACTTCCAGATCTTCGTAGCCGCCATCGCTGACAAACTCGCAGGCTCCAACGCCGCAGACCACGCAGCCGCGCTCAACGTTCCTCTGGGCGAAAGCACGCTTCAAGACTTCGTGAAGGTCAAAGTGGTAGAACTCGGAGAAAACCTCCAGTTCCGCAAATATGTTCGTTTCGACGCCGCTCCTGGTGGCGTGGTTGCTTCCTACATTCACCTCGGCGGCAAAGTCGGAGTGTTACTTGAAGTCGGCACCAGCAACTCCGCAGTTGCCTCGCAACCCGCCTTCCAAGAGCTCATCAAGGACCTCACCCTTCACATCGCAGCATGCGCACCCAAAGGTCTTTCCCGCAACGACATCCCCGAGGACATCGTCAACGCCGAGAAAGATATCTTCCGCGTGCGTCTCCTCGAGCAAGGCAAGCCAGAGAATATCATCGAAAATATCCTCAAAGGTCAAATCGCCAAGTTCTTCGCAGAGTCCTGCTTCCTTGAGCAAGGCTTCGTGAAAGACCCCGAAGTCACCATTACCCAACTCCTCGAGCAAAAAGGCAAAGAACTCGGCGACACCCTCAGTGTCACCCGCTTCGTCCGCTTTGGTCTCGGTGAATAACCATTAGGCGGTGTTTCCTGCTTGACTCATCCGATCAACCAGCCCATACACCGCGCCCCAAGAACGATTTTAAAGATACAACCAACGAAAAACATCAGCACATGCGTGGAGTGAACGTCAAAAAAGGAGAGCCCGTAGATCGCGCCCTCAAACGCCTCAAAACCAAACTCGATTCCGAGGGAATCCTTGAGGAAATGCGCCGTCGTCGCGCTTTCGAAACCCCAACTGAACGCAAACAGCGTAAACTTCGTACCGCCTCCAAGCGCAACAAAGTCAGATGGCGTTTCTCAACCGGCGCACCTTCTGCCGAAATCGAAACCGTCGACCTCACCAACGGTTAATCCCCTCTTCTGACCCGAAAAGTCAGATAGATCATCTCAAAGCGAGCACCCCATCAGGTGCTCGCTTTTTTTATATCAAGGAGGGGCGGCCGCCCCAGAAAGGAACCGCGATTTCCAATCGCGACTGCAACAGCCACCTCAGCCCAAGATATTCCGATCACAAGGCCGCTATCCAACTGTTGATCCTGACAAAACCTTAAGATTTATTTTCTCCGTAAATTCTCGATCTAAGCAGTTTAGCCAATAGGCGAATCTTACCTTTGTTATATTCTCCAACACAATCAATGATCGTGCTATCATCGGTGATCTCCGCGCTATTTTTAGAAAATACGATTGCAGCGTTAGCCCTCACTAGGAAACTTGAGTCACTAAGTGCTTTTTCCAAAGCGTCAAAAGCTCGAGGATCGTGGCAATCCTCTAAGTAGTGAGCTGCATCGATACGGCTCCAGCAAGTAATCCAATTCAAGCAGGTTATATGATTCAATAAGTTCAACCATTCAGGAGGGCAAAGAACTGAAATTATTGCCCCGATGCATTCCGTATTGCCCGTGATTCGCATCAACGCACAGCTGTATGCCGCTTTCTTACTCCCTCGACTACTAGCAATCATCCGTTCGATATGAGGAACTGCATTTTTTGAACCCAATTTCGCCAACGCAAGAGCTTCGTAGGTGCCTAAGTTTGCGATTAGGTCGCTTTCCAATTTTTCAAGATCATCACCATTTGCATCCTCAAGAATACTATTATCTGGACCATCCTTAGTCCAAGACTCCTTCCACCTGAGGTAGTGTGATTTCATATAGTTGGAGAATAATACTAATCAGTGGCGTACCAATATACCGCCAAGCAAGAAACTAGCTTCGATAGAACAAGTCGATATTCAATCTCAAATCCCTAACCCAAGCCTTGAGGTTTAAGATTTAAAATTTAAAGTTTCCCCATGCCTCAGCGGATCTACCTCGGTTACTCAGCACCTTTTCTGCATCGTCTGACGGCTCATCTACTGGAGGACAGTCAGCTCACGGAAAGTCTGGTCATCGTCCCCACCTCCCAAAGCGGACGTATCCTCCGCGAAAACCTAGCTGCGGAAGCCGGCGCATTGCTCGCACCAACTGTCACCACCCCCGGCGCCTTATTACATCTTGAAGATTCTAACATCGCACCGCGATGGTTGGAAAAGATCGCGTGGATCGATATTTTGGAAAACTTCAAACAGAGCGATTGGGAAAACTATCCGGGCTTGTTTCCCACGCCACCGGATTTGGAAATGTTGTCATCGGATTGGGCATCTGCGCTCGCGGCGGAAATCGTATCTCTTCGTGCTACGCTTGAAGAATCCCTGCACAATCTTTTCTCCGCCTCGAAATTCCTACAAGGCACCACCGAAGGCGATCGCTGGGAAAACCTCGCTCAGCTCGAATCATTGATGGAGAAAAAACTTTATGTATGGGGTTATCAATCACGCTCCCAAGCCCTGCGCAGCAGTTTCCAACTTCCCACGACTTTCAAAAAAATCATTCTTGCAGGTGTTACCGAAATGCCGGTTTGCATCGTCCAGGCGCTGAAAAATTTTTCCGGTGAAGTCATCGTTCTGATTCCCGCCCCCGAATCCGAAGCCGCGCATTTCGACGAACTCGGGATTCCCCAATCCACCTGGACAACGCGAAATCTACCGGAGTCGGTCACCGCTTCATTGGTCGCGGATCCCGCAAGCCAAGCACAAGCAGCCTTGAACACGATCGCTGCTCTTGGCGCATCATCAGAGGAAATCGCGATCGGCAGCGCGGACGATGAAGCGGGATCGGCTCTCGCGCATCTTCTCACCCATCAAGGTTGGCCCGCGTTTCATCCCGCATCTCAGCAGCCGCTTCCACCGCTTCAGCGTTGGCTGTTAGTTTGGAAAAACTGGCTGACCCAACCGAGCAGTCGCAATCTCGCAGCGTTGCTAACGTTTCCAGACTGCGCCAATCTCATTTCCGGAAATCGCGCCGATCTTCTGTTAGCACTCAATCAATATCGGGATAGAAACCCCATCATCGAACCGGACGCCATCGTTGCCCGACTTGCCTCCACCGAACGCGCCGAGCTCCGCATCCTGTGCGATGACATCGCCAGCCTGCTTTCGCATCGCGAAGCCTTTCTCAAACAAGCTTTCCCACAAGCGATGAACCAACACTTGGATCTCATCGAAATCGATACGGAAATCTCTGCCAACACCCTGTCCGGCATCGCCGATTTCATCGAAGCAGCCACGCCACTTTTCACCTCATTGAAACGCAGCCATCTGTTCTGGTTGCAGATGGTCATTTCGGAAATTCCACGCCCCACCGCAGAGCCGCCGACAGATCGGGCCATCGACATCCAGGGGTGGTTGGAGCTGCTATACGAACCGGGAAAACATTTGCTGATCACCGGCATGAACGAGGCCTTCGTGCCCGCCAGACCCGGCGGCGAGCCATGGCTTTCCGAAAAAATCCGCAACGCGCTCAAGCTCAACAGCCTAACAGATCGCCAGGCACGCGATGCCTTTCTCCTCCACGTAATGATTCGGATGCGTGAGGAAAACGGCACCACCCATCTGTTCTGCGGGAAAAACGGCACGAATGGAGAAACCTACCTACCCTCCAGCTTGTTACTGCAAGTGCCGAAAAAACGACTCGTCACCGCCGTCAACAACCTCTTCCGAGAAATCGAACCACCCGAAGCCAATCTCATCTGGACCCGCGATCTCATTTGGCAGACCCCCAAAGTTGAGCTTCCTGAAAAACTCAGTGTCACCTCGTTCAGCGATTACCTCGCCTGCCCGTTTCGGTTTTATCTGAAACACATCGTGAGAGCCTCGCAACCCGAACCTGATCGCAGAGAAATGAACCACCGCGATTTTGGTTCAATCACCCACAAGGTGTTGGAAACCTGGGGCAAAGATCCCGAAGCGCGAAAACTCTCCGATCCCAAAGCCCTACTCTCCTATTTCGACGACGCACTCGACCGAACCATTTTTGGCCAGTTTGGAAATCAGCCCCCGCTCGCCGTGCGTATCCAAGTGCATTCAATCCGGCAACGCCTCGCATGGTTCGTTTCCAAACAAGTCGAGAGCATTGAGGAAGGTTGGGAGATCATCGATGTGGAACGCAAAATTTCCTTCGAATCCGCCGGACTCAAAATCAACGGCACCATCGACCGGATTGACCGACAACGTGAAACGGGTCAGCTCCGCGTGATCGATTACAAAACCGGCAAAGTCGAAAAGACGGAATCCCAGCATCGCAAAAAAATCACCGCCAAAACCCAAATTCCTCCCCACATCACTGAGACATCCCCAGCCCGCCACAAGGCACTCGACGGCAAGGGGGCGAGCGAATTCCTCTGGAAGAACCTCCAGCTCCCGCTCTATGCCCTCGCCGAGAGCGAAAACTCAATCGGCGTCCCCATCCCCTGCTACATCAAACTGGGATCCACCGAAAAAGAAGTCGATTTCATTGAATGGAGTTCATTTTCACAAGAAGACTTAGAAGCCGCCAAATCCTGCATGGATTGGATCGCCACCTCCATACATCAACAAATCTTTTGGCCCCCAGCCCCCAAAGTCAAATACGACGACTACGCTCTACTCTCCCAAAGCACTCATTTAGAACAGGCGTTTTCTCCGCTCTAAGGAGTGGGAATGTTCTTGATTCCTATTTCTTGGTTCTTGGTTGAGCTTCGCGCTGTATTTTCTCAAACCAAGAACCAAGAACCAAGAACCAAGAACCAAGAACCAAGAACCAAGAACC
>JAZKIL010000002.1:293416-361006 GCA_040384845.1 Verrucomicrobiota bacterium | reverse complement strand
GAACCGCTCGGTGACCTTGTCCATCTCCACGTGGTACGGCATGATCAAGTGCGCGTCCGCGGAGATCATCAGGCCGGTCGTGTCGACGTCACGGGCCTCGAGACCGGAGAGCTCCTCGAGCAGCACCCCCGGATCCACGACGACGCCGTTGCCGATCACGTTCTTGACGCCCGGCGTGAGGATGCCCGACGGGATCAGGTGCAGGGCGAAGTTCTGGCCGTCGGGGACGCCGGCTGCGGTTAGAATTTCCGAGATCGCTTGATCGTGGAATTCCGAGTTCTGTCTGATATCGAGTTTGGCGAGGTGGAAACCAAACATTTCGATTTTGTGTCGCACCGGGCGGATCGCTTGTTCTTCTAACAAATTGCAGCCAGAGTTTTTCAGGGTGCTTGAAATGAGATCTAGATCGGCGGTTAATTGCGCGGAACAAACATAGCCGAGTTTCCCGCTGATCTGTTCACGGAGGCGCAGAGCCATGAGGTTGGCAAGCTGGCGCCAAGGCTCTTCGGTTTGATGATCAAGGATTTCTTTAACGGCTTTGTCGTTATCGATGACGAAGCTCAGTTCATCGATGCGATCTTGGAGCTCATCCGGAACGTTGACAAGTTGTCGGGAAACGGTGAGCTGCGAGGCGAGGTCACATAGTTCGTGCTCGAGCAGTTGGAAGGCGGCGGTGCGCAGTTCGGAAAGGCTTTGTTCTGTGACGGCTGGCGTGACGAGCGGGTGGCCATCGCGATCGCCGCCGATCCATGATCCAAACGACAAGCGGGGAATATTTCCGGCCGAGCGTAGTAGTTCGAGTGGGAGTCCGGCATCGCGCCATGCTTCGGTGAAATGGAGATCGAGCCGGTTGATGGCGGCGGGAAAAAGATCGCGGAGGTAATGGATCGCGTTGCGCAGTTCCGAGTTAATGTCGGGGCGAACTGTGTGGATTTCTGCGGTCAGCCAGAGTGTTTCGAGAGTGGTAACGACTCGTTCGCGGATGCGGCGTTTTTCCCGAATGGTGTGTTTGGGGTATTCGTTGCGCACCATTTCCTCGTAAAGAACACGTTGGCGGGCGCGGACGGATTCGCGTTTTGCTTCGGTTGGGTGTGCGGTGAGGACAGGCTCGACGTGGACTTCTTTGAGGACCTCGAGAATGCTTTTCGGATCGAGCCCGATTTTTTGAATGTCGCGCAAGGCTTGTGGCCAAAGTCCGCGGATGGATTCGGCACCGAGGGCTTTTTCTCGTTCCCGGCGGATTTCTGCGGCGACGCGTTCCTCGACCATATTGAGAAGTTGGAAGCCGATGGAGTAAAGTTTTGGGAGAGCTTCGGGGAGGGCGGTATGAGGATCGAGAGTGCCACCTGACCATGGCATGTGAGCGAGCAGCTCGGTTTCACCGGCACTCGCTAGAGCATCTTTCAAGCATCCAAGTAGATAGGTGAGGCGTTCGTCGATGAGATCGAAGCCTGCGATGCGTAGTTCGTCGCGAGTGGATTGGGGCATGGGATAATGAAATGTAGCAATTTCAATGCCGCATTCAGACAGAGAAAAGCGAGGTGACCGATTGGCCGCCGTTGATGCGCCTGATGGCTTCTCCCATGAGCGGTGCGATACTTACGACTTGGACTTTCGGTCCAAAGGCTTGGGGCACGGAATCTGTGGTGATGATTTCCTCAATGTGAGAATTTGCGAGGCGCTCATTGGCGAGCTCGCTGATGATGGCGTGGGAGACTCCGGCGAAGATGCGCCTTGCTCCATGTTTGTGAAGAATTTCTGCAGCGGCAGTCAATGTGCCGGCGGTTTCTGTCATGTCGTCGACGAGCAAGACATCGCGGCCGTTGACGTCACCGATGACGTTCATGGCTTCTACGCGAGTGGCGGAAACCCGGTGTTTCGCGACGATGGCGAGTTCGGCTCCGAGAGCATCCGCGTAGGCGCGAGCCATTTTGACTCCGCCAACGTCAGGTGAAACGACCGTGAGGTTTGAGGTATCTGGATGACGCTCACGGAGGTAGTTGATTAGAACGGGTTTGGCGTAGAGGTGATCCACGGGAATGTCGAAAAATCCTTGGATTTGAGGAGCGTGGAGGTCCATGGTCAGCACGCGATTGACACCTGCGGAGGTGAGAAGGTTGGCCACAAGTTTCGCGGTGATGGGAACGCGGGGTTGGTCTTTACGATCTTGTCGGGCGTAACCGAAAAACGGCATGACGGCTGTGATACGTTCGGCGCTGGCGCGGCGTGCGGCATCGACCAAGATCAGCAGCTCCATGATGTTGTGATTCGTTGGAGGGCAAGAGGGTTGGATGATAAACACGTCTTCCCCGCGGACGTTTTCATTGATCTTTACCGAGGTCTCGCCGTCCGGAAAGGCATCGACCTGCACATCGGCAAGAGGTTGGCCGAGAGTGTCTGCGATATTTCCGGCAAGTGTGCGATGGGCTGTTCCGCTGATGATTTTCATGGGCGGGCTGATTGTTCACAGCAAGACGGGATCGGCAACACTTTGCGTTTTTAATTTTGGTTTTTCGCACTTCATATCCATCAAACCCTGAATTGACGGAGAAAATCGCCATTATTTAAAACGGATTTCTTCGGCGGGGTGATGCTGCGTTTGTTCGAGGCCGACGATTTTTTTTCTGAGCTCTGCCAAGATCGTGTCTCGCGCTTCCGGGGAGATGGAGGAAGATGGGGTGATTCGTTTTTCCGCTTCGAGAAACAGACGCAAGGCATCTCTGGGTCGCTGATCTGATAGAGCGGTTTCTGCGATTCCCATGAGCATGGTTCCGGCGAGGTACCCGGCATCCGGGTCTAGATGGACTCGGCTGGCTTGGTCGTATTTTTCCAAGGCGAGTTGGAATTGTTCCTGATCCTCGAATGCTTGTGCGAGTTTCAGCGTGAGATTTTTTTGAAGCGCGTAGTAGGAAGCGCCATAGAAGTATTCAGGGAAAGTTTCCAGTAATGCGGAAGCTCGGGTGAAATGCTCAATCGCGAGCGGTATGCTGCCTGTATATAATTCTTTCAATCCGACTTGTAAGAGATGGTTGGCAAATTGAAACCGCGATTTAAATCCGGCTTCCATGCCTCCCTGCAGTTCGATGGCTTTTTCGTAATAGGCGGTGGCTTCGTTAAATCTTGTTAGGCGGCTCAGCGCGTTGGCGGTGTTGCGCGGATGCAGCGGAGTGTATGGATGAAGCAAGGCGGCCTGCTTGGAATCCTGGATCGCCAGTTCTAACAGTTCGTCGGATTGTTTCTTGTCGGATTTTGCAGAAGCCAACTCGTAACGCAGGATTCCGCGTTGGCTGAGTAAGGATTCCAATTTCCAATGCGCGAGTGCACCCGTATAAGCCTCGATTTTTTTCTCAGCCGGGACAGGGTATTTTTCGAAAACGGTGGACCATAACTCTTTGGAGACCATGCTGCCTTTCCATCCGTAAAATCCCAGCAGGCAGATGGCGGCTAAAGAAAAAGCCGTGAGCGAGATACGGCGTGGCCACAGATATTTTACGGAGAGTGAATATTGATGAATGCGTTCATGACTGGCCGCAGCAAGGCAGGCGGCGAGCATGATGGCACCGGGAGCGG
This sequence comes from Verrucomicrobiota bacterium, assembly GCA_040384845.1. Classification (GTDB taxonomy): domain Bacteria; phylum Verrucomicrobiota; class Verrucomicrobiia; order Verrucomicrobiales; family Akkermansiaceae; genus Luteolibacter. Next base: position 357,436 of record JAZKIL010000002.1, on the reverse strand, counting down.
TGCGCAGGATTCCCTCGAAATTGGATTGAATGAAAATTCCCAGAAAGGCGGCGATGCCACCGATTCTCCATGCATCTCCATGCGGGTATTTTGCCCATTCTCCCTGAGCGAGGGAACGGAATGTGCAAAGGATCCAGATGCCGACGAAAAACGCGGTTAAAAATACCGCACCGATGATTCCGTAATCGGTGAAAACCTGGACAAATTCATTGTGCACGTGTTCGGGATTCGCGCCAAAACCGCCGATCTCATCAATTTTCCAGAACTGATAATTCTCCCAACTGAAACTCCGGCTGCCTCCGCCCATGAAGGGATGTAGCATGATGCATGAAAGCGCGAGTCCGTAGAGATAAAGACGGATGTCATTATCCATCATATCGATGAGACTGCTGCCTTCGCGTCGGGTTTGTTGGACGGCTTCGAGGGTGGAGAGTGCGATCGCGGCGATGCCTATCATCACAATCGGAGCGAGCACGAGAGCGACCCCGCTCCATTTACGATCATCGCGTTTGCTTGTTAGAATCCAGTAAATGACGAGCGTGAAAACGCCACCGCTCGCGCCTATCATTCCGCTGCGGGATTTGGTGAGAAAAATCGCTGCGAGTCCTGTCAAAGCGAGCAATAACAAGCCGGTCCGAGCGATCAGCGGCCATGAGCTTTTCAGTGAAAAGCCGCCTAACAACAATGAGCTGCCTATCAAAAACGCAGCACAATGGCTGTAGTGTCTGAAAATTCCCGCGGGCCAAACGTGTGTGCCGTGGGGAATGAGAAGCGTGTAGGTGATGTCCCGGGTCTGAACCGCCATTAATACGAGGTTCGTGCCAAGCAACAACGCGATCCCGATGATGATGATCATTTGCGCACGGCTGTTCTGAAAGGCGTTTTGTAAAACGATAAAGGTGGAAACCGCCATGGCCACCAGCGAGAGATCCATCAGAGCCAATTCTTCTGCAGGAGAAAACCATGCTCTTCCAGCCATCCATGCGGCAGAAGCCAATCCCGTGATCAAAATGTAGGGACTGAATTTCCCAATTCCCTCTCGCCAAATGTTAGGGATCGCAAAAGCCGTGGCAGCGGCAAAGCACAGCATGCTGGGTCCCCATGTCCATATTTCCAGGGTTGGCCCCATGAGCGCACTGAGAATGAAACCGGCGATCCAGAAAATAGATGAAACAATCGGCATGGTTGAAAAATCGGGGAGTTACTTCGCGCCTTTTCCAAACAATACGGCTGGAATGGTTTTGAGCAGAATTTGAAAATCTAACCAAAGTGACCAGTTATCGATATAGCGCAAATCCATCGCCACCCAGTCTTCAAAGCGAGTGATTTTATTTCGTCCGCCGATCTGCCATTCGCAAGTGATGCCGGGCTTCACGCTCAATCTTCTGCGGTGGGAAATTTCACTGAATGCCTCAACCTCATAGAGCGGCAAAGGTCTTGGGCCTACCAAGCTCATCTGCCCGGCTACCACGTTGAGGAGTTGCGGAAGTTCATCGATGCTGAGTTTTCTGAGCATGGCACCGAATGGAAAAACGCGCGGATCGCGATCCAGTTTGAAAACGGGTCCTTCCATTTCATTGCCGTGTTCTTGTTTGATCGAGTTCAACAATTCTTCGGCATTTGCCACCATCGTCCTGAACTTCAGCATGCGGAACGGTTTCCCATACCGACCCGCGCGCATTTGGGTAAACATTACCGGAGCACCGGGGCTGGAGATTTTGATTCCGATGATCGCAAACAACCACAGCGGCAAGGTTACGAAAATGATTAGCAACGAAAGCATGCGATCAATGAGTTCTTTGGCGAGCAGCTCCCATGAAAGATCCGGAGTGGAGCGCAGGACCAACATCGGTTTCGAGCCAACCGAATCGAATGTGGGGCGGGCGATCTGGGTGCGGATGAACGATGCCGCGATCCATGCTTCCACGCCTTGTAGCTCGCAAATCTCAATCGCGCTCGCTACTTTTTCGAACTCCGTGGTGCGGGTCGTGAACATCACGCGGCTGATGGATTTCTTTTTCAGGATGGCGAAAAGCTCATCGGTCGGGCGCTGGGCTAGGTCGAAGTGTTCCGCAATATCCCAATCATCCAAAGTGTCTTGATCGACTTCGGAGAGGAAAAGGGAAATTTCCCTGTCATCGCCAACAATGACAACCTGTTCTTTGCCGATTCCACTTTTCCTGCGGCGTCTTAACCAATAAGCCGCGGTGCGTTCTCTAACAAACAGGAAGACGAAAATCAAAGCCGCTGCGGTTACGAGGATGAGACGCGGAGCCTCGGTGAGTCTCGCGAAAACCGTACCCAGTGAGATGGCCAGGCCGATGATGAAAATTCCCTGAATCAACTGCCACGCCGCTACCTGGGCTTTTTTGTAACGTGATTTTTCGTAAAAACCGAACCGCTCCAGAACGAGCGGAGTGAACGGCACAGCGATGTATAGAACCCATGCGATGGTTGTTAGATCTGTCTGATCAATGGCAGGTCGGTTGAGCAACCCGCGAATGGGATCCCTTAACAATCCCGCAAGCCAGAATGCCAGCCAAACCAACAGCGCATCTGTGATCAGAAACAGTTGAATGGTGAAGGAATCTTTGCGGGAAGTGGCCATGAAAAACGGATCGAGGCTGGGAATGAGTTTGACAGCTACAGACGAAGGTAACCGACAATGGATAATGATTTCAATGGATTCTTCTAAATAAATGCCTAGCGACCGCTTATTTTCATAGTCCTCGATACTGAGCTGCCAAGCGTTTCGCCGTGGCAATGGTGTTGCGGTGGAGTTTTGCAGTGAACTCGGGCTGGCGGTTGTAGCCTCCACCGTAGAGAATGGCGATGGGTATGCGGTTCTTGATCATAGCGCGAAGCAGGACTTCATCGCGGCGTTGGATTTCTTTGAGAGAAAGGTGCATTTGCCCAAAGCGGTCATTGCGATGGTTGTCCGCACCCGAAATCCAGATCACCAGATCCGGAGCGAATTTATCCAGAGAGTGGGCCAAGGTTTGGAACAGGGCATGGAGATACATTTCACCTTCCACGTAACGGACGGTTTCCACATCCAGCGATGAGCTAACTTTCCGGGTGGGATAATTTTTCCCGACATGGATCGAGTAGGTAAACACGCGTGGATCATTGCCGAGCAAGGAAGCGGTGCCGTTGCCTTGATGCGCGTCGGTATCGACCACCATGATTTTGATGTTGGGTTGTTTGTCCTGGAGGTCGCGGATCGCGATCGCGATGTCGTTGAAAACGCAGTAGCCCTCGCCGTGTTCGCGGAAGGCATGATGGGTTCCGCCCGCAAGGCAGACGCCGACGCCTTCCGCAAGCGCGGCCTCGCAGGCGAGTCGCGTGGCTTCGACTTCCGTGGCGGAACGTGTAAAAAGATTCGGCGAAGCGGGAAGCCCAAGCATGAGTTGTTCTTTCTTATCCAATGCCGCGGATTGGATTTTCTCTATATAAGCGCGATCGTGAACCCGAAGGATGCGGTGGAAATCCGCCGCTTTCACCTCAATGATTTCCTCAGGACGCAGAATCCTCTCACTCAACAACATCTCTTTGGAAACCCGGAACTTATCCATCGGAAACGGATGTCCGTCCGGAAGTTCCAGCTCAAGAGCCTGTGAGTAAAAGCAACGCATCGCGGGAAACTTAGGGGGTAGCTGTCAGACGGCAAGTGGGAAGAGGGGAGATTGGTAGGGCTGCATCGCCGAGGCAGCCGCGCGAAGCGAGGTGTGTCAGAGACAGTAAATGAAGAGGTTTAACCGCATAGAGCGCAAAGATCGCAGAGAGAATGGGTTTTGACGAAATGATCAGCAGAATTCCAAAAGTTGACGGGGCTCGCTGGGTGTCTAGAGTGCCGACGTGTTTCAGATCGTTTTTAATGAAATCAGTGCGGCGGAGATTTCCGCTTTGGGGACTTTAGAGCAGCTTGAGTTGTTAGAGGAATTCCATGTGACCGAGCAGGATCTGAATGGATCGGGGAGTGATCGGTTTGGGAAAATCGAGCGCGACGGGCATGTGATGTATCGTTTCCGCGCGAAGGAATACCGATTCTACTTCGAGGTCAAAGACGGTTCGATCATCGTTCACCGAGTCCTGCACAAAGGCACGTTGTCCGATTTCCTGTTCCGCTCCAACATGCCACTTTCAGAAGATGAGGCTCTTGCCGGATCGAAACATTTCTGGAAGTTGATCGATGAAGGTCGGAATGCGCGGAGGCTCTGATTTTCAACCAAACACTTGCTTCTTCGAAGGAGTGATGTGGGGCGGTGCGAGATAGATGGGTTGCGGGGGGGTCGCGGTCCACAATGCGCGGGCTTGCGGCGACGCGTTTTCCCACACCTGCCAAAGTCCACGAGCGCTTGGTCTTTCAATCGGCACCGGGAACGAACGAATCGACTCCATGGAAAAGCACGCAGGATTCTTATTGAGCGCGACTTGAAAACCGAACTCATCCGTCAGATTCGGCCCATCGATGAGATCGCCGTCTTTGATTTTCGCGATCCAGTAAGAGCCCCGACGCGCATCGCCAACCGCGATGCAGGGTTTTCCGGAAAGCGCGGTTTCGGTGCTGAGAATGGATGGGATGGCGATCGCTCGGCAGTCGGAAATCAAAGCCGCTCCCTGCGCTGCGGCGATCCCCACGCGGGTGCCGCTGTAACTTCCCGGGCCGCTGCCGACGAGGACAGCATCGAAATGCCGGGAGCCATATTCCTCGACGATTTCCACAAGCGGCCCAAACAACAAAGCATTGTGGCGCCTATCGCTGGTAAAACTTTTTTCGATCACGATCCGCCCGTCAACCGCCAGCGCGAGCGACGCGGTATCGGTGGAGGTTTCAAAAATCAGGATGGCAGGCACGGCAAAAGGCTAGCGAAAAATCTGGTTTAGGGTAGTTGAAATTCTTTTCCTAAATATCGGTTTGGTCTTTCATTCCGCCGCGATCCATCCCATTCGCAACGAACCATTCTTCTCATCCTTGAGAGTTGAATATTGAAATTTGAATTTTAAAGCCGTGTCCACTCTTCTCTCCGCGAACGAAATCCGCCTTTCCTACTCCTACCAGAATCTCCTCGATGGGGTAACTCTGGCGGTCGCTTCGGGGGAAAAAGTCGGCTTGGTCGGGCGAAATGGCTGCGGAAAAACCTCCCTGCTTAAAATTCTGACCGGCGAGCAACAAGCCGATTCCGGAGATCTCTCGCTGCGCCGTGGGATTCGCACGGGATATTTGCCGCAGGAGTTCGAGCTCGATCCCGAACTCTCGGTTCACGAAAACATCGCAGCGGGCGCAGCCGATATCGTCGAGGCAATGCGGCGTTACGAAAACGGCGATGGCACGGAAACGGAACTCCAGAGCTTTCTCGAACTGCTAGATCACACGGATGGTTGGAACCTCGACTCACGCATTGTTTCCCTTTCCAACGCACTCGGCACTCCCGCGCTCGATGCACCGACCGGTCCGCTATCCGGTGGGGAAAAACGCCGGGTCGCGCTCTGCCGCGCGCTTGCCTGTCAGCCGGATCTACTTCTGTTAGACGAGCCGACCAACCATCTCGATGCGGAATCCATCCGTTGGTTGGAGGATGTTTTGAAAAGCTTCGTCGGCGCGGTGATCTTCGTGACGCATGATCGCTATTTCCTCGATGTCATCGCCACCCGCATCATCGAGATCGATAACGGCCGTGCGTATTCGCATCCGGGAAACTACACCGCATATCTCGAAAGCAAAGCAATCCGCCAACAGATCGCCGAACAATCCGAGCGTCGGCGTCAGAGATTTTTGCGCACCGAGCTCGAATGGGTGCGCGCTGGCGTGAAAGCCCGTGGCACCAAACAACGCACCAGGCTCGATGCCTTTTACGAAGTCGAGGGCATGGAAGCGCCGCCGGAAGAGCGCGAGATGGATCTGCTTTTGCCGCCCGCATCCGATTTGGGAAATGTGGTGATCGAGCTTGAGCAAGCGGGCGTCAACGTCGGCACCGAGAAGCATCCGCGTTGGTTGTTCCGTCATCTCGATCTTTCGATCCGTCCGGGAACCTGCACGGGGATCGTTGGAAAAAATGGGGTAGGTAAAACCACTTTACTCAAACTCTGCCTCGGCCAGTTAGATCCAACCGAAGGCACGGCGGTTCTCGGAAAGCGTGTGAAAATCAATTACATCGACCAGTCACGGATGCAGCTCGATGGCACGGGTTCACTGTTAGATGAAATTTCTGATGGCAATGAAAAAGTCCAGTTCGGCAATGAAACCCTCGGAGCACGTGCGTATCTCCGGCGCTTCCTTTTCAATAACGAACGCATCAACGAACGCGTCGATCTTCTCTCCGGCGGCGAACGTGCCCGCCTGATGCTCGCCAAAGTTTTGAAAACCGGCGGCAATCTCATCATTCTGGATGAGCCTACCAACGATCTCGATCTGCCATCCCTGCGGATGTTAGAAGAAGCGCTCTCCAGTTTTGGCGGCAGCATTCTCTGCGTTTCTCACGATCGGTATTTCCTCGATCGGATTTGCGATCAGATCATCGCGTTCGAAGACGATGGAATCCAGGTCACTCCCGGAAACTATTCGTATTATTTGGAAAAACGCCAACAACGCGAGGCAGCGCAAAAAGCTCAAGCACAGGCATTTAAAGCCCTGCAGCCGCAAAAACCGACGGCGAAAGCAGATCGCCCGCGCAAGCTTTCTCAAAAGGAACGCGCTGAGTTGGAAACCATCGAGGACAGAATCTTCGCTGCAGAAGATGAAGTTTCATCTATCGAATCAAGAATTCATGATCCTGAGTTTCAAGTGGATCATTACGAAAAAATCCCCGCTGAAATGGAGAAATTAGAAATCGCCCGCGCGGCAACACTTGCCCTATATGCTCGTTGGGAGGAGTTGCAGAAGATCGCGGATACGGAGCAGGGGTGAGGAGTGGTGCCTCGCGCAAAGCCGCTAAGACGCAAAGGAAGAGAAGAGCTTTTTCACATTTTTATAGTTGGTTTCTTTGGCTGTATTTTCATAGTCAAATTTCTGACGTTACCCTTACCATGAAAACCCATTTCATCATTCTCTCGCTTTTCCTTGCAGGTTTTATCCACGCTCAGGATTTATCGTCATTGTCTAAACTGATGGAGACGCCATGGCCGAAAAACCGGGCGATCCAAGTGGTGTTTCATGGTCACAGCGTGCCGGCAGGATTTCACAAAACACCTGAGGTAAAAACCTTTGAGTCCTATCCGCATCTGGTACATCTGAAACTCAAAGAGCAATATCCGCATGCCGTAATCAATGTGATCACCACGGCAATAGGTGGCGAAAATTCCCTTCCGGGCGCGGCTCGTTTTGAGCGTGATGTGATGTCGTTGAAACCGGATATCATTTTCATCGATTACGCACTCAATGACAGGCGTCTTCCCGCAGATAAAGTCGAGGCCGCTTGGTTAGAAATGATCGCTATTGCTAAAAAAGCCAACGTTCCAGTGGTGTTGCTGACGCCAACCGGCGATTCATCGGCGAAACTGGATGATCCAACTGACGCGCTGAACCAACGCGCTGAAATGATTCGTAAAATAGCTGGTGAACAAAAAGTTTTGTTAGGCGATGTGTTCGCGGCATGGGTTGCTGAAATAAAGAAAGGCACACCCCAAGCAGAACTCCTAAGTCAGGTGAACCATCCGAACCTGAAAGGCCACACGCTCGCCGCAGAGACAATTTTCAAAGCGCTCGAAGCAGCGGGATTGAAGAAGTGAAGGGTTTTCTGCTAGCCTTTTCGATCTAACCGCGATGAAAGCTCGCTCCATGGAACCCGCCCCGGAAATCCATGTGGTTTTTCAATATGCTTTGGTGCATCTGTTATAGCTAGTCCTGCTTGTTGTTATGGGAATTAATGATAGCTGTTGGCATTCTCGGATTAATTCTTGGGAGCTACTAGGATCGCCGATTTCGATCGGCTCCCCTCAATAAAAAATCATGAAAACCCAATATCGCAAGCTCCCAATCGCCATCGCGGCAAACATCATAGCGCTCTGCTCAGCGGCTCTCCACGCCGCGCCCTATTACTGGGATGTGGATGGCACTACGAGCGGTTTCAGCACAGTCGTTGGGGCATGGAATGGGACCAATAACTTTTTTGGCCCCAATGCCTCGGGGACAGGCGGGACGTATATTGCGAACCCAAGCGCAACGAATGATTTGAATATTGTTCAGGCCACCCCCACCAACACCGGCACCATCTCCGTCACCGGTGCCCAGAGTGCCAGCAGCATTACCTTTGCATCAGGTGTCGGTGCGGTAACCATTTCCGGCGGCACGAGCATCACCATCGGTGGCACGGGAGCTTCTTCTGGTATATTTAAGGATTCAACTTCCGCTCAAAGCATCTCCACACAGCTCATTCTGAACACGGCCAACACAGCTTTTAACTTTACCAATTCAGCCGTAGGATTGCTGACTATCGGCGCGGTTACTGGCGCGGCGACAACCGGCAACACGCAGACACTTACCGTCGGCTCAAGCAGTTCCGGCGGCATCACTCTCAGCGGCGTCATCGGCAACGGCGGGGCTGGTGGAAATGTGGGCCTTATCATCAATAATACCAGCACCGGCGTCACCACACTCAACAACACCGGCAATTCCTTTAGAGGCAACATTAGCATCAACAGCGGCACACTGCTTACCGGCGGGGGGCCTAACACAGCCAATGCGACAACAGGATCACTCGGCAATGCGCAAACAGCAAACCGGACGATCACGATAGCTAGTGGAGCCACCCTGAGTTTTGGTGGTAACGACTCGATGGGCAACAGCGCCTCCACTGTGCAAATGAAAATCATCGTCAACGGCGGCACGATCACCAACAACGGAAACTTTTTCACGACTCTGGGCGCGGTGGACCTTAACGGCGGCACGATCAATTCCATCGGAGGCGCGGTTGCGGCCTTCCCGTCCTTTCAGCTCGGCGGGACGATCACCGTGGGCGGCAGTGCTGCCTCCACCATCAGCAGCAGCGGCGCAGGGGCTAACAAGCAAATGACCCTTGGGATTGCCAACGCCACAAACACCTCAACGACTTTCAACGTGGCCGACGCAACCGGCAGCAGCGCTAGCGACCTGAATGTCTCAGTAGTGTTGCAAAACGGCAGTGCCGCGGTCAATGGCCTCATCAAGAGCGGAGTCGGCACCATGACCCTCTCCGGCACGAACACCTACACCGGCACAACAAATATTAATGCTGGAACCCTTTTAGTTAACGGCAGCATCTCCAGCAGTCTAACAACCGTCGCCTCTGGAGCGACGATAGCTGGCACTGGAACGATTGGCGCTCTCACCGTTTCATCGGGTGGTTTCATCAATGCTGGTAACGGCCCTGACGTTCTCGATGTGGTTGGTGCATACAATCAAGCTGGAACCTACAACGCTGAGATTACTGCGAACACCATAGGAAATGGCACGACGGGTTATGATCAGATCAACGTCACCGGCACAGTAAATATAACGGGTGGTAGCCTCACCGCGATGTTCACTTCTGGCACTTATGCCGCGAACGACCTCATCTTCATCCTGCTTAACGATGTTGATGACGCCATCACAGGAACCTATAACGGATTGATCCAAGGCGCCACGGTTGCCAACTACGGAGGCTTTGACTGGAATATCAGTTATGTTGCGAATTCCACGGGCTTGGGCTCTTTCACAGGTGGTAACGACATCGCGCTCATGGCCGTCACGCCTATCCCTGAGCCGAGAGCTGCATTGTTAGGTTGCTTGGGTATTCTGCTGTTACTTCGCCGTCGTCGCTAATCGATGATGCTTTGAGCGTTTCGTGGTCTATTACACGGAAGTTGCAGTCTTCAAGTGGGCTAAGTTCAACACATTCATACATGATCGCATGTTAGGATAATCCAAATTTATTCTAATCCAATTGCTCCCATGTTTGATCACCTCACTGCAAACGTGATACCATGATGATTGATTCGAATGCAGCGATTTAGGGGATCTTATCTCAGGATAGGAAGCCAAGTTATTCATTTTACGTATAACTTCGAAAACTAAATAAATTTGAGATTATTGCAGAAGTGCCGTAATCATTTTGGAACTCATCGATGTATTTTTTTTCCGCGCGGAAAAAAAACCATCAATTACTCCAAAATTCCCAACGATTATGAAGATCCGCCCCGTTTTCCCACTCACCTGCGCTATTGCAGCCCTTTTCGCCAACCCGCTTGCAACCGCTGCGACATTGTATTGGGATGCGAACGCCGGAACCGCGCTGCAGACTGATGGAGCGGGTGCTTGGCTCACTGCCAACCAATGGTGGAACGGCACAACAAACGTCACCTGGACTTCGGGAGACGATGCTGTTTTTGGAAACGGCGGCGCTGGCGGTGCTGTCACTCTTGCCAGTCCCACGACAGTCAATTCCCTCACCTTCAATTCCTTCACCGGCACTTACACAGTGGGGACCGCTGGCCAGACGATCACGCTTAATAACGGGATCACAGTGAACGGCACTGCAGGTGTCGTCAACATCAGCAGCCCCATCACTCTGGGAGCAGCTCAAAGCTGGGTGAATCACTCAGCTAACCTCCTAACAGTTGGAACTGGTGCTGTGAATAATGGCGGCTTCCTGCTCACCATTGGGGGAGGTAGTAACACCACCATCAGCAGCGTTATCAGCGGTGCGGGTGGCCTCACCAAAACGGGTGTCGGCGTCTTATCCCTCAGTAGCGCAGCCAGTAACTATACTGGGGCGACCACCATTTCCGGCGGCATTCTCGATGTCTCCACCTTCGCTGCGGCTGGCTCTAACAGCAGTATCGGCACGGGTTCGGGTTCGGCGGCTGATCTGGTTCTCAATGGCGGCACCCTGCGCAAAAGCTCCAACAATGTCTCCACCACCAACCGACTCTTCAGCGTCGGCACCGATGGTGGCACAATTGAGTCTTCGCATGCAACGGTGACCAATACCCTGAGCTTTACAGGCACAGGAGCCATGGGCTTTAACAGTCAACTTGGCTCCCGCAACCTGACCCTCACTGGCACTAATACCGGCAACAACACCATCGCTTTGGCGATCGGCAACGACGGATCGAACAACGCAACCAGCCTTACCAAAACCGGCTCCGGCACTTGGGTCATGTCCGGCACCAACACCTACACGGGTAACACTTTAGTAAGAGGGGGAATGCTACAATTCACCAATCAAGTTTCGCTTTACAATAACGGAGCGGCAGCGATTTGGAGCAACACCAATATCAACGTGGAAAGCGGGGCCACCTTGGCTTTCAACGTCGGTGGTGCGGGACAATTCACCAAAGCAGATATCAATACAATTCTGGGACTGTCTAACGCGGCGGACAATGGATTCAACAGCGGCTCCATTCTGGGACTTGATACCACCGGTGGTAGTTTGCTTTTTGACAGCATCATTGCCAACACCAATGGAGGGACAAATGTTCTCGGTCTGACCAAGCTCGGCACGAACACCCTCACGCTCGATCAAGATAACACCTACACGGGCGCGACGTTCATCAGCGCCGGAACCTTGCAACTCGGCAACGGCTCGACCACGGGCAAGCTTTCCACGAGCAGCTCCATCCTTAACAACGGCACGTTTACGATCAACCGCAGTGACGCAGTAGTGCAGGGAACCGACTTCAGCGCTGCCCCGATTGTTGGAACTGGCGCGTTTATCCAAGCGGGGACCGGCACCACCACCCTCAACGCCGCCAACACCTTTAGCGGCACGACTACGGTTAGCGCTGGCACCTTGACTCTGACGAATGCCCTCGCACTTCAAAACAGCGCTCTTGTCACCACAACCGGCACCACCACCCTCAGTGGCATCACCGGCGCCTTAACTATTGGTGGCCTTAGTGGCTCTCGTGATTTGGGATCCGCCAACGTGCTCAGCGGTTATACTGGTAATATCTCCGCTTTGACCCTCAATCCACAGACGGGAGTTTCTGTCACATACAGCGGCATAATCAGCGATGCCACAGTAGGTATGAGTCTCACCAAGACCGGAGCAGGCACACAGATACTCTCCGGTGCGAACACCTACACCGGTGCGACCATCGTGAATGCCGGCGTGCTTACGCTGGGTTCCGGTGCCAACGGCTCGTTGAGCTCCCTCAGCGCTTTGCAAGTGGGTAGCGGCGGCACCTTCAACTATGCACGGACCGGCAGCGGACAAACACTGGCGGGTCTGACGGTCAACACGGGTGTCTCCACCATCAATAACACTTCCGGCCAGACCCTGACCCTTGGAGCCATTACTCGGGCGGCGGGCAACGGGACGATTAACTTTGGCACCACGACCTTGGGCTCGATTAGCACGACCGTGGGCAATGTTAACGGCATGATCGGCGCATGGGCGACAACGGGCACTACGACCACTTTGCGGTACGCAGTGGGTTCTGCTGACGGGACAACTCCGACGAATATCGCCGCTCTAACTGGAACAGCGGCCACCGCTGGCACCCTGGCTAACGTAACGGATGCAACAGGAAATTTCGAGTACTCTGCTGCCGTCACGACCACATCCAATCTAACAGCCAATACGCTGCGTTATTCAGGTGCTGCCACAGCGACCGCCATTGGCGCAACAAATACCCTCACGCTCAATGGATTGATGAATGCTGGCACCGGTCTTTTGACCATTTCTGGCGGACCTTCCACCGGCGGCATTATCATCGGCTCGACCAACGAGCTTGTCATCGCCGCAAACGCGCAAGCCACAACGATTTCCGCAGTGATTGCCGATGGCGGGTCCGCAGGAAGGCTTGTTTATTCCGGCGGCGCAACGCTCACGCTCTCCGGTAACAATACTTTCAGCGGCGGATTGACCATCAATGCAGGCACTGTGCTTCTCAACACCCCAGTTTCTAACTCGTTCGATGGAAACGCAGGAGCTGGGGCGATTACCGTCAATAGCGGAGGCACGCTGCAAATTAGTAGCAGTAACATTACTACTCTGAGCCGCAACATGACCTTGAATGGAGGGACATTTCAATTTTCCGGAAGTGGAACTGCCCTTTCCTACACGGGCAACCTTACCTTGGGAGCGAATTCCACTATAGCCGTCGGTGCCAACAACGCTGAAGTTGATACGATCTCGGGTCCGATAAGTGGGGCTGGAGGATTCACAAAAACAGGCGGAGGCGGCTTGAGACTCAACGGCACGAACACCTACGCCGGTCCTACCGTTGTCAGCGCAGGGGGACTGACCGTGAAGTCCTCGCTTTATGGCAATGACACAACCAAGTGGACTGCGGCCAACATCACGGTGGCCAGAGGAGCGACCCTGATGCTGAATGTTCAAGGAACGGGTGAATTTACTATCGCCCAAGCAGCTACCATGTTCAGCCAGTTGTCGACCAACATAAACAACAACGGTTTACTTGCGGGTTCCTTCATCGGAGTGGATACAAGGAATGCTTCCGCTGGCACCTATGTCTATTCCGGCATCATCACGGATTCCACCGGCAACGGCGGCGGCTCGGTGGGTTTCAAGCACACGGGATCAGCTAACACTATACTTGAGCTTACTGGAGCCAATAGCTACAGCGGCCCGACCATCGTTGATGGTCCTTCCACCTTAAGAGTGTCGTCATTTAACAGCGTCTTCACCAATGCAACCTTGGGGACAGTTCATTCCACTACCAGCAGCCTTGGGGCCCCGACCACGGTGGCTAATGGTACGATTTATCTCGGCTCTGGCGGCTCACCCAGTAGCATCGGTAACAACTTCTTGGGCGGCAGCCTTACCTACACTGGCACTGGCGAGACCACTGACCGCGTGATCAGTCTCGGCGGCGGAGGGAATGATTCATACACATTTGACCAATCCGGCACCGGCCACTTGAAATTTCTCAGCTCATTTGTCCTGGGCGATGGCCGAGGTGTCAAAACCTTCAACCTTCAAGGCTCCACCGCAGGAACAGCCGAACTCGCCGGCACGATTCCGAATGGAAGCAATGGTAATAGTAACAGGGTGACCAAGTCGGGAACCGGCACTTGGATCTTGTCTGGAACCAATGTCTATGCCGGTATTACCACTATCAGCGCCGGAACCCTTGAAGCAACGAACCTCGCCAATGGCGGCGTTGCTAGTGCCATCGGCCAGTCTACCAACGCGGCCGCCAACTTGGTCTTCGGTGCCCCGACAGCCACCTTGCGCTATACGGGTGCCAGCGATGTGACGACCGACCGCAGCTTCACCATGAGCAGTGGCGCGGGTGGTGGTGCAACCATTGAATCCTCTGGAGCAGGAACACTGTCATTCAATAATACCGTTGCTCTGAACTACGGCACCAACAATCAAACTCGCACTCTTACCTTGGGCGGAACAAATACAGGTAATAACACCTTCGGCAAGGTGATCGCCAACAACGGCTCTGGGGCTGCCAGCCTCGTCAAAGCCGGCACAGGTATGTGGGCACTTACCCAAGTTAACACCTACAGCGGAACCACCTCAATCAATCAAGGTATTCTCGCTGTAAACGGCACGGGTTCCATCAACAACAGTGCGGTCACAATCAACGGTGGCAACTTCCGTTACAACTCATCGGTGAACTACACCGGCACATTCACCCACACCGCAGGCACGATCAGCGGCACAAACTGGAACGGCTCGTTAGATAACCAAACCATTGCAACTGGCGAATTCATATCTCCAGGCAACAGCCCCGGCACGGCTTCTACCGGTGGACAAACATGGGCCGCTGGCGGAACTTATGTTTGGGAAATCAACAACGTCACTGGCACAGCAGGAGCCGATCCGGGTTGGGACTTAATCAACGGAACCGGCACACTTGATATCACAGCAAGCGCTGGAACAACGTTCATCATTGACATCACTTCACTCACCCTTGGCAACATTGGGGGAGCAGCCGTGAACTTTGATCAAATGCTGAGCTATGCATGGTTGATTGCGGATTTCGCTTCGGTCACAGGATTTGATGCAACGGATTTCACGGTCGACGCTTCGGGCTTTACCAACCCCTATACTGGTATCTTTGACGTCTCACTAGGAGGTGTTGGCGTTGTGCCAGGTGACGCGTCACAGATTTACGTCACTTACACCGCGATCCCTGAGCCGAAAGCGGTGCTATTGGGATGCCTTGGCGTCCTGCTGTTACTTCGCCGTCGTCGCTAATCGCCAATGCATTGAGCAACTGCCAGAATAGATTCTTGCGCATCCCGGTTTGATCGCCGTGATATGTATTGGCTGAAATGCTTCTTGTGGCCTATCCGATTCGCGTATAGGTAGGCCGTATGAAAGTTTTCCGGACGAAGTCTGCGGTCGAGCAACTGGCAGAGTTTATGAAAGAGCAGATTCTGCGTGGGGTTTGGCAAAATCTGATGCCGGGAGCACCAACGGTTGCTCGCACGCTTGGAGTGGATCACCGAATTGTAATTGCGGCATTTGAAATTTTAGAGAAGGAAGGTTTTTTGGTTTCTGCTGGAGTGGGTAGGAGGCGTCGGATCGTAGTCATCGAAGATCAAGCCACGCCTGTGATGAAATTTCAGATGATATGTTATGAAGAAACTGATAGAAAACTTTTCTACCTGCTGGACTTGCAACATAAGCTGATGGATGCCGGACATGTCTGCTCGTTTTCATCGATCTCACTAACCGGTCTGAAAATGGACTTGGCCAGGCTCAAGCGTCATGTTGAAAAAAGCAAAGTAGATGGATGGATTATATTTGCGGGCTCGAGAGAGATTCTCCAATGGTTTTCGATGCAAAAAACACCAGCCTTTGCCCTTGCAGGGAGGATGAATGACATCCACATGCCCGGATGTCGGCCGAATAAATCACCGGTATTAAAAACTTTGGTGAGTCGTTTGGTTGAGTTGGGCCATCGACGTATTGTGCTGATGGTTCGGGAAGAACGCAGAAAGCCGCAACCTGGGATGTTGGAGAGAGAATTTCTAAGTGATTTAGAAGCGCATGGCATCCGATCAGGGGCATACAATCTTCCGGATTGGAATGATAATGTGAGCGATTTCCATCGTTGCTTGGACTCATTATTTCGGCACACGCCGCCGACGGCGATCATTTTGGATGAATTCCAGTATTTCTCAGCCGCGCAATTGCACCTTGCTTACAAAGGAATTTATGCTCCGAGAGATGTTTCATTGATATGTACGGACCCGAGCCCCTCGTTCAATTGGTGCCAGCCCGCGGCCTCCCATATGGATTGGGATTCTGATATGTTAGTAAGAAGGATTCTGAAATGGGCAGACCATGTCGCCCGCGGAATAGAAGATTATAAACAGGATCATGTAAGCGCCCGTTTTATTGAAGGTGCAACGATAGGACCTGTGCCTGAGGGAGCGATCAGATGATAGCGATTACCTAGTTAGAATTTACTATGGTTATCCTGCGGTGCAGAAGATCAACGAAAAAGGGAGACCATTGCCCGACTTGTCCTAGGTGGCAAGATCGCCCTGCGCTTACTGTGTGTTAAAAGTAGAGAGAGCTCCATTGCACGATTGAATTGGAGTTTTACAGGCTCAAACAACAGCCACTCTTTTTGGCTTGGTGAAAGGCCGCGATTTCGTGCTAGCTTGATCTCACCGAATAAGGTCAACTTACAAAGATATGAACCGCAACCGACGCTTCATCATGGGGTACATACTCCTGATAACCCTGTTCACAGCTTTACTAGGTCACGCTAACGAGATACGTATTAGTGTGCGCACTTTGGCCGTGGAGGAAGGCGATATGCCCACTTGGTATGTCGCGTTGGAAAACCAGCAGTTTGAGGAACTGAAATGGTTCGCCAAGCAGCCATCATCTACGATCGTAACCCAAGCCAGCCAGAACTTGCTCTTGTACTCGAAGGAGGTCAATCAGAAGGGGGAGCCGGAATACAAGTTAGCAAGTAAGGTGGAGATTCCCGAAGCTGCGGAGGAGGTAATTCTTTTAGGACAGCCTATGAACCATGAGAAACAAGCCGACGTAATTGCCATTGCCGACAATTACAAAAAGGCGAAGTTCAATGACTGGCTGGTGATCAACCGCAGCGATCAGGCTGTGACCCTTCGCTATGGTAAAGAGAACGACCCCCTTAACCTGGAATCCGGCGAGACTAAGGCCTATCAGGTCAAAGGTGAACGCGACAAAGGCGGCGAAGTGATTGCTGAGGCGCTAATGAATGGAGAGATGAAAAAAATCTACTCAACCTTCTGGGCAGCAACCGATAAGCAGCGCTCCCTGATTCTATTCTATAAAAAGGACGATAAGGTTAAGGTGCGCCGGATCATTGATTTCCTCCAGGCGGATAAGAAGTCCAAGCCCTGAAGCTTTTCAGGCACCTAAATCACAGTGAGCAGCGGGGATATTCGGAACGTCTAATCACCCAACAGCATGAGGCTATGTTAGAGCATGCGTCGAGTTCTTCACTCCGTTTCTGGCTCTTCCAGCTTCTTCAGAAACCTGTCACCAATGCGTTTGGCGCGCATCTTATCGCCATCGTCATAGAAAATGATCAAAGTCCGCTGCCCCTCATACGCCGGCCAATATGAGGACAAAAAGGTTTTCACCTCTCCCTCACGGGAGGCTTGAGCGAGAATTTTCACTCCTTTGCCTTCTTCTATGTTGGGCTGAAAAATAATCGATGCGCCAGCATCCACACGCACGGGCTTACCGCTGTCTCCGGCCAAAATAGCAACAGGATTAACACTCGTATTGATCGCCATCCAGTCATTGAAGTTTGCATTGAGAAACTGATCTTTGATCGCTATGTATTTGATCTTTCCCTCGCTCTCCCAAGCTAACAGAAGCACTTCTTTTTCGGCGCCGGGAAGTTTGACCGAAGAAGCGATTTCGAACCCCAGTTTTCCTTCGGGGTCAGTGACTTGCTTGTAGAGCTTCAAGCTTCCATCGTGAACGACCTGAACGGGCTCGGTGGGTTGGGTGGTTAACCACGTTAAGATTACCGGTTCTTTGGCATCTACCGTCTTCACATACAAACTCGGCATTTTCGCGCCTCCTAACTGCATGGTTCTGAGACTGATCGTCGTATCCTGTGCCGGCAATGAACTCGCCAACAGGCAGAATATAAAAAACGAACGGGAGGCTTTGATTTTCATAATTTGTTAGATTTCATTGGCATTGAGCCAGCGGAATGAGATCATGCGGAATTGGCGACCAAATGGCGATGTAGGATTTGAGAGTTCTTTAAGCGTTCCTGAGCTCGCATTACTGGCCAGCACAGGATCAGGAAATCTCTGCACTTTAGCTTCGCACCAGGCTTTGGCAAGAACCTTGCCGGTCTTTGCATCCACGCTTTCACCGTAGGCTCGAATGGTGAACACATCGGACCTAACTGTCATGCGGGGTGCCAAGGCTTGTAACACATCCCCCTGAAGCAGTAGTCCAGGCACTCCCGCACCTTGGTTATTGAGGGCGACATCCGAGTCGATTCCGCTGTTGATCGTTTTGTCCAGTGCGGCCTGAAGCGCGCCGGATGCACCGAGCTCTCCACTCACCAGCTTGCGGTTGACGAAGTCCCCCATGCTAAGAAACGGGCCACGCTTTTTCACTTCGTCCACGACGGCCTGTGCCAGCGTGCGCACCTCGCTTTGTTCGAGTTTCCGAAAACCCGTCCAGCAGCCTTCCTCATCCAGATCGCCTTTTTCCACTCCATCGCCAAATGCACTCTGCACCCGCGGATAGCGCACCATGTTGACCGCGGCATCGAAACCAGTCACTACACCGTTCATGTTCACTTTTGCTACTGGCAATGAATGGGTGCTCGAAAGGAATGCCTCCCAAGCATCCACTGAGGTGGAGTTCACGTTAAAGGCACCGTCCACCAGCAGGTGGCCGGCATTGTGATAGAAGGCACCGGTACCGTTGGTTTTATTGCTAATCATCTGCAACGTCGCCTTATTGAATTTTGATCCGACGGGCTCATATGGAAGATACCGGGCATTTGGTAGCGGCGTTTGCCCTTTGGCAAGTGCAGTGAAATGCGTATCATTCGGCGTAGGCTCCGACAAAGAAGTTATGTTGTCCGCCACCTGAGGAATCGTGGTGAAGGTGTAGCGGTCCCACAGCACCTCGTTAACAAGGTAGGAGGCGTCATAAAGGTTGAATGAGCCATTGATTCGGAAATCCGCCAAGCCTCTAGCATCGGTGCTGAATGTGTCGGTGATTGACTCCTTCCAGTTCGCTTGCGGGATGCGTAGGTTGGCATAGGAATTACCGGCCACGTAAGTCGGCTCGTAACTGAACCTGCCGGCACCTGCATGTTGCAGCTGACCTAATGAAACCAGATCGGAGCGGGGGATATCAAAGAGAATCACCCGATCAAAGCCATACGATGGATCACGACCGGCTCCCCAGTAGCTATAGCCTTTGGGCTGATCGACCGTAGACATCTGCATGATCATTTCATCCGCATTACCTTGGTTTTCGGTGGAGTAAGCGGCAAGAGCCGGCAGATTCAATGGCGAGTCCCAGCGCGCGTTGCCAAACATGCAGCGGATGTTTGCGTCAACGAGCGGTCGGATGGTCGATCCCGGCTCTCGCGTGGTACGCAGGTTGAGATTCAATGATGACATCCTGTTTTCGTTGAGGGTGGCGGTCGCCACCGAACCTAATTTGTATAACTTGCCCGGCCTACTGTTGTTGATCTTATCCCAAGCGAATGGTGCCCAGAGCGATTGACACATCTCAACATTTCCTCCGCCGCTCATGGTGTCGTCAATGCCTTGGTGAAGAGAGGTATTCTGCAGTTCAAAGCGGATATCCAAAGAAGTGATATTGGCTGGCAAGTCCTGCTCACAAACCAAATCCCGATAGACACTCTCGACCGTCAAATCCTTAACCCTATCGTTGTAGAGAAAGCCATCCGCACTGTTATCAACGTGGGCGGAAGACTCGTAGGCCATGACATGCGAGCGCCCGGGTAGCATCATCACGGAACTTTTCGACTGAAACTGCGCTTTGTTAGAGGTGAACATCTCGCGATCCAGATAGGTCAGTTGCGGGTCAATGGTTCCATCGGCACGCTTCCTTTTGAACAACAGCCGCGGCATCATGTAAGCGGTGATTTGGGGTGTGCCGAGAATTCGGGGGCCTCCGGTCGAACCTTTCATGAACAGCTGAATATTATAGGGATTGTAGTGGGAGCTCCACATTTGGGCGTGGGTGCGCAGGGTTCTTTGGTCCAAATACTCAATCCATGCATTGGCCTGCATCCGCTGCAAAATAGGCATCACCGGACTATGCTTGAATTCCCCATGATTTGTTATGACATTGGGACTTGGATCATATACCCGATAGTCCCCGTAAGGTAATCCCCGCGTCTCGGGGTATTGGGTCGCGGAATTATCTCCCATGTTGTGAGGTCCCAGCCTGCCAGCCATTAGCAGGGATCCCTGGCTAGACCCTGAGGGCTCACCGACCGGATTGACTGCCCAGCCGGGCGGCGCGCCGCCATTGTTCCAAGTGTAGACTCCAGCCTTGGTGTATCGAACGGGATCTAGGTATTTTGATCCATCGGTATGGGTTTTGATGTATTTCTTGATGTTGTAGTAGTCCTTGAAGACATCCCAATGGATGTAACCGTTGACCTGCAAGTCACTGCACGTGGCGAGCTTTGCCTGTTCGATCAGGAGATAATCAGCCGTATTGCCGAGCGGAAAGACTGTATTGAAGGTGGCATCATTCTCAAAGGCCGCAGTCAGATCGCGTTTCAACCCACCGTTTTTCACATCGCACAATACTCCACGCGAATAAGTGGTGTAACCCAGGCGCTTGCTAGCAGCCAGATTCCTGCCACCGCCCTCGAGCAAGGCCAAATCACCTGTCGATAAAATTTTGCTATAATTTGATAAGGAATTGTTCACCAGTGCGGACATTCCATCCAGCTCGCTCACATCGTATGCTCCAGGTGTTAGATCACTTTCCCTAACAGGAGTTCCAGTGTTGACCAATTCGACATTACTGGGAGCAAGTTGTGCCTTCATGCCATCGTCATCGACAAAATAAGCATAGCCACCGGTATGATTTCCGTTTTCTCCTGAAATTTTAACAATCCCAGCAGTGAGCGGCTGCCCACCAGTCATCGATAAATCGATACTGTATTCTCCAAACATATCTACCGGATTATCGAATGGTTGTGCCAACTGACTTGCTACAGATGCACTGCGATCCAAGCCCGACACCAACCATACAGCCGCAGGATTACTGGGTGAAACTGCGTTTGCGGCATTGAGACCGAATGCTGAATTCGTTCCAGCTACTCCCACCCACCACGCCTTCGGATCATTTGGCATCAGCGTGGTGCCAATTCGATTATCTTGCGAAAGTGTCAGTGCCCGTGCGCTAACTCGCTGGTCAGGACCCATCGCTTTCTGAAGCTCACCGACAGCAATCATCAGTGCCATGCGGGCGTTGGCTTCTGCCACAGCTCTAGCAGATTGGTGTGAACTGTTACGCAAGTTTACGGTTGAAAGGCTCAATGAACCCAAGGCTATGATGACGAGAAGTATCATCAGCATGACTGTAGCAATTAAGGCAAACCCCCTGTCGGAGCGTCTCGATAGTGGATTATGTTTCTGGACAGTAGATTTCATGAAATCAATTAAGCATGGGGTGGAAAAAAGCGAAAAGCCATCTATCCGATGAACTCACAATGTATACACACGGGTCTGGTAAGCTGTCAAAAAGCGAAATTCCGGCAACCTATTCGGATAAAGAATAGGTAGAAGCCATAGCCTCCCTGAGAATTTTGAGTGCGAGTGAGCAAGCCGCCGAGCATCTGCGCAATCGGATCGGAAGATAAAAACTATGGGGTCAGCTCACAGGTGGCGGTGACGGGGAATTTTAAAACCACGGGCCCCAGCAATCCGGAAGAGAGCAGGGGAGATTTCGGATTAAACTTATTCGAGAGATTAGTGCGGGTCATTCGCTCTTCTCGTCTAACTAATGAGTCGCCCACTAGCCGGTTGTTCCAAGTGTTGATGACTTGGATCTCGATTTGGTTTTCGCCAGCCTTGGTTAAAGCGGTGATGTCGATCTGATACGGCTCTTTCCAAAGCACACCCGCTTTTTTACCGTTAACCCGAACGACTGCAACTTCTTTAACCGAGCCGAGATCAAGAATGATCGGGTTCTTCGAAACGTCTGTTAGAGTGAATGTATTTTGATAATCGGCAGCACCGGAAAAATATTTCACGCCGATATCGGAATGCTTTGTCCAATCGGTAAGCGCATCCATCGAGATCGATTCAGGTGCGCCTCGATCTTTGGGGAAAGAAATTTTCCAAGGGCCGCGGATCGGTTGATCGGCGGGAATTTCGGAAATGGAAATTTTCCCGGTGCGACCGCTGGAGGTCTCAAAGGTGTAATCGCCAGTGTTCCAGATCTTCGTGGAAATTTGATCCTTATCCATCCCGAGAATTTCCATTCCCGTTGGGTGAGGAGATTGGATTTCAACGATGTGTTCCGGTGTCTTACCCTTTTTGAAAATTACGAAGATGGAAGACGCAGCTGCGAGATCGAGGGTGATGTGAGTAAGACCATCTTTGATTTCAAAAGCATGGCAAGGTTTCACACTGCCGTCTTCAGGATTCCAAAAGCTCGGCACGTGACCTTCGCCAACGCGGAAGCGGCATTGCACGACCTCACGGGTCAGCGCGCTGTTGGAGACGAAATAAATTTCCTCATCTCCCGTGCTGCGGTGGATGTAGTCGATGTGTTGATTGGAGTTATCGATGTTTTCCGCGACGAAATCGCGTTCCACCTTCATGCTGGAAAGCACTTCTGCAATCGGGATGTTCCAAATCACTTTGCCTTTGCCGTAGTTGTGGGATCTGACGTTTTCGCCATCACAGTTGCCCCAGATTTTTGCCGCGAGTGCTTGCACTTCTTTATCACAATCAGGAAAACCACGGAGGCTGTTAGATCGCTCGGGCTTGGAGCCGATGATGGTCGCGCCTGCTTCTGCGAGCTCACCGATTTTTTTCAGGGCTTCAAGGGAAATGGTTTTCCGATCCGGTAAAATCATCACGCGATAGCTCATGCCATCCGGTAGGACGAGCCTGCCGTCCTTTACCTGCATGCGAGTCAGAATGACTTCTTCGTTGATGTAATCGTAGTCATAACCTTGGCCGAGCGTATCGAGATCGACAGGTTTATCGCGTCCGCAGTGAGCGCATTTTTCATCTGACCACTGAGATTTGATCGTTGGTGAAATGCGTCTGGCGGGAACGAGGTTCGGCGCCTCATCGCCGTAGTAAGCGCATACATCCGCGATAAAACTTCCCTGCTGCAACAAATGTGATGAGCGGGACATGTCTACCAACATCGGTCCAGATTGATCCCACCAGGTTGAGTTTACATTGAAATGCTCGCCGGCGTGATAGGCAAAGCCGGGCAGTCCAGCCTCGGGCGGATTGTGGGCAAAGGTGTGAAACGTGATTTGATTCAAGCCTGCACAAAAAGCGATATCAGTTGAGCGTTTGTAGTTGGCGGGGCCGTCTTGCCAGTTTTGCCAGCCAGTGAGTGACTCGGAATTCACCAGGCGCTTGCCATAAATGTGCGCCGCGCTGGCGGCTTCTTTGGTCACCCAGTTTTTCCGATGATTCCAAAATTCTCCCATCGGAATGTCAGATGCGCCGAGCGCCTTGAGGGGATCCACTCGTGGGTGCCCACCGTGTCCAGCTTCTGCTAGAAATTGCAAACCGCGTTGGTTGGCGAGTTCACGAACGCGGGCGTAATGGGTTTTCACCATCAGATCGCTTACAAATTTATGGTAGTCGTGAAGAAAGCGTTTGCTCAGTTCTTCATTTTGTACCGTCCAACCAGCGAGCGTTGGCAACCATGGAGTGGGATCGTAGTTGTTTTGTGCGGTGAAAAGTTTGGTGAACTCCGGCGTCCAGTCATGGGCGGGGCGGACTTCGTAACTATCGAGCATCAACACTTTCAACGGGCCGAAACCTTTGCTGCCTCTCGATAACGTATCGAGCATGTGGTTGATGTGTGCGTCGGTCGCTTGTTGGCTCAAGTGATCAATGACCAAGCCTTTGGAATTGGGGCTCGGGCAGTTAAGAAACTCGCCGGTGTTGTTGCAGATGAAACGTAAGATCCGCCACTTGCCTGCGGGAACCGACCACGTGAGTTTGCCATCGGGTGAAAGTTTCTCATCAAGCCGTATAGTCGCTTCGCTCGAAGCGATGGTTTTGTTAGAATCATCAGAAACCGCCATGACGGCGATATTTTGAAAATGTTCGCTGGCTTTTTCAGGGAGCGGAAGGATCGCGGAAAACTCGGATGGGCCTTTCACGGTTTGCTCGCTCCAGATCAGGGCTTTGCTGGCATTTTCTGGAGTGATCCATGTGCCGCCCGCGTTCCAACTGCTTGAAGCGACAAAACCGAGCTCGAGGCCGAGTCGCTCGGCTTCATCCATCGCGTGATGGATGGTTTTGATCGATTCCGATCCGAAAAAGGCTTGGCCTTCTGGAAAGATTTTCTCGGGATCGGAAATACTACCGAGATCCCAGATGATTGCCCCGCGCATGCCTTTCGCTTTCATTTCCTCAAGCTCACGAGTGATTTGCTTGAAATCGACGTGGCCGTTCAACCACGTCCAAAGCGCGGACGGGCGCGCCTCGATTGGAGGATTGCGAAATGATTCTTCTGAAAACTGCGCCTGTAATGGAGATGCAGCCAGAAGAAGCGTGGCGGCTCCGAGGAGTCGCGGCCACGCCCGGGATGATTGGCTGATCATTTTACTTTTTGATTTTGATCAGTTGCGGAGTTTCAGTGGATGCCTCGATGGTAAGAATGGCGTCTCTAACAGCTTTCTCTTTCTGTAAGCTCAACGATTTCGGGAAATCTTTTTCACCTTTTGAAAAGGTGGTCGCCAGTTCAGCGAGTGCCGGGATGGTTGCTTTCGCGTGAGTGCCGTAGGAAACGAGGATTTGCAGGATTTCACCCGTGCGAATCTGGCTGGCCCATGGGTTCTGATTGCCCACATAATCCACACAAGCTTGGATCCCTTCTTCGACATGATGGGCTGCCAAAACTTGCAGACCCGCGATGCGAACCTGGTCCGCGAACATTTCACCGCTGGGTGATGGGATGGCTGCAGCTTGGTAAATCGCGGGAAGGAGTGGTTGGATTTCTTCAGTCGAAAGCTTTTTATAAACCGAAGCAATGCTGCCGCGTGCCCGACCGTCTTCATTTTTCAAGCCTGCTCTAACAGCTGTGAATAGTTTTTCACGATCCACTCCATCAAGAGAGTTTCTCAGCATATGACTGAAGACGGAAGATGAGATGAAACGTTGTTCCATACCACGTGGATCTTCTTTGTTTGGGCCTTTGGCGATGATTTCGAGAAGCTCCGGCAAGGCGACCATGGCGGGTTGTCCGATATTGGCGAGAGCTTCAGCGGCTTTCACCCGCATCCAGAGATCTTTGTCTTTCAGTGCATTTTGAAGTGCAGGGACAGCGGATGCGGCTTTTCCTTTGAGATAGCCCAGAGTGATACAAGCACCCAAGCGGGTGTAGAGATTATCTGACCCCAGCATGGTAACCAAAGTCGGTAATGGAGTGTCTTTTTTCCTGGCGAGCGCCATGGCGGCACGATCTCTAACAATGGGTGACCAACTGGATAGTTTTTCCATAAGTTCGTCGCCATCCATTTGTTCATAAGCACTGTTGCGGTCTTTATTATTCCAACCACGGCCATCAAGAATGATTTGTTGAGCTTCCGCTGCCTTGAGTTGAGGGACTTTGCTAGGACGCTTGCCGGTGAGATGGATTTTTTTCAATGGCATCGCGTAGGCGAGGAGGTATGCTCCTGTAGCGTCCCAAGTTTTGGTGTGATCTCCTTTGGGTTCAGGCGGTCCTTGGTGAGGAAAAGCGAAGTTCGAATTGCGCGCCAGGTCAAAATACCATGCACCAAATTCTTTCATCCAAGCTCCGGTGGCGTGTGGACCAGATTGCGCAACACCGGGCATCGCCCATGTCATGTTCCAGAAATTTCCTGTATGACCCGTGTCGCGTTCTCCGCCGTGGCAAGCGAGGCTCATGCGGGAAAAATACTCTGCGGTTTCGGTTTCATCTAACAGACTGAACAAGGCGGCTGCCATTCCGTTTTTTCCGTTGTCGTCGTGATTTTGATACCAAGGATCATGGTCGCCGTAGGGGATGGAGCCTTTTCCTTTATAGAAGCGAAGTAATTTTGTGCTGCGATCAATTGCGAGATCAAGCGCAGGCTCTTTAAGGCCGGCTGCACGCGCCAGGACCAGCGAAGTAGTCAATGGGACGCCGGGTGCGTTCATCATGCCGTAACCGTAGAGACCTCCGTCAGGTCTCGCGAATTTGTGGCCCCATGAGCCGACGATGCTTTGACCTTTTGCCGCTTCCATGGCGATACGGTTGAGGCCCGGCATGACGGATTCATCGCCGGTGGCGATTTTGTATTCTGCTAGAAATGACAGGACGTAACCATAATACCACGTCTGCATGCCATTGTCTGAGAATGCGGCGGCCCACTCGGCTTCTTTTTTTATCGTGGGTAAATATTTCGGATTTCCGCTGGCTAGCAGCGCTAAAGCATTGAGCGAACGAGTGACAGGGCTTTGTGTTTTACCGTATTCGGCTGTTTCCATACGTTTCGCCAAGGCCTCGCAGCCCAGTTCGAAAATGCGTTTCGATTTTGGGCAGTTAAACGGAGCGGTTGCGCTGTAGTTACCCAGCACAGGAAGTTTGACGATGACCTCTTCGTTGGTTCCCTCGCGCCAACGAGTGATTTTCAAATCGCCTTTTCCGGCATCGGACTCGGCAACCGTGAGAGCTTTCCCGAACTCAGTGCGGGGATCGTAGGAAAACGCTTTGCCACTCACGCCGAGAATCACGTCGCCTTTTTGCAATACGGCTGCTGCTGGTGAGCCTGCTGCGACCTCGACTACCGCGATCTGCCGCGCATCCATTGTGGTGAGTTTGTCGCAAAACATCCAGCCTCTTGCGCCCGTCGCGCCCAAGGTCCATGAATGCGTTGCTTCTGCAGGAATTTTTTCACCCTTAGTTAGATCGACATTCTGCAAAACGACTTTTTGCGCATGGACTAAGCCGAGGCTGGTTAAAAATAGAGTGAGTAGTAAGGCAATGGGTTTCATGGGATCGAGTTTAATACTAAAAGGGATGGTGCAATATTTGCGAGCTTGGGCAGAACGTAAAAGCCATACTGAGCGGACGTCCATGTCATTTCATTACTTTTACTGGCAGACCTATGCATTTTAAGGATAGGCTGTGGATTTGGCGTCCCGAATGGACGCTCACAACAAATTTTTTGCAATCTCCAAGCAAGGTGCTATCTGGTGTCGCCGTTAATGAATAACCTCAGCTAACATTTACCTACACATGGAAAACGACACACCTCCTAATCCGAATTCTGACTCCTCCGCCCAATGCCCATTTTCTGGCGGAAAAACCCCGATGGCCAGCGCAGGACGCGGCACCAGAAACAGAGATTGGTGGCCGAACCAGCTCCAGTTGAACATCCTACGTCAGCATTCCTCGTTGTCCGATCCAATGGGTGAGGGATTCGATTACGCTGCGGAATTCAAATCGCTGGATCTCTCGGCGGTGAAAAAAGACATTTTTGATCTGATGACAACATCCCAAGATTGGTGGCCAGCCGATTACGGGCATTACGGTCCATTGTTTATTCGGATGGCATGGCACAGCGCGGGAACCTATCGCACGGCTGATGGTCGCGGCGGTGCCGGTGGTGGCGGTCAGCGCTTCGCTCCACTCAACAGTTGGCCGGACAACGCGAACCTCGATAAAGCCCGCATGTTGCTCTGGCCGATCAAACAGAAATACGGTCGTAAAATTTCATGGGCGGATCTCATGGTGCTCGCGGGCAACTGCGCGCTTGAGTCCATGGGTTTCAAAACCTTCGGTTTCGGCGGCGGTCGTGCCGATGTATGGGAGCCGGAAGAAGACATCTACTGGGGCTCGGAAGGAAAATGGTTGGAAGACAAACGTTACACCGGAGATCGCCATCTCGAGAACCCACTCGCCGCGGTGCAGATGGGTCTCATCTACGTGAATCCCGAAGGCCCTAACGGAAATCCGGATCCCATCGCCTCCGCACGCGACATCCGCGATACGTTTGGCCGCATGGCCATGAACGATGAAGAAACCGTCGCGCTCATCGCTGGTGGACATACCTTTGGAAAAGCGCACGGCGCAGCGGAACCGGAGCAATACGTGGGTAAAGAGCCAGCCGGAGCACCCATCGAAGAACAAGGACTCGGTTGGAAAAACAGTTTCGGCAAAGGCAATGGAGCCGCCACGATCACCAGCGGACTCGAAGGCGCATGGACGACCTCGCCGACCAAATGGAGCAATAACTATTTCGACAACCTCTTCGGTTTCGACTGGGAACTCACCAAGGGCTCGGGCGGTGCGCAGCAATGGAAACCGAAAGGTTCCGCCGGTGCGGGCACCGTTCCAGATGCTCATGATCCGTCGAAACGCCATTCACCGATGATGTTCACCACCGACATCGCGTTGAAAATGGATCCGATCTACGCGCCTATCTCAAAGCGTTTCCACGAAAATCCCGATCAGTTCGCCGATGCGTTTGCGCGTGCGTGGTTCAAGCTCACCCACCGCGATATGGGACCGAAATGTTTGTATCTCGGACCAGAAGTTCCGGCCGAAGAATTGCTCTGGCAGGACCCAGTGCCGGCCGTCACGCATCCATTGATCGATGCCAATGACATCACTGCGCTGAAAGAAAAAATCCTCGCCTCCGGACTTTCGGTTTCAGAGTTGGTTTCCACCGCATGGGCTTCCGCATCCACATTCCGTGGTTCGGACAAACGTGGCGGCGCAAACGGAGGTCGCTTGCGCCTCGCTCCACAACGTTTCTGGCAGGTCAATCAACCCACCCAGCTCAACAAAGTGCTGGATGTGTTAGAATGGATTCAAAAAGAGTTTAACGTCATCGCATCCCACGGGAAACAGGTTTCCATCGCAGATCTCATCGTTCTCGGTGGTTGTGTGGGTATCGAACAAGCCGCCAAAAACGCAGGTCACAACGTCACCGTGCCGTTCACCCCGGGGCGGGCTGATGCTTCGCAAGAGCAGACCGACGTCGCGTCATTTGCAATGTTAGAACCGCATGCCGATGGTTTCCGCAACTACACCAAAGCCTTCTACACCACCTCTGCGGAGGAAATGTTGGTGGATAAAGCGCAGTTACTGACGCTCACACCACCGGAAGTCACCGTCCTCGTTGGCGGCCTGAGGGTTCTGAAAACCAACGCAGATGGATCAAACACCGGCGTGTTTACGAATCGTCCCGAAGCCCTCACCAATGATTTCTTCGTCAACCTCCTCGATATGGGAACCACATGGAAAGCAACCACTCCCCACGAAGATCTCTTCGCAGGCAGCGATCGCAATTCAGGCGAACTCAAATGGACCGGCTCACGCGTCGATCTGATCTTCGGCTCCAACTCCGAACTCCGCGCCCTCGCCGAAGTTTACGGCTGTAGCGATTCCCAAGAAAAATTCCTCAAAGATTTCATCAACGCATGGAACAAAGTCATGATGTTAGATCGGTTTGAATAGGGAATACCTCTCTGGTCGATCGGTTCATTGCTCTTATCAAAGGGGCAACTTGTTTGATGTGAATTTGAGCTTTTCTCTTCTTTTCGGCCATTCTAGATATGGGTTCTGAAAATTTATGGCATATAAGATCGACCGTCTGTACGTTGTTGCTGGCCCACGTAGTTGTGGGAAATCCACCTTCCTTGAAAATTCGGCTGCAAGGATTGATGCGAAATCGCTTCCCGTGCCTTTGCAGAGAATTGTGGCGGATCCGCCAAAACTGATAGAAGCTTATCAAATGGAAAGTCACAAAGGGAGGCAGCTCGGTGACATAAGACTCCATGTGGATTTGATCACTCCGCTTGATTTCGTGAAGGGATTTTCCATCGAGAACTATGATAAGTTCATAACAAACAAGATGTACACCAATTGGAAGGCACTGGAGTGCATACATTATGCAAAAGAGGTTCATTTTCTGACGTTGTTTCTTTCTCGGCAGGAACTTTTCAGAAGATGGCTCACTCGGGTTATAAAATCAGGCGAGCACCATGTCAGAAAGAACGTCGTGACGATCTACGGCGACTCCACCGACGATGCAGCTCCGCTTAGAACCTTGTATCAGGCGTGGTCAGATTTTGTAGAAACCTTCCAGCATCATGGGCACAGCAGCTTGGATGTCCGCGAATCCAGTTATCGTTACCATCCGGTTTTCAGTCCAGATTTGATCACAGATAAATAAACGAAGAAGGAAATATCTCGACTGTAGGTTAACTATTTCTCGACTTTTAATTCCAATCATATGGCCGCTACAACAGAACACCCAGAGCTTGGCGATGCCGAGCCTCCATCAAATGAGGGCCCTGCAGAAAACCTTTTAGCACAGACACTTGCTAAGCAGATTCAAAGAGAATCTAAGATAATAGATATTATTGAGCAGTCAGCTTGCAGGTATTTTTTCGGCGAAACGATGCTGGTGATCATCCTTCGTTCGGCTGCTCTCATTGTTTGTGGCTACCTATATTTTCGAACTGAACTGGCATCGACTCTTGGTATCTGGCCGATCTTTGCTTTAGCCGGATTTACAGAAGCCATGCGCGCCAATCGAAGACTCGATGCGATGATCGAACTGGAGAGTCTCAAGAACCAGTTTGCAAACTACGACGTGCCATCCTCAGCAGACGTTTAGTTTCTAACTAAAAATTTTATTCAAGCTAGCAGGAACCACCGATCCCGGCAGAGATCGCCGAAATTAGCGCGGGGTCGAGGAGTAAAGCGACAACTACCCGGGGATGATGGCATAAGAAAATCGACCCCGGCAGTGGGTCGCAGAATGTCGGGATCATCAGTGCTACCGCATTTCTGTCCCTTTTTGTGCTCGCCTCGCCAGCATCCTGAAGCTTAAAAATTCAAGATGAACGAGGAGATAGAAATGGTTACGATAGTGTGCAGTGGCACCGGTCCAGATCTAGTCACCCCAATTGCGATATTCTGCGTGAGTTTGCTCATTGCCAGTGGTATCTATGCACTTCGCACATCCCGTAAGAATCCAGGTAATCTCTCACATGCATTGCAATTGCATGGATTTACCATTTTATTGGTTATAGCAATAGGTTCATTGATACACTTCTTAGGGTGTTATCATAACTTCATGACCGAAAGCATAACCAAAGACCATGTATATCTGGAAGCGATGAACGAGATTGCATCGGATAAAGCAGTTGTAGCTAAACATGGGATTTGGTTCGCGCTAATTGCGATAATGGGTTCATTCGTTGGAGCGCTGGCGTTATTAATCAAGAAACGCCCGCAAGCCGCACCACGCAACCACTAGTAGCCGTTCTTTTACGATGATTTTCCGTAGTTAAAAGCACAACCCCGCGAGTGACAGTTGCTGCTAATTTCTGGACCAACGATCGATCCCGGTAGGGATCACAGAAATTAGCGCGGGGTCGAGGAGCGGAGCGACGACTACCCCGGGGATAATGGAATGAGAAAATCGACCCCGGTAGTGGGTCGCAGAATGTCGGTAGCATCCGAAGATACCCCATTTCTAGCACCCCTTCAGGGTGCAATATTTATGGCGCGTAAACCCGGGGTGGTCGTCGCTGCGCTCCTTGACCCCGGGCTATCGTCTTTAATCCCTTCAGGATAAAGAGATGGATATTGAATAAACCCTGTCAGGAATTCATCATCAATTTCGGAGATGAAAAACTCTTCATTCTGGAAAATCAAAAGATGAAACGGCTGCAAACTCTTAGTCTAATCGTGATTTTGCTAACTGGGACAGGATCTCTTTTAGCGAACAGCAACAGGACTATGGCGGATTTAAATAATATCGCAGCTGGGATTGAATCATATCGAATGCAAACTGGTAGTCTTCCCTCAAGTGATGATGGGTTGGAGGTATTCGTGAAGCGACCTGAAAACCTTTCCCAAGAGATCGAATGGAAACAGATGATGTCAAAGGTACCACTGGATCCATGGGGAAATTCGTATAAGCTCATCATGAATACCGATCTGCCGAAGGGATATGGAATTTACAGCAAGGGGCCTGATGGCATCTCGCGAACCATTGGTAATGATCCGGATGATTACAACACTTGGTCTCCAGATTATCGACGGATCGAAACCAACCCTTTCAAAAACATACTGTGGCTGTGGCCGCTGGTTAGTCTGGGATGTGTGCTGTGCTTCTATCTCGGATTGAGAACCGGTAAGTATTCGAATCCCTAGCGCAACTTTTATCCTTCCTCAGACTAATTAATATTTGCTGTAAAATGACAATTATCGAAACGATCAAGAGCAAGCTGAAGAAGTATCCCTCAGCGCGATACACGGTTGAGGGTCATACCATTACAGTTGAAGCAGCTAACAGTGATGGATTCGCGGTTTGGCTGGTCGACAAACAGCCCGGATACACGGTTGGATACGATGGCTGGCACGAAGAGTTCGATGACGAGGAAATGGCTCTTAACGCATTTGCTTTCGGATTGAGTGAAGATTGCCGACTAAAGGTCATTCAGCGTGGAAAAACCGCATGCTCATGGACCGTGGAAAGCGGTAATCGAGAGGGTCAGTGGTTTGAAGACGGTATGGTTGGTTTGTTATGGATTCCATTTTGGCGGAAGAGAACGACGGTATATCGGCAGAATCATCTCATTAAGAATAATGAGGAAGGCTAAGAGACATTTAGCTCATCCAACTGTCGGCGGCAGAATGCCGCCGCTCCTTGTTTACTCTTGGACTGCGGGATCTGGTTCGGCCCAGTTGTCTAGGAACTCTTGCCAATTAATTTTCCAAGAGGCTTGGTCGTTTAATGCTATGGAGATGTAAGCTTTGTGGACTGCGGCTCCGGCAAGGGGGAGATTTCGGTTTTGTGGATGTTGTCCAGCTAGCATGGGGTCGGTTGTGGGTGGGGTATTTTCTAACAGTTTATCTACTAAGCCCGCGAATTTATCGGCGACGAAATGAGGGTTTCCATCGCTTTGTTTGCGATGCAGGGACATGGGAGTTTTGTATTCAATGATGGGTCTGTCGTCGGTGTTGATAGGGTAGCTTTCGAAAAGGCTGCGGGATGCGCTTACGTTGCCGCCGTAAAACAGGAGGATATCTTGCTGATTAGGCACGTGTAAATTTTGAATGGTTTCGTGATCGTAATTGGGGATGTCTTTTCGGTTGAGATTTTTAACATCGAGTTCATGGGTCGGTATGGGCGATGAATCATGATGACCGACGAGCGCGACGATTTCTTCACCTGGCTGGAAGTTGTGGCGCCATAGAGTGACTTGATCGAAGGCGGTGAGCATGGTGTGGGTGATAACTCCGAATTCGTATTCCGAGACCTGATAGAGCGGCAGCCACTGGACATACACACCGCCCGGATTCAGGCGTTTTTTAGCTGATTGATAATGCTCCAAGCTATATAGGCTTCCGGTGCCGCGTTGGTAGGGTAGAAATAGGTCGGCATTAATCATGTCGAATTTTTGATTCGTGGCCATGAGGTGATTGCGACCATCTTCGACTAGAACTTTTGCTCTAGGATCAGTGAACAAGCCGTTGGTAAAGTCAGTGGCATTGAATTTTTCGGTCATGTATTTTTTGGCAGCGACGACGACCTCAGGTATCAATTCACAGACGACGACCTCGTTGATGTTTTTGAAATCATCTTTGTTCAAAGCCTCGCCCGCAGTGGCACCGGTGCCCATCCCGAGATAAAAGATACTTTCCGTTTTTTGATAGATCAGGAGTGGGATTCTAGTTTGCAAAATCTGCGACATCCTAGAGTTAGTCGCTCCTAATCCGTAGGTGGAATTGACTTTGATGGAGTGTCCGCCTCTGCTGTTTTCGACGACCGAAACGGTGCCATCGCTGGCCTCCCAGACTTCTATGACGGTCTCTGGCTCCGCGCCGGCGATGGTTCCAGTAACCGGAAGATCCGCTGGGCTGAGGATGGTTAGACAAATGAGAAGGATGAAAGCGGTTACGGCTTTGGTCGCTACGAAGAAGGCATTTTTCCCCAGCGGCATGATCAAGGCGACGATGAAATAGCTTGCGGCGATGATTTGAACGGAGCGCCACATGCCCAAAAACTGGAGCAACAAAAAACCGCAAAGCAGTGAGCCGAGAATAGCTCCCAAGGTGTTGATAGCAGAGAGGACACCGATGCTTTTTCCGGGTTGGTCTGCAAAGCGCTCTTCGCTTTTCATCAAAAAGGGAAACACTGTCCCGAGAACAAGAGAAGGTATGCCGATGGTCGCAAAACCGGTTTTGAATAGACCCCAGACGTAGCCTGCGAATTCCACATTCGTGGGAATCATCTGCAGCTTATCGGTTTGGGCGAAAAAGATGAACGGCGAGATGGCGACTCCGATGCCACTGAAGATCATCAGGAAAAACAGCGTTTTGAGAGGTTGGGCGTTCCGCTTCGCCAACCACGATGCGAACAGGGCACCGAGAGATAAGCAGATCAGGACGACGATTAGAACGGTTGAAAAACTGTAGACTGAGTTTTCATGAACCTGAGCAAACATCCGGGTCCAGAGCACTTCGAGTGCGAGCACATTGAAGCCAGAGATAAAGGCGAATGCATAAATGACGGATCGCGATGCGGCCTTAAGTTTTTCGACTACGGGTTCGATGACTTCCTTTTTCTTGGAAGACGATTTTTTGGAGCTGATCGGTTTTGGATCAGGAATCACAACCGGTGACTCTGTGGGTTCTGGTTTACGTGCTAGAAGAAATGAAACCAAGGCGATGGCCAGGGAGATGAAGATTCCGAGAAAGCAGGTTTGTTTGAAACCTAACAGAACGATGAGAAAAAATCCGGTAGCGAATGCGCCCAGGGCAGCTCCGATGGTGTTGATGCCGTAGATTTTCGCCGCGGTGGTTCCAAAGGCTCCTTGAGTCCGGATGAGGAATTGTCCCAATACAGGAATGGTTCCGCCCATGAAAAATGACGGAGGGAAAACCATTAAAAAAGTCAGCAGGCATTTCAGGATCAGAAGATTCGTACCCGGTCCGACCGATTGATAGATGATGGGGTAGATGCTGTGGAAGTAATTCAGGACGATTAAGAAAAGAAGTCCGCTAGCTGCAATCCCAACTTCCAGCCATGCGTAAGTGCGCAGAAGATGGGGCAAGCGTGCACAACGGGTTCCCCAAAACCAGCTACCCATGGCGAGACCGAAGAAAAACATTCCAAGGGTGATGGCAGCGGCATACGAGGTGTTTCCTAACAGCAAGCCCAACTGCCGCATCCAGAGAATCTGGTAGAGCAACCCGGCGAAACCGGAGAAGAAAACCATCACGAAAAATATACTACGCTTTGAATGACTCATAGATTGCTGACTCTTGAAAACTGATTTACCTATCCGCCCATGCCGAGCCTGCAAAGGAAATTACCGATTCCGCCGTTGTTGCAAGGTTTTGAGCGAGATGCGGGGGCGGAGCATGTAGATTCCGTAGATCCAACCCACGAGCGAGCCTCCGAGGTGGCAGGCGTGGGAGGCCTCGAAGAGTTTGGGGACACGATTCTCTAGTCCTTGGCCGAGCTTTGCGATGGGACCGGTGGGTAAATCTGGATTGAGCAAAGCGAGCAAGAAGTTAGCGAGGATGATGGCGATGCCGAGAGTTTTCCCGCTGAGAAAGAAGGGTAGAAATTTCGATTCCGGCGAGAGAGTGAGCAACATCAACAAGAACGCGAAGCAGATAGGAGACGAGCCGACGAGGGTTTGGTTGGAGGGTGAGAGCAGGAGAAACATGAGCCCGCCTGCGAGAGCCGCATGAGTGGCGAGTAGCTCCAAAGTTAGTTTGGGAATGATGTATTCCAGTTTGCTGCCGAGAATTAAAATTGCAGCGAGGTTTAAACCCAAATGCGTCCAACTCCCGTGTATCAGGATGTAGGTGAACAATTCAAAAAATTTCCCCTCGGATAACCCAAGCCAGCTTAACCCGAAAAATAATTGTTTCTGGGGCAACTCATCGAGAAGAGTGAAGTAACACTGAAACGCGAGGAGTATCGCTATGATTTTCCAAGTTGAGGATGCATTACGCAGTAGCAGAAAGCTCCGTTGCAACCTGTGTTTCATGTTAGCTCCTAAAGCCTCACTCCTGATGTCTTGCGCGAGGCTCGCGTTTGGCGACGGTCTCAGCACCGGGAGCGGTGACGAATGGTCCGCCTTCGAGTGGGGCGACGCCGGTGAATGCGACGTCGGGCATTTCGGTTGGGCGTCCTGCAAGCGGGAAGTCTTTGCGCAGCGGGAAAAACGGATAGCCCTCCCACATCAGGATGCGTTTGAGATTTGGGTGGTCGCTGAAAGGAATGCCCATCATGTCCCAGACTTCGCGTTCATGCCAATCGGCTGCGGCCCAAAGATGGATCGCGGTGGGGACGGCTTCGTCTTCGGAAACTTTTGCTTTCAAGCGCAGGTGGCGGGAGTCGTCGAGCGAAGCGAGTTCGTAAACGACTTCGAAGCGTGGGTCTTCGCCGAAGTGATCGAGCGAGGAAATGTCTAACAACATTTCATAATTCAGCTTTTCTTTGCAAAGCGTAAGTGCTTTTGGAAGGGCCTCAAGCGTGAGGTTGAGCGTGTGCTCGCCGCGGAATTCGAGCTCGGAGATAATGCCTTTTCCGAGCGCCTCGCGCAGGGCGGGAAGATCATTCGAGGCAACTTGACTGGTGAGGCTTGCGGACATGTGAAGAAAGAGTTCGGTGGGAAAAAGGTTTGGATGACGTAGCTCAGATTCTGTCCTCGAAGAAGGTTTTCTTCTGATCTTCGGTGGAATGCTCCGCATCAATTTTTTCTTGGAGTTTCATCAAACCTTCGATGAGTGCTTCAGGACGCGGAGGGCAGCCGGAAATGTAAACATCCACGGGGATGATTTGGTCGATGCCTTGTAGCACGGCGTAAGAGCGATACATGCCGCCGGACGACGCACAGGCACCCATGGCGATACACCATTTTGGCTCAGGCATTTGGTCCCAAACGCGTTTCACGGCGAGAGCCATTTTGTAAGTCACGGTGCCAGCGACGATCATGACGTCGGCTTGGCGAGGAGAGAAACGCATCACTTCCATGCCGAAGCGAGAGATGTCGAAACGAGAAGAAGCGGTCGCCATCAGCTCGATCGCGCAGCAAGCAAGTCCCATTGGCATCGGCCAGAGAGAGTTCTTTCTCATCCAGTTGATCGCGGCATCGACCCGAGTGAAGATGATGTTGCCTTCGATCTTAGAATCATAGGCGGCGTAAGTTGGGACAGTGGCGGTGCTTTCCATGGTGCGACGTGGCTTCGCCGGAACGATGGTGGCTTGTGGCGGATGTCTCAAGTGGATTGTGAAATTTTTCACAATCAGGTCAGGAAAAATTGGGGGGTAATACTAAAGAATCAAAGAAATGAACCACGGATGGACGCAGATGGACACGGATGGACACGGATGGACACGGATGAATAAGAAGGAGATTTCTCGCAAACCCATGAATGAACGCATTTTTCGCACTCTTCATTGGTAAATATATTGGAAAAGCCATCTAGCTAAGTATCCGTGTTCATTCGCGTCCATCCGCGGTTCGTATTCTCTTATATCTGGTGTGGGGTAGGGGAAATCCCCCTTGACCTAGCGGGGGCGCGGCTCATCTTGGTATTGGATGAAGGAAATGTTACAGCGCTGCTTTGCTCTGGTCTTCGCGATATGCGTCGTAAGCCCTGCATGCTGCTGTGCTTTTTCCCATGAAACTGGCCTTGGCGAGGTTTCCTCTTGTTGCGGGGGCGGCGAGCAAAGCCCGGGTCAGAAGCGCGATTGTGGCTGTGTCAAAATGACCGCGGCTACGGAGTGGAAAGCGAAGGAGGCGATTTCTTGTAACCTGTTGGAGCTCCCTCCGTTTGCTTGTTATGAAATGATTTCTCTCCAGACCTTGCCTGACTTCACCGAGCTCGATCGCGGCCACGACTCGTGGATCGATACCGGCCCACCTGCTCGAAGACGAGCATGGCTGCAGTGTTTTTTGATTTGAAGAAATAGGGAAGTCGCCATCTGCGACCTGTAGTCAGGCCTTTGCTTGACGCAATCTTTCGGCTTCTTGGCCACAAATCCCGATTCTACTCATTGCCTATTTCTCGTTATGAAAACGTTTCTTCTATTTTTCCTTCTGATTGTCCCTTCGCTACAAGCTCGGCTGGTGGAGTATGATTTAACTATCGCCGAGCAAAAATGGACGCCCGGCGATCTCAGGCCGGTGCGCGCGATCACTGTCAACGGTGGTATCCCGGGCCCGACGATTCGGTTTCGGGTCGGCGACACCGCGCGGATTCGCGTTCACAACCGGCTGAAAAACGAGGACACCTCGATCCATTGGCACGGCTTGTTGGTGCCCAATAAACAGGACGGCGTTCCCTACGTGACCACTCCGCCTATCCTCCCGGGAACGACGCATACCTTTGAATTTCCGATCACTCATTCCGGCACGTATTGGTATCACAGCCACACGGGCTTGCAGGAACAGGTCGGGGTTTACGGATCCATTGTGATCGAGCCGGAAGGTGGTGAAGCCATACGAACGGATCGGGATCACGTGGTGGTTTTGTCCGACTGGACCTTGGAAAGCGGGGAGGAAGTCATGCGTTCTCTCGCGCGAGGGACGGAGTGGTATCAGTTTAAAAAAGGCAGCTCGCAAAGTCTGTTAGGTGCGGCGAAGGCGGGAGCGCTCAAAGATTTCTGGGCGCGCGAACGCTCGCGGATGCCGGCGATGGATATTTCCGACGTCGCCTATGATGCGTTTCTCGCGAATGGGAAGCGCTCGATTCATTTGCCCGGAAAGCCAGGTGAAACCGTGCGTTTGCGTTTCATCAATGCCGGGGCATCGACTTACTTTTACTTACAAGCGGCGATAGGACCCTTGCGCATCATCGCAGCAGACGGGCCTGCGGTGCAGCCGATCCAAGTGAAACGCTTGTTTATCGGGATGGCGGAAACTTATGACGTGACTGTGAAAATTCCTCTAACAGGAAAGTGGGAAATTCGCGCCACGGCGCAAGACGGATCGGGTCACGCATCGATTTGGTTGGGTGAGGGAAATGAAAATGCAGCGCCCAATGTGCCGAAGCCAAATCCTTACAACATGGACGATCACATGATGGCGGCGATCGATGACATGAGCATGGCGACGGAAAACAAAGCCGCGAGAATGAGCGATGCAGAAGCTCTTGCGATGGAGCCGGAACGTCCGCTTTCTCCTTATACGCGCTTGCGTGCTTTGCAATCCACCGAGTTGCCCGCGAACTTGCCTCGCCGCACCATTACCCTGCGTGCGACGGGCGATATGGAACGCTACGTTTGGTCGTTCAACGGCAAAACGTATGCTGAAGATGGAGTCATCCCGATCAAGAGAGGTGAGGTGATACGCATCGAGTTTTTCAACGATACGATGATGCATCATCCGCTGCATTTGCATGGGCACTTTTTCCGCGTGCTGATGGGTCAGGAAAAATATTCACCGTTGAAGCACACGATCGATTTGCCGCCGATGACGTCGCGCATCGTTGAGTTTGAGGCGAATGATCAGGGCGATTGGTTGTTTCACTGCCACTTGCTCTATCACATGCACGCGGGAATGGCGCGGATCTTCTCTTACCAAGATGATAACTGGCAGCCTCCCGGTAAGGCGAAGCCGGGCACCAACATCGTTTGCAACGAGCTTTGCTGTCTTCCCGGAAATCCGGATGCGAGAACGGGATCGGTTGATCCACGCCAGCTCGGTCATGTTCCCCACGCAGGCGGTCATGATCACGACATGATGTATCTTTTGTTAGAAGGAAATGTGCAAAGTCATCTCAGCGAGGGTCGCTTGAGTCTGCGTAATTCCAAAAATGATTGGGTTGCGGAATGGCGCGCGGGTTACTCAGATGAGAGCGAATACGAGCTCGATCTCGCGTGGGAGCGCTACTTCAATCCGAACTTCTCCACGGTGTTGGGATGGCGTTTCACTGATTATGAAGATTCGGAAAACCGTGCGTTCGCTGGGGTGGATTATCGACTGCCGTATTTGATCCACAGCTCATTGCAGGTTGATTCCGAAGGGGATCTTCGCGCCGCCCTCAGCAAGAGTTTGCAACTCACAGAGAGAGTTTCCGGTTTCACCGAAGTCGAATACGACACGGGCTCGAAGTGGGACTGGCGTATCGGGCTTGAGGCTACTCTGACCAAACAATTTTCTCTCATCACCGAGTATCACTCGGACTACGGCTTTGGCGGAGGCATCGGCTTCCGCTTCTAACAAAAAAACAAAACAAACATATGAAAAAGATACTGACCTTATTATCCGCTGTCGTTCTCGCATCATGCGCCGCACCAAGCAGCAGCAGCGGAACCGTGAAAGCCTACCCCGCAGACACCTGCATCGTGACTGGCAATAAACTCGGATCAATGGGAACTCCCATCACCAAAGTTTACGGCAACCAAGAAGTGAAATTCTGCTGCAAACCCTGCATCGCAAAGTTTGAAAAAGAACCGCAACGTTACCTGCAAAAAATCCAATGAAAACTTCCGCCATTTATCTAACTGCAGCAATACTCGCTGGTTGCTCTCCCATACAACAAACCGTTGAGGTTAACCCCGTTGGGAAAAAATCCAGCGTCGGTGAAGTGCAGACAAAACTTGCAAAGCCACGTCCGTATCCGCTGACCAAGTGTTTGGTGAGTGGCGAGGATTTGGATTCGATGGATGAGCGGGTTTCAACGGTTCACGAAGGGCAAGTGTTTGAGTTTTGCTGCAAACCTTGCATGACGAAGTTCCGCAAAAACCCTGCGAAGTACCAAGCCATGCTCGCAGCAGGAAAATCTACCTGAGCGGAGCATTGCGTTTCCACCGCCGCAGTCGATTGGCTGCGGCGGTGGGCTTTTCTGTGATGAAGTGAGACTTGGTGTTGCCTGATAAGGTTGAATCACCGAAGCTCGCGCGCATGGAACCCAGAGAATTTGAGATCAAAGGCGAGAAATACGTAGCGCGGACACCGCGTGAGGAAGATTTCGCGGCGATGATTGAACTTCATAAAAGTTGTTTCCCCGCGACCTTGGAAGAAGACGGCGCGTGGCGGGAAGATCAGTTGAAAAGTCACTTGCAGATGTTCGAGGACGGGCAGGTGTTGGTTACGAAAGGCGAGAAAATTGTCGGTGTTTCATCGAGCTTGGTGGTGAGTTTGGGAAGAGATCCGCTGCGTCACCATTCTTACTACGGGATCACCGACGACGGATATTTTTTCAATCACGATCCCGAAGGCGACACCTTGTATGGTGCTGAAATTTATGTGGATACTGCGGAGCGCGGGCAGGGGATCGGGGCTTTTTTGTATGAGCTTCGGCGTGAGCTTTGCCGGCGTTTGAACCTGCGTCGGATTCTGGCGGGTGGGCGTTTGTGGAACTACGAAAACTACAAAGAAAAATACACGCCAGAGGAATACGTGCACGCGGTGCAGGATGGTTTGGTTAGAGATCCGGTCATGGGATTTCAGCTCAAAGAAGGTTTCGTGGTGCGCGATGTGATGTCGAATTACATCCGCGATCCGCGCAGCATGAACTACGCGACGTTGATTGAGTGGTTGAATCCGGAATACCAAAGCAACGAGGGTGAGGATCGAAAAGTTCGTGTTGCTTGCGTGCAATATCAGATGCGGAGGATTGCGGATTTCGATGAGTTCGCGGCGCAGGTTCGTTATTTCGTGGAAACGGCGGGCGAGGATTACGGTGTGGATTATGTCTTGTTTCCCGAGTTTTTCTCGGTGCAGTTGCTTTCCGCGATGGAGCCGTATTCGTCACGCGACGGGATACGCAAACTCGCCGAGCTGACGCCGAAATTCCGTGAGCTGATGTCCACTCTCGCCCGTGAACAGGGTTTGCATCTCATCGCGGGTTCGCATCCTGTGCTGAAAGAAGATGGGAGTTTGCAAAATGAATCGATGATTTTCCGGCCCGATGGCACGTTCGTTTCCCAACCGAAACTTCACATCACCCCATCGGAAACGACGTGGTGGGGAATCACTGGCGGGAATCAACTGCATGTCATCCAAACGCCGAAAGCGAAGATCGGGATTTTGATTTGTTACGATGTCGAGTTTCCCGAAGCGGCGCGTTATCTAGCAGAACAAGGAGTCGAAATTCTTTTCGTGCCTTATTGCACTGACAACCGTCAGGGATATTTGCGGGTCACCAAATGCGCTGCGGCCAGAGCGATTGAAAACCAGATCTACGTCGTCACTACCGGCGTGGTAGGAAACCTTCCGGATGTTCCGGCGATGGATATTCATTACGGCCGCGCGGCGGTGTTCACTCCTTCAGACTTCGAATTCGCCCGCGATGGGATCCAAGCAGAAGCCGATCCAAACGTCGAAACCATGTTGGTCACGGATCTGGATATCCGTGATCTATACCGTTCTCGCGAGGCCGGCTCGGTGACTCCGTTGATGGATAGGCGCAGAGATTTGTTTGAGTTAAAGGTGCATTTGGATAAGGAATAAGGATTCAGTGACCGTTGACCATGCTGTAAACGCAAGTCGCATCATATCTTCCGCTTTTTTCTGATCAATTTTGTTCAGAGGCTGCGTAAACATTCGCGTTATGAAACGTATCGCTCTTTTTCTCTTCTTGGCTCTCCCGCTTTTCGCTGCTGAGCCCATCGC
Organism: Verrucomicrobiota bacterium; assembly: GCA_040384845.1. Classification (GTDB taxonomy): domain Bacteria; phylum Verrucomicrobiota; class Verrucomicrobiia; order Verrucomicrobiales; family Akkermansiaceae; genus Luteolibacter. Next base: position 314,694 of record JAZKIL010000002.1, on the reverse strand, counting down.
CCTTTTCAACGGTAAAACTCTTACAGGATGGACCAGTGATGTGCCTGAAGCAGACAAAGATCCGAAACTAACAGCCTCGTTCATCGTCCGTGACGGCAAACTCGTCAGTCTGGGTAAACCCCTCGGACATCTCATTACTGAAAAGGAATTCTCCAACTACAAGCTCGTCGTGGAATACCGGTTTCCTGGTAAACCTGGCAATTGCGGCGTTCTCGTCCACGCCTCAACTCCACGCTACCTTTATGCCATGTTTCCGAAATCCATTGAGATCCAGATGATGCACCAACATGCTGGAGATTTCTGGTGCATCGGAGAAAACATTGAGGTTCCTGATATGGAAAAACGCCGCCCGAGAAAAGATGAAACGCAGAAATTCGGCGGTGAAAAATCGGATGCGCGCCATATCGCCAATCTAACAGATGGATCCGAAAAAACCCTCGGGGAGTGGAATACGATGGAAATCGAATGCAAGGGCGGCGAAGTCAAAGTCCATGTCAACGGCGATCTCGTGAACCACGGATCCAAAAGCACCTCGACCTCAGGTAAAATAGCACTTCAGGCAGAAGGAGCTGAAGTCGAGTTCCGTAAGGTGGAACTCACTCCGCTTCCCTAAGCTGTATGCGGATTGTTTTTAAAGCCGGCTCGCACCAGATTGCCGTTAACTGCTGCCACTGTGGCATGGCAGCATGTCCTTCTAGTGGCCTGCCATTACCCACATCCTGCCGTTGCCAATTGCGGTTGGGTGTTCTACAAACTCCAGCATGACAAGTCACCGCCGTTTGTTTCTCTCATTAGTCGTCCTGTTTGGTAGCCATGCGGGAATCACGCATGCACAGGAGTTTTCGTATGATCAACTGTGTGAAAAGGCGCGTGCCGTGGCTGCTGCTCCTCATGCCCCATCCAAGTTGGTGCTCGACGATTTTTGGAAAAACCTGAACTACGACCAACACCGCGACATCCGTTTCAAGATGGATTCCGGGCTGTGGGCGAAGGAAAAACTGCCGTTTTCCATCGATTTCTTCCACCCCGGTTGGACAGCCAAGGAGATGGTGACGATCCATGAGGTCGCGGGCGGGAAGTCCACGCCGCTTAAGTTCGATCTCAGCTTGTTTGATTACGGAAAACAAAAGATTCCCGCTGGGACGCCGCCGCCGCAGGGCTACGCTGGCTGGCGCGCGCGCTGTCACTTGAATACGCCGGATTACATGGATGAGTTCCTGGTGTTTCTCGGAGCCAGCTATTTGCGAGCCATCCCGGCCAACGCGCCTTACGGGCTTTCCGCGCGTGGATTGTCGATCAACAGCGGGATCCCGGGCGTGGCCGAAGAATTCCCGCACTTCACCGAGTTCCACTTGAAGCGTCCAGATAAGAATGCGAAATCGCTGACCGCATGGGCAATGTTAGACGGCGAAAGCGTGGCAGGTGCCTATCAATTCACGATCACTCCCGGCGTGGAAACCGTGATGGACATCGAAGCGGAAATCACCCTTCGGCGGCCCGTCCAACAACTCGGACTCGCGCCGTTCTCATCGATGTATTGGTTTGGCGAAGGCACTCATCCAAAACCCTTGGATTTCCGGCCAGAAGTGCATGACAATGACGGCTTGCTGATGGAGTTGGGTAGCGGAAACCTGCATTATCGCCCACTTGAACACACCGACCAAAAATTCCGCCATTGTGTGTTCACGATGGAAAAACCGCGGTCATGGTCGTTGCTTCAACGCGACCGCAAGTTTTCCTCATACGAGGACAAGGAGGCGCGTTACCACGATCGCCCGAGTGTGCGCGTCGAGCCTTTGAAAGGATTCGATCAAGGGAAACTCCATCTTATCGAGATGCCGACGATTGATGAAACGGGCGACAACGTGGTGCTCGTTTGGGAACCTCAGCCAACCCTTGAAGTCGGCGTGCCATTCCGCTTTCACTACCGTTTGCGTTGGATGCGGGATCCGTCGCCGTCCGGCTTGTTCGCGGTGCGCGCCACCCGCTCCGGAACTCCGGTGCAGAAACCAGAGCAGATCCTTATCGCGGTCGATTTTGCCAAACCTCTTCAGCCCGAAGCCAAGGTAGGTGATCCCAAGTGGGATGATATTTCCGGTATCAAACCCGTCGTCACCCTCAATCAAAAGGAAGCTAAACTTCTCCACGTCGGTCTGGATGACATGAGCATGGCGAATGTGGATGATTTGCCAGCCGGGCTGGGCCGTAGCGACAAGCTCCACATGCCGCAGGTGCTGCGCGCGTTTTTTGTCATCGATCCCCCGAAAGATCTCAACCAGATCGACATGACCTGCGAACTGCAAGACGTCAAAGGCAAAGCCGTTTCGGAGCGTTGGGTGTATCTTTGGATGCGCCGGAACTGAGGTTTTGCCGCGCGGAGGAATAACCAGGGATGCAAAGGCTGGACGCATCGCGATTTGTTTCTGAGAGTGGCTCGCACCAATCATTCCATTATGTTCAAGGCTCGTCACTCCGTTCCCGGCACGTCCCCCGCAGCACTGGTTCCCCGCGACACCGACGGGAAAACCATCCCTCCGAAGATTCATCTCATCGAGTATAACAAAGATCAATTTGAGGAACGTGAAGTGCTCGATATGGCTGAGCTCAGCCAGGATCTAAATAAACAGACAGTCACTTGGATCAACATCGATGGACTGGGTGATATGAACGCACTCAAGACGCTCGGAGAACAGTTCAACCTTCACCCGCTCGCAATCGAAGACGTTTGGAACACGGGCCAACGCCCCAAGACCGAGGTCTTTCCGGACTATATTTTCATTGTTACGCAAATGGTCTATCAAAACTCTGCCAACAGCATTTGTGGCGAGCAGGTCAGCATGTTTCTCGGTAAAAATTTCCTCATCACGGTCCAAGAGGAAGACGAGTATGATGTTTTTAATCCTGTCCGCGAGCGTATCCGGTCCGGCCACGGATCGATACGAAAATCCCAGGTGGATTATTTGGCCTATGCCTTACTGGATACGATCATCGACCACTATTACCCCGTGTTAGAGAAACTCGGCACTGCCATCGAGGAGCTTGAAGATGATCTATTGAAAAGCCCGTCCCGCGAGATGGTTCTCACTCTCCATGAATACAAGCGTAACCTCGCCCAGTTGCGCCGCTTCGTCTGGCCGCTGCGGGATGTCATCAACTCGCTGCTCCACGATTCCTCCGGCTACATCACAGACACCTCCAAGGTATTCCTCCGAGATTGCTACGACCACACAGTGCAACTGATGGATCTGGTGGAGAGTTATAAGGAGCTCACCTCGGGGCTCATGGAACTCTATCACTCAAGCGTCGGCCTCCGCACCAACGAGGTCATGCGTGTGCTGACCGTCATCACATCCATTTTCATTCCCCTGACTTTTATTGTAGGGGTTTACGGCATGAACTTCGCGCCGCAAACTGCATCCGGTGAAAAGCTTCCGCTCAACATGCCTGAACTTTATATGCCTCACGGCTATATCGTCATTATGTCTATCATGGGACTCATCGCAGTGGTGCAGTTGATTATTTTCAAGAAAATGAAGTGGCTGTGAATTCTCCGTGCTAGGTGAAAAAGCAAATTTCCGAAGCACACACAGGCAAACTATCCATTAGCAAGATTTACCTTAATAACCTGCCAAGCAACAATTCGCCTACGATGTGGATTTCTGATGTCGTCTGGTTGACTTGCCATCAGGTCTTTGTCAGAAGGAGTTGTGTTTCTGGTGTATTCATCCTCATCCAGATGACAGCAACTTGGTATCGTTGTTGTCATTGGCTATGCGCTCGCATTTATTACGAGCGGATCACGGTTTTGCATCCGGAGCGGGTACCTGCTGAAGGGCCTGTGTTGTTTATAGGGCTACACCGGAATGGTGCGGTGGATGGATTCATCTACCATCAGGTGGTGCCGAGAGGGGTGTATATGGTTTCGACTCAATTGCTTAGAAGTTTTTTCGCGAGGTTGTTTTTTGGTGGGATTGCTGTGGCGAGGAAAAAAGACCGTGAAGACGCTGGCCAAAACGAGAAGGCGATGCGGGATTGTGTTGAATTGTTAGATAATGGTGGCGCATTGATTTTATTTCCGGAAGGAACCAGCACATTGGGCCCGCGACATCTGCCCTTCAAAAGTGGTGCCGCCCATATCGCGGTTGATGCCATCGCCAATGGAATTCTGCTTCGGATTGTGCCATTAGGGATTCATTATGAACGTGCATGGGCCTTTCGCAGCAAGGTGGAGGTGGTTGTTGGGAAATCCATTTCCACCGAGTTTCCAGAAGGCCCGGGAGAACTGGGAAAACTGAAGGAGATGAAACGGCGGATGTCGTCCGCGCTGGAGCAGGTGGGTGTGAACTTCGTGTCCGAAGAGGATCAGAAAACCGCGGAGTGTCTCGCATATGCGTCCACATTGGGTACGGAGAGAAGTTATTTTGCCTCCCTCAAGGCGCTCGAACCTGGCGTGCCCGATTCATTGCGAAAATCATGGGATGGTCTGTGCCAAAGATTCTCGCCGTCTTTTCTGCTGCGTCACCAGAATGTGCCGTTATATCCTGGGAAAGCATGGATCATATATGCCATCGCTTTGCTGATCTTGGGGCCACTGGTGTTGGCTGGTATGGTGGTGAATTTTCCTCCGTTGGCTCTTGGTTGGATTGCGGGATGGAAACTCGCAGACGACCGGAATGTCATCGCGCTCTGGCGGTTGATGGTGGGATTGCCGGTATTTCTCATCTGGTTGGTGATGGTTGTGGTTCTGCTGACGGTGTTTTCCAATGGCTGGTGGTCTGCAGGATATGTGTTGCTGACGGTGGTTTCCTTGGAGACAATCTATCGAACCAAGAAAGTCGCTGTGTCCGTATGGAACGGATTGTTTTATCAATCGATTGCCAAACCTGCATGGAATTTCCATAAGTTGCTCGCTGATAACCTGCCGCCCGAATGAACCTGTTTCGCAAATCCGGCTTGTTGCCTCACGAGTGGTTCTTCGGAATTTTTCTGGTAGCAATGACGTTGAGGCTGTGTTTCACGGCTGATCTAACAGATGTTGATGCGGTTCTTTTCTCCGGGGTCTTGTTCGTAAATGTGGCGGTGATCGCATGGTGTAACCGATGCAACACGAAGGGGCGCTGGTTGCTCCGGCTCTGGATGTATCCGGTGATGATGAATGTGATTTTCATGAATATGAAATCCTCGGTCATGAAAGTGAATTCCCACAAATGGGACGAGACGCTGGCGGCTTGCGACCGATGGTTGTTTGGCGAGATTCTCAGCGTGCGAACGCAATCCATGATTTCACCATGGATCACCGAGGTATTGAGTTTTTGTTACCTGTTGTTTTTCCCCTATCTCATGATCAGTTGGTTTTATTATGCTTACCGTGGCATGCCGGTTTTGAGAAAACTGTTCGTCGGATTGTTCACGATCTATGGAATAGGCTTTCTAGGTTACACGCTGGTGCCGGCGGGTGGCCCACATTTGGCTTATCCTGAGGAATTCAGTGTGCCGCTTGGTGGTTGGGCGATTGCGCGGTTCAATGCGTTTGTTGTGGCGAACGGAAGCAACGGGGTGGATGTATTTCCCAGTCTGCACTCGGCTGTTTCCCTGTTTCTGCTGATGTTTGATTGCCAGAACGCGCGTTGGCGCTTCCGAGTTTATTTGGTGCCCTGCGTGGGAATCTGGCTCGCTACCATCTATTTGCGTTATCATTATGCAATCGATCTGCTGGCTGGTTTCGCACTCGCTGGCTTTGCTCTGTGGATTACCCGAAAATGGGAAGTTTCTAACAATATTTTATCAACAACCGAAAACTCCGAATCATGTCACTGACCTTACGCTTCGACGAACCTGCTGCCACAAGTCTGGAAACGTGTGGTGGCAAAGGTGCGAACCTTTCGATTCTGACTCAGCGTGGTTTTCACGTGCCGCCGGGATTTGTGGTGACGGCGGCTGTTTATCAGGAATTCGTAGTGCAGGCAGGGGATCTGTTGAAGCATCTGGACCAATTGCCATTCGATGATTCATCGGCACTGCGGGCGGTTGCTGCGCAGCTTCAGGCGGATTTGTTGAAGTTGCCATTGCCGTCTTCTGTGGATGCGGAAATTAGGAAGCAACTCGCAAAATTTCCAGTTGGCACCGCGTTTTCAGTGCGCTCTTCATCGACGATGGAAGATCTAGCAGGTGCTGCATTTGCCGGCCAGCATGAGACTTTTCTCAATGTGAAGGGATTCAGTAACGTGATGGAACGAGTGCGTGATTGTTTCGTCTCGCTGTGGGCGGACCGGGCGATCGCATACCGACAACAGCAGGGATTTGACCACAGTAAAGCAGTGATGGCGGTGGTGGTGCAGCAGATGGTTTTCAGTGAGTCGGCAGGAGTTGGTTTTAGCATCAATCCAATCAACGGTCAGCTTGGAGAAATGGTCATCAACTCGAACTTCGGGTTGGGTGAATCCGTGGTGAGCGGGGAAGGAGAGGTCGATCAATGGATCATTGAAAAGTCCACAAGGGCAATTCATTCCGCAACGATTGGTAGGAAATCTCTCAAAGTCGTGAGTGCTTTGGATGGCACTAACGAGGTGGAACTCAGTGAAGATGATTCTGAAACAGCAAGTCTGCGAGATGAGCAGGTAACCGAGCTTGCTGACTTGTTAGTTAAGGTGGAGTCCAGCTATGGATTTCCACAAGACATCGAGTGGGCATTTGCGGATGGGCAATTATGGTTGCTGCAATCCCGTCCGGTAACGACCATACCGCCTTTGTGGACGCGGGACGAATCGGCGGAGCGGTTTCCGAACGTCATTACTCCGTTGACATGGGATTTCGTGGAATCCGGATTTCATCGGTCGTTGGTGCATTCGTTTGAGTTGTTAGACTTTCCGATTTTCTCAGGCAAGTGGTTCGCGAAATTCGACCATTACATTTATGGCAACCAGAATGCTGTGGAGCTTTATGCCAGGCGTGCTCCGTTTGCGATTCGCAGCTTGGAAGAGCTGAGGGAAATGATTCCGCAATTGCGCCAGCGTTATGCATGGGTTCAAGACCTTCCCGTCGCATGGATGCGGGATCTCGATCATTATCTAGTTTCTCTGGGACGCTATCAGGCCGAGCGTTTGGAATCGATGTCCGCTTTTGAGGTTTGGCGTCATGTGCTTGAGGTGAACGAGCATGGAGCACGCTATTTCCTGCCAAACATCGCCATTTCGATCGCACACGGGGTGATCTATCGGGTTTTCCACGGACTTTTGAAAATGTTTATGGAACCAGGCGAAGCCGCCGCCATGTTCGATCATCTGATGGCTTGGTGTGAAACCAAGACAGGACAGATCAACAAGGAATTGTTCGAGCTCGCGAGACTTGCTGAAAGAAGCGGAACACTGAAGGATCAACTGTTAGAGATGGGTTCGCGTGAGCTGATCGGTTCCGGAATTCTCGCGGAGTTTCCTGAATTCGAATCACGCTTCAAAATTTTCTTGCGCGATCATGGACATCGCGAGGTGGACTTTGACGCCTATGTGCCGACATGGGGCGAGTCACCGTGGATCGTGTTGGATAACCTCCGGCTTATTTTGCAAACACCGATGGAGATCTCTCCTGCGGAGAAGCAGCGTGAGCTAAAGATTTGCGCACAACGGGCGGAGGTAGAATTGTTTTCCAAGCTGCCCGCAGATCTTCATTTCTTTTTCCATGAAGTCCTGCGCTTGGCCCGGGTCTATACCAGTCTGGATGACCTAGAACACTATCAGACCACGCGGCTCACTCCGGCACTGCGGCGCGGATTGCGGAGGCTGGGTGAGATGCTGGTATCGCGTGAAATCCTGGATGAACCGATGGATGTGTTTTTTGCGCATCAGGCACAGATCGAGCATGCCCTAACCAGCGATACCAAAGAAGGATGGCAACGGTTTACTCAGGAGGTGAGGGAGCAGAAGAAGGCATACTTGGTTGATCGATCCCGCACACCGGAGTGGATTCTTGGGCAAGCAGCCGCCACATCCAGCAAGAATGTCAGCACGGGTGCTAATATTCTAACAGGAATGGCGGGTAGTCCAGGGGTAGCAGAAGGGCCAGTTTTCATCGTGCTGACGCCGGAGGATTTCGCGAAATTTCCGAAGGGTGCGGTGTTGGTCGCGCGGACGACCAATCCGACATGGACGCCCTTGTTTTACAGCGCGATAGCGGTGATCACGGAGAGCGGAGGACCCTTGTCCCATGGCGCAGTGACCGCGCGGGAGATGGGTATTCCAGCAGTCATGTCAGTGCGAGAATCGTTATCCAGTTTGAAAAATGGACAGCGAGTTCGAGTGGATGGGGGAGCGGGCAAAGTTGAGTTGCTTGGGGAGGAATGATCGTTTGAGCCTGCTTGCAAGATCCCGCGAATTATCTAATCTAACTTTCTTATGTTCAAAAAATCCATCCTCCTCTCACTGATCATAGCTTCTCCAGTGTTTGGACAAGAAGCCTCGCCCAAGCTTTCCCTCCCAGAGATGCCGGAACTAACCTACGGAGTGGATTCGAAAGAGAAAGCGGGTATCCCGAAGGGCAAGGTAACGGAATTTGTATTTGGAGACTCCAAGGTATTTCCAGGCACGCAGCGCCGCATCCATCTTTATGTTCCCGCACAATACGATCCGAATAAGGAAACCGCCGTGATGATTTTCCAGGATGGCCACGCCTATGTGAATCCCAAAGGTGATTTCCGCGTGACTACGGTTTTCGACAACTTAATCGCGTCCGGTGAAATGCCTCCCGTGATTGGGATTTTCATCGATCCCGGGCACAAGGGTGATGTGAAGGCCAATGCTCCTTGGAAGAACAATAACCGCAGCTTCGAATACGACACGCTCTCAGCAGATTATGCTACGTTCCTCGTTGATGAGATTCTCCCACTTGTGGGGAAAGATTACAACCTAACCAAGGATCCCGAAATGCGCGCGATCTGCGGAACCAGCTCCGGCGGGATCTGCGCGTGGACGGTGGCTTGGTCAATGCCGGATGCATTCCGGAAAGTGGTTTCATCCATCGGTTCCTTCACCAACATCCGTGGCGGGGACGCCTACCCGGGTCTTATCCGGAAAACCGAAAAGAAGCCCATACGGGGCTTTTTTCAAGAAGGCATCAACGATCTCGACAACGAGCACGGCAACTGGCCGCTCGGAAACATGGCGATGGAGGCGGCGCTAAAATTCAAAGGTTACGACTATAAATATGTTTGGGGGCAAGGAGGGCACAGTGGCAAGCAAATGGGAACAATTTTCCCCGAGGCGATGCGCTGGCTATGGAGAAAATGAAACGACGAACTGTTAGGTTTCAGGACGGAATTTCTCCAGAACTCCAGCCGTTCTCTGAAACGATTTCGAATTTGCCCCGAGGGCAACCCGAGGAAATCCCCCTCGACTAATACCACATCCCTAGCACTTTATGAGAACTTCTCTTCCTTCTCTTTCACATCCACATTAGAATGTTTGTATGAGAAACCCAAACCCCAACCCTAAACTCAAAACATCCCTTACGCAGCAGACAGTGGAAGAGGTCACCGCCGCAAACGTCCGGACGATCAAGCAGTTAGAAAAAGCCGCGCAGCGGGATGAATCTTTTGGTGATCGGATTGCCACGGAGATCAACCGGGTTTGTGGCTCAATGACCTTCCTTTGGCTCAACGCGTTTGGTTTCATCGCTTGGATGTCGGTCAATACCGTTATGCTGGAGAAACCGTGGGATCCGTTTCCCTTTTCTTTTCTGACCCTAGTGGTTTCGCTGGAGGCGATCTTCCTTTCCATCTTCCTGCTGATCGCCGGAAACCGGCAGGCCCGGGTAGCGGAACGGCGCAGCCATTTGGACCTGCAGATCAATCTCCTGGCTGAACAGGAGAATACCAAAGCTATGACACTCCTGCGCTTGATCGCCGAAAAACTCGAGGTGGAGCAAGAGGTCGATGAGGAGTTTGCCGTGTTAGAGCAATCCACCTCTGCGGAAACGTTGATCGGGCAGATTGATTCTATGGACCAAGAGACGGATAAGGTCTGAAGTGGCGACTTAAAATTCGGAAGAGCGAAAAGAGCCTGACCGCATCCAATTACCTCATAAACAGGGCTCGGTGGAGGGTTCTGGTTACTTTAAGAGCATTTTTCATGAAACTTGGCTTGATTCCTGAGATTTCACGGCTAAAAACACCGCCCCTCGCGTTACCGTGAGTTTTTCCGAGCATGTCCAATAGTCTTAAAATCGCGATTCCGAAAGGTAGCCTGCAAGAGCCGACAATCGAGCTCTTCGCCAAGGCCGGATACGAAATTTACGTTTCTTCGCGTGGATATCGTCCGGCATCGAATGATTCGGAACTCGATATCTATCTGATCCGTGCTCAAGAAATCGGCCGATATTTGGGTCAAGGTTTCATCGATTGCGGAATCACCGGTTTGGACTGGGCTTCCGAAGGCGGTGCCGATCTTGTCGATTTCGCCGAGCTGCCTTACTCACGCGCCACGGCTCGCCCGACTCGTTGGGTCTTGGTGGTGCCAGAAGATTCTCCGATCCAGAAACCACAGGATCTCGAAGGAAAACGCATCGCGACCGAAGGTGTGGGAATCACCCAACGCTATCTCGACAAACTCGGAATCAAAGCCGAAGTCGAATTTTCCTGGGGTGCAACCGAAGTGAAAGTACCTGATTTGGTCGACGCCATTGTGGATGTCACCGAGACCGGATCTTCTTTGAAAGCGAATCGCCTTCGCATCGTAGACACACTGCTTACCTCTTTCCCGCATTTTTATTCCAGCCAAGCCGCTGCCGCGGATCCATGGAAACGCGAGAAAATGGAGCGCATTTCACTGCTGCTCAAATCCGCTTTGTGCGCTCGCGACAAAGTGGGTTTAAAAATGAACCTTCCTGCAAATCGCCTCAACGAAATGCTCGCCAAATTGCCATCGCTTCGCCGCCCAACGATCTCGCCGCTTTCGGAAGAAGGTTGGATCGCGGTAGAAACCGTGATTGACGAGATACTCGTTCGCGACATGATCCCCGACCTCAAGAACCTTGGGGCGGAAGGGATCATCGAATATCCTCTCAACAAACTCGTCCTGTAATTTTCATTGAACACCAACCCCGTATAATACCATGGGCTCTATTAAGAAACGCCGTAAAACAAAGATCAACAAGCACAAGCGCAAGAAGCGCATGAAGCAGAACCGCCATAAAAAGCGTCTCCGCTACAAGTCCTAGTTCGCTGGGGTGTGTGAAACACACGCATTTTTGATCATCGCCGGAAACCTGTTTTTTTAAGACGGGTTTCCGGCGTGCTTTTTTGTCCAACGGTAAAAAATTTCACCGCAGAGGCGCTAAGGTCGCAAAGGGTCGCAGAGAATAATCCAATTCTGGTTTAGCAATTCTTGTGTATTTTTTATGTTTCATTCCGCCTTTCAGTGTGAATCACTGGTGATCATCATTTTAAAATCTCACCTCTCATGACAAGTTTGGCTCTGCGATCCTTTGCGACCTCTGCGCCTCTGCGGTGAATAAAACTAACAGCGGATTTTCAGATAAAGCGATGGCACTCCAAGTGATTCCAGATTTCCGGGTGATTGATGAAAGCGACGATTGGGTGGTCGTGGACAAACCCGCGCCGCTCATTGTGCATCCCGCGAACCAAAAGCCCGAGCCAACTCTGTTAGGTGGTTTGGAAAATCTTTATGCCTATGAAATGGAGAACGGCGCTTGTTTGGGAATCATCACGCGCTTGGATCGCGAAACCAGTGGTATCGTTTTGTGCGCGAAACACACCGCCGCAGCTCGCGAGCTCGGCATGATTTTTGAGCGACGCGAGGCAAAAAAAGAATATCTCGCCATCGTTTCCGGCTGGCCTGAGCAGGAGCGTTGGGAATGTGATGCGCCGATCTGCCGAGCCGGCGAACTTGGGCCTAGTGACATATGGGTGCGGCAAGTGGTTGACCCTTCGGGGAAAGATTGCACCACAGGATTTACGGTTGAGAACCGGTTCGAACGCGACGGTCGGCCGTTTAGTCTGGTGCGTTGTTTTCCGAAAACCGGGCGGATGCATCAGATCCGTGTGCACCTTGCGTTTTGTGGGTTTCCAATCGTCGGTGATAAAATTTACTCGGGCGATGGCAGTGAATATCTCGAATGGATGGCACAGGATTGGAACGAATCTTTGGCGAAACGTTTGTTGCTTCCGCGTCAGGCATTGCACGCCGCGAAGCTTACGATCCCCTGGGACGGTGCAGAAATTTCATGGGAAGCCGAGCTGGCGAAAGACCTGGTGAATTTTATCGAGGGTCGCGAAGTGGATTTCATGTCCGGCGTTGTCATCTGGAATCGGAAAGGCTAAGTCTCATACATGGCTGACTTGCGTGAAATTGTGACGTTTCTGGATCGTGAACTGAAAACCTCGGAAATTCGAGATTATCCGGGTGCGCTCAACGGCTTGCAGTTAGAAAACGATGGCACGGTGAATCGAGTGATTTCCGCGGTCGATGCATCGCTCGCGGTGATTGAAGAGGCGGCCAGAGAAGGCGGTCTGCTGTTAGTTCATCACGGCATGTTTTGGCAGGGAGCACAAAAAATCACTGGGCCTTACTTCCAAAAACTCAAAGCGGCGATGGATGGTAATCTAGCGATTTATTCTTCACATCTGCCGTTAGATTTTCATCCGGAAATCGGCAACAACATCTTGCTCGCCCGCGCGATTGGTCTGAAATCGATTCAACCCATTTTACCCAAAGACGGCTTCGCCTCGGCAGTGGCAGGAGAATGGTATGGGACGCGAAACGATTTACAGAAAGCAATTGAAAACGCGGTGGATCGGCCACTTCATATCTGTGCTTGCGGCAGTGAAATGCCACGGAAAGTCGCAGTGATGACTGGGGGCGCGGGCTCGGAAGTGGGAAAGATCGCAGAACTTGGGTTAGACAGCTTCATCACCGGCGAGGGCCCGCATTGGAGCTTCATTGAGGCGGAAGAGAGAAGAATGAACGTTTTTTACTCAGGACATTACGCCACGGAAACCTTTGGGGTAAAGGCACTGGGGAATTTAATTGCTGAAAAATTCAACCTGAAAACTACATTTCTAAGCCGATCCGGCGGCTTATAGGTAGGGAAAACCCTTATCTATATGGACTTTTTGAATAAAAAGATCAGGTAGATAATTAAGAAAAACGTAAAAAATACTTGCTTGATCTCCCTTAAATGTGAGATTTTCTCCAAGCACATTCATGCGGGCATAGCTTAGTGGTAAAGCGCTATCCTTCCAAGTTAGACATGCGGGTTCGATTCCCGCTGCCCGCTCCATTCTCAGTTTTCGCACAAACCCCAAAAAACCGTCCACAGAAAATCATGAAAACGTTTCTCAAACTATTTATCGCTGTGGCTGCATTTAGCTGCGTAACAGCCCATGCCGCATCCACGTCAGAGCAAAAAGCTGCCGCGATCAAAGCGGTGGTCGAAGCCGTCGCAACGGGTGACAAAGAAAAAGTCAAAAAAGCAGTTAGTGAGCAAGTTGCTCAATATCCTGAATTAGCTGGTGAAATTGTGGCGGCTGCATTGCAAGTGCCGGGTGTTACTCCGGATATCCAAGTGGTTATCGTAAGTACAGCTGCTTTTACTGCACCTAAAGAACTAGCCGCCATTATACTAGCAATAAGAGATACCCCAGGCCTGAGCGTAGAAATCACAACGAGACTCATTACCTCAGCCACTTCTGGAGCCGCAGCTGGTACTACCGCAACTAGCGGTGGCAACAACGTGAACACACCTCCACCAGTTGTTTCTCAACCTTAGTTTTTACCGACCTGCCATTAGTAATTTCTCCCCCGCTCACCTACATATCCTCAACTTATGAAATTAAAATCCGCTATCTTCTTACTTTCCGTTCTGGCAGCGATTTCCGCGCAGGGCAAAGGGCTCTATTATATCCCGAATGAATCAGAGGAAACTTTTCCCATTGAGTGGGGTGTAGGGATGAACGTGACTTGGGATGACAACACGACTCCTGCCACAGCGGGTCCAAAAGACGAGACACTTTCATTCAATCCTTACGTTGAAATGTCCTTTGTGAGTGGATCTCCCCAAACAGTCTGGGATGTGTATGCAAAACTTGGCGTTCTCTACTATTTTGATGAACCTGCAGCCGCAGGTTCGGATGATGCTTATGGTCAAATGCGCGTAGGAGTGAACCTAACCCATCGTTTTGACGAAAGACTCCGTTTGGTCAGCCGCAACTTCATCTCGTATGAGTTAGAGCCAGACTATTCATACGGATTTGCCACCAACCGTCAGTCGAGCGAATATCTTTATTGGGATACAGATAATTCCCTTGGCTACCGCTGGACCGAGAGACTCGCAACCTACACAGGTCTTAAATTGACGATGTTGGATTATGCGAACGTGTCCGACGCAGACCGCTTTACTTGGACGCTTTATAACCAGTTCAGATACGTGCTTTCGCCCCAAACTGTTGGAACCGCAGCGATTCGTTATGCGCAAACCACTGCTGACGGAGTTGCCAGTGATTCCTCAGATATCTACTTGTTGGTGGGCGCCGAACATCGCTTCACTCCAAACACCATTTTGATCGCCAACGTTGGTGCTCAGATTCGTGATGTCGATGGACCAAATGGAGGCAATAGCACCAGTCCATACATGGAGCTTACCTTGCGCACTCAAGTGAATGAACAATTCAGCATCAGCGCATTTTTACGCTATGGAGCTGAAGTTTATGACACCGTGGTCGCCCTTCCGCTGTTGGCTGAATACGACAGCCGTATGACTCTCCGGATTGGAACACAGGCTACTTACCAAGTTTCTCAGAAATTGTCCCTCTTCAGCGGAATTGATCTGATCAGCACTTCCTTTGAAGATGGTCGTGCGGTTGTTGGTGGTGCTCCTCAATCAGACCAAGACGAAACCCTTATTAATGCTTACATCGGAGCCAATCTGGAGCTCACCGAGTATCTCGATGGAACGATTTCCTACAACTTCACGAATGCTGACTCCGACATCCCGAATCGTAGTTATGACCGCAATCGCATCAGCGTGGGCCTCAAAGCGGAATTCTAAATTTCACCATATGGTTAGGTAATTGCCTTGCCTCGAAAAAAATCAAGCTCTCGCGCTATCAATAGTTGCGAGAGCTTTTTATTCGGATAAAATTACCCATAGTCTCTGATTATCTCTTCCAATCTTAATGAACCTCTCAGAACAACAAAACGAAGTTTCTCTTCACGCGGTCGATTATTGGCAGGTGATCAAGAACCGGTATGGAATTATTCTTCTCACGCTAGCGTTGGTCTTCATGACGGCATCCGTCGTCACTTACGTAATGCCTGAAAAATATGAGAGCACCGCAGTCATCCAAGTTAAACCACGAGGCAAATCATTCGAGCCGTTGGATGGGGTCACGGGCTCTAGGATTTCCATGATGACTCCCCAGTTCTTCGGAACAGAATTTGAAATTATCAGAAGTAGCAACTCGTTGATTCGAGTCATCGATAAACTCAAGCTCACCGATAAATGGGAAACTACCCCCGAGCAGACACTCGAGATTTTAAAAAGTATCGTCAAAACGCAAAATGAACGAGGAACCGATTTGATTACTATCAAGGTTCGTTACACCGATAAAGATGACGCCAAAGACATCGCGGAAGAAGTTGCTGAGGCATATAAAAACTACCGGTCTGAACTCGAAAATGAGTCGCTCGAAAGAGGAATCAGCGAGCTGAGAAAAGCCGTTCAGTCGCAAGAAGATGAAACTCAAGCTGCGTATAAAGACCTTACAACACTGAGCCGAATCAAAGACCTCATTTATTATTCAGATCGCAACTCACCAAACCAAGGCGGCCTAAATGAGGACCAGGAAGCGATCCATGCACTGCAGCAATTTACGGAACTGCAGAGTGAGATGATGCAGTTGGATTCACAGATTAAGAGTCTGCTTCAATACGACTCGGAAGAGTTGTTGGTATTCGCTGCAGGCTTGGAGCTTCCAGATAACATCATCAAAGTTTTATATCCTCAGTATCTTCAGTTAAAACGTGAGATTGATGGATTGAAAGCCAGTGGCTACGGAAACAAGCACCCCACGATCCTTTCCAATCAGCAAGTGCTCGATTCAATGAAAATTCAGTTAAATGAAGGTGTTGTAAATTTACGTACACGCCTTCAAGGACAGCTTGATATGATCAAGGAACGCTTGGCTCAAGCTGAGATTCAGAAAGATGCGACCAAAAAAGATGCCCTTGAACGCAGTATCGACACTCGTGAGTATCAAGAGGCAAAACGCAACTTCGAGCAGAAGCAGGATTTGCTGGATACCATGAAGCTCAAACTGACGAGTGCGGAAATCGATAAAAACATGACTGAACCTACGATCGCGGTTCACGATTATCCAGCTTTAGCCGAGTCTCCTATTAGTCCTAACGTACCGAGGAATTTAGCGATAGGTTTAGTAGCCGGCATTGTGTTGGGTGTAGGTATCGCGTTTTTCCTCGAATACATCGATACCTCGGTGAAGAGCTTGGAAGACGTAGAGCGTTATTTGCAGGTGCCAGTTCTGGCCGTGATTCCCAAAGATGTTGGTGTCCTCTTCAAGCAGCATGGAATGAGTCCTGACGCAGAGGCTTATCGTATTTTAAGAACGAACATCGAGTTCAATCGTAAGAATCCAGAAGACAACGCCATCACTGTGGTTTCTGGTGGCGCGGGTGAAGGTAAATCCACGACTCTCGTCAACCTCGCCTACATTTGCGCGCAAGGTGGATACACGACCTTGATGATCGATGCCGACCTTAGACGGCCACGCTTGCACACGTTTTTTGATATCAACAACTCCGTAGGTTTGACGAATTACCTTACTACCGAGCTCATGCTTGAGGATGTGATTCTTCAAAGTCCCGTCGATAATCTCTACTTCATGCCTTCTGGAATTTTGCCAGCGGATGCGGCGGGTATTCTCAACTCACGCCGCATGTCCGAGCTGATTCAAGATGTGAAGCAACGCTTCGACCTTGTGTTGGTCGATAGCCCTCCAATCTTAGGTGTGAGTGACGCGTCCGTTCTGGCCAGTGAGGTTGATTTGACGATGATTGTTGTCCAGCACCGCAAACTTCCACGTAACATGCTGGTGCGGGTGAAACAGGCGGTTGAAAATGTGGGTGGTCACGTAATCGGGGTGGTTCTGAACAACGTCGATATCCGCAGTGATAGCCAGTATCAATATTACACGAGTTACTATACCTATTATGCCCCAACTGAAGCTCAAGTTGCAGCACCCGTGGCCACTAAAAAATCAGCGGGGAAAGTTCCCGCTCTCCCCAGCGAGACAAAAGATTCCGACTTGTATTGAAGCGGTTTGGACATATTTTATAAACGTAATACAAACTTCAAATTTCCATCATCATGAAACCGTTATACCAGATCATTCTTAGTTTGTTCATTGTAACGACTCCTTTAATGGCTCAAATTGAAGCGGGGACCTCAGTGCAAATCAGCATCATGGGTGTACCACTGGAAGAAAAAGGTAAAATTGACGCCATGTATCCAGTTTCCAATAGCGGAATGGTGAATTTGCCATACATCGGTGTGTTGAGAGCTGCAGGACTTGCGCCGGAAACCTTGGCGGCTTCCATTCAAAATGCTTACAAAGCCGCCGAAATCTACACCAGCCCTACGATACAAGTGGTTTCCACTGCAGAGGGCGGAGGTGTGAAAAAAGAATTGGTCGTTGTGGGTGGTCAAGTCCGCCGTCCTGGCCCAGTTGAATTTAATAACAACCTCACGCTATATCAGGCCATTCAAAACGCAGGTGGTCCAACGGAGTTTGGTAGCATGAAACGCGTCGTTTTGTTCCGTGCAGGCAAGCCTAGAACGTATGATGTAACGAATCCGGAGTTTATGAAAATTCCGCTGTTTCCGGATGATACCATTGATGTGCCTCAGAAAAACTGGCGCGGTCAATAAGCCGATTGGCACCTTACTATTTTAAGCTGTCATGAATATCCAGAACAGGTGCCTATTATGTTCTGTCATGTTGGCAGTGTTTGCTTCTGCGGAAACAGTCCCGAACCAACTGCTTGAGGGTCTTTCCTCTGAAGAATTCAAAGCTCGTGAAACCTCACAGCTTGAACTTGAAAAGTGGGTAAATGAAAAGGGCTCAACAGGAGTAAATGCGATCTTTAAAGTCTATCAGGAATCGGATGATCCAGAAGTGCGGACCCGGTGCCTCCGAGTGTTGCGGACAGAAAGTGACAAGGACTATTTGAATGATGGAAAAGGATATCTAGGCGTCCAGTTGTGGGAAGAAATGCTAGTGTTGCCGGGGGATGAGAGGCCGAGAGTTTGTATCAAGGTTACTTTTATCATGCCGGGAAGTCAGGCTCAGATAGCGGGCATTAAAGTGGGAGATGTGATCACTGCGATGGATGGTAAAAAGTGGTATGAACAAGGAGCGTTAACTGAACTCATCGAAACCGTCGCCTCTTATAAACCTCTTAGAAAAGTGGTTTTTGAAATTAAACGCGCGGGTGAAGATAAGTTGATTGAGGTTCCAGTAATTCTCGGAAAGCGCCCCGTTGAGAATTTGGGAGAAATGTATTATAGGGATAGAAATCAGTTAGAAAAAGAGGCTCGCGACAAACATTTCAGTCAATGGTTGAAGAAGCAGAATTTATCTGAATGATGCCATCGCGCTAGATCGTTTTATGGAATGCTGATGACGGAGGTGGGAGCAATAGCTGGATCGAGTTGGTTCTTCAGCGCCTCGCGAATCGTTTTTAAATTACGGACAGCTTTAACCTTGATGGATGGCTGATCGTTAACGGAAATTTCAACTTCTTGATCCAGATCAAGAAGTTCGTCGGAGAGAAGGAGTTGAATTCCTTTTGGCGCATCACCTGTGATGCGAATCTTTTGACCCACGATTTCCGCGGTGATTTTTTGTTCTTTAGCGGCGCTGCTTTCAGGAACTTGCAGCCAATAGAATCGCTGATGAGTGACATCGTCTTGGTACCAAACGATTTTTTTAGGCCATGGGTTTCGGGTGAATTTCGCCATCCATGGCAGAGCTTCGGCGTCTTTGCGATTCATCCAGTGAGGAAGGCCCGGGTAAATGCGAGACATGTGGATGTATCCCTCGGGATCGGCTTTCTGAAGTTCTAGGATTTCGGCGGATTTTTCTACGGCCACTTTGTTGCGGTTCACGGCTGCGTCATTCGCACCCATGAAGATTCCGAAAGGAAGATTCCGCAGCCCCAGAAGTGAGGCTTCGTTCGGGTGTCCGGCCATCATCGATGCTGCGGCAAAGTGATCCGCCATACGCGGGGCGACTTGCCAAACACCATCACCGCCCGCTGAATAGCCCATGAGATAGATTTTGTTAGGATCGACTCCGCGCAAAGCAACCATGTTTTCAATGAGTCGTGAGAACATCGGGTCGATGTGTTCTTGATGCCACATGTTCCATTTATCGGTCGGTGCGCGAGGTGCGATGTAGATGCCTTCTTCAGGTTGATAAAGTTGTATTTGGTTCTGCCATTGCTGGTGATTGATGTGTGCGGGCGCTTCGCCGCCACCATGCATGGAAATCCAAAGCGAACGTCCCGTCGCCGGGGCTTGACCAAATGTTTTTTCCAACCAACGCATGGTCTTATCCCCGTGGACGATGGTTTTATCTCTCAGCTCGACGGCACGTTTTTCTTTTTCTGATGCGACGATGGAATCGTAGGCATAACGGATCGCGCGGGGGGCGAGTTCTTTGGAAAGCGGGTTTGAATCATCGCTAAAATTCGGAGCTGGCTGGAGATCTGTGGCGCGAATGTCTTGGAGGTTTGAATCGGCTTCGTTTGCGATGAAAGGAGCCGTCTCGAGTAGTTTGCCTTTGATCTCGAAGCGCAGGCGATAGGACTCGCCGGGTGTGACGATGATACGAGCGGTGTCATTGAGATCCGCCGTGCCGGCCT
This sequence comes from Verrucomicrobiota bacterium, assembly GCA_040384845.1. GTDB lineage: Bacteria > Verrucomicrobiota > Verrucomicrobiia > Verrucomicrobiales > Akkermansiaceae > Luteolibacter. The sequence continues at coordinate 294,745 of JAZKIL010000002.1, read as the reverse complement.
TGGTTTCGAATTCACCGATGGGATATCCTGCGGCGGTGGTGAGAGTGCCTTTTATCACTGATCGCTCTTCTCCAGCGAAAAATCTAACACCGACACTCGTCGGATTGGACGCAGCTTTTATTTGATAACGAGCTGTAACATTGATTCCGCCCACGTTGGGATTACTCTGAGACCACATCATCGGGAAAATACCTTGGTCTTTTTTCCATGATGTTGCGTAGATCGAATGTGCCGGATTGCTTTCATCGGCTTTCGAGGCATTTTCACGAAACCAGCCATGGTTCAGGCCTTTCTCATCGTATTCGTCGGCCCCCGTGAAATGCCAGTCCTTGTCCCAAACTTCTACCCAAGTATGATTGCCGCTTTTGTCCCACCACATCGGGGTGCCAACAGCTCTGGCTGGAATTCCCACCGCGCGGCATACATCAACCAAAATAATCGAAAGTCCGGTGCAAGTGGCTTTGCCTTGGGCGATGGATTCTTTGGGGGATTGATTCGTGCGCTCGCGCTTGGTGTTATAATGGGTATTGATGAGTTTGAAAAAATCACGGTTCAAGATCTGTACGGCCTCGGATGCGGTTTTGGAATCTTTGATCAGTGGGGTAGCTTTCTCTAAAAACTCAGCACGCCATGGATCACGCGGTTCATCAAAAACGGAGTAAGGGAGAACATCGTTCAGGAAAATTTCTTCTGGCACTTCTTTCGCCCATGGAAAGATGGTGCGGGCTTTAATCGCCAGATCGAGGTTCTCAGTTAGAAACTCCGCAGTGAGGGATTTCTTATCAGCCTCCGACATATGCTCTACAAGAAAACGGGCCGCTTTTTCGCCGAACGCACCGTGAGTCTGCGTCGCCTTGGCGATGAAGTCATCGGTCGGGGCTGCAATTACAAAACCGGCAGAAATGAGGAGAAGGGTTAGAGTTTTCATCAGTTGATTGACTTTGGTTATCCTAAAGTCCGCAGTTGAAATAGATGGAAAGCCAAATGGATTCAACTCGGAAACCGAGTTTGACCGGAGCTGTGAGGCTGGCGAAAATAAATGAAATCGATCTCTTGTCATCACCGGATTTCCGGATAGATTCTGCGATCATGAGTTTATCCAAAACGTTGATTGCATGTTCATTTCTATTCGGCTCACTCGCAAACGGCCAGTTGGCGACCAAGTTACTGGCAAAAGGCTTCGAGCGGCCGGTTTGGGCGGGAGCGCCACGATCGGCGTGAGCGCCCAAAGGGTCTACACTCATTCGGTGAAGTATGGGAGCGGCCTACGGAAGCCGGTGCGATGCTAGCCGCTCGCGAACTGGCGCAACAGTATGTCGCGACTGAGCA
>JAZKIL010000002.1:254472-293406 GCA_040384845.1 Verrucomicrobiota bacterium | reverse complement strand
ACTCTGGGTCATGGAGCAGGAAGGGACAGTATGGATCGTCGATCTAAAAACTGGCAAGCGCTCGGAAAAGCCCTTTTTGAAAATCAATGATAAGGTGACTCGCAAAGGTAACGAACAGGGCTTGCTGGGTTTGGCGTTTTCACCAGATTTTGATAAGAGCGGAAAATATTATGTGAATTACACCAACAATGATGGTGATAGCATGGTGGTCCGTTACGTTTCAAAGAACGGCGAGACAACGGATCCTGCCTCGGCGGAAACGGTCCTCGAATACGACCAACCCCACGGAAATCACAATGGCGGATGGTTAGAATTCGGCCCCGATGGTTTTCTCTACATCGCGACCGGCGACGGTGGAGCCGGAAATGATCCGAAAAATTTCGCGCAGAACATGGAATCGCTGTTAGGCAAGGTGCTGCGTCTCGATGTTTCCGGTGATAAAGGTTACAAAATTCCTGCCGGCAATCCCTATCAGAGTGAAAAGGACGTGAAACCGGAAATCATTGCCAGCGGGTTGCGCAATCCGTGGCGTTGCTCGTTTGATCGCAAGACCGGCGATTTCTGGATCGCCGATGTAGGACAGAACGCCTGGGAAGAAATCAACGTGGTGAGTCTGAAGGAAATTGCTAAAAAGAACTTCGGCTGGAGATTGCGTGAAGGAGATATAAAAACTCCTAATAAATCTGCGGGGGGCGATGCGCCCGCAGCTCACGTCGAGCCAGTCTATGTTTACAAACACGGCAGCGGCGGAACAGAAGGCCTGTCCGTGACAGGCGGTTATGTTTATCGCGGCTCAAAAATTCCCGGATTTGAGGGACGTTACTTGTTTGCGGATTACCAAAATCCACGGATCTGGTCCTTCATCATGAAAGACGGAAAGGCAGACGATTTCAAAGATCATACCAGCGAGCTCCAACCCAAAGACGGACGGATTAATCTGATTTCCTCTTTTGCTGAAGACGCCAACGGAGAGCAATATCTCGTCGATCATTCCGGTGCGGTGTATCAGATTGTAGGTAAATGATTTTGGATACTTGACTGTATATCCTTTTAAGTATATACAATCTTTATGAACACGAAAGTCTTCCGCAGTGGAAATTCTCTGGCTGTCAGGCTTCCAAAAGAACTTGGGTTGCCCTGTGGCACGGTATCGATCCATCGTGAGGGTCGAAAAATAATCATCGAGGAAGTCTCTGAAAATGGTTGGCCGGCTGGGTTCTTTGAAAGCGTTCGGATTTCCCGCAAGGATTTTGGACGCGAAGATTTAACCTATAAGGAAAAATCGTTGTGAAGCGCATTCTCGATACGAATGTGTGTATCGATGTTTTGAGAGGCCGCAAGAATGTGGTGGAGCGTTTGGCTTCATGCCGTCCGCAAGACTGCTTCATTTCAGTCATCACAGAGTTTGAGCTTTTTCAAGGTGCCGATCGTGCGCCAGCAGAAAGACGTCAGGAAGAGCGAGGTAAGGTTGCCCACTTCGTGAGTTCTTTGGAAATTTTATCTTTCGATTCCGCATGTGCTCGGATCGCGGGTCGTATCAATGCCGAACTTATTAACAAAGGCACCCCGATCAGTATCACCGATGTATTCATTGCTGCCACAGGCCTGCGTCATCAATGGACGGTCGTTACGAATAATATGAAAGACTTTCGTAGAATCGATGGGCTGGAGATGGAAGATTGGCGATAAGAAATTTAGCTTCCTACTTCCGCGAGTCCTTCTCTCGATTTGGGGCGATTCATCAGAGGCGGGATGGAGAAGCCTCCGGCTAAAATTCCGAGCCGAAGTATTGGCGGTAGCAGAATCAATCCTAACCAAGGGTGTAGCGGCCCCTGCGAAAATTTTCCGTAAATCATCCAGTTGATTGAATGCAGGAAGTAACCCAGCGCAGCGATCATGATACCTAGGATGATGATGGTGCCCACGATTCGGACGACCGTATCCAGACTTTGTATGTAGAAACGGAGAATAGTTGTAAGGGTGTGCATGTGTTGAAGTTGCTTGTAGCTACGCACTCTGCGGGGCTTGGGTTTCGGAAATGAGTGGACGTAGGTTTTGGTGTTTTTGGGAAAGGTCAGGGTCTTGTTGGAAGACCTGATCGGCGAGTGCTCGTGCTTCGCGTATGAGTTGGGTGTCGGTGATGAAATCGGCGAAGCGAAGGTCGGTGAGTCCGGATTGCGCGGTACCTAAAACATCGCCGGGGCCACGGAGTTCGAGATCAGCCTCGGCGATTTCAAAGCCGTCGTTTGTTTTTTCTAACACAGCAAGCTTTTCAAGTGCTTCCGGAAGTTTTGAATCTGTTAGAAGAATGCAGTAGGATTTGTGACTGCCTCGGCCGATGCGTCCGCGCAGCTGGTGGAGCTGGGCGAGGCCGAAGCGTTCGGCGTGGTGGAGGATCATGAGGTTGGCGTTCGGGACATCGACGCCGACTTCGATAACGGTGGTTGAAACGAGGGCTTGGGTTTTTCCGCTACGGAAATCTTCCATCACTGCGTCTTTTTCTTCGGGGCGGAGTTTGCCGTGGATGAGCCCGACGTTTTCTTTGCCAAGGCGTTTCTGCCATGCGCTGAAAGCGGAGGTTGCGGACTCGGCTTTGATGGAATCGCTTTCTTCGACGAGAGGATAAACGAGGTAGGCTTGGCGACCTTCCGCGAGCTGGGCTTTGACGAAGTCGGTGATGTCTTTTTGTTTCGGTTTGTTGCGGAGGGCGGTGACGATTTTTCCGCGACCCGCAGGTTTTTCATCGAGCAACGAGACGTCGAGATCACCATAGATCGTCATGGTCAACGTACGCGGAATCGGCGTGGCGGTCATGACGAGGACATCCGGAAGCGTGCCGTGGCGGATGAGAGCGGCGCGTTGGACGACTCCGAATTTGTGTTGTTCATCGATGACGACGAGGCCGAGGTCGGTAAATAAATCAGGATCGTAAAGCAAGGCGTGAGTGCCGATGAAAAGGGTCGGCGCGTGGGACTCGGCGATGGTGGACTCGTGTTTGTTCGCGGTGCGAAGGACGAGTTTAACGCCGAGCGGTTCGAGCCATTTCCGGAAGGTGAGGAAATGTTGTTCGGCGAGGATTTGTGTAGGTGCCATCAGCGCGGCATCGGCGCCGGAGTCGATAGCGAGGAGCATCGCTGCCATGGCGACGAAAGTTTTTCCTGCACCGACATCACCTTGGAGTAGGCGGTTCATTGGGCGAGGTTCGCGCATGTCGGCGATGATTTCTTTGATCGAGCGTTTTTGGGCGTTGGTGAGATCGAAGGGGAGGTTGGAGTAAAAGGCTTTGAGGAGGGTGGTTTTTTTACCGAGCACTCGGCCTTGGTGGGAACGGTAGCGGTTGCGTTGCCAAACGACATTGAGCTGAATGCTGAAGAACGCTTCGAGCGCGAAGCGGCGGCGGGCGGCTTTTGCGGATTCGGCGGAGGTGGGAAAATGGGTTTCTTTTAAATCGGCCTTTCGATCTGACTCGCTCACTCGATAGGGAAAATAATCAGCATCGCGGATGGAGTCGGATGCCACGTAGATAGCCTCCCGGAGTCGGCGTTGGTTGATGCCGGAGATATTTTTGTAAATCGGGACGATGCGGTTGAGATGAATGGTTTCGGCTTCCGCAAGGTCATCGATCACTTCGATTTCTGGGTGATCCATGATGAGGCGTCCGCCTTGTTCTTTGATTTTTCCATAAGCAACCACCTGCTGGCCGGTGGCGATCACTTTGGACATGAATGGCATATTGAACCAACGGCAGGTCACTTTTCCCGATCCAAAAACGCTACCCGTGCCGTCCATGATGATGGCTTCGTAAAAGCGCGTTTTGCCAAATCCTTTGTGCCCCGCATCGATCACGCCGCCGGTGAGGCAGACGGCTTTGGCGGTGGCTTGGTTGGGAAAGCGATCGAACTGGCGTCGATCTTCGTAGCGTTTTGGGAAATATTCTAACAACTCAGCCATCGTTGATATTCCGGCGGCGGCAAGTGCCTGAATTTCTTTCGCCGAGAGAGCGGGCAGGGAGGAAAGTTCGGTTTGCCCAGTGATCACGAGGGAGAAAATCAAATTTCGGGCGGGAAACTTCAAACTTTAAACTATAAACCTCAAAAAATCGGAAGAATGTGCGATTCGGGAGCGTCTCGCTCCTCACGGCGACCGGTGATCGCCGCTACGAAAGGCTTGCGGGATTTGGGAAGGCGGGTAGGTTTTGGCTATTCGCTGAATTCCTATGACCACTCTCCAAACTATTCTCAATGTCGCCCTGCTGGTTTTCGTGGTGGTGATGCTTTTCAATATCATCATTTTTGTCCATGAGCTGGGGCATTTCTTAGCCGGGAAATGGCGTGGGTTGCAGATCGATCGGTTTCAGATTTGGTTCGGGAAGCCGATTTGGAAAAAGGAATACAAAGGTGTGCAATATGGCCTGGGCTGGATTCCTGCGGGTGGATTTGTGGCCTTGCCACAGATGGCACCCATGGAGGCCATTGAAGGCGGCGATAGAGATCGCAAACCGTTGCCTCCGATCACACCGCTAGATAAAATTATCGTGGCTTTCGCTGGTCCGTTGTTTTCCGTTTTGCTCGCACTTTTGGCTGGCGTGATTGTGTGGAATGTCGGGAAGCCCAAGGATTTTGTACCGAGCACCGTGGTGGGTTATGTGGAAGAGGGAGATCCAGCTGACAAGGCGGGGATTCGTGTCGGCGACAAGATTCTTGAAATCAATGGCGAGGCAGTGAATGGCTTCGCGGGATCGTTGGAGAGCATCACCGAACGGATCGTTCTGAGTAGTGGTAATAAAATTAAATTCAAAATTCAAAGACCGGGCATCGAGAAGCCGATCCCTATTGTGTGTAAATTCAAAATAGCAGAATCGAAATGGTTTCAGCGTAGGGCGCTACGTGAGGTTGGTATAGGTCCGGAAGGCCCAGCAATCATAGCCGGAGTATATAAAAACAGTCCGGCAAATAAAAAAGGACTGAAAGAAGGCGACCAAGTCATGAAAGTGGATGGAGAAAAACTCTACAGTGATGTTCAACTCATTCAGTATCTGAAAAATAGAGATTATAAGACAGTGGTTTTGGAGGTGAAGAAAAAGGACGGCGAGTTGGTGAATGTCGAAGTCACACCAGCCAAGCCTCTGCCTCCATCGAAACGCGATCCGATGTTGGGTGTGTTGTGGGATCAAAAAGCAGGTATCGATTTCCGTATTGTTCATCCGGATCCGATCACTCAAGTTACCGATACTGTGAAAATGATGTGGATAACGGTCACGAAAGTGGCGGATCCCAATTCAAACATCGGAATAGATCATCTCAGTGGTCCGGTCGGCATAGGTGAGTTGTTGTATAATTTGCTTCAGACCGAAGATGGCTGGAGACGAATTTTAAGTTTCCTGGTGCTGTTCAATATCAACCTGGCAGTGCTGAACATGTTGCCGTTTCCCGTGTTAGATGGTGGCCACATCACGATGGCGATTCTGGAAAAAATATTCGGCAAGCCGATACCCATAAAACCGTTGGAAATCATCCAAACGGCCTGTGTATTGATGCTGATGTCACTGATGCTTTACGTCACTAGTAAGGATATCGGCGACAGATTCGGCAGAGGCGACCCCGAGAAAAAAATCCGATTCGCTAAGTGATGGAAGAGATTTCATCAGACCCAGCGCTGTGTGATCGGTGTGGCGGAGAAGCGCTTGGAATGTTAGGCGACGAACACCTTTGTGAAAGCTGCGTGCATGAAGCATCCGCGTGTTGCGGGGAATAGGTCCAATGAGTCCTATGGATCTCTTTGAGTGATTCCGTATCAGAGTTTTTTCCTGCCCCAGTAGCTCGCCAAGAGGCTGCCGATGATGCAGTGGAAGAAAGCAGAGATGGCGCAAGGTGTGGCGGCGAAGATGGTGAAATGGGTTTTTGCTAAACTGGCGCCAAGACCGGAATTCTGCATGCCGACCTCGATCGAAACGGTGCGGCTTTCCTTTTCCGGCATGCGGAAAAACTTTGCCCAGAAGTAACCCAGTCCGAAGCCTAGTGCATGCACGGCGAAAACGGCCGGAATCAGGGTTTTCCAATGCGTAATAATGGAAGGTTTAGTACTGCCGACGATGGCGGAAACAATCAGGACGATGAGGAGGACAGAGATTACAGGAGAAAATTGTTTTACGGGGCGTAATGCGGAGCCGAGGTAGCGGTTCAGGAGCAAGCCGCCAAAGATCGGTAGCAACACGATGCCGAGCATGGACAGCATCATCTCTGATGCATCGATCTTCAATAGCGCGGAGGCGTAGGCTTTTGTTAGAAGCGGAGTCAGCCAGACGGCGAGAAGTGTTGAACATGCTGTCATGATCACGCTGAGCGCTACGTTGCCTTTGGCGAGAAATGTCACCACATTGGAAGCTGTTCCGCCCGGACAGCAACTGACGAGAATGATGCCGAGTTTGAATTCGTTCGGTAGTTCCGAAAGGGTAGCAATCGCCCAGCCGAGAAAAGGCATGATCACAAATTGACCCGCAACTCCGATCCCGATCCAGCGGGGCATTTTAAAACAATCGCGAAAGTCATCAAAACTCAAGGTCATGCCCATGCCGAGCATGATGATGCTGAGTCCGGCGGAAATCAGTGAGATATCGGTGCCGGGAATTTTGCCGAGAAACCATGTGAAATGGCCTGGAAAAATCCATGCCCACAAGACTCCAAGAATCGTCCAGAGCCAAAAAAGATTTACGATCCGGTTTGCCATATGGTTTAACCCAAAACCATCGCGCTGCGCGATGTGGTGTAGAACTTGAGTTGCCCGTCGGGGTGGATGGGGTAATTGACGCTTGGATCAATGCGGGCGTGACCGCCGTAGCATTTCGCATCGGAATCCAAAAGGAGTCGATGCGTGTGTTGATTGTGAGGGCTGGCACCGTAGCCGAATATGGAGTTGTTTGCGGAAAGGTTGATGATGAAAATCAGGTTTGCGCGCTCGGCGATGATGATTTTGTTAGAATGATCGAGGTGCAGTAAATTAGCGGGTGGCGCTTGGAGTAGGTTGTGTTTTTTTGCTAGAGCGACGAGATCGCGATCCCATTCTGCGAGCCAGGTGTATTTGAGTTTCGGATTGTCCAGCAGCGACCATTGGCGGCGGCAGTAGTGGTAAGACCACTCATTGCCTTCGCGCGGGAAGTCCAGCCATTCGGGATGACCGAATTCGTTGCCCATGAAATTCAGCCAACCTTCACCGCCGAAGGCGAGTGTCATGAGCCGGATGATTTTATGAAGCGCGATGCCTCGTTCGACGACGGGATGGCTATCCTCTTGGGTCATGTGCCAATACATTGCTTGGTCCATCAGGCGAAACGCGATGGTCTTATCGCCGACGAGTGCTTGGTCGTGGGATTCCGCGTAGGCGATGGTGGCCTCGCCGTGGCGACGATTGTTGAGGACTCCCCAGAGTTCGTCCATGTTCCAATCTTCGTCGCGTTGGTCTTTGAGAAGTTTGATCCAATGATCGGGAATCCCCATGGCAAGGCGATGAGTGAAACCGATCCCGCCTTCGGAGTTGGGTCGGCACAAACCGGGCATGCCGGACATATCCTCAGCGACGACGATGGCGCCGGGTTTGATTTCCGAAATGAGTTGGGTGGCTAGTTTGAGGTAAAGGATGGCTTCTTCATCCGCGTCGTCGCCGAAGTAGTCCTCGTACGATCCGAAGGCGCGGTTGCCGTGGGAATGGTAAAGCATGGAAGTGATGCCGTCGAAGCGGAAGCCGTCGAAACGGAATTCCTCAAGCCAGTAACGGACATTCGATAGGAGAAACTGGCGGACTTCTGCTTTCCCGTAATCGAAACATTTCGAGTCCCATTGCGGATGTTCGCCTTTTTCACCGGAGTGGAAGTAGTGATGACCCGAGCCGTCGAGGTTGTTCAAACCCTCCGCAATATTTTTCACGGCATGCGAGTGAACAATATCGAGCAAAACCGCGATGCCCATGCCGTGTGCGGTATCGATGAGAAATTTCAGGTCTTCCGGAGTTCCAAAACGCGAACAAGGCGCGAAGAACGACGAGACGTGATAACCAAACGATCCGTAATAAGGATGCTCCTGAACGGCCATCAGTTGGATCGTGTTGTATCCGGCTTTCTGCACGCGCGGTAAAATCTGCTCAGCAAATTCCCGATAGGTATGCACCCGGGGTTCCTCACCTGACATGCCGACGTGGGTTTCGTAAATAAACGGCGAGGTGATTTGTTTGGGATCGAATGTGTGTTTCCAAACATACGGCTGCGGCGACAACCAGATCTGTGCGGTGAAATCGTGAGTTACAGAATGCTGGACCGCGCGTGTGATCGTGGCGGGCAGGCGATCGAGTTGGGAATTATCGGCACCATGGATGTGGAGCTTGATCTGATCGCCATGTTTCAAAGCATCGGCAGAAATGTTCAGCTCCCAGATACCGTTGTCAGATTTTTCCAAGCGATGCGCATCGCGATTCCATTGATTGAATTCACCGATCAAAGAAACAGCTTTTGCTCCCGGCAACCATTCTCGGACGGTCCAATGTTTTTGCTCAGGGTCGAAATGAATGCCGAAAAATTGATGCGCGTTGCTGTAGGCGGCGAGCGAGCCGTGATGTTGTTGAATTTCTTTCAGGGCGGTTTCGAAGCGAGCGGTGCGACGCACGATTGCATCGGTCTGAGGCTCCAGCCACGGATCGTCCTGAACAAGTTTTGGGGTATCCGTCATCGCGAGGAAGTTGTCACTTTAGATATGCATCGGGAAGCGAAATGTATGGGGCAATATCACGACCGATGAGGAAACTTTATGCTTGGTTCGTTTTGTCTGATCTTTAACTTCCGAACATGTCTCCGCTGGTAATGGATCTTGTCATCATTGTGCTGTATTTCGCGATCATCATTGCGATCGGCGTGCATTTCAGCCGTAGGAACAAAGACGTTTCGGAATATGCACTCGGAGGGCGATCCATCCCTTGGTGGGCGGTGCTGGCCTCTATCCTGGCTGCGGAAATCAGCGCTGGCACATTTTTCGGTGCTCCTGGCGAAGGATTTCGTCTGCAGAATTACACGTATGCGCAGTTGATGGTCGGCTATCTTTTGGCGCGACTCGTTGTTAGCGGGGTATTCATCCCTGCCTTTTACAAACACAATGTGGTGAGCATTTATGAGTTTTTGGAGATGCGGTTCGGGCCTAGAACCCGACGTATCGCGAGCGCGATATTTTTGGTTACGAGATCACTCGCAAGTGGATCGAGACTTTGGGTGCCGACACTCTTACTGATTGTGATCTGGAACCAACTAAATCCGAATGATCCGCTTTCAAACTGGGAGCAGTTTTGGTTTACCGGTGCCGCATTGGTGGTGATTTCTCTCCTAACCGCTGCCTACACAGCGATCGGTGGAATCAAGGCGGTGATCTGGACGGACGTGCTGCAGATTGCTGTACTATTCGGCGCGCTTGGGTTTTCTGTTTGGTATTTGATAGATCATATTCCAAATGGTTGGGAGGGGGCGAAAAGTTTCCTTACCGGGCCAAATGATCTAAAACTTTGGGAATGGAAAGGGGATGCTCCATCGACCACGACATGGGGCTCGATTAAGAGTGTTTTAGAAAGCGAGTTCACGGTTTGGGCCGCGTTATTCGGATCATTATTCGTCACACTTGCGACGCATGGAACGGATCAAGATATGGTTCAGCGGATGTTGACAGCGAAGAACAAACGCCAGAGTGCGGTCGCTACCATCCTTTCGGGTCTGGCGGATATTCCGGTGACTTATGCGGTCCTCACTATCGGCATTCTCTTGTCCGTTTATTATGGTCATGTGGTAAATGATCCGGCGCTTCCGATGGCGGGTGGCAAGCCTGACAGCACTCGAATTTTCCCCTATTTCGTGATTGATGTCATGCCGGGCGGATTACGCGGACTTGTAGTAGCGGGTGTGCTCGCGACTACCATGGGATCCCTTGGAACTGCGATGAATTCGCTGGCGACGAGTTACTCACGAGACTTCCATTTCCGGTGGTTTAAAACTCCCGAAGATGATCATGCTCGGGTTCGAGTTATCAAGCGCAGCACGGTTGGTTTTGCGCTTGTTCTGATCTTTGTGGGTCTCGCAACAGCGTTTGTGAAAGCGCACAATCCATCGCTCAGTATCATCGGAATTATTCTTGGAAGTTTCGGTTATACCTATGGATCGTTGCTTGGAATTTTCATCGTCGCGTTGTTTACGAAAAGCCGTGGTAGTGAAACGGGCAATATTATCGCGATGATTGCAGGCATCATTTTCGTCGCCTTTCTGAGTAACCTTCCAAATGATCTTTGGAAAATGTTTGGCGGCGGAATGCTTTATAAGAATCCGGCTTGGTTACCCATCATCGAGTTCCCTTGGCGCATCATGGCAGGAACTTTGGCCACCGTTGCCGTCGCATTGTGCTTCCGTACGAAACACCGAATGGCGGAGTGATGATTTGATCATGTGGGTTAAAGACCTAGAATTCTGACGCGTTGGAGAAGGGAGGTTATCACTCCTATCTTTGCACATTCGAATCGGCTATAACTGACTAAAATTTTGTGACAGCTTTGACAGATCATTTTCCGTTGTGGAGCAACGATTTGCGGTGAAAGCATCTGATAGATCGAAAGATTATTTCGCAAAAGCTAATCAAAATTCGAGTCAAGTTTTTAAAATTTTATGTCGTGGAACGCTTGTGGAATACGGAGAATAACTTTCAATTGTTAGAGCGAGGGTTTTAAGAATTTTCTCCTGCGAAATCCGTGTTCATTGTCCGTCTCGACCGTTGCGTTGGAGCAGCCCATAGGGGGCGCTAAGGAATGCAAGGAATGACATTTATGAATCGAAAAACCTCAGATAACAGAAAGCCTAAGCCTTTAACGGAGGAGACCGATCACACTGAAACAGGATTGAGTGAAGATGGTAAGGGAGAGTGGCAGCGGATTTCAAATTTTTTAAGAAAATCGATTGGGAGTGATGCGTTTCAACGTTGGTTCGGAACTGCGACGTGGGAGAGCACGACGAGTGGTGAGGGTATTGTCACCGTGCCGGGTGAGATTCATCAGGTGTGGATTGAGACGAATTATTTTCCTGAGTTGATGTTGGCAGCGGGTGAAGTGCATGAGGGCATGCATCACGTGAAGATCATGGTGGCGGAGAGCGCAGCAGATTGTAAAACAGATGATGTTGCATCAAACAAAACACTTCCTGAAATCAGAGTTGAGCTTCCTGGCGATATGCTTGAGAAGCGGGCCAAAGCGGCTGGCTTGAATCCGGATTACACGTTCAATAAATTTGTCGTAGGCAGCAACAGCCAGTTCGCACATGCGGCTTGTGAAGCCGTGGCGACCAAAACTTGCGTGGGTTACAATCCACTTTTCATTCACGGTGGATCAGGCTTGGGCAAAACCCACTTGATGCACGCGATCGGCCAGGAAATTTTGCGTCGACGTCCTGATGCGCGGGTTATCTATCTAACTTGTGAGCGTTTCACCAACGAGTTCATCGAGGCGATCCGTAAAGGCGATATCGAAAAGTTTCGTCGCCGTTATCGGAGCTCCGATGTTTTGCTCATCGATGATGTGCAGTTCTTGGCTGGCAAAGAGCGCTCCCAAGAAGAATTTTTCCATACCTTCAACACCTTGCTCGATGGTCGCAACCAGGTGGTCCTGACCAGTGATCGCCCGGCATGTGAAATCAAGAGCATCGAGCCACGTTTGATTTCTCGTTTTGAATGTGGATTGGCTGTGGAACTGCAGCCGCCACAACTTGAGACTCGCATGGCGATCTTGAAAAAGAAGTCTCTGGAATGGAAAGTTTCCGTGGACGAGACTGTGCTGAATTTCCTTGCAGAAAAAATCCGCTCTAACGTGCGCCGTTTGGAGGGAGCTTTGGTCCGGGTCGCGACGTTCGCGTCATTGGCTGGTGAAAGTGTCTCGGTGGAAAAAGTGGAGTATCTGCTGCGGGATTTCATCCAAGAAGAAGCGAGCCGTCAGGTCAGCATCGATGGCATTCAGCGGGCGGTTGCGGAAATTTTCGATGTGCGTATGGCGGACATGATTTCGCGCCGCAGGCCGGCGAGCATTGCGTTTCCACGCCAAGTGGCGATGTATCTGAGCCGCTCATTGACCCACCGTTCTCTCATGGAAATCGGCGAATCCTTTGGCGGGCGCGACCACGGAACCGTGATTCACGCATGCAAAAAAGTAGCTAGTGAGCTCACTAAGCAGCCGGGCTTGAAGGAGCGGATCGAGCGAATTGAGAGCCAACTCAAGCGATAGACCCATTACAAAAATAGTGGAGCGCAGACAAAGATTCATCTGTCAATGGGTTTATAACCTTATCTAATGTCTTCTTGCTTTCACTCCGAAAGCCTCTAATGTTCGTGGTATCTGATTTGCTTTGAATAAATGAAGCAATGAACCCTTAAATATTATGAACGAGAATCCATTTTCAAACACCGGTGATACCGCAGTCGCATCAGCCGCTCACGACCTTCGTACAGCAGCAAATGATTTTGCCAAAACCACTGGAGAACAAGCCACCAATGTAAAAGATCGCGCTGTTGATGCTGCGTATGCTTTGAAGGCATCCGCCGTCCAGAAAGCTGAGCAACTTAAAACCGTCGCCGCCGAAAAAGCGGAGCACTATAAAGCCGTCGCCAGTGAAAAAGCCAGCCATGTAAAAGACGTTGCTCAGCATCAATGGGATGAAACTCGCGTTAGAGCGAAGGAAATGCAAGTAACTGCCGAGGATTTCATCCGTCAAAACCCAACCAAAGCTGTGCTCGGCGCGCTCGGAGTGGGCTTTTTGATCGGACTCATCGTGCGTCGCTAAGTTGACTTTTACCTCATGTAATCCGACAACGAGCTAGCTTTCTGTTAGTCCGTGTCTTTTTAAATTACCTGAGGTCATCTGTTTTCCCCCATTGAAATGATGAATCCCGATTCTTCAGGCGCGCCCAATCCTAGAGCAGAGGAATCTCGCGTTTATGGCGAAGGCCATCTTCCCGGAAGTTGGAAAGATGCTATCCCGAGCTTGATTGCCTCACGCTTCGGCATTTTCCGTATCGAAGCGCAGGACGCCCTCGAGGTAGTTACCAAAAAGCTCATTTTATGGGGCGTAGCCGTTTTCTGCCTGATTGCAACATGGGGACTTTTGACGGCGGGCCTGATTGGATTGATATCCGTGCAATTCAAGTGTGCGTGGTATTTTGCCGCCTTATCCCTCGGCGGAGGTTACTTACTCATGGCACTGGTGATGCTGCTGATTATTAATCGCTCGAAAAAAACTAAATCGTTTCCTATCACTCAGGAAGAATTTGAAAAAGACCGCGAATGGCTAAACCAAATCAAAAATCGCTCGAGCTCGCAGAGCTGATTCGTCGCAGCAAAGCTGCACGCATTCAAATTGGGCACGCGCATCTCCAGTTTAAAAAGAAATTGGACATACCGTTACGAATCAGGGATTCCCTGAAGTCCAGCCCATTAACGTGGCTGGGTGGTTCGTTGGGCGTGGGGTTTCTCGGAAGCCTTTTGTTCCGTTCGAAACGTCCCGAAATCAAACATGAACCTGAAAAAAAACACCGCGGATGGTTCGTTGGACTGTTGATGATGGTGTTCGCTTTGGCGAAGCCAACACTCAAAATTTACGCCACGAAGTTGGTCAAAGATTACCTCCAGGCTCGACTCAGTGCTCGATCGGGTGGTTTGTTTGGAAGTGATGGCCGTAACCCATATTGACACGATATTTCAATTCTGGTTTACCATAGCCTGCATGATGGATGAGTGAGAAATTCATGCGTTCAGTCGGCCTCATCCCTTGCCCTTTCATTTTTAAAACCCCAACTTCATTCAATGTCGGAATACAAAGTCCTGGATCACGTCGATGAGTATCTGAAGCTCGGCCGCGAATACAATTGCTCGGATGTTCATCTTGCCACGGCTTATCCACCGGCATGGCGTCGGTTCGGCACTCTGGCACCAATCTGGCCGGATCATCCAAACTTGAAACCTGAGGAGACGGAAAGTTTAGTGCGTTCTTTTTTAGGAAAGGCAGAATGGGATCGTTTAGAAGAGCGCGGTGATATTGATTTTGCATACGAAGGATCGGATGGTCGGTATCGTGCATCGGTCGTCAAACAGCGCTTGGGTTACGACATGGTGTTTCGGGTTATCAATACCCAGATGCGAACCATGGAAGAAATCGGACTGCCGATTGAACACATCATTCCACTGACGCGTTATCAAAACGGTCTGATCCTCATCACCGGTTCGGTGGGTTCTGGTAAATCCACCACGCTCGCCTCCATCGTCGATTTCATTAACCAAGACCGTGAAGATCACATCCTTACTTTGGAAGATCCGATTGAGTATGTGTTTGAATCAAAAGGCTGCCATGTGAATCAGCGGGAAGTGCACAAGCATACCGAATCATTTGCGAGAGCGTTGCGGGGTGCGCTACGTGAGGATCCGGACGTGATCATGGTTGGAGAAATGCGGGATTTGGAAACGATCCAACTCGCGCTCACCGCTGCGGAGACTGGACACTTGGTGCTCGGCACCTTGCACACCGGAAATGCACCGCGGACATTGGATCGGGTGCTGGATGTTTTCCCTATCGATCAACGCGATCAGATCCGAATCATGGTTTCTGAATCTCTGCGGGGGATTCTCTCACAACAACTCGTTCCAACCATCGATGGCGCATCGCGCGCGCTGGCAACAGAGCTACTTGTTAATACGCCCGCGGTTGCAAACTGTATTCGCGAAGGGAAAACCTTCATGCTGCCGGGCATTATGCAGACAGGTAAACACGTGGGCATGATCACCATGGATGAGTCCCTGAGGCAGCTTTATATCAAAGGAATTATCAGCGCAGATGACCTTATGTTCCGCTCCGAGGATAAAGCTCAGATGAGAATTTTCCTTCAATCGTGACATTTTTCGAATTCTAACATTTTACTGAAACCAAAATTTCGACATGGCCAAAATTGACCGCTACTTCCAACACCTGATCGCGAGTAAAGGCTCGGACTTACACCTTTCCGAAGGTCAGCCGCCTAAGATGCGGGTTCACGGCGCGGTGACGCCGATCGAAGGTGAAGAGGTTTTAGTTGGTGAAGAGTTCAAACAGCTCTTGGCAGAAATTTGTGATCCCAAAGCCTTTGAGCGTTATCTGAAAAATGGTGACCTCGACTTTGCTTACGAGATGGATGAAGACTCGCGTTTCCGCTGCAACTATCTCCAACAACAAAAGGGCCTCGCAGCGGTGTTTCGTTTGATTCCCACGGAAATCATGTCGCTCGAATCCTTGGGGGTTCCTGATATCGTAAAAGAATTTGGGCACATGCGCTCGGGATTGGTTTTGGTCACGGGGCCAACGGGATCCGGAAAATCGACGACACTTGCCGCTCTGTTAGATTATATTAATACGAACTTTTCACGACACATCATCACCGTTGAAGAGCCGATCGAATTTGTGCACCGAAATAAGAAATCGATCCTAACCCAACGTGAAGTACCGATCCAAACTCCGTCATTCGCCGATGGACTTCGTGCCGCGTTGCGGGAAGACGCCGACATTGTTCTGGTGGGGGAGATGCGGGATTTGGAAACCATCTCGCTCGCACTCACGGCGGCGGAAACAGGTCTTCTGGTTTTTGGAACACTGCATACCAACAACGCCCGTAAAACCGTCGACCGTATCATCGATGTTTTCCCTGCCAACCAGCAGGCACAAGTCCGCACCATGCTCGCTGCATCCTTGCGCGGAGTGGTCGCGCAGCTTCTTTGCAAGCGAGTGGACAAACCCGGCCGGGTCGCCGTGCATGAAATCATGTTCGCGACTCCCGCCGTTTCAGCGATCATCCGCGAAGGCGCAACCCAGAAACTTTATGATGTCATCACTGGCGGTAAAGGTGATGGCATGCAGTTCATGGATGAGTCCATCTGGACAAAGCTCAGAGAAGGATTAATCGCCCCCGAAGAGGCCTACATGAAAGCGATCGATAAAACCCGTTTTAAGAAATTCTTACCGCAAAATCTCTCTCATCTCGGAGATGCATCCGGCGAGAACCCGTTGTCGCATTAAAGGCATTGGATCAACAAATGTTCACAGAGAACAGAAGCATTCTGTGATTTGAGCGTTCATTAGCTCGGATAGATTTATATTCGACGACCACAAATATTCCGATTAGACACTTGGTTATGAAAAAGTTACGCATCGTCTTGATTGCTATCGTAAGCATTATCGCAATCGTTGGTTTCTCCGCGGTCGGCAGTTACAACGGCCTCATTAGCAAACAACAAGCGGTGGATGCCTCTTGGGCGCAAGTGCTCAACCAATACCAACGTCGTGCGGATCTGGTTCCTAATCTGGTGAAAATTGTTGAAGGATCCGCAAATTTCGAGAAATCAACTCTTGAAAGCGTGGTTAACGCCAGAGCATCCGTGGGTCGCGTAACGATCGATGCATCCAAAGCGCCTGAGGATGCCGCAACACTCCAAAAATTCCAAGCAGCTGAGCAGCAATTCGGCAGCGCCTTGCAACGATTGTTAGTTGTCTCGGAACAATATCCTGACCTCAAGGCAAGTGCAGGCTTCCGCGACCTGCAAGCGCAATTGGAAGGTTGTGAGAACCGAATCTCGGTGGAACGCGCACGCTTCAACGAAATGGTGCAATCCTACAACACCAGTATTCGCACTTTCCCTAATCTGTTGATGGCCGGTATGTTGGGTCTCAATTCCAAGGCTTATTTCCAAGCCGACACAGGTGCGGAAAAAGCTCCCGAAGTGAAATTTAACTTCGACGGATCAAATTCCCGATGAATTCCATTTTACTTGTCGCGGGCATATGGATGATTTGGCTTTGTGGTCTGACACCGCCACTGCATGCGGCAAGCCCACTGCCCGCCAGTCCTTCACCGCATTACATTTTGGATGAGGCCAAATGGCTGAGCGCCTCGGAGTTCCAATCGCTGGATGCCAAGTTGGAATCTTACGAAAGGGAGTCATCAACCCAAATCGTGGTGGCGATTTTTCCTCGCATTCCCGATGGGGAGGAAATGTTCGATTTCTGCCAGCGCTTGTTCAAAGCATGGAAAATCGGCCAACAAGGCAAAGACAATGGAGTGCTGTTTGCTGTCTTTGCCGAAAATCGAAAAATGCGAATTCACACCGGCTATGGTATGGAAGGCGCTCTGCCCGATGCACGCTGTAAGCAAATCATTTCAGATATAGTTGCCCCGGAACTACGCCAAGGTCGACGCTTTGCTGCGATCAATGGCGGAGTGGAGGCGCTTATCTCAGCTGCTAAAGGGGAATATCAGGGAAACGGATCGACTTTGCTAGATCATTCTGATTCCGAAACTAGTAAGACTGGGAGAATTATCTCGGGCTTGTTTCTACTTCTCATTATCTACTTTTTCCTAAAGTCCTTATTCAACGGCACATTTTACACCTCATCCGACAAGTGGTATAGGGGCAATTCCTCGGGCGGCGGATGGGGAAGCGGCGGCGGTAGATCCTCAGGTGGGGGATGGGGGGGCGGCAGTGGCGGTGGATTTTCAGGCGGAGGTGGCAGAAGCGGCGGCGGCGGCGCCAGCGGCGGTTGGTAATTTTTAAAATCCATGAAACCTTTTCTAACAAAAAAAGAGGAAGATCAGCTCATGGCTGCTATCTGTGAACAGGAAGACCGCACCAGCGCGGAGATTCGTATCTGCATTACGCAGAAGCGTATATGGCGACACAACCGCTATGCATGGCAAACCTTTGATCAACTCGGAATGCGCGACACACGCCATCGCAACGGCGTTTTGATCACGTTGATGCCTCGCGCGAGAAAAGTGGTTATCATTGGCGATGTGGGAATCGACGCCTTGGTGCCAGCCGATTACTGGCAGAAAGCGATTGATGTCATGATCCAGAAAATCAAGGAATACGGTCCTCTCGCCGCGCTTTACGAAGGGCTCCGTGAAATCGGCGACACTCTCTCGAAGCACTGGCCGGCCGAATCAAAAAAGGTGAACGAGCTGTCAGACGAAATCCTGAAGTAGCACTAGAATTCACTTCGGAACATCGTCGCCCAGGATTTTGTCGAGCGAAGCGACGCGTTCCCAAGGGCAGCGTTTGCGTTGATATTTTTTCCAAACGATATCTCGCAGAGCTCTCCAGACTTCTTCGGAGGGTTGTTCAAGAATCTCCCAATCGGGATCGGTTTGTAAAGTGGTCAAAATTCTCCATTCGTTGCCGTGGAAATTCCCGCGGAAAAACCGTTTCCCTTCTTCTGTCCGCTCATTCCACTCGTGTGACTCCATGCAGATAGGAAAAGCCCTGTTGAGCTCAGATGCAAGCTCGCGGAAAGTTGTTTTGAATGTTCATATTCCAGTCTGCCGCTTGCGGAAGAGGGTTCTCATGCCGAGAAATAAGAAGGCTCCTAGAAATGCGGCATCGTAAGATGCTGCGCGACCTGTGCTTCGGGTGTCGAATTCGGTTTGCTTTGGATCGGGCGCGAAATAGACATCACCTGCGGCTTTTTCGTAGCGCCAGTTGTCTTCAAACTCGGTGAGCCACCAAGTTTTGGGACCGGTTGAATCTGGGAGTTTGAGGGATTTCAGCAGGCTGGATTTGTGTCGAGTGATGTCCTTTGCCCAAACGGCTTCGCCATTCCATTTTTTGCCTCCATCGATTTGTCCGCGATAACGTGCCTCCGCGATGAAATAGATTCGAAGCAATCTTGACGATGCCTCGAGCTTAGCTTTTGCGGTAGCGGATTCAGGCTCGCGATACGGGAACAACGGATGCTCCGTGCGGAAGGTGATACGCAAGGCGGATGCTTTGATATCCTGCATCGATGCACTTTCTTTCGCGAGTTTGAGCACCGTGAAATGCCAATCGCCCCCGAGATATGGTGCGGCCCATTCTGCTAATGCTGGTGAGTATGGATAACCATTTTGTTCTAACCACGCGACCAGATCCTTGCCCGAACGCGCGGTCAGCACCGTGGCGTCGTATCCTGCCACACGTTTTTCTTCAATGATACGAACACTGTTTCGTTGGCTCACGGGAGCAGGAGCTGCAGAGCAGCCAATAGAAAAAGAAGGTCCATTAGATATGTAAGGCGCGGTGATTTGTTTGAGTGTATCAAATGCCTCATTGCCGGATTCCGCTAGCTGGGGTCGTGATGGCGATGGAACAATGAAGCCCACATCTTTTGCATCGGTTTTAAAATTCGCCTGACGAATGAAGTGCTGAGTTTGCTTTTCCTTATCCCAAATCATGATCACCGATTGATCCGCATTCACCACGTTACCTCGCGCACTAGTCACTGCTGCGCAGCCAAAAGTAGGAATAACCGTGTCCCAAAGAAGAAGTATGCAAACTAAGAGGAATCTCATGATTGGGGTTGGATAACAGGTTTTTGTAAAGTGGGCTATGTGAAATTATCACCTCAGCGAGGTGATAGAAATTAGCCCGATGGTCGGAGACCTCGGGTAAATATGATCCAAAATCTTCCGCATCCCGGCAGGGATGCCAGAATGTTACGCATGGGGGTGACAGCCGGAAAGAATCTGCGATCCCTGCCGGGATCGGGTATTTCTTGGGGCTCTCTTCCCGGGGTCTTCGACCGCCGCGCTAATTTCTGTGATCCCTATTGGGATCTTTGCTTACTCTAACAATTAACCTTATTCCACCCCCACCAGATACGCGATGATATCGCGTAATTCATTTGCTGAGAGGATATTGCCCATGGGGGGCATGCTGGAGATGGGTTGGGTGCGGCTTGCGATGTCGGAAGTTTTGACGATGGTTTCGGTTTTGTCTGGGAGGATCAAAGTGACGGAGGTTTCGTTTTCTTCTTTGAGTGCACCTGCGATAGATGAGCCCGATCGGGTAGTGATCGTCATCAAGCCGTAACCGGGAGTGACTTTTGCTTGAGGGGCAACGAGAGACTCAAAAATGTAATCGCGGCCTTTTTTGCCGATGTGAGTGAGTGGCGGGCCGACTTCGCTACCTTGTTCGCCAATGCGGTGACACGCGATGCATTGGGCAGCGAGGTGTTCGTTAAAGACTTTTTCACCAGCGATTGGATCTCCGCCTTGAAAGGAGGCAAAATAGGTTCCGTTCGCGTCGATTTTTTCCAAGGCTGCTTTCAACTGACCTGCATCTTCAATGGGAATGGCGGCGAGTAGTTCGAGTAACATGCCGGGTTCGTATGTAGCGGTCGATTTTTTAGGATCGGCGACGGCTTGTTTAAGAAGGTCGCGGAGAAGCACCAAGGCTTCTTCGTTTTTGAGCGAACCTAACAAGCGGACGGCGTTTTGTTTTTCGGAAAGATCTTTCGAGCTTTTCAGCGCTTCTTTGGCGTATTCCAAAACTAGGCCCGGTTCGCTAGTTGCTAGAGCGGTGGCAGCAGCGGCGCGAACTTCGGATGCTTTGTCTTTCAGGAGTTGAGTCGCGGTTTCTTGGAGCAGTTTTTCATGCTTCGGTGCGAGCGATTGTAAGGCGCGAATTCTCGATGAGGCGTCGACTTTTGGATCGAGTGCTTGTTTAGCGAGTGAGGATTCATCCGCAACGATGCCGAGTTGTGCCGCAGTATCGGCAGCGGCAGTGGAAATGGTTTTATCTGGATGGCTTTGCAGAACGAGTGCTGCGGCGGCAAATACGCTGCTTGCGACGGCTTTATCGCCAGCGGGGTAGGGATTGTGGCGACCGTCTACGGGATCGGTGTTGAATGCGACGTCCCATGAGGTGAGCGCTTGGAGAGCGGCGACTCTGAGATCCGCAGCGACTTCTTCGCGCATTGCGAAATTTGTTAGAGTTTGGGCCGCGGTGGCGTTTGCGATACGTCGATTCGCTGCGATGGCGCGGCGGATGGCGGGAGGAGTTGCTTTGGGTTTTTCATTGAGCAAAGCAGCAAGTGCGGGATATGCGGCTTCGATAGCGGGATCATCGTGAATGGCGTGCGCAGCTTCGGCAACGACTTCCGAGTTTTCATCGGAAAGCAATTTCCCAGCGAGAGGAGAACCCAGACGACGGAAAGCGACGGCGGCGGCGAGACGGACAGCGGGGGATTTGTGAGTTAGGGTTTTCGCGGCGATTTCTTCGGCTGGTGCGGCGGTGAGTGCAAGCACACCGGCGTGGCGGAGGTAAGCGTCTTGATTGTTGTTTTTTTCTAACAGGGAGATGACCGCATCGATGGCGGTAACGTCGCCGGTTTTCCAAATTGCGGTGGCGGCGTGGAAGCGAACTTGTGGATCGGGATCTGCGAGGAGTTTGGTGAGAATGGAATCAGAGCCTTTGAAAGTCTCGCCTGCGTGTTTGGCTGCTTGGGCACGGAGAATAGGGTCTTTGGATGCGGCGAGATCGTGAAAGGCTTTTTCAAAAAACTGTTTATGCTGGGAAAGCGCCCACATCGCATGGATTTTTGCGAGTTGATCGGATTTTGACGAAGCGATGACTAGATGAAGCTCTAATGTAGCCTTTCGGTTCGCCAGCTCCCACTGCGCGTCCAAGCGGATGCGCATGTCTTTGTGGGAAAGTCGGGTTAGGAGATCTGCCGTGGAAACTTTGGTGGGGCCTTCTTTGAGGAATTTGGCGACCTCTTTGCGAATCGTTGTGCCGGCGACGGTTGGATCGTCGAGTTTCCAAACGGAGCCTTTGTCATTCATCGGGTAGCCGCCAGCCCAGTCGGCTGAATAGAGCGCGCCATCAGGGCCGAAGTTGATTCCGACATTCATGGGGCCGGAGGAAACGATATGTTCATCGACCATTTCGAAAGTGGCTCCTTTGGGTTTCACTTTGAATGAGCGGACGTTTCCTTTTGGAAATTCGGTTACGAAAAACGAGTCTTCATATTTCGCGTTCAGTGCGGTGCCGGGATTGTAAGCAAAGCCCGCCGGGCCGTCGGAATAATTCAAATTGGTCGGGGTGATATAGGCGGGTTGGAATTTTCCGGTGGGTTCCCAAATGTTTTCCGCCATCCACGGGTTGTAATCGGAGCCGCGGTATTGATAGTAATTTCTCCAACCTGTATCGGAACCTTCGGTGATGTGGAGGAAACGCTCGCGCTCGCCTTTTTGATCCGAGTCATTATCAACTGAGAAAATATTTCCGTATTTATCGAATGCGATTTCTTGTGGATTGCGAAGCCCGCGCGCGAAGATTTCAAATCCAGAGCCATCTGGATAACAACGCAACACGGCACCCTCGTGCGGGGCGAAGTATTTTTTTCCTTCTTTCGAAGTGACATTGGTTCCTTTGTCACCGATCGACCAATAAACCCGACCGTCAGGACCGAGGATGAGTCCATGCATGTCGTGGCCTGCGTAAGCGATGTGGATGCCGAAGCCATGAGCGAGCGACTCGCGTTGATCGGCCACACCATCGCCCGTCGTGTCGCGGAGTTTCCAGAGATCAGGAGCGACGGTGGCGTAAACATCTCCACGCCATGCGAGAACGCCCGCAGCGATGCCGGTGACTTCGGTGTTAAAATTTTCTGCGAAGACGGTGGATTTATCCGCCACACCATCGCCGTTGGTATCGACGAGTTGGATGATTTTTTCGGTGGCGACTGTTAGGTCTTTGCTGTCGATTTTTCCGTCTTTGTTAAAATCTTTGAGAGAAGTTTTTGGGAACTTGTTTATTCCGTCCAGTTCTTTGCGGAAAAAGGCGAGCTTGTCATCGACTGAGTTGAAAGAGACATCATGCGGCACCCAGCCGTAGTTGAAAAATTCACGGATATCCGCATCGCCGACTTTGCGGCGAGCGGATTCCGTGACGTAGATCGTACCGTCCACATCGACGGAAACGGAAACGGCGTTTTTCAGCATGGGTTCTTTAGCAACGAGGGATCGCTGAAGGCCGTTGACGGCTGGGAAAGACTCGGCTTGGGTAAAAGCTGAGATGCTGAAAAGCTGCAAAGTTGAAATAAGAATAGCAGATGTGCGCATGGGGGATATTTACGCGATAAAATTTTGCATGTAAATGATGGATTCGCGCCGTAAGTTGCAACGATGCGGATTTTAACCAACTTCTAGTTTACGTATTTCCATGAAGCGTATCTCAGTTTGGAGCCGTTTCCTTTATTTTAAGGCCAATTGCTTTACCCATTTCTGTGGCGACCAGGCGATTGCCGGCTGGATTGAGGTGGACTGCATCACCCGTGAGAATTCCTTTAGGGAGGTTGTCTGGATTATTGGCTTTGAGGTGATCGATGAAAGCTTTGCGGAGATCGACCATCTGGCTTTTGGTATCCGTCGCAACTTTACGGCTGATTGCGGAATACTCCTCGAGCATCGCATCGCGCTCGTTGCTTCCGTCGTGTTTCTCACCGATGACGGTGGCGGTGCAGAGAATGACCCGCGCACCTGCGGCGTTGATTTGAGCGATGATGTCTTTGAGTCCGGATTCGAAGGCTTCAGTAGTCGTTCCACCAGACATCACGCCTTCTTTATTTTTCTTCCAATGCCAGACGTCGTTGATGCCGATGTAGATAAAAACGATGGTTGGTTTTTTGGAAAGCACGTCTTTCTCAAGTCTTGCTTGTAGGTTAGGAACCTTGTTGCCGCTGACTCCGGCGCCGATGACTTCGATTCCAAGATCCGGATGGGTGGCGGCGATCTCATCTTTGATCAGGGTGACGTAACCTCCGGGTTTCACGCCACCTGCAGTGATGGAATCGCCGAGGAAAACGATACGATCGCCTTTTTTGAGAGGAGTGGGAGTGGTCTCCGCGTGGGCGGCACTGGAAATAATACAGAGGGTGGCAAGGATAAGGTTACGGATTTTCATAATGGTGAGTCATCCATAGACTTTGGGTGCTAGGAGCGCCAGAAAAGAATCCGAGGCGATCAGTCCTGGCGAGTCAGCTCAACGAAAACGTCTTCGAGCTTTGCTTCGTGACGGACGAGGGAGCGCAGTGGCCATTTATGTTCCATACAAAGTTTATGAATGCATTGGCGAGTGTCTGTGCCGGAGTCCGACCAGAGGGTGAAATGAATCCAACCGTCTTCAAGAATTTCTGAGGTAACTTTTTTCACGCTGTTGATCGCAGCGAGGTCAGTGGTGGCAGCTTCAATGGGTGCTTGGATTTCAGTATGCACCCGGCCTGCGGTGCGCATCTCGTTGATGAGGTTTTGCGGGGTGTCGGCGGCTTTAATCTGACCGTTGTCGATAATGATGACTCGGTCAGCGATCATTTCGACTTCAGAGAGAATATGAGTGGAAATCACGACCGTGTGATTCAGCGCAAGGCGTTTGATGAGTTCGCGGATTTGGCGGATTTGGACGGGGTCGAGGCCGTTGGTGGGCTCGTCGAGGATGAGGAGTTCGGGTTGGTGGACGAGGGCATCTGCCAAACCGACCCGTTGGCGGTATCCTTTGGAAAGGGTTTTGATCATTTTCCGGCGGACGTTTTCGAGCCCGCAGGTATCGATGACATGAGCGACCTGACGGCGGGCTTCGCCGCCTTTGAGTCCTTTGAGCTGAGCTCGGAAAGAAAGGTATTCGCGAACCCGCATATCATCATAGAGCGGGACGTTTTCGGGCATATAGCCTATACGTTTGCGGGCCTCGATGGAATCTCGGAAGATATCAAATCCAGCGATGGTTGCGGTTCCGCTGGAGGGCGGCAAGAAGCCGGTAAGCATGCGGAGAGTGGTGGTTTTTCCGGCACCGTTGGGGCCTAGGAAGCCGACGATTTCTCCTTTCGAAACAGAAAATGAGATATCGCGGACGGCAAGGTGGCGTCCGTAGCGTTTTGAGAGGTTGGAGACTTCGATCATTCGATTTTGGGCTGCGGCTATATTTTCAGTCTGCAATGATTGACGCAAGCCTGCGAGACCTTTAACTAATGCCTGCGCGCCGAGGGCAAGCCTGAATAACAGCAACCTAGCACGCATTTATTTATAAACTCATGAACTCAACGGTTTCGGCGCGACTCAATGCGGACTTACTAGACGAAAAATACGCACAATGGTGCGAGAATCCGCAATCTGTGGATCAGACATGGTCTGCATTTTTCGAGGGATTTGAATTAGGCGTTGCCCAATTGAAGAAAAAAGAGGCGGGGGAAACTGGCGCGACCGGCACGTCTACTCTCTCAGCATCGGACATCGAGTTTAACGGAAAAGTCGTCAGCTTGGTTTATAACTACCGCACTTTGGGTCACACCCAAGCGCAGATCAACCCGCTCGACGATGCGCCCGAAGTGAACCCGCGGCTTTCGATCAGCGAATACAAGTTTACCGAACAGGAAATGGCTCGCGAGGCATCGAATCCGTTTTTCCTCAACGGTGCGAAGATGCCGCTCACGCAAATGGTCGCTGCACTGAAACAAACGTATTCCGGCAAGATCGGTTTCGAGTTCATGCACATCCACAATACGACCGTGCGCCATTGGGTGCGTGAAAGAATCGAACGTCATGGCCTGAGTGGTGCTGAAAAATCGAACGACCTTCATGTGAAATCACTCCGCTGGTTGCTTGAAGCGGAGTCGTTTGAAAATTTCCTCGCGAAACGATTCTTGGGTGAAAAACGCTTTTCCATGGAGGGCGGCGAGGGCGCGATGGTTGTGCTCAACGCGCTTTTGGAAAATTGTCCGGGGCAGGGAGTGCTCGAAATTGAAATGGGCATGGCGCACCGGGGCCGCTTGAATGTGTTGGCTAATTTTGTTAGAAAAACACTGACCACTTTGCTTTATGAATTTACCCCCGACTATGAGCCGGGCTTGGTCGCTGGTGATGGCGATGTGAAATATCACTTGGGTTACGAGAGCGTTCGTGAGTTTCCGGATGGAAATGTGCGCGTGAGTCTCGCTGCAAACCCCAGTCACCTTGAAGCGGTGAATTCCGTGGTCGAGGGCAAAGCGCGTGCTCGCCAGCGAGTGCTCGGGGATGACGGAGTCTCGACCGACCGCAAACGCGTGCTGCCGATTTTGATTCACGGCGACGCGGCTTTCGCTGGCCAAGGTTCGGTTGCAGAAGTTTTGAACCTTTCCCAGCTTCCAGGTTACCGTACCGGCGGCACGATCCATTTGATTATCAACAACCAAATCGGTTTCACCACAATGCCAGCCGATGCGCGTTCGTCCGCTTACGCGACGGATGTGGCGAAAATGATCGAAGCGCCGATCCTGCACGTGAACGGCGAAGAGCCGATGGAACTTTACTGGGCCGCACAATTCGCTCTCGAGTTTCGCCAGAAATTTGGCCGCGACATTGTCATAGACATGTATTGCTACCGCCGCCAAGGACACAACGAAGCGGACCAAGCAGCGTTCACTCAGCCCTTGGTTGCGAAACAAATCGCCGCGCGCGAGACGTTCGGACAAGTTTACAAACGCCAGCTCGTAACCGATGGCGTGATGACTCAGAAAGAAGCTGACGATTTAGAGCAAGCGATCTGGGAAAAACTTGAAGATGGCTATAAAACCATGGTCGAGCTTTCCGAAGCCGGTGACCGCACGGTGTTCAGCGGATCCACTGCGATCATTCAACCGAGCTACTCGCACGCGCCAGTCGCCACAGGAATCAGTCGCGACATGCTTCAGGAAATCGGCCGCGTCCTCACCACAGTTCCTGAAAAATTCAGCCTCAACCCAACATTGGAAAAACGTTTCATCCCGCGTCGGGTCGAAGCACTCGCCAATGGGGGTCCGTTTGACTGGGCCTTCGCTGAGTCGCTAGCCTTTGGCTCGTTGCTGTTAGAAGGTTCACCGGTTAGGCTCTCCGGACAAGACTGCCGCCGCGGCACGTTCTCTCAGCGCCATGCGGTGTTTTATGATTACGAGACTCGTGAGCGTTACATCCCGCTGCAAAACCTATCAGAGCAGCAAGCGAAGTTCTGCGTTTACAACTCCTTGCTCTCGGAGTTCGCCGTGCTCGGATTTGATTACGGATATTCACTTTCCTATCCAAGCATGTTGCTGATGTGGGAAGCCCAGTTCGGAGATTTCTCGAACGGCGCGCAGGTGATCATCGATCAGTTCATTTCTTCTGCGGAATCGAAATGGCAGACACCGAGCGACTTGGTGATGCTGCTTCCTCACGGTTATGAAGGCATGGGGCCGGAGCACTCGAGTGCTCGCCTTGAGCGTTTCCTCCAGCTTTGCGCAGAGGAAAATCTCATCGTCGGAAACTTTACCACACCTGCTCAATATTTCCACGCCCTGCGCCGTCAGAAGCGTCGCAATTTCCGCAAACCTCTCATCCTGATGACTCCAAAAAGTTTGCTCGGCAGACCGGAAGCGATTTCAAGCGAGGAAGATTTCCTCGAGGGTACATGCTTCCAAGAAATTCTTCCCGACAACATGGTGTTCGAAAATCCAGAGAAGGTGAAACGCATCGTGCTCTGCTCCGGAAAAGTTTATTACGATCTCGTTGCGTATCGTAAAGATCACAGCATCTCGGATGTGGCGATCCTGCGCGTCGAGCAGCTCTATCCGTTCCACGGAGAAATGCTCAAAGCAATTCTCGGTCAGTTCCCTAACGCTGAACGCTACGTTTGGTGCCAAGAAGAACCGAAAAACATGGGCGCATGGACTTACGTCGCACCGCAACTTGAAGCCACTCTCGGGGTCTGGCCGGTCTATGCAGGCCGCAAACCTGGTTCGAGTCCTGCTGCAGGATCCAAAGCCATCCACTACCGCGAACAAAAAGCGCTTCTCGCTCAAGCATTCGAAATTTAATTTTTTACAGAAACCACCTCTATCATGGCCATCGATATCAAAGTGCCGGCTGCCGGCGAATCCATCACCTCCGCGAACATCGCGAAATGGTATAAAAACAGCGGCGACTCCGTCAAAAAAGGCGAGGCTCTCGTGAGTTTGGAAACCGATAAAGTTTCCAACGAACTCGAAGCTGAGGCTGACGGAATTCTAACTATCACCGTGGGTGAAGGCGAAGAAGTTTCCATCGGAACCGTGATCGGCCAACTCGCGCCTTCCGGCGAAAGTTCCGCTCCAGTCGCCGCAGCACAATCCGCCGCAGCTCCGGCACCGGCTCCTGCACAAGCAATATTGCCCGCACCTGTGGCCACCGGCGGATCCGTCGAGATCGTCGTGCCTGCTGCTGGCGAGTCGATCACATCAGCGAACGTTGCCGCATGGCGGAAAAA
Organism: Verrucomicrobiota bacterium; assembly: GCA_040384845.1. Taxonomy (GTDB): domain Bacteria; phylum Verrucomicrobiota; class Verrucomicrobiia; order Verrucomicrobiales; family Akkermansiaceae; genus Luteolibacter. Next base: position 265,293 of record JAZKIL010000002.1, on the reverse strand, counting down.
AGATGGCGACTTCTGCGAAAAAGGCGAAATCCTCGTGACCTTGGAAACCGATAAAGTTTCTAACGAACTGGAAGCGCCCGTTGCTGGAATACTTCGGATTCTTGTTCCTGAAGGCGAGGAAGTTGCGATTGGAAAAGTCATCGGTATGATCACCGCTGGCCAAGCTTCTGCCACAGCCGCACCATCTCCAGTTGTTGCGCCTGCACCAGTTGCCGCAGCCGCTCCCGTCGCTGGACCTGCACCTCAGCCAGTCAGCGAGTCTCGTACTAAACCTGATCTCTCAGTTCTTTCTGCTCCAAAAGCGGAAGCAAAACCTGCCGCTACCGTTGAAGACGGCCGCACCACGCGCCGCAAGATGTCCATGCTGCGTCGCAAGATTGCAACGCATTTGGTGAACGCTCAACAAACCGCTGCGATCCTAACAACTTTCAACGAGGTCGATATGACAGCCGTGATGGAACTGCGTAAAGGCGTTCAAGATGATTTCCTTAAAAAGCACGGAGTGAAACTTGGCTTCATGTCATTCTTCGTTAAAGCCGTTGCCCAAGCCCTCAAAGACGTGCCATCGATCAACGGTCGCATCGAAGGTAATGACGTTATCGAAAATCATTTCTACGACATCGGCGTCGCCATCGGTACGGAGAAAGGCCTGATCGTTCCGGTTCTCCGCGATTGTGATAAAAAATCTTTCGCTCAAATCGAACAGGATATTTTGGACTATGCTGCAAAAGGCAAAGCCGGAAAAATCGCGATCGAAGATCTTCAAGGCGGCGTGTTCACTATTTCTAACGGCGGTGTTTACGGTTCCTTGCTCAGCACACCTATTCTCAATCCTCCACAAAGCGGCATCCTAGGAATGCACACGATTCAGCAACGTCCGATTGCGCTCAACGGTCAGGTCGTCATTCGTCCCATGATGTATCTCGCCTTGAGTTACGACCATCGCCTCGTCGATGGCAAGGAAGCCGTAACCTTCCTAATCCGCATCAAAGATTGCTTGGAAGCGCCACATCGCTTGATGCTTGAAGTGTAATTTTTTCAGCTTCGTTCACGGAAAATCTCCCAAGATTCCCGTGGGCGAAAACCCTCATCAACAGATTTGAAGAAGTTCCTTCCCTATTACCGCCACCTCCTGAAGGTGAAGTGGAGCTTTGCTCTCGGTGTGATCGCAGGATTGGTTTATGCTGCTGCATCGGGTGCGGGTTTGCCGTTAATGACAAAGATTGTCTTTCCGGTTTTATTCCATGAAAAAATCGATCCCAGTAGTCCTTACATCATCTGGATTACATCCAAACTTGGAGAGATTTCACGTAACGATCTTTTGATTTACACGTGTATGTGGATTCCGGCCGTGTTCCTTTTACGTGCAGCGGCTGGATATGCGAATGCATACTTCATCCAGGATGCCGGCCTGAAAGTTGTTGAGGCGATACGGACTGATATGTTCGTCAAACTTCAGAAATTGCCTTTGGCATTTTTTAGACAGAACAAATCTGGAGATCTGTTAGCTCGTTTGATGAGCGATACGATGATGTTACGTCAGGTGATTGCGCAGGCTTCGAGCGATTTAATCAAACAGCCGGCAACCTTGATTTTCGCGCTTGGCTATGTGGCTTATATGGCATGGCAGGATAGAAGTGCTTTCATTGCATTGATCGCCCTGCTGACCGTACCTCTTTGTATTTCATTCATCCGTTTGGCTGGGAAAAAAATGACTGCCAAAGCACGTATCTTGCAAAGAAATGGAGGAGATTTATCTGCTTCGCTTTCCGAAAATCTACAATCTGCTTTGGAGATTCGCGCCTATAACCTGCAAGAGGCTCAGTTGCGCGGCTTTGAAAAACAAATCAAAGAGTTGGTGAAGCTATCGATGAAAGTCGTGAAATATCGTCAGATTATCTCGCCATCGATTGAAGTTGTTGCCGCCGCAGGATTTGCTGCAGCTCTCTATTTTGGTGTCAAAGCGGGTATGACGCTGGATAGTTTCTTGTCACTCGGAATGGCGCTTTTCATGGCGTATGAACCATTGAAAAAACTTGGTGGAATCCACTCTCACTTCCAACAGGGAAAAGCATCTGTAGAGAGAATTGAACATATATTGCATGCTGAGGAGTCCATTGCGGAGCCATCAGATCCAAAACCATGTCCAGATCCCATTCGTGAGATTTCATTCAATCATGTCACTTTTGCTTACGGCGACACTCCGGTTTTACATGATTTGAACCTCAAAATTCCTGCAGGTCAGGTCGTCGCTTTGGTCGGGCCTAGTGGCGCGGGTAAATCAACTTTTGCGCAGTTGGTTTTACGATTTTACGATCCTCAACATGGTGAAGTTTGCCTGGATGGAATATCTGTTAGGGATTTTTCCAAATATGATTTGCGTCAGTGCATTGCAATCGTTCCTCAGACGCCTTCGCTATTTCTCGGCACATTGGAAGATAATATCCGTGTTGGAAAATTGAATGCCTCGCAGCAGGAAATTGAAATAGCAGCGAAAAAAGCGTTCGCTCACGATTTTATCATGAGCTTTCCTGATGGTTACAAGACGGCAGTGGGCGAGCGTGGCGATTTGCTCTCAGGCGGGCAACGTCAGCGCATTGCCCTTGCGCGTGCGTTCTTGAAAGATGCGCCGATTCTCATTTTGGACGAAGCAACCAGTGCGCTTGATACTGAAAGCGAAGCCATGGTGCAGCAGGCTTTGGCGGATTTGGTCAAAGGAAGAACCACCCTGATTATCGCACATCGATTCAGTACAATCCGGATTGCGGATAGAATCCTGGTTTTCAAGAACGGTCACATCGTCAGTGATGGGACTCACGATGAACTTGAGAAAACCGATTCAATCTACCAAGCGATGGTGTCAGCGGAGCTGAGATAGTGATTCGATCACTTGCCCAGAATTGTTTTATCGGGAACCTCGATTGTGTCGTTAGGCATTGCGACCACACCTTTGCCTTCCTCAGTCTTGAGATCGATTTTTTGTTGCTTACCATTGCGCCAGAGGATGACACGGTTCATGGCTCCAAATTCAGAAGCGCCTCCTGCAGCTTGGACGGCTTGATAGACCGTTAGACCTTTCGTAAAATCCGTAGGTCCGGGTTTTTGAACTTTTCCACCAATGTGAACCTTCTGTGCAACGGGATCAATTTGGGTTTGGTTAGAGAAGACCTGTATGATCGCTTCCTTAAAAATATCTCCATCGCGATAAGCCTTTTGAATGGATTTTGCGAGTTGATCAGAATCCAGTCCCGCGGCTTGAATCTCACCGATATACGGCAGACTTAGTTTTCCATGCTTTGATACGGGATAGGTCTCATCAATTTTAACTTTCTCTTCTGGAGCTACACCCATGATTTTGATGATGACAGATTGTTCCGCCTCAATTTGAGAGAATAACGGAGAGATTAGGAAGACCGATGCCAATGCAGCGAGGGGTAGGGTTTTGGATTTCATCCTTAAATTGGTAAATGCTTGGGTTCTCAATGCAAGATGAAAGCCGGATTGGGATCATTCCAGCTTTGGCGGTGTTCCGTAGCCGACCATGACGGATGTGCCGCCTGCTTTCGGGATGCGAAAGTCAAAAACCCCAAAACCACTTTGTTTTACTCCGCGATAAGAGCGGCCGTCACTCGCATTGATCATCACGGGATGACCGTCTTTTTTCTCGTATCCGAGAAACATGCCGACGTGGGTGATGTTGGAAAGACGGTTGTCGGTGGGAGTATAGGTGCCACTCCAGAAAACCAGATCACCCGGTTTGAGTTCCGCGAAACTGGCATGTGTGAGATCTTTTGCTTCCGTGGAAACGGTGTGCAGGGTCGAATCTTTTTTCACCCACAGAAACTGTGCCGATGAGGTTCGTGGTGGATTGAGTCCGGCTTTATTTAAAACGTGAAACATTGCGCCGGAGCAGTCGAACCCGCCATCTTTCGCGCCGTTGCCGGCGAATTTGTATGGCATTCCCGAAACTTCCTTTGCGGCTAGGAGAGCGGTTTCGATGAGTTTTTTGCGGGGCTCCTCAAGGGTATCGAAATCTTTGAGTTCCGAAGTTTCTATGAGAGCGGGGGGGTTGGCGTGGGCGACCTGGCACAGGAGCATGCAGGCAACCAGTAAAGCCCAAGGGCTATTTTTTACGAACATAGTTTATCTTTAGCACAGAAGCAGGTGAAAACCCAGTGATCATTTCGTTTTTGCAAAGTGGCGTGGAAACTTACACTTTAAGAAAAGATTGAGCGCAGCACTACACATTTTAATTATCAGCGATGGCAAAGCGGGTCACGAGAACCAATCGCTCGGACTTGCTGAGGCGATGGCGCGGCGCGTGCCAGTCGAGACGCATTTGGTGCGGCTGGAGATGGATCGGAATCCCATCGCGCGAATGATTGAAGCATTCGCGGCGAGCCGGAAATTTCCGATTTCTGATTATGTGATCGGTGCGGGTCACGGCACACATCTCGCGTTATTGGCTCTCTCAAAGGCTTCTGGGGCATCTAGTATCGTGTTAATGAAACCCGGATTGCCGATGAGTTGGTTTGATTGGTGTGTGGCGCCTGAGCACGATTTTCTTAAAAGCCCTAACAGGTCTCATCTGATTCTGAGTAAAGGCGCATTGAACCGAGTGATTCCTAAGGAGGGGGAGAGATTGGAGAAATGGTTTTTGATCGGCGGCCCATCTAAGATTCATGGCTTTGATGAAGCACGTTTGATTTCGCAGATTCGTGAGTTAGCGCATGATGGAACATGGCAGGTCGCAGATTCGAGAAGGACGCCAAGTGATTTCCTCAGAAAGTTAGAACATGAAATCCCTAACCTTCCTTTTTTCCCTCATCATGAAACGGGGCCTGGTTGGTTGGCGGAAAAACTTTCGAGTGCGGCAGAAGTATGGGTGACCGAGGATTCGGTATCGATGGTTTACGAAGCGCTCACAGGCGGAGCGAGAGTTGGCGTCTTGGAAATGCCAAGGCTCAAACCGGATGCCCGGGTGATTCGTGGATTGGAAAAACTGAAAGCTGAGGGCTATTTGATGGGAGCGGGCGCAAGGAAAATGCCGAGATTGGCGGAGGCGGATCGCTGCGCTGCGTTGATTTTAGGTTTTTAGAAAGCATCGCACTTGCGTGTGTTGGATTTCCAGATAACCAAGGTCTGTGGAGGAAAAGGAGTATAAGAAAGGAACGTTCCCGCTGTTATGGCTGGTGTTCTTTTTTCATGGAATGGCACCAGGTTTTTGGCTGCCATCGCTCACCAATGTTCTGAAAGCTCAAGGGTTGGAGAGTTGGCAAGCATGGGCATTTGCCGTGCCACCTATATGTGCGTTGATCTCACCTTTGGTGGGTGGCGCGCTGGCAGATGAAAGAATAGCTGCGCAGAAAATCATGGCTTGGAGCTCGTTGCTGGGGGCTGTGACCATCGTTCTGGCTTTCGGAGCTCTCGATATCGGAATGAGTCCCGTTTGGTTTCTTATAGGGATTGCCGCTTACTCTCTGGTTTCAGGGCCGAGCTGGGGTCTGATGGCGACGATCAGTCTAACGCATCTCACTCATGGAGAAAGGCATTATCCAATGGTGCGTGTTGGCGCAACGTTTGGTTGGATGGCTGCGGGTTTCACCATCAGTTATCTTTTACATGCGGATCTTTCTTTAAAGTGTGGATACGCAGCGGGAGTCGCGCGGGTGGTTGCGGGATTGCTTTCCTTCTATCTGCCGCACACACCTCCGCTTGGATTGGGTAAGTCCTGGAAAAGCGCGTTGGGCTTGAATGGGTTCAAGTTGTTCAAGAATCGGGATCACGCCGTTTTGTTTTCGGTGACGGGTTTGTTTTCTATCCCGCTCATGGCTTTCTACATGTATTCCGCGGAACTTTTCAAAGATCTGGGAAACAAGGCGCCTACCGCATCTGTCAGTGTGGCGCAATGGAGCGAGGTCGCGGCCCTGTTTTTGTTAGGCGCGATGATGTTGAAATTCCGCCTCAAAACATTGTTGATGTGGGGACTGGGGCTTTCTGTATTGCGTTACGCTATGAGCGGTTATGCAGGTTTAAGCGGTATAATTGCTTGGCATTTTGCCGGGGTGGCGATGCATGGAGTTTGTTACACGATCTATTTTGTTACCGCTCAGGTTTATCTTGATCGACGCGTGGATCCCGCAATGCGTGGCCAAGCACAAGGTCTGATGGGTTTGATGGCCTCTGGAATCGGGCCATTGGTTGGTGCGTTTTTCTGCACTTGGCTACGCAACACTTGCGTCGATGCGAATGGAAATGGATGGGAATATTTTTGGTGGGTCTTAGGCGGAATTATCGCGGTATGCTGGGCTGCCTTTGGCTTGCTCTATAAAGGCATGAAAGCGGGGCAGTGATTTCTTAAGCTAACTCACAAGCAAGCTTGATCGCGGCGATCATGGATGCGGGATTGGCGATGCCTTGGCCGGCGATGGCGAAGGCGGTGCCGTGATCGGGGCTGGTGCGGGGTTTCGGTAAGCCAAGCGTGACATTGACGGCTTCATCAAAATCTAACAATTTCAGCGGAATCAGGCCTTGGTCGTGATACATGGCGAGGACGGCGTGGTATTTGCCTTGGGCTGCATCGCGAAAAATAGCGTCGGGTACGTGTGGTCCGGTGAAGGTGGCGATCCCGAGTGAGTTGAGCGCAGCGATGGCGGGAGCGATGAGAATTTTTTCCTCGTCGCCAAATGCACCATTTTCGCCAGCGTGTGGATTGAGCCCGCAGACAGCGATGCGTGGGGTGGCGATACCTTTTTTTCTAACAAATCCGGCCGTGAGCTGGCCGATGGAAATGATGCTTTCCTGCGTGAGTAAGCGGGGGACATCGGCGAGCGCGATGTGGATGGTGGAGAGTCCGACGGTGAGGGTAGGTCCCGTGAGAAGCATTCCGAAATCAGTAAGTCCAAATGCATCCGCGTAGAATTCTGTCTGGCCGGGAAAAGGAAATCCGACAGACTGGAGGCCTTCTTTGGAAACGGGGCCGGTGACAACCGCTGCGGCATCAGTTGCGCGGAGGCGGCGTGCGGATTCTTCCAGTGCATCTAGCGCGGCTTGCGCGGACTCGCGGGTAGGTTTTCCGGGGATACCGGCGTTGCGATTTCCGATCACTTGAAAATCGAAACCAGCGGGAAGCTGGCCGGAAGCCAGAGCGGCGTCGATGACTTCAGGACCGATTCCAGCGGGGTCGCCAAGGGTAATGAGAATTTCGGGCACGGAATAGAGATGGACGTTGAAACGCGCGGCGGCAAGTTGGAAGCTTCGGGCAGGATGTTGAATGAGGAAATAAAAAATCGTTTCGGAGGAATCGCGCGTCTTTACGGAGAGCGAGCGTTGGAGAGGTTTTCGCAAGCGCGCGTGGTCGTGGTTGGGATCGGCGGGGTGGGCTCATGGACGGTCGAGGCACTGGCGAGATCAGGCATAGGAAAAATCCGCATGGTGGATCTCGATGAAATCTGCATCACCAATGTGAACCGCCAGCTCCACGCGATGGATGGCCAGATCGGCCGACAAAAAACCGCAGCGATGGCGGAACGCGTGCGCGCGATCAATCCAGAGTGCGAGATCCAAGTGATCGAAGGGTTTTTCACCGAACGCTCGGTGGAGGAGGTGTTGGGCGGAGATGTGGGCGGCGTCATCGATGCGATTGATTCGATGCAACACAAAGCCCTGCTTATCGCGGAGTGTAGGAAACGCGGCTTTCCTGTGGTGACTTGCGGGGGCGCTGGCGGTCGGCGCGATGCAACTCGGATCAGCGTGCGTGATCTCGCTTTTTCAGGGAAAGACCCACTGCTGCATCAGTTACGAAAACGCCTGCGCAAAGACCATGGATTCGATGCGGTGCCGATGGGAGCGAAGCCGGAGGAGATGGGAATTCGTGCGGTTTTTTCAGATGAGCCACCCATTTACCCCAGCGGCGATGGTGAAGTTTCCTGCGAAAAACCCGAGGGTGCGGATATGCGTTTGAACTGCGCCACGGGTTACGGAACCGCGACCCATGTCACCGCGACCTTCGGGGTCGTCGCTGCGGGAGTGATGTTGGATTTGTTGTGCGAGTGATGCTCAATCTCCTTTAAAACAAGATGGACGATAGGCGGGGTGGAAAATAGATTTTTGAGCGATTGATGATAGCGGCACTGGAAAAGTTTTTGGCGGAGGAGGGTTGGGTGGATCGGTTTGGGGATGAAGCGCGGATGATAGGTGGGCGGTTGGTTTCGAAAGTTCAGGAATTGCAGTTGGAGGGAGAAGATGAGATTCAAGCGCGGGCGCGGGTGTTAGAAGAAAAGGTTGAGGCGGCGTTTTGGGAGCAAGGCGGGCGGGTGTTGTTTGAGACGGATTGCAGTTGCGAAACGGGTGCTTTTTGTGAGCACGGCTTTGCGTTACTGGGAAAAATGGCGAAGACGAAACATTTGAGGAAAAGCTTCGGGCGATCGGCGGCGGAGGCGGTAGCTAAGGCGATTGAAGAGAAACCGAAAGCGATGGTCGGCGAGAATTTCGCAGAACCGGAATTTGAATTGGTAGTTCGCAAGGATGCGGTGGATCGGGCGACACAGATGCTGCTGAAATCGATGGGGCAGGAGGAGCCGAAGGAATGGATTTTTGCGGAAGCGTTTGTGAGTAGCGGCGCTGCCCAGCGCAAGCCACTTGCAACGCCTCGCGAGGAGGGGAGGACACCGCGGGAGCAGCAGGCGGTACGCGAGCTGCGCGATATAGGGCTTTCATCGATGCAAACAAATCCCGCATGGCGTTTTCTGCTCAGCATGAGATCGCGCACGGTCGAGGCGGCGGGTGAAAATGATAAATGGTTTCCCGATCCGGGTCGGGTGCCGGTGGATACGTTCTGGCATCAGTTTCGGGGGGAGTTTGCGGAATTGTTAGAAAATGCGGGCTGGAAGGTGAAATATGAGGAAGGAGTCGGCCACCAAGTGCACGATGCGGATCCCGTAAAATGGCAAACGCGTCTAACAGGTGAGAATGATGAGGAGCCTTACGCTGGCGATTTCTCAGATGGTGGATGGTTTAGTTTATCCGTGGGATTTGATGTCGATGGCGAACGCTACGATTTGATGCCGATTTTGGCGGGCTTGTTGAAACAGGATTTTCTGGAAGAAACTTTGGATAGGCCGAATCAGGGATTTGTGTATGCCCCCTTGCCGAATGGTGATGCGTTGAAGTTGCCGATTGGAAGGGTGCGGCGTTTGCTCCAGCATTTATCGGCTTTGGTGGATCCTAAGTTTTTCGGAAAGGCGCGCGTGCATGCCTTGGATGCGGCGGCGTTGGCCGGTTTGGAGGGTTTGGGAATCGAAACTCCAAAAGGTTTGGCGAAGCTGAAAGAGCGTTTGGAAAATTTCTCGAAAGTTGAGGAAGTGGAGACGCCCGGTGAGATCAAGGCGACTTTAAGAGATTATCAGAAATCAGGTTTTCAATGGATGCAGTTTTTGGCGAGCCATGGGCTGCATGGAATTTTGGCAGATGACATGGGTCTGGGAAAAACCCTGCAGACGCTCGCGCATTTGATGGCGGAGAAATCCAGTGGGCGAAGTGGCGGTAGGCCATCGCTGGTGATCGCGCCGACCTCGGTGGTTCCCAACTGGCGGGCGGAGGCGATCAAGTTCGCACCGGGCCTGCGAGTGCTGGTGTTGAATGGGGCGGATAGGAAAAAATATTATCGCTCCATCCCGCATGCGGATTTGGTGATTACTTCGTTTGCTTTGCTGCAGCGCGACATCGAAAAATTGCTTGGTTTCCAGTATCACATGTTGGTCCTAGACGAGGCGCAGTATATCAAGAATCCGCGTGCAAAAGTGGCACAGGCAGCGTGCCGGGTGGTGGCGAAACATCGGCTTTGTCTTTCTGGAACGCCGATTGAAAATCATCTCGGCGAGTTGTGGAGTCTCATGCATTTTCTCATTCCCGGATTTCTTGGGACCGAAGACGCGTTCAATAAAAATTTCCGCAAACCCATCGAAGAAGAAGGCGATGCGGAAAAGAACGCGATGTTGAAAAAGAGGATCGCGCCTTTGGTGTTGCGAAGAACGAAAGATCAAGTGGCCAAAGAGTTGCCGCCGAAAACCGAGATGGTGCATTTGATCGAGCTATCGAGTGATCAGAAAGATCTCTATGAAACCGTGCGCGCGACGATGGACAAGCGGGTGAGAGAAGCGATTGCCGCACGCGGGATCGAGCAATCCCAGATCGTTTTCTTGGATGCGTTGTTGAAGCTGCGGCAGATCTGTTGCGATCCCAGATTGTTGCCGGAGGATTTCTCGGCGGGGATTCGTAGCTCGGCGAAGTTGGAGTATTTGAAAGAGATGTTAGAAACGCTGGTGGAAGAAGGACGGAAAATTCTTATTTTCTCACAGTTCACGACCATGTTGGGACTCATCGAAGAGCATTTGGTGAAAACCCAAGTTCCGTATCTCAAGCTGACGGGCGGTTCCAAAGACCGGGGGAAGCTGGTAGAGCAATTTCAGTCCGGGAAATATCCCGTATTTCTCATTTCACTAAAAGCCGGCGGCACCGGTTTGAACCTCACTGCGGCGGATACGGTGATCCACTACGATCCGTGGTGGAACCCAGCCGCAGAGGCGCAGGCAACGGATCGAGCGTATCGGATCGGCCAAGACAAGCCGGTATTTGTCTATAAGCTGATCGCGCAAGATTCGGTCGAAGAAAAGATTCTTCAGCTTCAGGAGCACAAGCGCGCGCTGGTCGAGCAGGTGATCGGCACCGAGGGCGGCGTGTTCAAATCGCTGACGCGCGAAGATATTGAGGTGCTGTTCTCATGAGTGATCGCGATCCGCTCGACGACGAGGAGGAGGCATG
>JAZKIL010000002.1:177315-254462 GCA_040384845.1 Verrucomicrobiota bacterium | reverse complement strand
CAACAAGCAACGGATCGCGCGCATCGCATCGGGCAAGACAAGCCGGTATTTGTTCACAAACTGCTCTGTCAGGAAACGGTCGAGGAACGGATCCATCGCTTGCAGCTAGAGAAAGCCAAGCTAGCAGAAGGACTATTAGCGGATGCTGATGTCGTTAGGAAGCTCGATGCGACGATGATTCGGGAGTTACTAAGCTAAATTAGGTAGGATTTATACTTATTGAAGTTTCCTGATAGCATGCCGATACTGGATTCTATGAAAAAATTATTGAATAGCAGATTATCGAAGAACCTGCTTGGTGCGGGTTGTGCCCTGTTGATCGTGGGAGTTGCAGAAGCAAAACCCGACAAATCCAATGGTAAGGGTGACAAGGGCGGTGGTCCGGATCACGCGGAAAAACATAGTGATAAAGGCGATAAGGATAAAGAGGACAAAGGCAATGATAAGGATCACAAAGATCATAAACACGAAGACAAAGACAAAAATGCCAAGTATGACGAGAAAGCAGAACCATGGCGTGCGCATCGCTTCGAAGACAAAGAGCGCACAGTTCTGTTAGATTATTTCAAAGGTTACGAATCGCAACCTCAAGGATTACCGCCCGGCTTGGCAAAAAACCTGAGACGCGGAAAACCCTTGCCACCCGGTTGGCAGAAAAAAGTCAATGAGGGATACATTGTTGATGATGAAACCTATGGACTCTTTGATGCACTGGAAGATTCTCTATTCCCGAACCTGAGACCTAAACCAGATACAAAATTGTATTTGTATGGAGACCGTGTAGTGCGGGTTTATGAGCCGAAGCGCCAGGTGATTGATATTTTCCCTATCCCCGGTATCAAACTGAACTAGGTTCACATTTCATTTCATCCGCTACTGCTTGGACATTCCAGGGGGTAGCGGATTTTCTTTTGTAGGTATGATCGTTGGATTGGATGACGCAGCGGGCGCGGATGATTGTGGGGGTGGAGCTACCAAATCGGGGTGAGGAGGTGCAACAGCAGGTTGTTCTGGCGAAACAGGTGCCGCAGGTGCGGTGGGCTCCTCTGAAGTAGACGGAGGCGTTGTTTTTCCAGTATCCGCTGGAATAAGTTTTTTTGAGTGCTTGGCGATGAGTTGCTCAATGTGCTCTTTCGGCACCGCGCCTGAGAATTTATCAACCTGTTTGCCATCAATAAAAAACCGGACATCGGGAATTCCTCTAACACCTTGTTGAGCTGCCAGACTGTTTTCCGTATCGACATCGACCACTCCGAGCCTGACCGTATCAGAATATTCATCGGCAATGGATGCGAGAACCGGTTTGAGCTGTTGGCACGGCGGACACCATGTCGCCGAAAAATCAACGATGTTGAGCGTGCCGGGATTGGCGATGAAGGCAGGAAAATCTGCGGTTTTTAATCCATGCGATGATGTCGACGCGGGCGCGGCTTTTTTGGAGCAAGAGCTGAGGAATCCGAGCGCGAGAAGGGGAAGATAGAGATGGAATTTCACGGTATGAAGATAAGGGAGATGACTGGGCTGTCGAGATCTAGATTTAAGAAAAATTATACGCATCCATATCGAAAACGACGGTGACGTCTTCGGGGAGGGTGGTTTTTTGTAGGATGTTTTGGACGTGGTTGGTGAGGGGGCGAGCTTTGTGGGAGCGGAGGGTGATTTGGAAGCGGAATTGATCGTGGGAGCGGATCAGGGGGCTGGGTAAGACCTCGCCTAATGAGATTCCTGGGGGAAGAGCTTCTTTCAAGCGGAGGTGGAGGGTTTGGAGGGTGAACTCTGCGCGGCGCTCGTGAGTGGATCGAGCTGTTAGAACGGCGCAATGCGCGAAGGGCGGAAAGCGGAATTGGCGACGCATTTCCATTTCCTGTTCCGCGTAACCATCGAAATCATGTTTCCGCGCAAACTGGATGCTGGGAGAGTGTGGAGTGAAAGTTTGGACGATGACTTCGCCTTCAAGTTCGCCGCGCCCAGCGCGTCCTGCGACTTGGGTGATGAGCTGGAACGTGCGTTCACCTGCGCGGAAATCCGGAACGTGAAGTCCGAGATCTGCGTTGAGAATTCCAACCAAGGTGACATTAGGAAAATGCAAACCTTTGGCGATCATCTGCGTGCCGATGAGGATATCAATTTTTTTGGATTTAAATTTTCTCAAAATATCTTTGAGCGCGTTCTTACGGCGCATCGCATCGGCATCGATACGCGCGAAGCGAGCTTCCGGGAGAATTTTTTGTAAGACTTCTTCGACTTTCTGTGTGCCGTAACCTTGCAGAGCAATGCCAGGGTTTTGGCATTCCGGGCATTTTTTAGGAACGATGGATTGGTGTCCGCAAACATGGCAGACGAGCCGTTCGTCGGTGCGATGGTATGTTAGCGCAACCGCGCAGTGCGGGCATTGGCAAACATGGCCGCAGCCATGGCATTGCAGGGAGCGGGCGAAGCCGCGTCGGTTGAGAAACAAGATGGATTGTTCGCCTTTTGCGAGGCGTTGTTCGAGGGCGGTGCGGAGTCGATCTGACAGAATGGCGACCTGACCTTTTTGTTTTTGTTTTTCCAAACGCATATCGATCACGCGAACCAGTGGCATGGAATGGGCGTCGGCGCGTTGATCAAGACGGAGGAGATGGTATTTTTCTGCTAGAGTGTTTTGCCAGCTTTCGAGGGATGGAGTCGCGGAGCCGAGGACGATGGTGCATGGCTCGAACGCAGCTCGGAGAACGGCGACATCGCGGGCGTGGTAGCGTGGCGGGTTTTCCTGTTTGTAAGAAGACTCATGTTCTTCATCGACGATGATGAGTCCGAGGTTTGGCAGAGGCGCGAACACGGCGGAGCGCGCGCCGATCACGATGCGGGCGGTGCCTTTGCGGATGCGGTGCCATTCATCGAAACGTTCGCCTTGCGAGAGGTTTGAGTGAAGGACGGCGACCTGGTCGTCGAGTTGGGAAAAGCGTGCTTTGAAACGACGGACGGTTTGTGGGGTGAGGGCGATTTCAGGAACGAGGACGAGGACGGTTTTTCCAAGATCGAGAGCGGCTTGGGCGGATTGGAGATAGACTTCGGTTTTGCCGCTGCCGGTAACGCCGAGAAGAAGATAGGGCTTTGAAGAAGTGCCGAGTGCCGAGTGATCCGTCGTCGCTAAAGCTATGACGGACTTGTCAGTGATCAGTGAAGAAGAGATTTGATTAAAAGCCTCCTGTTGTTGGTCGTTGAGAGTTAGCGGCTCGGAGGGGACGATGGTTTCGGTGGCTTCGGGGTCGCGGCGGACGTCTTCGGTGGAGATGGTGATGAAACCTTTTGCGGCGAGGCTTTTGAGTGATGGTGCGGAGTTTTCGCCAAGATCGACGACTGGAAGGGTGCGATCTGGTGCGTTGAGGAGGAGGGCGAGAATCACATGTTGTTTCGCGGCACGTTTTTCGAGCTTGGCGAGTTCCACGGGATCTAGGTTTTCGACTGCGGTGGCGATGCGTCGCGTTTTCGCAGAGTTGTCTTCGGTGCGGACGGCTTCCGGCAAGATGGAGCGGATCACGCTTTCAATACTGGATCCGTAGTAGTTAGCGATCCAGCGGGCGACTTTGAGAAGGGTCGGTGTGATGAGTGGTTCGGGATCGATGAGGGATTGAATTTCCCGCATCGCGAACTCACTTTGGGTGGGCGGCTCGAGAATGGCGAGGACAGTGCCGGAGGTTGTCTTTTGACGGATCGGCACACGCACTCGGCATCCCTCGACGACGGGAAGTTCGGCGGGGATGGCGTAGTCAAAAACGAGCTCTGAGGGGCCGTCGATAAGGACGCGGGCGATCAAGGTGGGGAAACTTTAAATTTTAAACTTTAAATTACAATAAAGAGGTCACCGCAGAGGCGCAGAGGTCGCTGAGGGACGCGGAGCTGTGGCAAATAAACATTTTAAAGGCATACCTAAAACTCAATTTATCTTTTTAACTCTGCGATCCTTTGCGACCTTTGACTACATTTCATTCCGTCCAAGCCTTTAGTGCTTCGCTGTTAAATGTAATTCGCTAGTGCTCATCCTGCTTTGCGTCTCTGCGGTGAAGAAATCCTGTCCCACATTTCTGAGGTTGTCGAGGGGGTGGGTTTTGGAAAGGATGTGGGCAGATGTTACCGAAAATTTTCACGAGTGTGCCTGGGGAGAAGTCGTTGGCTTGGGGCAAGCGGTTGGTGGAGGTGGAATGTCGGAATACGACGTTTGTTGGGGCGGACTGGCCAATTTTTTGGGAGCGGGCGGAAGGTGTGAATGTTTGGGATGTGGATGGGAACCGGTTTCTGGATATGACAAGTGGGTTTGGTGTGGCGGGCTTGGGCTATGGATTTACGGCTGAGGCGTTGAGGCGGCAGAGTGACGTGTTGCTGCATGCGATGGGCGATGTCCATCCGGCTCGGGTAAAAGTGGAGTTGTGTGAGGCTCTTTCTGAAATCACTTATGAGCGGTGGGAGGGGAAGAAGGGGAAATGTTTGTTTGGAAATTCCGGATTCGAGGCGGTGGAGGCGGCGTTGAAGACGGCGGTGCTGAAGACGGGCCGGGCTGGGATTTTATCGTTTGAGGGAGCCTATCATGGCTTGGGTTACGGGGCGTTGTTAGGTCAGGGGATTGGATGGTTCCGGGAACCATTTGAGGGACAAATCGCTAAGGTGACTGAGAGAATTCATTTTCCGAACGTGTCAGAGGGTTTGGAAAAATTTCGGGAGGAGTTGGGTCGTGTGGATGGGAGCAAGATCGGGGCGGTTTTGGTGGAACCGATCCAAGGTCGGGGTGGGATTGTGGTTCCGCGGGAGGGATTTCTTGCGGAACTCCGGGCGTGGTGTGATGAGGTTGGGGCAGTATTGATTTTCGATGAGATTTACACGGGGTTTTGGCGGACGGGGAAAATGTTTGCGTGTGAGTGGGAGGTTGTGGTGCCGGATCTCATCTGTTTGGGGAAGGCTTTGAGCGGGGGATTTCCGATATCGGTTTGTGTGGGGCGGGCGGAGGTAATGGATGCCTGGCCGGAAAGTGGTGGCGAGGCGTTACATACCAGCACGTTTTTAGGGAACCCGATGGGTTGTGCGATGGCGCTTGAGGCGATCCGGCGGTATCGCGCGCCGGAGATGGAGAATTTGGTGCGTGAGGCTGCGGATAATTTGGAAAGTGGACTGCGGAAACTGGAGAGTTTGGAAGTGGTGAGGGAAGTCAGAGGCAGAGGGCTGATGATGGGAGTAGAGATGGACAGCGGCGAGCGGGTGCTGGATTTGGTTAAAGCAATGCTGAGAGCGGGTGTGATCGCGCTGCCGGATGGACCGAAAGGCGATGTGCTGGCCTTGACCCCGCCGCTGGGGATTTGCGAGGAGGAGATGGATTTTTCCGTGGAGTTACTTAGGACATTGATAGAATTATGATGAATGTTCGGTATCGCCCCTTGCCCTAGCCACAAGTATCGGCTAGCAAATGTGAAATCTTGCCCCGCTGCTCCCATTGATATTTTTTAATCCGACAACACTCACTCTCTGGATCGGCATTCTTGTGCTTATCGGAGTTGCGTATTTATGTATTCTTTCTTGGAAGCGCAGTCCGCATCGCGGTCGCACGGCTGTTTTGGAAAGCCTGCGGTTTGTTATCACGCTTTTAGTGGTGATGTTGTTGTGGCAACCGGAGTGGCGGACCGTGGTAAATCCCACGAGCAAGCCGAAGATTGCGATCATGTGGGACGATTCACGCTCGATGACGACTTTAGATGCGGTGTTGCCTACGGCGGTCGCTGAAGAAGGAAAAGCCGGGGTGATTGTTTCTCGTGCGGATTGGGTGAAAAAAGTTTTGGACTCTGCGATGTGGGAACCGCTGCGCGTGGGCGGTGCGAATGATCTCACTACCCAATCATTCGCGACCCCTGGCAAAGAAGGCCTCTCGGGTACCGACATCAATTCTCCGCTGACGAATCTTTTAGAAAACGAAAACAACCTCCGTGCGGTGGTGATGTTGAGCGATGGCGATTTCAACATGGGTTCGCCTCCAGTGGGCTCGGCGCAGAAATACCGGATTCGTGGCGTGCCGATTTTTACGATCCCAGTCGGCAGCGACAAACGCCTTCCGGATTTGGATATGCTGACCGTGACTGCACCGACATACGGGATTGTTGGTGAAAACGTGCAGATCCCTTTCACGATTCGTTCATCGCTTGACAGGCAAGTTCGCACGATTGTGCGGTTACGCGATGAGTCTGGGCGGGAGCGAACCAAGAACATCATCCTCGCGCCAAATGTTGAAACGTATGATTCGATTTTGTGGAAGTTAGAAAAAGAGGGCACAACCAAGCTTACCTTGTCGATCCCGGTTGAGGACGGAGAACTCATCGCGCCTAACAACACGCATGACTTCACTATTTCCGGAAAGCCCGAGCGGATCCGGGTTTTGGTCATCGAGACTTTGCCGCGTTGGGAATACCGGTTTTTGAGAAACGCACTTTCGCGTGATCCGGGTGTGGAGCTTTCGTGTTTGCTGTTGCGTCCGGAACTAGGTGCGGGCGGCGGTGCGGATTATATCGATAAATTTCCAGCGACTTTGGATGAGTTATCGAAGTTTGATGTCGTGGTGTTAGGTGATGTCGGGATTGGTGAAAATCAACTGACTGAGGAGCAGGCGAAACAGATTCGCGGTTTGGTGGAGAATCAGGCATCCGGCGTGGTGTTTTTGCCAGGGCAGCAGGGAAACCAAATGAGCTTGGTGAATTCCGCGTTGTCGGATTTGTTGCCAGTGACCTTGGATGAGAAAAACCCGAAAGGATTATCTGAAACTGTGGCGACGCCGTTGAATCTGACTTCGGAAGGTCGCTCATCGTTGTTGACGATGTTAGGTGAATCCGAAGAAGAAAATCCTGATATCTGGCGTCGACTTCCCGGGTTTTACTGGCATGCGCCGGTGCTCCGCGCGAAAGCGGGAACGGAAGTCTTGGCAGTGCATGCGAATCGTCGCGGTGCTTTCGGGCCGACTCCGTTAATGGTCACCAAAGCTGCGGGCAGCGGAAAGGTGTTGTTCATGGGTATCGATTCCGCGTGGCGTTGGCGGCGTGGAGTTGAGGATTTGTATCACTACCGTTTCTGGGGCCAAGTGGCGCGCTGGATGAGTTATCAGCGAAATATGGCGGCTGGTCAGCGTGTGAGAATGTTCTTCACTCCAGAACGTCCACAGCCGGGTGCGACCGTGACTTTAAACGCGAATGCGTTCGATCAAAATGGCGCGCCCCTGAAAGAAGGTGCGGTCAGCGTGGACATCACTTCGCCTGGCGGCGAAGTGCGACGCATCGAGTTGCAGAAAAACGAATCTGAGTGGGGCGCTTACTCGGGACGTTTTAAAATCGATTTTCCCGGTGAATGGAAACTGCGCGCGATCACCGCGGCATCGCCAGATATCCCGACGGAAACCACGATCATCGCGCAGGGCGTCGATATCGAAAAAACCGGTCAGCCCGCACGAGTCGATGTATTGGAAGAAATTTCCCGCGTTTCAAGAGGACGCAGCATTTTGCCGGAACAACTCGCTGAATTGATTTCTGAAATCGATGCCTTGCCGGAGCCAAAACCTCTGGAAAACCGGATACCGCTTTGGTCGCATTGGGCGACTGTGATGGTGCTAGTCATTTTGCTCGGCCTGTTTTGGGCGGGTCGGAAATTAAACGGAGCGTTTTAAATCCGATTCGGAATTACTTGATTAGAATTTGCGGCTCAGGCATTTGGAATCCGGATCGCCGAAACGCCATAGCAGATCGGTGGCTTTTGAAATGCCAATCCGGGGGCCGGCGATGACATTGGAGCTTTTCGCCAGAATGATTCCGCAGGTTTTCGAGGTGAGAAAGGTTGCACCGTGGTCGTCACCGCTGATACCGAAGGCTTTGGTAAAACGCCCGGGGCCGGCTGCGAGTAGTTTGTCATGAACTAATCCACGGCGCTCACGCATCGTTTCGATTCCCGCACTTGGCTCCACCGCACGGATCAGAACAAAGCCGTTTCCTGCCGGACCTTTGACGAGAATATTGAACAGCCAATGCATGCCGTAGTTGATGTAAACATAAGCATCGCCCGCTTGGTGTTCATTCACGAAAACCCGCGCCGAAGGACGAAAAAACGTGTGACAAGCTTCGTCGCCCTCCGCGTGGTAGGCCTCTGTCTCGACGATTTTCCCTGAGCATCCCTTCCATTCAAGGGTCGCGCCGATGAGATTTCTCGCGCATTGGACGGGATCTGCGGTGAAAAAATTGGCTTTGAGCATTTGCACGCTTTCAAACTACTACAAATGCGGATTGCGTCCATTCCAACCAGATTTCGCCTAGAAACCCGCATTCCCGCCTTGCCATTCGCGGGAAAACCCTGCATAGCCCCGCCCCCAAAGCCTCTTATCGCCTTATTTTATGTCATTGAAAATTCGCAACCTCGCCATTATCGCCCACGTTGACCATGGGAAAACCACCCTCGTCGACCAACTCCTTCAAGCCGGCGGCACCTATCGTGAAAACCAAGCCACCCAAGAGCGTGCGATGGATTCCATGGATCTTGAGAAAGAAAAAGGCATCACCATCAAGGCGAAGAACACCGCGATTCTTTGGGAAGGCTACACCATCAACATCGTCGACACCCCGGGCCACGCCGACTTCGGAGCCGAAGTTGAGCGCGTGATGAAAATGGTGGATGGCGTGTTGCTCGTCGTCGACGCAGCAGGTGGCCCACAAGCCCAGACACGCTTCGTGCTTCGCAAAGCTCTTGCAGAAGGCCTTAAGCCTATTGTTGTGGTTAACAAAGTTGACCGCCCGCTTTCCAATCCGCTCAAAGTACACGACCAAGTGCTTGAGCTTTTCCTCGACCTCGATGCTACAGAAGAGCAGTTCGAAGCTCCATTCTGCTACGGCTCCGCGCGTGACGGTTACTTCATGGATCATCCCGATGATGAGCGGAAAGATTGCATTCCGCTTCTGAAAAAAATCATCGAGTTCATTCCAGAACCAGCAGCCGATCCTGCGGCTCCTTTCCACATGCTCGTTTCGAACATCGAGTGGGACAGCTTCGTTGGCCGTGTGGCTGTCGGAAAAGTTCTCGGTGGTGCAGTGAAAAAAGGTGACACCATCTGGCTTCATCGCAAAGACGGCACCAAGCAACAATCCAAGGTGATGAAAACCTTCACCTACTCCGGCCTCGCTACCGAGGACTCGGAAGGTTGCGGCGCAGGCGGCATCGTCGGCATCGCGGCAGGTATTGAAAACATCGATATCGGTGAAACCCTCGCCGCTTCCGCTGATCAAGAGGCA
Organism: Verrucomicrobiota bacterium; assembly: GCA_040384845.1. GTDB lineage: Bacteria > Verrucomicrobiota > Verrucomicrobiia > Verrucomicrobiales > Akkermansiaceae > Luteolibacter. The sequence goes on along the minus strand of JAZKIL010000002.1, from coordinate 245,181 downwards.
CTGCCTTTCGTAGAGATCGATCCACCGACCGTTTCCATGGAGTTCTCCATCAACGACGGTCCACTCGGCGGTAAAGAAGGTAAGCACGTGACCTCGCGCGCCATCCGCGAGCGCTTGATGCACGAAATCAAAACCAACGTTTCTCTCCAAGTCGAAGACACCGATCAAGCGGGCGTGTTTAACGTCTCCGCACGTGGTGCGATGCAGATCGCCGTTCTCGTGGAGCAAATGCGCCGCGAAGGTTTTGAAGTTTGCGTTTCCCGTCCGACCGTTATCTACCGTCGCGATGAAAACGGTAAGTTGTTAGAGCCGTTCGAAACCCTCTACATCGAGTCTCCAGGTGAATACACCCAAGGTATTTTAAAAACCCTCATCAACCGCAAAGGCATGATGGAAAACATGGAGACCGAGCCATCTGGCGAAACTCTCATCACCGCGCTCATCCCGACCCGTGGCCTGATTGGTTTCGAAACCGAAATCGTCAACCTCACTTCCGGCCACGGTATCATGTCGCACCTTTTCCGTGAATACGGCCCGCACGCTGGTGAAATCGTCACCCGCACCACCGGAACTCTCGTTTCCATGGAAGCTGGTGTTGCGACTACCTATTCGCTGCAAGCACTTGAAGATCGTGGAATCCTCTTCGTAGGTCCTAACGATGCCATCTACGGTGGTATGCTCGTCGGTGAAAACCCACGCGTTGGTGATATGCCTGTTAACCCTGTTAAAGAGAAGCACCTCGATAACATGCGTTCATCCGGTAAAGACAAAACCTCCAAACTCACTCCTCCGATCCGCTTCTCTCTTGAGCGCGCCATCGAATACATCGATGCCGACGAACTCGTAGAAGCCACTCCGCTGAACATCCGCCTGCGCAAACGCATCCTCGATGAAGGCGCGCGCAAGCGTGCGGCAAAAGGAGTCAAAGGCGAAGATCGCAGTAAACGGTAAGTAAGTTTCAAATTCCAAATCTCAAATTTCAAGCAAGAGGAAAAGTCTTCCTCTGTTAACTGACCTGTCCGCCATAGCTTTAGCGAAGGCGGATCACTCGGCACTTCCAGGTAATTCTTTCCATGTCCACCCATCTCATCCGCATCTCTGAAGTCTTCGCTCCGTTGATCGCGGAGTTGATGGAGATTCTTGGTGCGGAGAAAGTGAAGAAACTCGGCAGCGAGTATTACCTGTTTCAAACCGAAGCGCCGGAGCGGATCCACGATTCTGCTGCTGCGCGGTTCATTCGGTTTCATGTGCCGATTGAACATTCATGGCCGTGCAATCCGGAGAAGATGGAGGGTTTCATCGAGAAAGCCGCGCAGACGATTTACTACAAATTTGAAAGCCGGAATCCGCAGACGATTCTCGTGGGTCAGCTCGATCCGGGTGCGCCGAAACGTTATTACAAATTGCTCGCACAGAATTTGAGAGGACGGGCCTTGCAGGTTTTCGAACTTCCGGACAGCGCGCCGAAATCGGCGGAGGAACAGGATTCTACCAAAGAATCATTGTTTTGTTGGGTGGGCAAAGAAGGCCTTTACTGCGGGATCGCAACTCCACGTGCAGCCGGTGGACTTCATCCGGGCGGCACGAAATACATCGCGCAAAATGCCGATGACACCGTCAGCCGCGCGGGCGCGAAGATTGCCGAGGGTTTGCATTTCATATCGATGTATCGCAAGTTGCCATGGGAAGGCGCGCATTGGTTGGAGTTAGGCGCAAGCCCCGGTGGTATGACTTCCGAGTTGTTGATGCGTGGTTACCAGGTTTCCGCCATCGATCGCGCTGCTCTGGATCCGCGTTTGGCGAATCATCCGAACCTGAGTTTCTTGAAAGAAGACGTCGCCGAGTTCGTGCCGCCGCGCGGGATCAAATATGATGCGATCCTTTCTGATATGAACGGCGCACCGCGCCAGGCGATCACCCTCGTCACGCGCTTAAAAGATTTTCTTCGTCCCGGCGCACTCGCCGTGTTCACCCTCAAAACCACCGGCGCGGAAACCATCGCTGAAATCGAAACGTTGGAAAACGATGTGTTAGAAATCGCGAAAGGAAACGGATTTTCCCTGATCGCAAGAACGCACCTCACTTACAATCGTCAGGAGTTCACATTGTTTTTTGAGAGGGATTGATTGGAGAGCCTGCCTCCGGCTGGCTTATCCATTGCAGAGAGAAAAAGCCAGCCGGAGGCAGGCTCTCCAGTATTATTCTGGATAACGAATGTCAGGCACTTTGCCGTTCCAGATAGGATGTTTGGGGGAGAGGAGATCTTCTGTGCCCATGATGGCGTGGCCGTTACGGATTCTTAGTAAGCTTACAGATTGATCGATTCTGAGGATAATCGCTCTCCCATTAAAGGGTTTTGGATCGAACTTGGTGGTGCCGGGGATGATAGGAGCGAGGAGTAGAGGTAGGGAGGGGTTATCCTTAGTCGTTAGCCCAGAGATGTAAGCAAATCCAACTTCGCCTTTTTTCAGTGCTTGGCGTGGTGAAATATCTCCATCGGGCATGACGAATCCCTTCATGCGAGCGTAGAATATTTTTTCCTCTTCTACGATCTTGGAAGCAATCAGTTGGCGCAGTAGAGCATTTGAAGATTTACCGGAAAGGTTGTATCCGTGAGTAGGATATTCTTTTGTGACGAGTGAGGCTGTCGTATCGCTGGGGTAAGCTCCGTATTTTGATTCGAATTTGAAGAGCGCTAGGCCGATTTGTTTAGCGTTACTAATTTCAGGCGTAGATGGTTTTCCAGGATGACCAAGAAACATAGGTGCCGATAGCGCGAATATCAAAAAGAGACTGGCGAGTGTTAAACACGTCCATAATATCCGATCTATCCATTTTGGCTGGCGCTTGAGGAGTTTGGGTTTTGGTTTGGAGCTCATTTGGTTTTTTGTTAGGTGGGTAGCGAAAGCCAGCCTCGACCTGTCGGGGCTCTCCAGTATTATTCTGGGTAACGAATGTTCGGAGCTTTGCCTTTCCAGATGGGATGTTTTGAGGAGAGGAGATTGATGCCTTTGTCGTAGATGTGGCCGTCTTCGTGGATGTCGTAAATGCCGACGGTGTTGTTGATATGGAGTATTACAGCTTTGCCTTTGAACGGTTTAGAGTCGAATTTTGTGGTCCCCGGGATGAGTGGAGTTAGGACGACTGGAGTAGAAGGGTTACCTGAACTGCTTAATCCACAGATATATGAAAATCCGACCTCCCCTTTTTTCAATGCTTCCCCACGACTAATATTGCCGTCGGGTTCAATCGAGTTCTTGATTTTGGCGTATAGGATATGTTCTGATTCTGTGATGCTGGCAGCCATTAGTTGCCGGAATGCTGCGTTTGATGATTTACCTGAGAGGTAGTAATCATGGCCAGGGTTAACTTCATCAACTAAAGCAACGGTGGATTCGTTTGGGTAAGAGCCGTATTCATCATCGAATGAATAGAGAGCGCAGCCGAATGAGCGCACGTTTCTATAGGCCTCCGATCGGTTGGTTTCTCTTATTTTGGTATCGATGCGGATAAATACGATGGCGATTATGCCGATTAGGGTAATCAGACCGAATGTGAATTTTAGAGATCTGGATTTTTTAGGTTCGGCGCTCATGGGGAATTGAAGATTTTGAAGATTATTGGAGAGCCGTGCCTCTGGCCGGCTTATTCCGGGTAGTGAATCGTGGGAGCTTTGCCGTTCCACCTAGGGTGCTCGGGTGATAGGATATCTAAACCGTTTTTGTCGTAGATATGGCCGTCTTTTCCGATTTTGTAAACGGATGCGGATTGATCGATGTGAAGGGCGATGGCATTGCCGTCGTAGGGTTTGGGATCGAATTTCGTGGTTCCGGGGATGAGTGGAGATAGAAGGAGGATGCGAGATGGGTTGCCTGCGCTGGCTTGACCGGAGATGTAGGCAAAACCGACTTCACCTTTTTTGAGGGCTTCTCCCGGGGCGATGTTGCCGTCGGGTTTTCTAGAGTTTCTACTTTCAGTGTAGAAAAATTCTTCGTCTGGAATCATTCCTGTAGCGATGAGTTGGCGAAAGAGAGCGTTGGATGAATTTCCGGAAAGGTCGTGACCATGATTAGGGAAGGCGTCCGTTACATCTTTGGCGGTTTCACTATCAGGATAAGATCCGTAATCATTTTCGAAATCGAAAAGGGCGAGGCCGATTTGCTTAAGATTACTGATGGCGGGTGCCTTGTTAGAGCCCTTATCCAAGGTTCCAGTGAAGAGAGGAGGAACAACAAGCGCTATCAAAAGAGTTACGGAGCAGCCCAATAGCCAATAAGCCACCGAATTGAAAGGCTTGGGCGGGCACTTCGGTAACTCGTTATCAAACTCCTGATCCACTCTAAAATGTGTAGAGTGCTTTTTGTTTCAGGGCGAGATTAAAGCCAGCCGGAGGCAGGCTCTCCGGTTTTTTGAGGGACAGGCAATCTATGATCAATTGGAAGATGATCTCGCGCAAAGCCGCGAAGACGCAAAGGAAGAGTGGAAATGGGTGGAGTGGATGATTGAAAATCCTTCGCGACTTTGCGGCTTTGCGCGAGATGATTTTTTCATTTTGAGGGACAGGAATGTCCCTCCTCCTTACATGAGCTTTGCTCGTAACAAGTCGGTGACTTGTTTGGGATTGGGTTTGGTGGGGGAGGATTTCATGACTTGGCCGGTTAGGAAGTTGAGGAGTGTTTCGTTGCCGGCTTTGAGGGCTTCGACTTCGGCGGGGTTGGCGGCGATGGCTGCGTCGATGAGGGCTTCGAGATCGCCGGAGGAGGTGGGTTTGAAACCCAGGTCGTCGGCGATGGATTGCGGGGCTTTGTCGGGTGAGGTGAAGAGAACGGCGAAAACTTCTTTCGCTTGGTTAGATGCGAGGGTTCCGTTTTCGACGAGGGTGAGTAGGCCGCGGAGTTTCGCTGGTGTGACGGGACATTCGGAAATGGTGAGGGATTGCTCGTTGAGGGTGCCGAGGAGGTTGTTGATGAGGAAGTTCGCGGTTTTCTTGGCGGGGATGGATGGATGGTTGGCGGCCTCGAAATATTCCGCGAGGTTGCGGTCCGCAGTCAGCACTGAGGCATCGTATGCAGTGAGGCCGAAGTCGGCTTCGTAGCGGCGGATTTTTTCCAAACGTGCTTCGGGAACGTGAGGTCTGACGGTTTCTAACAGGGGAGCGGTGGCGATGGGGAGGAGATCTGGGCAGGGGAAGTAGCGGTAGTCGTGAGCGTCTTCTTTGGTGCGCATGAGTTGGGTTTCGCCGAGATCGTCGTTCCAGCGGCGGGTGGATTGGATCTGGGGTATGCCCATGCCGAGTTCTTCGGTTTGGCGTTCGATTTCGAAATAGATCGCGCGGCGGATGGCGGAGAAGGAGTTGAGGTTTTTCAGTTCAACTTTCGCGCCGAGTGGATCGGATTCTTTTTCACGCAGAGAGATGTTCACGTCGCAACGGAGGTTGCCTTTTTCCATATCGGCATCTGAGGAAGCGCACTCGATGAGGATGAGCTGGAGCGAGCGGAGGTAAGCGACAGCTTCCTCGGCGGATTCAAGATCCGGCTCGGTGACGATCTCCATCAGCGGTGTGCCGGCGCGGTTGAAATCGATGAGTGAGGTGGTGGCGAGGTGAGTGGATTTCGCGACGTCTTCTTCGAGGTGGATGCGGTTGAGGCGGACGACTTTATTAGGGGTCTTGATGTTTTTCCGGGCGTCGGTCGGGTAGCAATCGTCGAACAACGGAACGCCGCCACCGATGCAGAGAGGGAAATCCATCTGGGTGGTTTGGTAGTTCTTGGGCATGTCCGGGTAGAAATAGTTTTTTCTATCCCAGCGGGAAAATTCCGGAGATCCGCAGCCGAGGGCGAGACCTGTTAGGAGAGTTTTTTCGATGGCCTTTTTGTTGAGAACGGGAAGTGCGCCGGGGTAGCCAAGGCAAACAGGGCAGGTGTTGGTGTTCGGGTCGTCGCCGAATGAAGTGCGGCAGGAGCAGAACATTTTGGTGTCGGTGTTGACTTGGGCGTGGACTTCTAATCCGATTGTTACGAGATAAGACATGTTAGAGAATGTTGAGAGTTTCTTTCAACGCAAAGCCGCAGAGGTCGCTAAGGGACGCAAAGCTTGGGTTGTATTGAGTTTAAAACTTTAATTTATTCAGAGAATTGGCTTTGCGATCCTTTGCGTTCTTCGCGGCTTTGCGTTGAAAATTATCATCCTAAATTTTCAATGCGGAAGACGACGGGTTTGGAGTTGATGCAGTTTAGGGTTTCGATTTCTGCTAGGGCGGTGGCGAGTTTGCCGAACGGACAGGAGTGGAGTAGGAAAACCATGTCGACGAATTCGGCATCAGGGTTGGAGGCGTCGACGGGGGAGTGTGTGCCGGAGATGCCGATGGTGTGTTTGGCGATCACGGTGGCAATTTCGGCGACGACACCGGGCCGGTCTGTGACGTCAAAACGGACGTAGTAGGCGGTGGAGGTTTCCTCGATGGGGACGAGTGTTCCGGATTCGCGATAAGGGAGGAATCCGCGATGTCGGGCGGTGTGGGCGAGGTCGCGGGCGGCTTCGACGAGGTCGGCGATGACGGAAGATGCGGTGGGTCCTTGGCCGGCACCGCGACCGTAGAAGAGGGATTCGCCTGCAGCATCGGCATTGACAGAGACTGCATTGAACACACCGTTCACGGAGGCGAGGATGTGTTTCTGGGAAATGAATGATGGCTGAACGCGGAGTTCAACTGCACCGCCGTTGCGCTCACGAATGATGGCGAGGAGCTTGATAACGTAGCCGAGAGATTTCGCAAATTTGATATCGGTTGGACGGACTTGTTCGATGCCGGTGACGTAGATGTTAGCGGGATCGATGGGGAAACCATAAGCAAGGGTGGCGAGAAGGATGGCCTTGTGCGCGGCGTCCCAGCCGTTGACGTCGAGTGCGGGATCGGCTTCGGCGTAGCCAAGCTCTTGGGCTTCTTGGAGAGCGGTCGCGTAGTCGATGCCGCGCAAAGTCATTTGCTCGAGGATGTAGTTCGAGGTGCCGTTGATGATGCCGGTGAAGGAATGGATCTGGTTGCCGATGAAGGAGTCCTGAACGGTTTTTACGATGGGTATGCCACCGGCGATAGCAGCTTCGAAAAAGATGGGGGTTTCCATTTTCCGGGAAATGGCGAACAACTCGATTCCGCGCTCGGCGAGCAGGGCTTTGTTACCCGTGACGACAGGTTTCTTCGCAAGCAGGGCGGCGGCGACGATTTCAAAGGCATCCGTGGTTCCGCCGATCAGTTCGACGACGATGTCGACAGAGGGATCGTTGACTAGCTCATGCCAATCGGTGGTGAGGATTTCCGCAGGTGCGGTTGAATTTGTGGAGCGGACTTTCTTGAGGTCGCGGACGAGGATTTTGGTGATGGCGAGGGAGACTCCTTTGCCGGTGCGCTCGGAGATGAGTTCGCCGTTTTTTTCAAGGGTGTTCCATACGCCGGAGCCGACGGTGCCGAAGCCCGCCAAGCCGATTCCTAATGTTTTGCAGTTGCTCACGCGGCGAGGCTAGGCGGAGTGAGGGAAATCTCAAACTTCAAATTTCGGGAATGTGACCGAGATTTTTTTCAACGCAAAACCCCGTGAGCATAAGCGAACCAATATACCTAGCGAAGCCAAACTGTTTGGACGTAACGCAGTGAAGTCAAAGCCGCAAAGGTCGCAGAGGGACGCAAAGCTCTGTTTGATATTATTTAAGGTGTCTCAATCAATGTGTCTCCACTCGCCGGGTTGGAGGTTTCCTATTTGGTAAGGGCCGATGGATTCGCGGTGGAGTTGAGTGACGCGGATGCCGAAGCGGAGGAACATCCGCTTGATTTGGTGGTGCAGGCCTTCGTAGATCGTTAGGCGGCAGGAGGTTTCGGATAATAGATCGACGATGGCTGGAGCGGAGCGGGTGTTTTCTTTTTCGAATGACATGCCGTCGCGGAATTGTTGGAAGACGGTTTCGGGGATGGGTTGGTTGGCATGGACGAGATAGGTTTTCGGGACGTGATTTTCGGGGGAGGTGAGGGATTCCGAGAAACGGGAATCGTTGGTAAGTATGATCAAGCCGGAGGTGGCGCGGTCGAGTCGGCCGGCGAGGTGAAGTTCGTTAGCCCATGGGGTATCGATGAGGTCGATGACGGTGGGATGGGTTTTATCGGAAGTGGCGGAGAGGATGCCGATGGGTTTGTGGAGGAGAATGTAGCGCGCGGTGCGGGCTTGGAGGATTTCCCCGTTTACGGTGAGATGGTCGAATTTTTCGAGCGGGAGATTTCCGTCGGTTATGGCTGTGTGGTTTAGAAAGACCTGTCCGGTTTCGAGAAGTTTTTTGGCATGACGTTTCCCGAGTCCGCTCTGTTTGGCAATGAATTGGGAGATGGTCATGGAGAGAAATTTCAAACAACAAAGATCAAGATTTAAGAAGAAGGGACACTATATTTTTTGACTCCGATCTTTTCAGATAGAGCAAGAGCGATGAGGATGGTGGTATGAAGTTGGCGCGATTGGGGGACGGAGCGGAGATTTTTCACACCTTGCAAGGGGAGGGTGTGAGTGTGGGAATGCCTGCGGTTTTTGTTAGGTTGTCGTTATGTAACTTGCATTGCGTTTGGTGTGATACGGATCATACGTGGAATTTTGTCGGGACGCCCTGGGTGCATGAGAAGGATTCGCAGCCGGCTTATCAAAAGCATTGCAAAGAAGAGGCAATCATCGAGATGGGTGCGGCAGAAATAGCAGCGGGGGTGAGAAAATATGGGTGTCAGCATGTGGTACTGACGGGTGGTGAGCCGTTGTTGCAGGAGGAGGGCTTGTTGGAACTGATGACTGAGCTACGAGCGGATGGTGGGGATTGGTTTTTTGAAATGGAAACGAACGGTACGCGTTTGCCTGGAAATGCGCTGATGGCGGCGGTGGGGCAGTTCAATGTTTCGCCTAAACTTGCTAACAGTGGAGTTTCTCAAACGCTCAGAGAGAGGCCGGAGGCGATCCGTGGATTGGTGGAAAGCGGGAAGGCTTGGTTTAAATTTGTGATCGAAAAGGAATCTGATTTGAACGAGGTAATGGCCTTGGTGGAGCGATTTCAGATCCCCATGAACCGAGTAGTTTTGATGCCCGAGGGAAGAAATGTGGCGGAAATCGATAAGGTCGCGCCGTGGTTGGCTGAGCGTTGCAGGGATTTGGGCGTCAGGTTCTCGGATCGGCTGCATGTGCGGCTCTGGGGGGATAAGCGTGGAGTTTAGAAATAGGGAATGATGAAGAGGGAATAGTGAAAATACTTGCGAAACTTTTGGTGGTGGCGAGGGTTTGAGGGAGAGCAATGAACGAAAACAAGCACAACGACGTTTGGCGTGAAGGCGACGAAACCTGGCAGTTGCTGGGTAAGGCGGCTCCCAAGCAAGCGAGTCCGCGTTTCGCTGACAATGTGGTCCGCGCGGTGCGTTTGTTGCCGGAAGCGGACCCGGTTTGGCCGCGGATTTTGAAATTTTCTCGTTGGTCGCTGGCTGCGGCCTGTGTGGTTTTGATGGTATCGATTTTCATAGATCCAGTCGAAACTAACCCTACGAAACCGCCATCTGTCGCTGATAACGAGGCGCAGTGGGAGCAAATCGAAGATGTGGCACAGGCTGAATTATTGGCCGCAGCGGCTGAGCATTTGGATGAATTCAGCGATCACGATCTGGTCACGATGATGGGTTTTTAAGGCCGATCTGCGTGGGTGTGAGAAAGCGGGTTGCAAAAGGGTGGGAAACGAGACTAGAGTCGCCCTCTGAAATTAATGTTTATGGCGATTGAAGGTGAAGATTTGGCGAAAGCATGTGTGAAAGCAGCGGTGGAAATCCAAGCGGATAACATCCGTGTTTGGGACATGAGGGGAGTTTCGAATTTGACCGATTTCATGATCGTGTGCTCGGGATCCTCGATGCCGCATTTGCGTGCGATCATTCGTGACGTCGCTGGGATGGTAGAAAAAGAACATCAGGTGAAGCCGGTGAACTCGGAGGGCAAAGTAGATTCCAAGTGGGTGGTGCTCGATTACATCGATGTCATGGTGCATGTGATGGATGATGAAATGCGGGAATTTTATTGCCTTGAGGAGCTTTGGGCTGAGGCTAAAGAGCTGGAATGGGACGGAACTGGAAAAGTCGATGGAGGTCAGCGCAAATCCAATTTCACTCACTGAAGAAGGGGGCGAGAAAGTAAAAATCCGCGTCGGATGGACGCGGTTCGGAGTGATTTTTGCGGGCGTTGGCTTGGCGTTTTTCGCGGTGGGAATGTGGCGTGTTGATGGCGTGATGGCCGCGATGGGGATTTCGGCGTGGGTTTTACTCGCGCTGGTTTGGTGGATGGGTGTTCGCAATCTCAAAGAACTTACTCTGGTGTATCGCGGTCCGAGACGGGTGGAGGTGGCAAAGGGATTCGATGCCAAGCTTGAGCTTCATTGCGGGGCGAGGTTGATGGATGGTTTTTTGATAGATTTCGGGGTTGGGTTGATGGGTGAGAAAGAAGTTTGCGGAAGGGTGCTGTGGTTAGGCTCAAATAGTTCTGCGATGTTGGTGCGGTGGGTGAGTTTAAAACATCGTGGGTTGAAGCTAGAGCAGAAGGCGTGGATTCGATCCAGTTTTCCGTTAGGTTTGCTTGCGTTCCGGATCGAGATGCCAGTTTCTGCGGAGATCGGTGTGGTTCCGGTTGGGCGGGTGCCGCGTGAATTAGGTTTCAGTGGATTTCTGTCAGATGGTGCGCCGTTGGGTGGATCAAAGCAGTTTGGAGGAGTGGGAGATTGGAAAGGTTTGCGGGAGTGGCGGAGTGGTGATGCGGTGCGAAAAATTGCGTGGGCGGCGAGCATGAGATCGCAAGCATCCGGTGGTGGTTTATTGGTGAGGCAGGAAGAACCACCTGGATCGAATGCTGAGGCCTGCGCTGTGGTTTTCCATTCGTTTGGAACTGATAGAAATTTGATTCGGCCGGATCGGTTTGAGAGAGGGCTTTCATTGCTCTGTGGGGTGGCAGGTAGTTTACTTGGAAATGGAATTCCGGTGCGTGTGTTCGCTGATTTCTGGGATTGGGAGCCTATGGAAGTGAATTCGCGTCGAGGCTTGGCGTTGCTAAAAGAGGGTTTGATCCTGGCGAAGCGTGCGGAATGGACGGAAGCTCATAATTTGTTAGAAGTTTTTTCTCAGGTTAAATCGCGTGAATGTATGATTATCATTTCCGATATGCCAATGAGTTCGTGGAAAGCGTTGGTTCCGCAATCCGCCTTGAATCCTGTGGTGGTTGATATCACCGCTTATGAAAAATCGACCAAGCGTAAGCTGCTCAAAAGCAAGGCGGTGGCACGATGATTCTTCGATTGGTGGGATTGATGATAGCAGGGGCGTTGGCTTACGTCATGTTGCGAGGTTGGCCGGAAGTGATTCCTGCTTTGCCGAGGGCGTTTGTCGCGATCCTGCTTGTGGTGATTGCATTGGTTTGGTGGACGACGGGACGGAAGCCAAAGGATTTGCCATTGGTAAAAGCGGGACGCAGGCCGAGTTGGTTAGATTTAGGTGCGATCGGTTTGGGTTTGTTGGCTTTTGAATGTGGGTTTCTCTGGTTGTTGAGTGCGGCGCCGGAGCCGTTGGAAGATATTGCAATCAAGTTCGAACAGCAATTTCGGCCCGAGGCAGCGAAAATAAGGGATGCCAAAGCGGATGGTGAAACAGGTGGCAACTGGCTATGGGATGATCAGCGTCAGCGATCGTTACCGCTGCGTACGAATTTGAAGCCAGGAATGAAACCTGAGGTTTTCGTGCGTTTGTTTAATGAGAAAGATGCCGAGCGATTGCTCAAACGTCAGATCTATGTGCGCGCCTTTGCGTTGGATCGATATGAAAATGGCGCGTGGAGTTTGGGTGATGCTGAGTCGCAAGTGATTTCAGCGGATGCAAAAGGGTGGATTCGGTTTTCAAAACCAATCCGGGATGAGATTTTGCATGAGGTGTTTCTTGGAAGTGATCCCAGCGGAATGAATGTTTTCACGGCTTTGCAGGGAGCAAGGGCGGTGCGCTTACCATCCTTGACAGTGGACGGCGAGGGATTGGTGATGCTGCCAAAATCACCTGATGAGCTGGGATATGAATATTTGGCGAGCTCGTTGCCAGTGATGCTCGCTGATGTAGCGGAGGCGGATTTCAAAGGGCATGAAGTAAAATCCCCGGATGCCGGTTCACGGATTGGGCAGTTGGTTTTGAGAGTGGCGGGGGAGGGTGATTTGTTAGAGAGGCTTAAAAAAATCGAAGATTATCTTCGTAAGACCTATCAATATTCATTGGTGACGGAGAACCGTAAGAATCTAGATCCAATCGAAAACTTTTTGTTTGAAGAGAGACGGGGACATTGTGAATTTTTCGCGACAGCAGGAGCGTTGATGGCGCGAGAGTTGGGGGTTGAAGTGCGAGTGGGTTATGGGTGGGCTGGTGGAAAATATTTCGAGACCGGCAACATGTTTTTGTTTCGCGCACGCGAGGCGCATGCGTGGGTGGAAGTGAAACTTGAGGGTTATGGATGGGTGTTGATGGAACCGACTCCACCCGTCGGTTTAGGCCAAGGTCTGCCGCGTGTGGCAGAAAAGGGAGAGGAGATGCCGACTCCTGAGGAAATGATTGAAGAGGAAACAGCCGCTCTAGAGGACAGCTCGGATCATCTTGCGGGTTGGGCGTTTGGTTTAACGGGTGGATTTGGAATGGGCGCGGTGCTGCTCTTTGTTTTAAGAGGACGGACACAAGAGGACTCGCGTGGGGGATCCGATTCCGCGAGAGGAAAGCGCAAAGAAGCGGGGTATTTTGCTGCATGGCGCAGGGCGCTTGGTAAACGCGGTGTTAGAAATCATGCCGGTCTCACGATCCGACGCCAGGTTGAGAGCATGGAAGATGCTCCAGATTTTTCTGAAGAGCTGATTCGCTACCATTACTCGGTTAGATACGAGGGACATCCGGCTGACCCTAAGCGCGAGCGTGGGATAGAGAAAAAAATCGAGAAGTGGGAAGGTTCTTGAGTAAGAAATTTCTCTAGAATTCAAGAACTTGCAGTTGCCATTTCATGAGAAGCTCAGCTGGCTTGGCTTCGTTTGCGGCGATCGATTCGATAACGGCGCGTGAAGCTAGGAGTGATCCATCGATTCCGAGGTCGTTTCCTACTTTGTTGCGACGCGCGATCATGGCATCGACGCGATCATCGAATTCACGATCTTTTTTGCGGCGCAATCCGATAGGTCTTGCTGGCCATTCGCTCTCGGGGAGAGCACGGACGGCGTCCTGCATTTCTTTAAAACGCTTGATGCGATCACTGCGGAAATGAGGTGGAAGTTTGATCGATTTGTTTTCGATCATCTGTGCACACCATTCGATCAATTGGCGATTGGGTGCGACCATGAAGGACGGGCGATCCCATGCTTCTGCTTCCTTATCGCGCCAATACCAAAGACCCCGAAGGCAGGCTAGGCCGTAAGGAGTGAGTTTTCCGGATCCGGATATGCGCCATGGTTCGTCACGGCTTTCATCGCGTTCTTCGACTTTGATTTTTGCCGATTCGCAACTTTCGAGGAACCATGAATAGCGATCGAGTTCTTTAAGTTTGGAAACGATTTTATCGCCCATTTCCAAAAGGTAGCGAACGTCGTTCAAGGCGTATTCGACCATCGTTGGTGAGAGCGGCCGTTTTCCCCAATCGGCTTTTTGCGATGATTTTGATAGAACGATACCGAAGTAATGTTCGACCAAATTTCCAAGTCCGAATTTTTCGACGCCTAGCAAGCGTGCGCCGATTTGTGTGTCATAAATATTTTTAGGTAAGCAGCCGAACTCGCGTTTGAGCATGGTCATGTCGTAATCAGCGCCGTGCATCCAGACGGTTGCGTCCCTGAGGTATTGATCGAGTGGGCTGAGATCTTTGATGGCGAGTGGATCGATTAAGACGCAGTCGTTTCCGGCGGTGAACTGGATGAGGCAGAGAGACTCTGTATGGCGGTGGAGGCTGTCCGCTTCAGTGTCGATAGCGCAAATTTTCTCGTCTGCGGGTTTGTGGCAGGAGCTGAGGAAATCTTCGAGTTGAGCAGTGGTGCTAATCATGGTTTGTGATGGAATGAACCTATGACCATGATTTGAAGCTGATTTTCAACGAGTCAAACGGGTCAAACGGGTTCGAATGCCGCATCAGAAAAGTGCTATTTTGCGGTGTCGGGCAAGGATTTAATCTGTCGGGAAAGACATCAGTTGGGGGTCAGAATGAGGGAGGCTGAGCTGTTTCCGTAGCGATCAAAGGCGGTAATGGCTATGGAATCGGCCGTTTGAATCGTGATGGATTCTGGGCTGGCGGGGACAATGGCGGTGGTTTTCCAAACCGTTCCTGACTTGGATTGGATAGCGATTTTTGAGAAATCCCCGGCCTTCCAATGAACCACCGTTTGATTTTGCTTGAGGTTGGCCGTGGCTTGGGGAGCGGCGGGTTTGGACTGGCTCATCCATGGCATGGGTGGGATGGCGGCGGGTTGCGGGTAGATTTTAGAAAGCTCCGCATTGATGCCGCCTAAGTTGCTGGTGAGACCTTTTGCGCTCCAGTGAATGTGACCGGCCCAGTTGGTTCCGATGGTGCGGGAAAGTTTAATTTGGTTGATGATTTCAGACGCGGTCCGGGTCGGATCTTCTTTGGACTGGATGCGGGTGGTCGCGATTCCCGGCCAGACGGGGCGGGTGCCTTGTATGCGCCACCATTCAAGAAGGGCAGTGTATGACTGTTTTTTGGGTTCGATTCTCCAGTAGAGCTGCGGGGCGAGGTAATCGACCCATCCGTTTTTCAACCATTTCCGGGAGTCTCCAGCGAGGTGTTCATAGGAATCAACCCCGGCTTCGATACCTTCCGGAACTCCGGGTCGCCAGATTCCAAACGGGCTGATGCCGACCCGAACCCATGGTTTTTCCTTTTTCACGGATTGGTAGAGTTGCTGGATAAAAGTATCAACGACGGCGCGGCGTTCGGCGGGAGTTTTGCCATCCTCGAAGCGAAGTTTTCCGGATGGGTAGGGATAAAAATAATCATCGAGATGGATTCCATCGACATCGTATCTGCGGAGGACATCGAGGATGGCTGTCATGGCCTGTGTGCGGGTATCGGGGTGCGATGGATCAGCCCAAAGCATGGTTCCGTAAGTGCGAATGACATGGGGTTTGGTTTTGCTGATGTGATCTGTGGAAACGGGATGATCTTTATTGGCCAAGGCGCGGAATGGATTGAACCATGCGTGGATTTCAATGCCACGGGCGTGGCCTTCTTGGATCCAATACGCGAGGGGATCGTATCCCGGAGATTTTCCCATGGTTCCGGTTAGCCATGGAGACCAGGGTTCGTGCTTGGATATATATAATGCATCAGCATGAGGCCGCACTTGCAGGATGGCGGCATTCATATTTAGCGAAACGAGCTTATCAAGGATGACCTTCGCTTCGGCTTTTTGCTCGGTTTCGCTCAGACCTTTTTTTGATGGCCAATCAATGTTGTAAACCGTGGCGATCCACGCCGCGCGAAATTCACGTGCTATGCTTGGGGGTTGTTCCTGTGCGGTTAGAAACGTGGTCGCACAGAGAGCGTAGAAGATTGATATGAACCATCGGATCATGATTGGGTGATGGGTGATGAATTTTCTGCGCAGGGTGAGAGTATGATATGAAGAACAAAAATGGGGTGCGTTTATGGCGACACCCCATTCAGAATTATTGGGTTTCGTTAGACGAATAGCTTTACTTCAGTCCTTTGAGGATCTGAGTGCGGAGCTCGACGACGTCGACCGCTTCGCTGTGAGTCCATAGGACTTCGCCTTCAGGTGAAAGGATGACAGTGAAAGGAAGGGCGCCGGTCCATTCAGGATGAATCGCTTCTGCTAACTTGTCGGGATTTTTGCCGTTCCAAATATAATTGTTAGAAGTGCGGCCTTCTTTTTCCATGGAGGGTTTGGTCCGGACTGAAAGAGCGGCCTGGCGAGATTCGAGGAATTTTTTCGCTTTTGCTTTTTGTTCCATAGGATCCATGGAAATGAAAACGAAATCCACATTGCGATTTTGGAAACGGCGGTAGGTGTCCACCAGGTCAGGAAATTCTGCGACACACGGCCCGCAAGTGGTGGACCAGAAGTTGATGACACGGACGTTGCCGGATTTGTTTTCGCGGAGTTTTTTGGCGAGAGGTTCGTCCAGTTCATCGAGTGTTACTGGCATTTCTTCCCATTCTTTTTGTTCTTTCGCGACGCTGCTGTCTTTAAACAACCATTTGGTGGAACAGCCGAAGGAGCGGGTGACGGGTTCTGCGACTTCGTTTCCAGCAAGTATGGAATCGAAAGCATTGCGGAGGTAGGATTTCTCGACAGGACCGGAAGATCTGCCCGCGTCATCCATGCGTCCGGTGTAACGGAGTTTGCGTTCCGCATCGAAAACAAAAACATGTGGAGTGGATTGTGCCCCGCAAGCCGTTGCGAATTTTTGCACCTCACCATCATAGAGATAGGGAAAGGTCCAACCATGGCTGTTGGCGAAGGGTTTCATCTCTTCAAAGGAATCGCCGTAAGGGGAGTAACCGAGTTCATCGGGACGAAGGCTTTTGGGGTTGTTAGCATTCACTGCGACGATAGCCACGCCCTTGTCTTTGTAATCCTGGAAGATTTGCTCAGTTCTCACGGCTGCGGCGACCGAGTCCGGGCAATGATTGCAGGTGAATATGATACAAAGGATTTTTGCATTTGCATAGGTGGCCTCGGTATGGGTCTTGCCATCAATGCCCGGTAGGGAAAATGCAGGAAGCGGAGAACCGATAGGGAGGACTTTTGGGACTTCCTCGGAGAAGGCCAAACTGCTCAACATGGGTAATAATAGTAGTAAGAGACGTTTCATATTCGGTGGTTACGTTAGCGAGATTCGATTCATTACAAAGGGGAAAATCTCTATCAGGGAGGTTCGGTAGTTCCGACGGCGGGAGTGGTGGGCAATGATATCCTAAAGATAAGTTAAATATTTGTCTGGCAATGGGCCGAAAATTTATTTAGGAAATACGAAACAATTTTTTTAGCCATGCCATCTACCAACGAATACACCCATCCAATAAACGTTCGTTCGAGACAGCTCGATATGCCGACCCGTGGGGGTTATCAGGACGATTACGATGATAAAATCAAGAGCGCACAGCTTGAATTGGAGCGAATCCAGCTAGAGCGCGAAGATTTAGAACGGAAAAAACGTGAGCTTGAAGAGCTCACCAGCCGCAAACGTGCGTTTCTTTCCCAGCAGGTGGAGCTTACCGAAAAACTTTCCGCAGCGATTACGCTGATTGACCGCGAATTGCACGAATTGAGGGAAGAAACCGACCAACTTGAGCAGTGCCGGGTCTGTTTTTCTGACCACTTGGACAAGATCCAGAAGCACGATCCGGAGAAATGGACGCGCGATAATCTTCCTGACAGACTGGAAAAAGCGACATCTGTGACGGATATGGCAGCTGACGAATATGATCAGGCGGCTGCCTATTTCGAAGGAACCCGCGCTGGCGGAATTTTCGGTAGACCATCCAAAGGCGTTCGTCGTAAGACAAAGTCACAAAAAACCGAATCTGAATTTCTTGAACAACTGGTTAACGGCTTCGCCTTCAACTTGCCTATCATCGTCCTTGGTGCGGCTGGTCTAGTGGTTTACTTCATCAAATAGAACGATGGCAAAGTTGAAACAAGCGAGCCTTTTTGATGAAGATTATGAGTTAAAAACTCTGCGTGAAAAAGAGCGCAAACTTGCCGAGGCTCAGAAAGAATTCCAAAAGCTGCCTGCTTTGTTAGCTAAGCAGAAACAAGAAAACGAGGCGACGATGCCGCCCATGGCGGAAATCAAAGAGCGCCAGAAGTTCAATCGTTTTGAGCAAAGCTTGAGCCGAGGTCAGATTGAAAATGTCCTGCGCACGCAGCGGCAGAGTTTCGGGATGACCTTGCTTTTGTTAGCGGCCACCGTTTTGATGGTGATGTGGGCGCTCCGTATGATGTCTGCTTGATTTAAGGGCGCTCCCACGGTTCAACGAGGCGCTCTGCGGAACGAGGCTCCAAATGGGAAATCACCCGACCTTCCGGGCCTATCAGATTTGAGATTTTCGCTTCGATCTCCGTTGCGTGATCATGAGCCTCCGAGAGTTTCATGTCATTGGGGAAAACCAGATGGAACTCGACCCAATGGAAATGCCCCGAGTGGCGATGCCTGAAATTATGATAGGCAAGATTCCTTTCCTCAACCGATTGATCTAACAGATCTCGGGCAAGTTTTTCGATAACGGGATCCGCTTCATCGAGCAGCCCGCCGAAACTTTCTTTGATGAGTTTCAGTCCGACGCGTAGAATATTGAGAGCCGCGATAGTGGCGAAAATGGGATCCCACAAAGGCCAATCGGTTAGCATGATAAGCATCAAAGCGACGAGGGCAGCCAGGCTGGACCATACATCGGTGAGGACATGAATTCCATTCGCCCGGATCAAAGGCGATGAGGTACGTTTCCCCACATTCAGTAGGGTGAGTCCCAGTGCGAGATTGATGAGAGCCGCAACACCCGTGATCCAACAACCCAGCGCGAGGTTTCTGATTTCCACTCCGTAGATAAACTGCCTGACTGCCTCGTAAAGAATAAGTATGGCGGCGGCGGAAATCATCGCGCCTTCAAATCCTGCGGAGATGAAAGAAATTTTATCGTGACCGAAGTGATGAGTTTCATCTGCTGGTTTTTTCGCCAAGCGCAATGCCCATGAAGCAAAGGCGACCGCGAATACATGAACCACAGATTCCGCAGCATCCGAATAGATGGCCGATGAATAAGTGCTCGCCGCAGCAAAGACTTTCAGCGCGAGCAGAAAGACCGCGACCACTAGTGACAAGTTCATCACTCGTCGTTGTATGTCTCCTGCTGGCATGGAGTTAGAAGCTTACAAATTCATCAGGCGTTCGATCTCGTCTGGTTCGATGGGAATGGAAGCCATGAGATCGATGTTTTCATTTTCGCCAATAAAGTAATCGTTTTCGAGACGTATACCGAGGTTTTCCTCACGGATATAAATACCGGGTTCGATGGTGAAAAGCATGCCCGGAGCAACGACTTCGAACGGAGCTGAAACGTCGTGCACATCGAGACCGAGATGGTGAGAAAGCCCGTGCATGAAATATTTACCTACGAGTGGCTTCGTCTCACCTTGAACAGCGGCTTCTTCTGCGGTGAACAGCCCGAGGCCGATGAGTTCCTTTTCAATTTCGGCGACGACTCGCTTTTGATAATCGGGGAGCGCGATGCCGGGACGAAGGATCGTGTTAGAAAACTTCATGATTCGCAGCACAGCTTCATAGACTTGGCGTTGGCGCGGTGTGAACTTGCCGTTCACAGGAATCGTGCGAGTCATGTCCGCGTTCCAGCCAGCGTATTCGCATGCGACATCGAGCAAGAGCATTTCGCCGTCATTGAGAACTTGGTCATTATCGATGTAATGAAGCACGCAGGCATTAGCTCCACCCGCGATGATGGGGGTGTAGGCAAAACCGCGGGAACCGGATTTGACGAACTCATGGATGAACTCGGCTTCCACTTCCCATTCGCCAACGCCGGGTTTGACGAATCCTAGAATACGGCGAAACCCAGCTTCGGTGATGTCGCAGGCTTTTTGAGTCAATGCGATTTCTTCATCCGATTTTATCATGCGGAGCTTTTGAAGCATCGGGGTGAGACGGCCGTAATGGTGCAAGGGAAATTTGCTCTGGCACTGGGCGATGAAGCGGCTGTTGCGAGTTTCGGTGAACGTTGAGCAACGGGGATGTTCGTTGGTGGAGAGAAAAATGGAATCTGCCTGCAACGCCAAGGTGTTGAAAAGGGTATCGAACTGATTCACCCACTCGATGCGTTGAATACCGCTCCGTTCTTTTGCTTGTGCTTTGGTTAACTTCGCGCCTTCCCAGATGGCAATCGTGTCGTTCGTTTCGCGAATGAATAGAATTTCTCGAATTTTCTCATTTTTAGCACCGGGGTAAAGAAGCAGAATGCTTTCTTCCTGAGCGATGCCGGTGAGGTAGAAGAGATCGCTGTTTTGTTTGAACGGAAGAGTGGCGTCGGCGTTGCTGGAGTAAATATCGTTTGAATGAATGACAGTGATTGCGTTTTTTGGGAGGAGGTCCACTAGCCGGCTGCGATTTTTTACAAAGAGTGCGGAAGATGGGGATTGAGAGCGCATATTGAATATCGAAATAAATGAGTGCCCCCCTGTCGAGGCTGGCTTGAGATTCTTTTTCGAGAAATGAAGTGTGACCACTTGCAAAACCATTTGTGCTGTGAACACGCTCTTGCGCAGCGATTTATGGATTTTTTCTCTACAGACCAAACCTCACTCAAAATCTGCGGTGTCCGGACCGAGGCGGATGCTAAGGGTTTGATCGATCTTGGTGTCGATGCTGCGGGATTTAATTTCTGGCCTAACTCGAAGCGGTATTTGGACCCCAAAGATGCGGCATGGTTGAGAAGTCTTGGAGGCAAAATTTTACGGGTGGGTGTATTCGTCAACCAACCGTCTGAATTATCGCTGCGGCTTATTTCCGAAGGGATGATCGATGTGGTTCAACTGCATGGTGATGAAGATCCGGAGGCTGCGGCGATATTTTCAGATGCCGGTATTAAAGTGATCAAAGCCATCGGTGTGAAAACGCCTGCGGATATTGAAAGAGCGGGTGGGTTTGAAGTGGATACCATTTTGCTAGATGCACATGCACCCATTGTTTTTGGTGGAACGGGAGAAACGTTCGATTGGAGCTTGGCGCTGGATTTTAAAGAACGTTTTCCAAATACCGCGATGATCCTTGCCGGTGGAATCACACCGCAGAATGCAGCGATGGCGATTTCACAAGTGAAACCTGCGGCGTTAGATATCGCATCCGGCGCTGAAGTTTCACCGGGCGTCAAAGATTTCACCAAGGTCCAGCTATTGCTGGATGCCTGCCGTCGCGCATTATGATTACCGACTCCCATTGCCACCTCGCCTCGCATCGTTACGAGGATCAAGATATCGGCCATATCATAGCGCGTGCGAAAGCGGCGGGGGTGCATCGCATGGTCACCTTGGCGACTTCGTTAGGCGACGTCCCCAGAAATCTTGAGATCGCGAATCACGCGGGCATTTCCGCAGCGATCGGAATCCATCCCTGCGACGTGCATCACGCACCTGATGATGTGATCGAGCATCTCTCCGGATATGTCAGCGATCCGCGGGTGTGCGCGATTGGGGAAACCGGGCTGGATTATTATCATCCTGCGCCCGATGGATGGACAGATTCGGATTTCAGATCCAAGCAGCGAGATCTTCTCACCCAACATTTCGAGCTAGCAGCTAGATCAGGCCTGAACGTGGTCATCCACACAAGGGACCTCGAGGGTTCCCAGTCTTTTGAAGACTCGCTATATATATACCGGAAATATTCGGATCGGGTGCGGGCTGTTTTCCATTGTTTCATTTCAGCATGGGATCTGGCGGAGCAAGTCATTGCAGAGGGCGGGCTGGTTTCTTTTGGTGGTGTGGCGACCTTTAAAAAATCCGATCTCGTTAAAGACACCGTCGCGTGTTGTCCGGCCGGTCGATTCATGTTGGAAACTGATTCGCCCTACCTGGCGCCGGAGCCGATGCGTGGAAAACAGAATGAGCCTGCATACACTTCATATATTGCGGAGAGCATTGCTGCGTTGAGGAGAGAGTCGCTTGCGGAACTTGCGGCCCATACCGAACAGACTGTGAATGATTTTTTTCGGTGGAAATCAGATTCCCTTGAATGAATTGTGCGCTGGCAATCGTTAAAAGTTGTGATAAACCGAAGTCACATTTTTTCTACCCCAACCGATTCAATCATGAAAATCACTCACTATATTTCACTCGCAGTTATCACTTCGCTCGCCGTTTCTTGTACCCCAAAAGGAACGGGTGGTGACGGATACGATGTCTCCAATCCTTATGCTGCTCCCGACTATGTGGATGAGACCGGCACACCCGTTGTTCCAAATGATGTGAACCCTGCTTATGACGCACCGGCTGCATATGAAGACGTCGCTGCTACGACTCCTGAGGTCACTGCACCCGCCGCACCAGCATCGCCTAAAGTTCACACAGTGGGCCGTGGTGATACCCTTTGGGGCTTGAGCAAACAATACGGAGTTCCTGCCGCATCCATCAAAACAGCTAACGGCTTAACTCGCGACACCATCGTTTTGGGAGCGAAGCTCACCATTCCTGCTAATTAGGCTGATGCGTTCCCGCTTCGTTCTTGGTGTTTTTATCGCAATCGCATCGCTGCTTCCGGCTCAAGAGGAAGTAGCAGATGCGCCCAAGATGACGCCTAAAGAAGAAGTGATGGAGCAGTTGCTCTCTGAAAGGGAATCTGCGGAGGCATTGGATAAGGCAATTCAGAGCGCGCGCAATCTCGGCATTCCTGAACAAGCGATTCTGGAATCTAAATTCTTATTCCATGTCGATCGCTCAGAAGATGCCGAAATTGCAAAGATGCTTCCACAGTTAGTGAAGCAAAGTGAGCATTTCAAATTATCCGATTCAGCAATTTTCGGGAGCGAGGATGATTGGCTTGCGATCGTGGAATACGCTCGTGCGATCGACGCGTTACAGAAAGGCGAAAAGCAGTCATTTAAAAAACACATCACCGAGGCATTCTGGTTAAGCCCGCGCCAGGGAACTGCGTTTGCGCCGCACATCGAACGGATCCGTTTGATGGATGCCATGAAGGAAGTGAAGCTCGATAAAGAGCGAAAATATCTCAACACACTCAATGCGGAAAAAACCAGCCTTGGTGAACTGATGGCGGAAAAAAAAGGAGTCATGTTGCACTTCTGGTCTCCGTTGAGTCCGGAATGTGAGGGCACCCTCGCGGATTTTTTTATTACTGCAGACCACCTAACGAAGAATGGAATCAGTGTTGCGTCCGTGCTTCCTGAAACTTCGGACAAGGTTATTGCGGCTGCGAAAGCGATGTTGCTGGCTACGGGTAAAGATATTCCCGGTCATTGGATTGTGGATGTTAAGGAGTCACCGCTAAGCGCGCAACTCAAGGTGGAATCAGTGCCTGCCGTCGTTCTGATAGATGCGGCAGGTGAAATTATTTATAACGGACATCCGAGTAAGGAAGAATTTTGGGATCTGTTAGAAAAATTGAATCCTGAAATCAAACGTCCCGATATGCGGGAGGAGTGAGTTCTAACTCAGGGAAATTACTACACCTGCCGTAGGCTGAAAATGGGGATGATTTTTATCCTAAACTTTTCTTAAAAGTTTAGTGATTTTAACTTGACGGAAATCCGTAATACTAGTTTTATCGTATCAATCTAAGGAAACGAATCCTGATGAATAAACCTACACATCCTTCCAATCTCGAACTACAAGCACTCTCTGTGTTGTGGTATGAAGGACCATCTACTGTAAGTTCAGTACATGAATCACTGCCTGACGGAAGAGAAAGAGCCTACACCACGGTCCTCTCTGTTATGCAAAGCTTGGAGAGAAAAAAACTGGTAAGAAGAATCCGCTCCGGAAGGGCTCATGTTTATGAGTCGGCGTATTCACAAGAAATCATCGTGCGTCGTGCGACGGATGATTTCGTAACAAATGCTTTTGGAGGACGCCTCGGTGAGGCCGTTCTCGCTACCCTCTCCCTCGGTTCATTAACACCGGAAGAGAAAACAAACATCGAACGCGAACTCCAACGACATAAAACTATGCCAGCGAAAAAAACAGCAAAGAAAGCAGTAAAAAAAGCAGCTCCTAAGAAAGCCGCAGTGAAAAAAGCAGCTCCTAAGAAAGCCGCTAAAAAAGCAGCCAAAAAAGCTCCAGCCAAAAAAGCTGCGCCAGCTAAGAAAGCCGCTAAAAAAGCACCAGCCAAAAAGGCTGCGAAAAAAGTAGCGAAAAGCGCTAAAAAAGTAGCTAAAAAGCCAGCTAAAAAAGTGGTTGCCAAAAAAGCTCCGGCTAAAAAGGCAGCAGCTAAAAAAGCTCCAGCTAAAAAAGCCGCTAAGAAAGCAGTAGCTAAAAAGGCACCAGCCAAAAAAGCCGTAGCTAAAAAAGCTCCAGCTAAAAAAGCCGCCAAAAAAGCAGCTAAGAAGAAGTAATCAAACACCGCTGGCAGTTTGATATTCCTCTCGCGAGTGATTCAGCTGCTTAAGCGGTAATGAAATATGTAAAAGGCGGAAGATCTTAGGGTCTTCCGCCTTTTCGTGTTCTGGAGGAAAGGGGTTCACCCTGAAAATAATCAGCCATTTTGTTTTCATGAATGGATTTGTGTGTTTTGATCACCCGCATGAAGAATTCAATTCGTTGGTTATTCGTCTTTCTTTTCGCATTCACTGCTTTTGCGTGGGCGGGTGGGGACAAGAAGATTCCCCAGGTTTCATTTCATGTTGAGACGGAGATGAATGATAATCCCAAAATGATCTTCCCTTATGAATTTTTAGGGAAGCAAAGGTATTTTCGTCGGATGCCAGAACTCGCCTCGAAAGATTTCATGGCGTTCACTCCGTTTCCTTCGGAAGACCAAACATCATACGGAATCATCATTCAATTAAGGGAGAGCTCGGGTAAACGGCTAACGGCAGTCACGACTGCTAACCAAGGCAAGTTGCTGGTTTGTCAGGCATTTGGGCGTGTGGTCGATGCCGTCATGATTGATCAGCCGGTGAATGATCGGGTCATTCTCATTTGGAAGGGGCTGACATTGGATGAAATTCGTGAACTCGATAAAGCGATGCCGCGTATTGGTGATAAAAAGAAGGAATGAGTTCAAGAATATGAAATGGGGACTGGTTATATTATCGCTCGCGTTCGCAAATCTTAAAGCGGATGCCCTTGAGTTGGTTCTACCGACGGAAAATGATCATCTGTTCAGCGGTCAGTTGGATCGGTTCTACATGTATGTGGATAGAACTTTTGAGGGTGAGGTGACGAAACCATGGGAGGGTGGATCATTTGGTTTTGTGCGGACTCCGATTCGAGTCAACGGCGAGGTGGTGTTGACGAAGTTTCATGAAGGCATCGATATTGCGCCAATCAAGAGAGACAAGGCGGGCAATCCATTGGACTTAGTCATGAGTATTTCCGGTGGGAAAGTGGTTCACACGAGTGATATCGCGGGGCGTAGCAACTACGGCCGATACGTGGTGGTTGAGCATGAGTGGGAGCAAACAAAAGTTTACTCGCTCTATGCGCATTTGGGGGAAATTACGGTGCAGATCGGAGATGCGGTTAGAGCCGGTTCTGTTCTCGGACGTATGGGTTACACTGGAGCAGGCATCAACCGGACGCGCGCGCATTTGCATTTGGAATTGGGTTTTCTCATGAGTTTGAATTACGAGGACTGGCATAAACAGAGTTTCGCGAGCCCGAATTACCATGGGAATTTTAATGGAATGAATCTCGCGGGAATTGATGTCGCGAGTTTCTTTCTGGCACATCGTGAAAATCCGAATCTGAGTTTCAGTGAATTTGTGAAGAGTCGGCCTGTGCAATTCAAAGTCGCCATTCCAGCGAAGAGAACGGAACCGGAATTTTTGGTGCGCTATCCGTGGACGAAACGCCCGGGAGATGTGACGGTGAACTCATGGGAAATTGGTTTCTCCGCCACAGGGCATGTTATTTCATTTACTCCGAGTAGCCGGACGGTGAACCAAGCGACGGTGACTCACATCAGGCCTGCGGGCATGAATCAATCTTATCTGACTCGTGGATTGATTTCTGGAAGCGGCAATCAGGTTTCTTTATCCCGAGAGGGGAACCGTCTGGTTTCGCTGATCCTGGATGATTTTCCGGGAGCTCAGTAAAAATGGATTACGAAATTTTCCGAAAATCATGACGTGGTTTTACTCAAAGAACGGGCAACAACTCGGGCCGATCACTGAGCAGGAGTTCGCTAGAAAATTTACGGATGGAGAAATCTTACCCACAGACCTTGTATGGAAAGAAGGCATGTCAGATTGGATTCCGCGAGCACAGGTCGTCTCCTCTCCTCTTCCTGCAAAAATTATATCGGTGCCCCCCTTGCATATAAATCCTCCGTCGAATGCTGGCTCCTCATT
The DNA here is from genome assembly GCA_040384845.1 of Verrucomicrobiota bacterium. Classification (GTDB taxonomy): domain Bacteria; phylum Verrucomicrobiota; class Verrucomicrobiia; order Verrucomicrobiales; family Akkermansiaceae; genus Luteolibacter. The sequence continues at coordinate 219,052 of JAZKIL010000002.1, read as the reverse complement.
CACAACCCAACCTCCGGCTATCGATGCGAAATTCATTCCACCGAGTATTCCGAACTATCAATGGCAGTCGATTGTTGCCTTGGTGCTAGCCTGTATCCAGACACTAATAATTTGTGTGCCGATTAGTTTAGTGTTTGCAATTGTTGCCGTGGTTTATGCGACCAAGGTTGATAATTATCAACTGCTTCAAAATCATTTTGCAGCAGCGGATGCATCTAAAAACGCCAAGGTGTGGATGATCGTGAGTTTTTGCACATCGATCCCGATATTTTTGGGAATTTTAGGAATTATGATATGGGTGTTCTATAACTTGGCTCCCTGAATATTCTTCAAGCCTCTGACTCATGCATAAAGATAGAGCACTTTTAGTTTTACTGGTCGTACTCGGGCTGGTTTTCGCGGCATACAAACTTAGCCAAGATGGTGGTGCAGGTTGGATGCCCGGCTGTTATTTCAGGAAACTCACAGATTTGGAATGTCCGGGATGTGGAATGACGCGTGCGACTTATGCAATTTTACACGGACGTTTCGCGGAGGCGTTTCGTTTGAATCCCGTGGGTATTATTTTATTTCCTCTGGCAATGATTGGGCTGGGGCTGGAGGTTTTGGGTTGGGTGAGGGGAAAAGCGGTTTGCTCAAGGCTCAGTGTCGGCAAGTGGGGATCCATCATCATTGCGGCGATTCTTATTATCTGGGGGGTCGTCAGAAATCTGATTTGAGTGAATGGCTCGAAGGAGTTTCCTTGCGGGTGTTCTGAGCGGGACTTAGTTTTTCGGCATGAGTCTTTTATTAGGAGTGAACATTGATCATGTCGCGACGTTGCGTCAGGCTAGGTATGCGCTGCAGCCGGATTCTCCAAATGCAGAACCGTGTGTGGTTTTAGCCGCGCATGAAGCCCAGGCGGGCGGTGCGGATTCGATCACCGTGCATGTGCGGGGAGATCGCAGGCACATGCAAGATGCGGATGTTTTTCGGATTCGCGAGGAAGTGGATATTCCACTTAATCTGGAACTCGGGATCACCGAGGAAATGTTGGATTTGGCGTTTCGCCTGAAACCGGATTTCGCCTGCTTGGTTCCGGAAACCCGCGAGGAAGTGACAACCGAAGGCGGACTGGATGTGGTCGCGCTTTTCGGGACAGCGAGGGAGGCGGTGAAACGACTCAAAGAGGCTGGCATTAAAGTGAGTCTGTTTATCGATCCGTTAGAAGAACATGTGCGTGAAGCTGCGCGTATGGAGGCTGATATGATTGAGCTGCACACGGGGGCGTTTGCGAATGCTTTCGATAAGTCAGAGGAAATCGCACGATTGATCGCCGCCGCGCAGCTCGGGCATGAGCTTGGCTTGCAGGTCAATGCCGGTCACGGAATCAACTATCTGAATTTGCCCGACGTGTTGAAAGTTCCCTGTTTGAGCGAGCTAAACATCGGGCACAGTATTGTTTCACATTCCATGACAGTGGGGATGCGCACTGCGGTTGCTGAGATGGCTGCGGGAATGAAATCTTACTCTTTTCCATCATGATGATTTACGGGATCGGGATCGATGTGGTTGAGGTGGATCGGATTGAGGACGCGATCTCGAGGCAGGGTGAGTCGTTTCTTCGGAAACTTTTCACTGAAGGCGAGCGGCATTACTGCGATAAACAAAAGCGACCGGGGATGCATTATGCGGCGAGATTTGCAGCAAAAGAAGCCGTGTCAAAAGCGCTTGGAACGGGGATAGGCGGCAAGGCGGGTTGGTTGGAAATGGAAGTGGTCCGGGGCGAGTCCGGCGCGCCGACGATGTTATTTCACGGCAATGCTTCGGAATTTTTGACAGCGCAGGGAATCGCCGAAGTACAGGTAAGCCTCAGCCATGCAAGGGATTATGCGGCAGCGAATGCCGTGGCGATTCGTCAGTTGGATTGATTGTCGATAGACACTGACTTGCCAAGGCGGGTTGGATAGCGAAAGCTCCGGCTATGGAAATGATGGTCAGAGCGAGAAGAAATCGGCGGAGTGCGGCGATTCGTGGGTTGGTTCGGGAAACCCGACTTGCGGTGGAGGACTTGATTTTACCGATGTTTTTTCATGCTGATACCGAAGACGTCGCGATCGATTCGATGCCGGGTTGCACGCGGTGGTCGGTTCAGGGATTGTTGAAAGAGATTTTGGAAATTCGTGATTTGGGGATACGGGCGGTTGTGCTTTTTCCGAAAATTGAGGACTCGCTGAAAAATCCGCAGGGCAGTGAATCGGCCAACGACCATGGTTTGGTGCCGCATGTGATCCGGGAAATTAAAAAACTTTGTCCGGAAATGTGCGTGATCACGGATGTCGCGCTCGATCCTTACAACTCGGATGGGCACGACGGTTTGGTGGTGCGGAGTTGTAATGGTGAATTGAAAATTCTCAATGACGAAACTGTCGAGGTGCTTTGTCGCCAAGCGCTCTGCCATGCAAAGGCGGGTGCGGATATCGTCGCGCCATCGGACATGATGGATGGTCGGGTGGGCGCGATCCGGGTTGCGTTGGATGAAGCGGGTTTCACGGAAGTCGGGATCATGTCATACACGGCGAAATACGCATCGGCATTTTACGGGCCGTTCCGTGGCGCGCTTGATTCCGCACCGAAAGAAGGCGACAAGAAAACCTATCAGATGGATCCGGGAAATGTGCGCGAGGCGATCCGTGAATTGTTGATGGACGAGGAAGAAGGTGCGGACATGGTGATGGTGAAACCTGCGGGTGCGTATCTCGATGTGATCGCGCGTTTGCGGGATGAGACGACGTTGCCGATCGCTGCCTATCAGGTCAGCGGTGAATATTTGATGATCAAAGCGGCGTGCGCGAGTGGTTGGTTGGATGAAAAGGCTGTGGTTTTGGAAAGTCTGTTAGGAATACGCCGTGCAGGTGCGGATATGATCCTGACCTACTTTGCGAAAGATGTGGCGCGGTGGATTCGATAGTTAAGTTGGTTAATTAATTTTTACCGCAGAGGCGCAAAGCAGGATGAGCAGTAGCGAATTACATTTATCAGCGAAGCACTAAAGGCTTGGACGGAACGAAGTGTAGTCAAAGGTCACAGAGGGACGCAGAGCAGATTTTATTGAAACCAAAGTATGATGAGATGGAATCGCGATTCGAAATTACTTTTGGTTAAAACATTTTTAACATAAATGGATTTTGGAGAGCTTAGAAATTATTTTGAGGAGAACTTCGCGGTGCGTGGTGAGCTGGGGGCTGGGCTGAGTGTTTGGAAAGACGGGGAAGAGATCGTTGCGATGGCGGGAGGTTATCGGGATAGGAATCGAACGGAGAAATGGGATGCTAAAACGATAGCGCCCGTTTACTCGGCAACAAAGGGCCCGGCCGCGGCGACTTTGCTGCATGCGCTTTCCAAGCGGGGCTTGGATGAAAACGATTTGGTCAGTGAAGTTTGGATCGGTTTTCCGTTACAGGCAGCAACGTTCGGTCAGATGCTTTCTCATCAATGCGGTTTGGCCGCTCTGACCCATAACGCCGATGTATATGATCATCAGGCAGTGATTGCAGCTATCGAGCACACCACCCCCGAGTGGTCACCGGGCTATGGTCATGGGTATCATCCGAGGACTTATGGATTTTTGTTAGATGAATGTGTCCGTCGCCTCGAAGGAAAGACTTTAGGGAATTTTTGGAATGATGAAATTGCGAAGCCGATGGGAATCGATTTCTGGATCGGCCTACCGGAAAGCGAATGGGGACGGGTGGCGCAATTGGTTCCGGGTAGGGCTAAACCCTCCGCTTTTGAAGAAGGGTTTTATCAAATTTACAACCAGACCGGGAGCCTTACGCGAAGAGCATTTTCATCACCCCGCGGTTTACATGCGATTGCGGAGATGAACGAATCCAAAGCTTGGTCGGCTGGGTTGCCGGCGATGGGTGGAGTGGGATCGGCTAGTGGACTTGCGAAGTTTTATCAATGCGCGATCGGTGCGTTAGAGAGTCCGTTTTCGGCGGGAGTGAAACGAGCTCTCGGGAGTTTGCAGATTTCAGGTGAGGATAAAGTGCTATTGCGTGAGACCGCGTTCACCTGTGGATGTCAAAAAGATCCAGTCGATGAACACGGACAGAAGAAACGCTTTTTGTACGGAAGCTCCACAGCGGCCTTCGGCCATCCGGGCTCTGGCGGGAGTCATGGATTCGGTGATCCAGTAAGCGGAATATCATTGGGTTATGTGATGAATCAGATGGAACTCAGCGTCATGCCGGGTGAGAGGTGTATGGGCTTGGTGGCTAGGGTCTAAAAGAAAGGAACCGCGATTTCAAAATCGCGGCTGCAACCGCCGCGTTGGCCCATGCTATTTCGCTGCACAAGGTCATCCTGTGCAGAAAATATTTTTTCACAGGAGCAAACGGAGATAACGGAGGGCTAGAACAAACTATCTTATCGCAATTTCTGGCACACCTTTCAGGGTGCGGATTTGTTAGAGAAAAGTTCCAAGGGTGGTCGTCGCGGTGCTCCTCGACCCTTGGCTAATTTCTGTCATCCCGTTGGGATGGATTTTCCTCAAAATGGGACTTGGTAGCGAGGTGTGTTAAAGAAGCGTCATTTATCTAAAAAGGTCACTGTAGCTGCCGATTCTTTCAAGAAACAGGGATTGATCTTCGATCCGATAAATCAAAATCCAGTCGGGTTCAATGTGGCAGTCACGAGAGCCTGACCAGTTACCGCCGAGCGCGTGGTCTCGGTGTCGTTCTTCCAAAGGCTGCCCTATCGTAATCAACCGAATCACTTGCTTTAACTTCTCAATATCTTTCCCTCTTTTTAAAGTCCGTTTGAAATCTTTCTTAAACTGGCTGGTTTGAAAAACGATTTTCATGCATCCCAGCTTTCAAAGAGTTTATCGACCGATTCAAAGCGCTCAAGGTTACGACCTTTTCTGGAATCCTCCAACGCTTTGACAGTCATTTCATTCGGGAGGGAAACATCAAATGGCAATCCGTTTCTTAAAGCGATTTGGGTGTAGAACATTCGAATTGCCTCGGTGGGGCTAACTCCCAAACGTTGCAGGATATCCTCTGCTTTTTGTTTAATATCCGGCTGGATTCTACTATGAACGGCGGCAGTTTTCATGTATGGAACGTGTCCCATTTGCAACACGATGTCAAGTTGTCTTGTTGGGATGATAGTGACGATTCGATGAACGGATGAGTTCCGCCTTTGTGCTTGATATTCATCAGGCATTCCAAAAAAGTCTGAAATGCAGTTATTTGGTACAGATGGCATAAGAGGCCGCGCGAATGAGTTTCCGATCACGCCTGAGGTGGCGATGAAAGCGGGGCAAGCGGTGGCTCAGGTGCTGCGCTCTACCGGGCCAAATCGGAACCGGGTGGTGATTGGAAAAGACACGCGGATTTCCGGCTACATGTTAGAGACGGCGCTGACGGCGGGTCTTGTTTCCTCCGGGATGGATGTGTATTTACCCGGTCCGTTGCCTACGCCAGCCATCGCGCATCTCACGAAATCGATGGGTTGTGCGGCGGGAATTATGCTGACGGCTTCGCACAATCCGTTCGAGGACAACGGGCTGAAAATTTTCGGGCCAGATGGTTTCAAACTGTCGGATGAATTGGAAACTTTGATTGAACGCCACATCTTGGGGCAGGAGCCAACGCCGGTGCCGATTTCGCCAGAGCTGATTGGAAAAGCGTATCGGATCGATGATGCGCGTGGGCGTTATATTGAATTTGCCAAACACACGGCGGACAATATCAGCCTGCACGGAATGAAGATTGTGGTCGACTGCGGCCATGGCGCGGCGTGGTGGATTGCTCCGTTGATTTTCCGCGAACTGGGTGCTGAGGTGATTAAAACGGGTTGCGATCCGGATGGATTAAACATCAATGCCGGATGCGGTGCGCTGCATCCCAAGCACGCGGGCGAGTTGGTTCGTCAGCATGGGGCGGACATCGGGATTTCATTTGATGGCGATGCAGATCGCGTGATTTTTACCGATGCCGAAGGCACTCCGATTTCAGGTGATAGAATTTTGGGTTTGTGTGCGCTAGCACTGAAACAGCAGGGGCGGTTACGCGGGGATACGATCGCGGTGACGGTGATGAGCAACATCGGTTTGCACGAGGCGATGCGGAGAAATGGCATCCAAGTAATCACGACCGGCGTGGGCGACCGTCATGTCATCGAAGCTCTTCGCGAAAAGAATTTTTCGTTCGGCGGTGAAAACTCGGGTCATTTGATTTTCGCGGATCACGCGACAACGGGTGACGGGATTCTCTCCGCGCTACAGGTGTTGGGGATGATGAAACGAAGCAATGCTAGCTTGGCCGAACTTGCGGCATGTATGACGGAGTTTCCAAACAAGCTGGTGAATTTACCGGTTTCCGCCCAGCCACCGATCGAGAATCTGCCGGGCCTGCAAGCTGTGATGGCGGAGGCGAATGCTGCGTTTGGCGACGAGGGTCGGCAGTTGATTCGCTACTCGGGTACGGAGAAAAAGATACGGATTCTCGTCGAGCACCGGGAGCAGGAAGCGGTGGATCATTGGATCGAGCGTTTTTCGCGGGCTATCTCGGCGGAGTTAGGATAAGTAATCGTGAAATTTTCCCCATGCCAGTCCTCCTCACACGATCCATCTCAGATTTTCCAATCGGAAATATTTCACTGCGCGAGCACCACACGTTGCTTCCCGCGGGATGGTCGGCGGCTCCTCAAGCATGGATTGCGTCAGCTGACCTAACAGATTGTTCGGAAGGAGCCGTGTTGGTCGATGCGGAGGGTGAAGTGCTGGCATGGCGTGGAGACGGACCCGGCGAAGGAGTGCGGGTGATGGCAAAGGATTCGTTTGTGATTCGGCATAGTTGGGATCTGTTGCGGGCGAATGAACAACATGTGGGTGGTTTGCTGGAATCAGAGATTCAGGGCGAAGTGCATCCGCTGGCTGTGATCGAGGGCGTGGTTAGGATCGGTGAGGGGACAAGGATTCTGCCGGGTGTGTTTATTGAAGGCAATGTGGTGATCGGAAAGAACTGCAAGATCGGCCCGAATTGTTATCTGCGCGGTCATACTTCCATTGGCGATCATTGCCATGTGGGCAATGCGGTGGAGATTAAAAACTCTATCCTACTTTCTAAGACTAACGTGGGTCATCTCTCTTACGTGGGTGATTCCGTTCTCGGTGAGCGGGTGAATTTCGGCGCGGGGACCGTGACTTCCAATCTGCGGCATGATGGCAAAAATCACCGCACGTTGGTGGATGGGAAGTTGGTCGATACAGGGCGACGGAAATTCGGGACGATCATTGGCGACGATGTGCACACCGGCATCCAGACAACGATTTATCCGGGTAGGAAACTTTTTCCTGGCACTTCAACGCTTCCTGGTGCGGTGGTGAGTGATGATCTAACGAGTTGTTGAACGTCCTACCAAATATTCTGCGTAAGAAATAACGCATACGGCACTTTGAAACGCTTATGAATTTGTGAAAGGAGTCTGCGCCGCCTTGAGAATAGGATAAAGTGTCCCAATAAATGGCGAGGATGGCAGAGGTTTTTGATGCGTCTGTGGAGCTTCGCTTTTTCGAAGTGCAGTCCCGCTTCAGTGGAGGCAGCGTTCAGGTAGTCTTCATGTCCATCTGCATGGAATCCATTTGCTGGATGGGATTGCAGTGGGTTTGTTTGGAGTGTGAACATGATAATTCGACTGCTACTTTAGGTATTTTTGTTGTTCAGAACAGATGAAATCTGAAATTACTTTGAATTGAGAAGTTGAAATTAGAAGTTCAGAAAGTATGCGAAGTTTCTCTGAACCTAAATCACTGCACCAGCATTTTGGGTCGGTTGGGGGATAGAGATAGTTTGTAGAGGCACAATAAACGCGGAGTAACTCGAAGTCAGGATCTTTGCTGCTGGGTGATATGAAATCATCCCAGTCATAAGCACCACACGTCTCATCTAAGAAGGATAGAATGAGATTTGCTGATTCTTGGCGTTCTTTATCTGTCACTTAGTTATGCGGGAAATGTTTAATTCAACGACTACACAATCAATTCTCGTTTCACACGGCGACCGATGATCGCCGTTACGAATTTAGGAACGCAGTGAGAGGAGAAGTGGCGTTGGCGGTCGTTGACTGCTCTGGTAGGCCGAGTTCAAAGGCGGTGCGGCCGGCTTCGACGGCTTGTTTGAAGGCGATGGCCATTTTTTCCGGGTTGGAGGCGATGGCGATGGCGGTGTTGACGAGCACGGCATCGGCTCCGAGTTCCATGGCTTCTGCGGCGTGAGATGGTGCGCCGATGCCGGCGTCGACGACGACGGGGACGATGGCTTGTGCGATGATGATGGCGATTTGATCGCGGGTGCTGATGCCTTTGTTAGATCCGATGGGTGAGCCGAGCGGCATGACGGTGGCACAGCCGCATTCTTGGAGGCGTTTTGCCAGAACAGGATCGGCGTTGATGTAGGGGAGGACGGTAAAACCTTCTTTGACGAGGATTTCAGCGGCTTTCAGGGTTTCGATGGGATCTGGCAGGAGGTAGGTGGGATCGGGATGGATTTCGAGTTTGATCCATTTTGGTAGCCCTGCGGAATGGGCGAGCCGGGCGAGGCGGACGGCTTCATCGGCATTCATCGCGCCGCTGGTGTTGGCGAGAAGGAGGTATTTCTCGGGATCGACGTAATCAAGGATGTTAGCAAACGGATCTTTTTTTCCTGAGAGATCGGCGCGGCGGAGGGCGACTGTAACGATTTCAGTTCCCGAGGCGGCGAGAGCATCGCGCATGGATTCGTTGGAAGGGAATTTACCGGTTCCAAGAAAGAGGCGGGAAGAGAAGGTGCGATCGGCGATTTTAAGCATTAAAGTTTTCTAGTGTTCAGTTTTCAGTTTTCAGGAAAGAGAGCTTTTTCGCGAGCCAATGCTCGAATGCTTGGTTGTTGTTGAAATCGTAAAGATGGGTGTGGAAACCTAATCGCTGGCCGGTGGCGATGTTGGCAGGGAGATCGTCGATGTAGAGGGTATTTTCGGGGACGAGTGCGTATTTGTCGATGGCGTGTTGGTATATTTCTGGCTGAGGTTTGATGGCACCGACTTCGTAAGATAAGACCGCGCCGTGGAACAGGGAGAATTCGGGGAATGTCTCAAATATCCAAGGCGAGTGAATGCCATTGATGTTGGAGAAGAGGATGAGGCTATGTCCGGAGGTGTGGAGTTTGCGGACGGTTTCCCACATCGGTTGGTTGGGCGTGAAAATGTTGCGCCAAGCGTGGTGGAAGACTTCGGTGGAAACGTCGGAGTCGAGCGTTTCGAGAGCCCAACGGGTGTAATCTTCGGTACTGATCTGCCCGGCTTCGAACTCGTCTTTGCGGGCGAGTAATTTTTCGAGAGCGGAAGCGGGGTTGCGGTGATTGGTGGGGAGGAATTTGCGGAGAGACGTTTCAAAATCAAAGTCGAGGAGGACTTTTCCGATATCAAAGAGGAAGTCTGGCACGGTGGTCGAAACTTTAAATTTTAAACTCTAAATCACAAAGAATGATTAGATATGGTTGAGGATGAAATTAGCGGCGGTGATGGCGCCGTTGTTGCGATCGTGGTTCGCGAGATTTTTTTTCATGATACGCCAGTCAGCGGCGTCGTTTGCGAGGAGTCGGAAGACGGCCTGAGTGAGATCTTTCGGATCTTCTGCGAGGTCGCCTGCGTGGAGATGTTGGAGGAGTTGCAGGTTACCTTCTTCTTGTCCGGGGACAAGGTGATGGATCAGCATCGGGCACTGTGCGGCGATGGCTTCATGGACGGTTGCTCCACCGGCTTTGCCAATCACGAGGTGGTGTGAGTTGAGTAGTTGGGGAACTTTTTTGGTCCAACCTAACAAGCGAACGCGGTTGGGATACTCCGCTTTGATTTCTGCGGCGCGCGAGTGGAGAGCGCGGAAATTTTTTCCTAACACAATGGTGAGATGAACATCGGGTGAGGCGTTGAGTAGCGCGCGCGCGTGGCGGCGGACGAAAGGTTTTTTCGCGGTTGGGAAATAAAGAACGCGGAATGGTTTACATGGTTCATCGCTGCTCACAGGTGTGAGTGAGGTGAACATGGGATTCACGGGAAAGCCGGTGCAGATGATCTTGTTTTCCGGAATTCCCCATGAACTCATCGCATCGACCGTGACGCGATCGGTGACGAGAAAGTAATCCGTTGGGGCGCGGAGCCATGAGGCGTTGATTTCGATGGAGTCGGTGACGACGGTGAAAACCGGCAGGCGATTTTCTGTTTCTTGGAAATGGCGTTCGAGGAAGTAGGGATAAATCGGATAGGTGGAAACGATGGCGTCCGGCTGGAACTCGTTGACGAGGGTTTGTAGGTAACTTTCCGGGCGACGCATCATGGGCATGCTGGGCACAGAGAAATCGCATTGGTCGGTGGCGCGGTAAATTTTTTCCCAAATTTTCGGGAAATGGGTGGTGACCAAGCGGTAGCCCCACTGAATGACTGAGGTGGAATGAGGCGCGGAAAGCACACAGGGATCGGCGACCTGAGTCTCCATACCGAGTTTTTGGAAAGCCAGCGCGAGGTTACGCGCAGCGCTGTTGTGCCCTTCACCGAATGCTGCGGTGATGATGAGTATGCGTTTTTTTGCCGACATCTTAAATTTGCTCGGGGCGACTTTAAAACAGAGTGCGGCATTGCGTCGATGGACTTTTCTGCTTTCCTTGGTTCGCCGATGCAGAAAAAGGACGATCAACCGAAATTACGAACTGTGGACGAGATTCCAGAGGAGGAAGTTTCGCCCTTGGATGGCCAACCGATGGGCACAAATGAGGAAAAAGTGCGGTTGGAGGTGAAGGATAGGAGCGAATTAAAGTTCAGGACGCATGAGCCGAAACTTGAGGAATGGGCCGGGCAAGAAGACGCGACCTTGGAGGATGAATGGAATACGCATAAAGAACCGACGCGGGTGCACATGGGATTTTGGATTTCGATCGGGCTGATTTTCTTGGCAGGGATCGGTTGGCTGGTGTTTGAAATCACACACCTGAAGAAGCAGCAGATCACGGCCAAAGCGGATATAGTGAGTGAGAAAGAGCGTGAGGAGCAGGCGGAGCGCGATGCTTTGCAGACAATCGCGACGATCAAAGATGCGGTTCGGCAATTTTACGGAGCGAAGTCGGTGGATGAGATGTCGAAATATGTCAGGGAAACCAAGCGGGTCAGGCCAATGATGTTAGGTTTCTATTCTAAAAACCCGATAGTCGCCTCCGAGGTGGTTACTTTTGTTGATATGAATCCGTTGACCATTGGATCCCGCGGAGGGTTTTGGGTGGTTCTAACAAAGCTCAGCTCGGGTGTGGATGGTAAATTGGTGGTCGAGGTGAATAGCCCGACTGATGCGAAGGTGGATTGGGAAACTCATGTTTGTGCTCAGCCGATGGACTGGGAGCGCTTCGTGAAAGATCGGCCAGCGGGATATCGCGGCGATTTCCGCGTTTATGTGGAGCGGGAGGATTTTTATAACTACGAGTTTGCAGATAGTGAAAAATACCAAGCTTTCAAACTTACAGCTTTGAATAGTTACGAGGCGATCCATGGATATGCTTTACGGGATGAGCAGACGTTTCGGGTTATCGATGAGTTGCTCACGCAGAATAAGAATCAGAAAGTGCCCGTGATGTTGCGGCTGTATCTGCAAGAAGGTTTGCAATCGAAGAGCGGGGTGCTGATTGAAGAGATCGTGGCACCCCGGTGGTTATTAATGAATTCGCCGGAGGTGAAGAAGTGATTCTGGATGATGAACGAAAAATGACGAGGCCGTATGCTTTGAAAATCATCGGCGGGGTGAGTTTGTTTTTCGCGTTCCAATACGTGATCGCACTCGTCCGCCTGAGCGGTGGATCGGGGTCGATGAAGAACAAGTTCAGCGCGCTCGCACAGGATAAGTATATGGACTTTCTGGTCATGCAGAATCTGTATGTGCTGTTAGGCTATGCGATACTGGCGATTTTGTTCACGGTGGTTTTGTGTCCGCTGGTGGATTTGGCATTGAGAAAATGGCCCCTCCGCAGGTGGTGGGTGGTGGTGATGGCTGGCTTGTGTGGAAGTTTTCTCATTCATGGGTTTTTTACACTACGCTTGGTCAAGACACGGCCGTATTTCCTGGATGATGCGAAGTTCGGTTATTGGTATTTTGAAGTCTTGAATGTTGTGCCGGAAACCGCGAAACCTGCGGTATTCTTTGTGATTTTCACGATCCTACCTTGGGTGATTTTGGCTTATGTGGGTTGGTGGTATTATCGTCATTTGAGTAAAAGAGCGAGGATCGCCGTGGGTGCAGTGTTGTTGGGTTTGGGTGTATTCCTTTTTTGGAGATTCAATCCCGCAACCTCCCGCTTGGAGGCGGTTGAGAAAACGGAGGATAAAAAACGTTTGAATGTGATCATTATTGGATCGGATTCGCTACGTGGAGATAAGCTGGGCTATGTGGGATACCACCCGCGTCGCACGGATGGAGCGGCTGCGGCGGGAGTTTCACCGAACATCGATGCACTCGCAAAGCGTTCGATCAATTTGGCGAATTGCCTGACGCCGATCGCATCGACCTTGGAGTCCGGGACCACATTGATGAGCTCTCAGTATCCGCACACGCATGGGTTCCGCCAGATGTATCCGAGTGAGGAAACCGTAAATGCTGCGAAGGCCGGCATCACGCCGATTGCGCAAATTTTACGCAAAGAGGGATACGACACGGCCGCGATCGGTGATTGGTGTGCAGGTTATTACGAGGTGATGCCGTTGGGATTCGAGCATATTTCCGTATCAAGTTTTGATAATTTCAAAATCTACATGAGTCAGGCCGTGGTGTTGGCGCATTTTGTGATTCCACTCTATTTCGATCATGAAATTGGCTATGACATTTTCCCGCAGCTTGGCTCGTTCGCGCAATTCGTGACGCCGCAAGTGGTGACGAATCGAGTGACGCAGCGGTTGGATCAAGTGTCGAAAACAGGTGAGCCGTTTTTCTGGCATGTTTTTTATTCCTGCAACCACCTGCCGTATCGGAATCCCGAGCCGTATTCGAGCATGTTTACGGATCCGCATTATGAAGGTCCTAACAAAAACGGAGTGGCGTTTGACATCGATGAATTCATCGGTGGTACGGATCTGGAAAATAAGTGGAAGGCGCTGCCGGATAAAGAGATCCAGCAGATCCGGGATTTGTATGATGGCTGCACGAGGCAGTTTGATGACAACGTCGGTGATATTTTGAAAGCGTTGGAGAAAAGAGGTCTCAGCGATAACACCATCGTGATCATCACCGCGGATCACGGAGATAATCTTTACGAAGAAGGAGTGACTCTCGGTCATGGCCTGACATTTAACGGCGGTCTTCAGGCGAACCATATTCCTTTGCTCGTGCGACTGCCCAATGCGGAGCCACGAACCATATCGGAACAAGTGCGGCTCATTGATATTTTGCCGACCCTTGCCGATTTGCTCGAAGTTGAGAAGCCGTTGAGCTGGGAAGGTCAGAGTTTTTCAAAATGGTTAGATGGAAGCGAGACACCGAAGAGCCGGGCGTTTTATGGTGAAACCGGTTTCCCGTTTATCCAGTTCCAAGTGAAAGGCATTGAGCGCCCCAAACTTCCGCCGATGGATCAGATGACGTATATCGAGGAGTCGTTCAATTATCAGTTTGTTTTGAAAAAAGAATTTGAGCAGCCGTTGGTCGAAGCGAAGCAACGATGCTTGGTTACTGGAAAATGGAAACTGATTTGCACGCCAACGATGGAAGGGAAGCGTCACTTTGGTTTGTTTCAACGCGTTGGTGGAACGTTCAGTGAGGCGGATGTCGCAGCAAATCATCCAGATGTGCTCGATCCGATGCGTATGGCTTTGGAGCGATGGATGGACGAGCGGGTAGAGACTTCGTTGGATGGAATTTTTCCGAAAGGCGAGTGATTGTTCCCCAATCCCAACGGGATTGGATCTGGAGGCGTGTGCGCGGTGAATCTTATCAATCCCAACGGGATTGGGCATCCCAGCCTAGGGTTGGACAACCCTAGGTATCCATCCGGATAGAGGTGAAAACCCTGAAAGGGTTTTGGAATAGGAGGTTTGTATTCAATTTTTTCTAACAAAGATCTGGATTTACCTCCAGAACGCTTTCAGCGTTCCTATTCTTTTGTGTCTATATTCCAGGGGTTGTTCCAACCCCTGGCTGGGATTCATAATCCCGTTGGGATTGGGATGTTGAATCACTTTGCCGGAACGCGGATTCTTGATGGGGAATAGCCCGGAGCTTCTGCGGAAATTTCCCATGCACCACCGGGCTCCAGATTTTTTTGCGGAGCAAGTTGGATGGTGCCTTGGAGGGTGCCGCTGGTTTGGGTGCTTCCGTTAGATAAGGCGAGGATGGCTGCGATGAGTTTGTCCGCATCGTCGGGTTTGAGTGCTACTTGTGGGGGCATGGGGATTTCACCCCAAGTGCCGCCGCCGCCGGTTTTCAATTTGTTTTTCAGATATTCAGTGGCGTCTTTTTGATCGCGGTATTTTAGTGCGACATCGAAATAGGAGGGTCCGACCGATGAAGCGTCGACCTGATGGCAGGCTAGGCACTGGTTGACTTTGGCAAGTTCGGCAGGGACGGGTTCGAACTGCGGACCGCCGGAATCGTGTCCTGTCGGCGGGATGTAGCGGGCACGGACTTTGAGTTGTTTTGGGTCAGGATTTGTCTTGGCACTCACTTTAAATTTCACGGTGTCTTCGAAGCCGGGTTTTGCCGGAGTCTTTTCAAGCTCAAGTGCGAGGGTTTGCTGTTCTTGCGCGGCGACCAAAGAAACGCGTGCGACGGTTTTTGCACCTTTGTCGTCTTCCGCGACGGCACGGATTTCCTCAAAATTTCCGGATGGGATGACCACGCTGGAACTTGTGCCAAGGTTGCGTTCGGAAGCACCTTCTGTTAGATACCAGGTGATGTTGATTTTTCCACCATCCGGGTCGGTGGCTTGGTCAACGGAGTAACCATTCTTCACGCCATCGGTGGATTTGATCGTCAGGATCGGAGCCTTATTTCCGGAATTCGGTTTGATGCGATAGACGCCACCGTTTTTATTCAAATACCAGTCAGATCCGTATTCGAGCAGGACCAGAGATCCGTCCTGATCCATTTCGAGATCCATGGGATGGACGAGTTTATCGAGCATGACATCCATTTTCTCGAACTTCTCGTCGCTAGTGAGTTTCGTTTTGAAAATTTTGCCGCGCATCCAATCATAGTTGAGCAGGGTCATGTTGTCTTCTTTGGAGAGGATGTTGTATTTTCTATCAGATTCGTAATAGAAAACCGGACCCGCCATGGCGTTGCGTCCGCCTTGGCCGATGTTGGGAAATTCTTCGCTTGCTGCGTAAGGATACCAGATGAAAGCGGGTTGCGCGGGTGGGAGAGTTTTCAGTCCGGTGTTGCGCTTGCCGAGGTTTTCAGGTGCGGCAGGATCGGTCATTTTTCCTATCGTGTTGTCCGCGAAATTCCGGATGGGATAGGGTTTGTTGTTGGCGATGACAAAAGGCCAGCCGTAGTTGCCTGCGGCTTTGGCTTGGTTGACTTCGTCGTGTCCGCGTGGGCCTTCCGGGGCGTCTTCTTTTCCGTCCGGGCCGACCTCTCCCCAGTAGAGGGTTTTGGTTTTTGCATCGATGGAAATGCGGAAGGGATTGCGACAGCCCATGACGTAAATTTCCGGGCGAGCTTTATCGGTGCCTTTGGGGAAAAGGTTGCCTTCAGGAATTTCGTAACCCGTTTCGGTGGGTTTGATGCGCAGGATTTTTCCACGAAGGTCATTGGTGTTTCCTGCGGTGCGTTGTGCATCCCATGGTTCGCGTTGATCGCGATCATCGATGGGGGCGTAGCCTTTGCTTTCGAAGGGGTTGGTGTTGTCTCCCGTCGAGAGATAAAGCAATCCATCGGGACCGAATTTCAGACTGCCCCCGTGGTGGCAGACTTTGGGTTCGCGGTTGGTGGGGATTTCGATGAGTTTGAGTTCCGATGAGAAATCGATTTTTCCATCTTTCAAGGTGAAGCGCGATAGGCGGTTCATGATCGCATCCGCCACGCTGTAGTAGAGGTAGATGCGTTGGTTTTTCTCAAAGTTCGGGTCGAGAGCGATACCGTGAAGTGCGTCTTCGCGGCCATACATTTCTTTAGGGTTCGCAGCCCTAACCGCCTGGACTGGAATGACACCGATTTCAAAAATTCCGCCGGTGTTAGGATTGATGCGAAGAACCCGGCCTTCGCGCTCAACAACGTAAAAATCTCCCTTTGGAGCGATAGCAAGTTCCATGGGATCGTTGAGGCCAGTTGCGATGGTTTCCTTGACGAGAGGTGCGGCGAGGGCGCTGGTTGTCAAAAGTGCCAGAGGAAGCAGAGCGGTTAATTTCATGGAGGTGTTTTTACGGGTTTGGTGGATGTGAGTATTACTAATCCCAAAGGGATTATGTATCCCAGCCCAGGGTTGTCACAACCCTGGGTGTGGACGGATATCATTTTAAAACCCTGAAAGGGTTTTGGAGTAGTTCAGCATGTTAGGCAAGCCGACATGCAATATGAGGATGCTCGCAGCTCCAGAACGCTTTCAGTGTTCTTTTTCTTACATCATGATCCTAGGGGTTGTTCCAACCCCTGGCTGGGATGCGGAATCCCGTTGGGATTGGATCCGGAGGCGTGGTTACGGGGACAAGATGTCCCCGCGACGGACTGGAACAACATGTTCCAGCCACAAAAAATTTCTTCAGCCCGCCGTTTCCATCAGAACCAACAAATCATCGGAGTCCACTTGGATGCCTTTTTTGACTAGGATGTCTTTGATGATTCCATCGGCTTGGGCGGAGACGGTGGTTAACATTTTCATCGCTTCGAGGGTGATGAGTTTGTCACCGGCTTTCACTTCGGTTCCGGGAGAGACGACGATTTCCGTGATCATGCCTGGGAGTGGAGCACAGATTTGATTAGGATCGGATGGGTCTCCTTTTTGGCGTGCGGCGGTGGCGGTGGTGATGAGGGATTTATCGACCACGATCGATTCGCGCGGCATGCCGTTGAGTTCGTAGAACAAAGTGCGGCGCCCTTCGTCATCCGCTTCACCGATGGAAATGAGTTTGATGATGAGAATTTTTCCGGGATCGATTTCGACTTCGATTTCCTCGCCGATTTGTAGGCCGTAGAAAAACGCGGTGGTGGGGAGTTTGCTGAGGTCGTCGTATTTGGCGCGGGATGCTTGGAAGTCTTTGTAAACGCCCGGATACATGAGATGAGAATACAGGGCGTCTTGGATGTGATGTCCGCTGAGTGTGATGTTATTTTGCTGGGCTTGGCGGATGCAATCCGTGGCCACTGCCTCGAGATCCACGGGCTCTGCGAGTTCGCCGGGGCGTTTGGTGGTGATTTTTTGATTCGGACCGAGGACCACTTTTTGGACATCGGCAGGCCAGCCGCCATCGGGTTGACCGAGTCCGCCCGAGAGCATGTCGATGACGGATTCCGGGAAGTCGATGGAGCCGGGTTTGATCTTGGTAACATCGGCGGCTTTGATGCCGCGAGTGACGAGAAACATGCACATGTCGCCGACAACTTTTGAGGACGGGGTGACTTTGATGATATCGCCGAAGAGCTGATTGACATCGGCGTAAGTGCGAGCGATTTCGCGCCAGCGATGGCCGAGGCCCATGGCGTTGGCTTGTTCGCGGAGGTTGGTGTATTGGCCGCCGGGCATTTCGTGTTCGTAAACTTCTGCAGTGCCGGCGCGTGGCGCGGAGTCGAACGGTTTATAGTATGTTAGAACGTGTTCCCAGTAATCGGAAATTTCGTTGAGCGCATCGAAGTCGAGGCCGGGATCTTGTTCGGAAGAGGCGAGGGCGGCGCAAACCGAGTTGAGGTTTGGCTGTGAGGTCGAGCCGGACATGGAGGCGATTGCGAGGTCGGCGATATCGACTCCGGCGCGGGATGCGGCGATGACCGAAGCGGCGTTGAGGCCGGAGGTATCGTGGGTGTGGAAATGGATGGGGATGCCGATTTCCTGTTTCAGGGCATGGACAAGATTGTAAGCGGCTTGCGGTTTGCAGAGGCCGGCCATGTCCTTGATGCAAAGAATGTGGGCTCCCATTTTTTCCACTTCCTTGGCTTTGGCGATGTAGTAATTGAGATCGTATTTCGAGCGAGCGGGATTGAGGATGTCACCGGAGTAACAGATCGCGGCTTCGCAGATGGATTTTCCATGTTCGCGCACGGCTTCCATGGCGACCTTCATGTTGGGAAGGTAGTTGAGGGAGTCGAAAATACGGAAAATATCCATCCCGGAATCGGCGGAGTGGCGGATGAAGCCAGCGACGACATTGTCGGGATAGTTCGAGTAACCGACGGCGTTGGAGCCGCGGAAGAGCATTTGGAAAAGGATGTTAGGAACTTTTTCCCGGAGCTGCCGGAGACGTTCCCACGGGCATTCGTTGAGGAAGCGCATCGCGGTGTCGAACGTGGCACCGCCCCACATTTCCAGAGAAAACATCTCAGGTGTTAGATTTGAGTAGGATTCCGCGATGTTCAGCATGTCGCGGGTGCGCATGCGGGTGGCGATGAGGGATTGGTGGGCGTCACGCATCGTGGTGTCGGTGATCAGGAGGCGTTTCTGATCGAGGATCCACTGGGAGAATTTTTCGGGGCCGAGTTCTTTCAACAGCTCTTTAGTGCCAAATGCTAAGTGATCATTGATCAGCGACTGGGGTTGTGGAGCTGGAGTTAGAATGGTGGCGGGGCGGTAGTTTTTCGCGTGGGGGTTGCCGTTGACGGTGATGTCGGAAAGGTAGGCGAGCGTGCGGGTAGCGCGGTCGCGGCGTTTGCTGAATTTGAAGAGTTCGGTTTTGGTATCGATGAGTTTGGTGTGCGCTTGGCCGGAGCGGAATGTTTCATCAGCGATGATGTTTTCAAGGAAAGGGATGTTGGTTTTCACGCCGCGAATCCGGAACTCGCGTAGAGCGCGATCCATGCGTTGGCAGGCGGTGGTGAAACAGCGACCGGTGGCGGTGAGTTTCACTAACATCGAATCGTAGTAAGGCGTGATGACTGAGCCGGCATCGCCGGATGCGGCGTCGAGGCGGATGCCGAAGCCTGCTGCGGAGCGGTAGTTGAGAATACGGCCGTAATCCGGCGCGAAGTTTTTCTCAGGATCTTCCGTAGTGATGCGGCACTGGATGGCGAAGCCGTTGCAGGGAATTTTATCTTGGGAAGGGATGGCGATTTCTTCGCCGAAAAGCGATTCGCCCTGAGCGACGAGAATTTGCGAGCGAACGAGATCGATGCCGGTGACGCATTCGGTGACGGTGTGCTCGACCTGGATGCGCGGGTTCATTTCGATGAAGAACCAATCGTTCTGATCCATGTCGTAGAGGAACTCGACGGTGCCGGCGTTGTTGTAGCCTATGCCATCGGCGAGTTTCACCGCGGCGTCGCAGAGTTCTTTGCGGATGACGGGATCGAGGTGCATCGCGGGTGCGACCTCAACGACTTTTTGGTAGCGGCGTTGGACGGAGCAATCGCGCTCGTAGAGGTGGACGACGTTGCCGTGTTGGTCGCCGAGGATCTGGACTTCGATGTGTTTGGCGCGTTTGATGTAGCGCTCGAGGAAAACAGCGGGATTGCCGAAAGCGTTCTCGGCTTCCGCGCGAGCCTCTGCGAGCAGGCCGTGGAGTTGGGACGGATCTTCTACGACGCGCATGCCGCGTCCGCCACCACCGAAGGCGGCTTTGATGATGAGCGGGAAACCGATTTCGTGGGCGACGGCGAGAGCTACATCGGGATCGGTGATGGGTTCCTCGGTGCCGGGAAGGGTGGGGACGTTGAACTTGTGAGCGAGCGCACGGGCGGCGGTTTTATCGCCCATGTTTTCTAACAACTCAGGAGAAGGACCGATAAACGTGATGCCCTCGCGGGCGCAAGCACGGGCAAAGGCCGGGTTCTCTGAAAGGAAACCGTAACCCGGATGAATCATCGTGACCCCTTTGGATTTCGCGAGTTTGACGATGCCTTCGTAATCCAGGTAAGCGCCGACCGGGCCTTTCGAGGAATCGAGCTGGTAAGCTTCGTCCGCTTTGAAGCGATGGATGGAGAAACGATCTTCCTCGGCGAAAATGGAGACCGTGCGGAGTCCGAGTTCGGTGGCGGCGCGGAAAATACGGATCGCGATTTCACCACGGTTGGCGGCGAGGAGTTTTCCAGGTTTCGGTTGGCTTTGCGGCATGCGGGGATTAGAAACTCTAAGTTTTAAACTTTAAACATCAAAATGAGCGAGATTCATTTGGAGTGATAGGTCATATGACTCCCATATGCTGATTTTACGGGCAGAGGTCGTGTAAGTGAGGGGGAGATCGGGTGAGGGGGAAATGGAAGAAGAATATTTAACCGCAAAGAGCGCAAGGAACGCAGTGAGTGGAAGATTTTGGTAGGGCTCTCTCGCCGTAGACAGCCGGATGAAATGAGGGGAATTGGATGGTAACTGAAGAGTTTTAACCACGGAATACAGGCCTGCAATTCGTGGTTCCTCTTCAGAGCAGATTTGAAGCGATAAAGCTGCGAAAGGGGAGTTCTCAGTTATGTAGAGAGCCGCATGGAATGGGGAGAAATGGATGGGTGGATGAATGGGGCGAAACATCCTTTTCTACCCACAAGCTGGCTTAAAACGTGTGTATATCAGAAATCAGAATGCTACCGAAAAACCGCTCAAAAGAATTCTGATATACACACGCCGGGAGAAAAAATCCTTTTCAAATCAAGGGGTTTCTATCAGATTTAGAAATTAACCCCGCCTAATATACGCACGTGGGATGCTACTAATAATACTGTTAGCCAAAATTATGTTGCGCATCATAACTATATTACTATTTGGAACCGCTTCTCTATGCGCAGATGGTTTTATATACACATCTGATGACGATCACAAATATTCTAAGAGTTTAGAAAACGGTGAACTTGTGATGCGCGCACCATTGAAGAAAGTCGACATAACTCATGTCGTTCTAAAGGAGGATCCAAACACCAAGGGAGAGTATTGGATCAGCTTCCACATGAAGCAAGCCAAGCGCATCGGACTCTTTTACTACTTTAAGCCAATGGATGATATGAAGTTGAATGAACCCTTCTTTAAATCCCCAAGCGAGTTTCACAAGGAAGGGTGCTCATGGGCTATAAATATCAAATCTCTTGAAAATGGTAGGACGATCTTGGAATTGGTTCGTGACGCTTATAAGCTTCAAAACGATTTTGCTATTGATCGAACAAAAGGCTAATAAGATGCTCCACCCAACGGCGGGTAACGCTCCATTTTGAATTCGGGCTTCCCTCCCCGCCGTGGATGAGCTAGACGTTCGTTAAATGAATTATTTGGTTTCATGGTTTTATGAGTGAAGACATCGTTACCGTTGCTCAAGTGAATGTGGAACCTCTCCCAGAGAACCCTCATTTTTATACGCACGAGGCGGGGATGGCTCTGGCATTTTCTCGTGGGACTGGTGCGGACACTGAGGCGTTGTTCCTTGGTTATTTAGGTCTGCACAAGTGGAAGACTTTATCCCCGTGTCAGGTGTTCCGAATACCTGCGGCAACACTAATGCCCATGCTCCCAAGGCAGTTACTTGAGGAGGTCGCATTAGTGCCTTTTCATGTTGTTCTAGGAGCACACCAGTTAGGCGAAAGCCCGGAGTTTTTGAAGCTACTATCCGAAATAGGCGAAGACAAAACAAACTAACCCGAAACCTGAACGAACCAAAGAAACGAACAAGACGCTGCGCATAACGGCTTTCAGCCGTATGCGAGCTTTGACGTTAGGCGAAGAAAATTCCTGATACGCGCTCTCTATCTGAACCCAAGCATCTTTCACTTTTCCAACATTCCGAATCAACCATGTCAACTCACGCACCGCATCCCGATTATCCGCTAGACATAACTTCTGACGAAGCCCGCCTTGGGTTTTCGGTTTGCCTGATAGGGGCGCTCGATGACTATGAGCCATCTCGCTGGACACCTGTTGTTTGTAAGGTTCTTTCTTCATCTGATATTGTGGTGAAGACTACGAGTTTGTTTGGAGATGGTGTGATGTATAGTCATCGCAGATTCGGGCATATGAATATGCCTTATTCCATTGAGAGCGTTGGTCCAGCTTCTTGGAGTCCCGTTGGCAATCCTTATGCAACATGCGAACAAGCGGTTTTTGAAGCTGAGACTGGTGCGAGCCAAGAAGATGGTCCAATCGTTGAGTGTCAGAACGCGCCAATAAAAGAAGCCTAACAAGTCGGCGCACCCAATCCGATACCTCCCTCTAATCAAGCTCTCACTCATGACTAGCATCCTTTCCTTGCTGCGATCCGTTCTGAGTGGTATCGGATTGGTGGCCTAAGACGTTAGTCAAAGAAATGTCAGACATACTCACGAACTGGGGTATCGATTTCGACAGGCAATTACGCCTTCGGATGTGGCCCGATTTCGAACACGGAGGATTCTATCTCGACGTGCTCGGAATGGGTGACGAGGCGGTTTCGTCAGGCACCGATCTGGCGAGCGCCATTGGCGGACTATTCATGTATCAGCAGCTTGCCGAGGAGGTTCTGCGAGCGATCGACTATTGGTGCCACTATCGCACGAAGATTGCCGCGTATCCGAATCAGATCGATTACGAGATTCCGGAGCGCTTGATGTTTGGTCAGCTGATTCGACGTCTTGAGGATGGAGAGGATTTTCCTGAGAAGGCGCGGATTATTTCAGCCGCCGACAGGCTGAACAAAGCGTGCAGGATTCCGGTCGCCCACAAGCTGCTTTACGACGATACGCTACGGAATTGCCGGAAGCTCGCTATGGATGCCAAAGACGCCACAAATGAAATTACTGATTGTCTAAATTGCTTTCAGGATGCGATGTTCACTGAGTTCGAGCGTATGGTTGATCAGAAGGGCATTCCGGACGAAAGGCCAAACGGCTAACATGCCGTCGCGCCCAACGGGCCATAAGCTTCTCAAACACGATGCAACCTCCTTTTCATTCTCGCCCGTGGGCGGACATTTAACGTTCGGCAGAAAAAATGACGCCGCGAGTTCCAGATTTCGAGTTGCTTCCTCCGTGGACTTTAATCGACGCGGATAGAGCCATACTACTTGAAGCGGAGTTGCGTCGAGAACTTCGGGATGATCACGTCTTGGCAGGTGTCAGGACCGAGGCTGTGGCAATGAGCACTATGACGGATGATGTTCTATTTATTTCTGACTCTCCGAAGGGAGGTTTGGCACACGTGCATCTGACGTGGAGCGGCAAGCCCGATCAGCATCCCAATTTCCCGTGGACTGAGTTCTACGATTCTTGGAGTGCCTTCAGAACCGCCGAGATGATTCCGATGCACGAGAATCTCACATAACAAGAATGCCGAACAAGCCGAGACGCGCAACCCCTATCAGCCGCCCTGTTTACATGCTCTCCCGTAATTCCAACATCAACCCCATGATCGACACTCGCTCCCGCTGATAGGGGTGCGTGCTCTTTGACGTTCTGCAAGATATCTAATGCACTTCGGAATCTACATTCGAGACGCGGCGATAATGATTATCAGTTGTATCGCTGCTACACTCCTCGGCATACTTACTTTTCTTGTGTTTTCCGCTTTTGCACCCGAACAGGTGCGCGGTGATGGACTTATTGGTGTGCTAGTATTGGGAACCGTGATTTTCTTGGCTCTATGGCTCACGAGGGCGATTGCCGCTAGATTCGGATTTAGATGTCCTCAGTGCAAGGAACTCATGAGTGTTCACAGCAGCAACCGTGCAATCCGTATATCCACTGCAACACGTCGATGTTCTTCGTGCGGGAACTTAATCCTATAACGACTACCAACCAAAGGCAGAACAAGCCATGAGATGCAACCGTCGGCAAACTCTCCAATTGAATTCAGACTCGCCATCGTCGGTGCATTCACTCTATCGATAGGCCAACAAATTAAAGATGACGACCCGCCCAAATCTGACAGTGATTCGTTGCGCGAACATTGACGTTTCAGTCGCATTCTATCGACTCATTGGCCTCGAATTTGAAAAGCATAGCCACGGAACAGGCCCCGAGCATTACGCAGCATCTGACGGGATCTGGACATTCGAGCTTTATCCTGCTTCGGCCAAGTTTCCCGCCAGCAGTTCGACGCGCATTGGATTTGCGGTTGAGTCATGTGACAAGGTAGCCGACCAGTTGCGAGTGTCCGGGTTTTCTCTCCATACTGCTCCCGCTGATTCACCCTGGGGCAGACGAGCTGTTGCCCAAGACCCCGACGGTCATCGTGTCGAGCTCTCCTCACCATCCAGTACATGAAGAAGCCTATCAAGCAGTGAGCGGCAACCGGCGACAACGTCTCAATTCGAATTCGAACTTTCCCTCGCCGGTGCCATCACTCTATCGTTCGCCTGAGAACCAAAATCCTTTGCTATGCCTAAAAGAGCCCCCGAAGAGTTTCCCAGTAAGCTACTACGCCCGAAGACCGGGACTTTGTATTTGAGTGGAGGGTCACCGTCCATCGGTATTGAGCTGGAGCCGTTCACGATTGATGATGAGGAAGTGGATCAGAGCATTGATTTTGAGTTAGAGATTTCCGCTTCCGGGCTATCAGACTTGATTGGCAGAACCTTTGAGTTCCCTTCCAACCCTGAAGACGGCTACGTTGAAGGTTCGATCTATATCTGGAACTCCCACAACCCTATCGACCTTCATTCGGTAGCATTTGGGCAGCAGATCCAGACTGCCATTCCTGCGACACTTGATATGACCTTTGTTTTCGAGTATGAGGGCGATCGGAGAAACCTCCGCCATCAGTTCAAGTTGCCGTTAAGCATCGTAAAAACTGAGTCCTGAATGGCCACGAAAACACAGGCGAACACGGCGTCACTCTTAACGCCTGACCCGCCGCGAGTTCAATCCACCATGACCATTCAACCCTCAACCCGCAGTCAAAACCTCGCCCCCGGTCAGGCGTAGGAGGACTTCGAGATTCGCCAAAGAAATGTCAGATTCTTCAACAAATCGCCGCGATTGGTGGCGCGAAAGAAGGAAGAAATACAATCTCGGTTTGATCGTTGCTGGCGTCCTCGCTTATATCTGTTATGTAGCCGTCTTAAGCGTTTTTCATAGTGATGATAGGCTGGCGGACGTTGAGATCACTGTCTTTACAATACTTTTTCAAGGTCTCGGCTATTTGGTCATGATGCTAGTTGCTAATTTGCTATATAATCTTGGCTCATTAGCCGAGTCCGTTTGCAAGCCACAACACCCCGAACAATTCAGGACGACTTTGTTCAATCTTGGATTTTGGTTCAGTGTAAGTCTTCCATTCATCGTTCCAGTATTATTGCTTTTCACTCTCTTTACAGTGCCCGTTATCGATTAACCGCAGACAAGTTGTACGTGGCAACGCCGAGTCCGCTGCTCATTTGAATTCGAGCTTCACACCGGCGTGCCACCACTCTATCGTTCTACTAAAATGAAAATCCTACTTTATCCATTCTTAATCGCTATCTCAATAGCTCTAGCGATTGCTGAAACTGACGAGACCAAAGAAACTACTGATTACCACAATCTAGTTTCGTCCAGCAAGCTCACCATTGATTATGACATTTTTGGTGACTCTACTCTTTTAATCGACAACTCGAAAAATAAAACCGGAAACCTCAATGAGATTCTCGATTATATAGAGGAAAATAAAATCAATGGTGACGTTTTAGTTATTACCGTTTCTAAAATTACTCATATGGACCTGAACTCAGAGAGCAGTCATGATCTGGGTAAGACGATATCGAGCGGCTTTGAAAAGCACTTTAAGAGGGTATTAGTAAAATTAGCCTTAAGCAACAACCACCATGGCGTCGTTTATGACTCTAAAAAAGAAGACTAGAACAAGCCGCATCGTGCAACCCCTACCAGCCGTTCTGTTTCGATGATTCTCCGTGATTACAACCTCCACCCTGTATTAGACTTTCGTCGTCGCTTCTAGCGGCGGATGTGCTTTACGTTCGCCAATCAACATGTCACTCGCCATCAAACTACTAACTCATCGCCGAGTTATATGGTCGCTTGGCGCTCTGTTAGGTCTGTATGCTTTTCTGCCGATTTTCGCTGGGATGTTTCGGTTCAGCGCGCCCCGAGGTCCTGTGATCTACAATTGCAGTTACCATCGTTTGCTTTACGATGTTGGCAGTTGTCTTGTTCACGGCAGAGGAGTTCGTACACCTTGGACAGCGATGTACTACTCGCGCTCCCCGTTTTACGGATGGCCAGAGACTCTGATTCCTCGTGCGGATCGCTTGAAGTTAGTGGAGAGAGGAGCGGTGAGTCCGGAGATATATGCCCGCTTCGAATCAGAGCTTGAACAGCACCCGACGCGTTGAGGCTTCTTCGTTGTGACGTGGAGGCAGCTCTACCTGAATACGGCGACCGATGATCGCCGCTACGTTACTTCCCGATACAAAAGCTTGAGAAGATCACGTCCAGCAGGTCTTCCGTATCCACTTTTCCGGGGATTTCGCCGAGGGCGTCCAGGGCTTCTCTTAGGTCGATGGCGGCGAGTTCGGGGTTGGCGGCGTGGTCTGTTAGGAGATGGAGGGCGGCGTGGAGGCTGGTGTGGGCGAGTTTGAGGGAGGCTTGGTGGCGGGCGTTGATGGCGACGGCGTGTTCGCCGAAATCGGCTTCGGTGAAATGGAGGGCGGTGCGGATTTTTTTGGAGAGTTGTTCGAAGCCATCGTCTTTCAGGCAGGAGATGCGGATGGCATCGGCGTTTTTCCATGAAGGATGTTCGCCGAGATCGGATTTGTTGAGGACGAGTAGGTGGGTGGCGTGGTTGGAGGGATAAACGGCGCGTTCGGGGCGGGGCTGTGAGGCGTCGGCGACTTCTAACAGAAGGTCTGCGGTTTCGATTTGGCGGACGGTGCGTTGAATGCCTTGGGATTCGATGAGGTCATCGGATTCGCGGACGCCGGCGGTATCGACGAGGCGGAGCGGGATGTCGTGGAGGTTGATGATTTCCTCGATGGTATCGCGGGTGGTTCCGGCGATGTCGGAAACGATGGCGCGATCGAAGCCTAGCAGGCGATTGAGCAGGGAGGATTTACCGACGTTGGGTTCGCCGAAAATGACGGTGCGGACACCTTCGCGCAGGACTCGACCCTGGTCGGCGGTGGCGAGCAGGGAATCGATGGTGGCGAGGATGTTCCCGATCCTTGCTCGGAGTTGGATGGTGGTTTGGGGATCGATGTCTTCGTCGGGGAAATCGATCCATGCTTCGAGGTGGGCGAGGACTTCTAACAATTCGTCGCGGGCGCCGGTGGTGCGTTTCCCGAGAGTGCCTTCGAGTTGTGAATGGGCGGCGCGGATGGCG
Source organism: Verrucomicrobiota bacterium (assembly GCA_040384845.1). Taxonomy (GTDB): domain Bacteria; phylum Verrucomicrobiota; class Verrucomicrobiia; order Verrucomicrobiales; family Akkermansiaceae; genus Luteolibacter. The sequence continues at coordinate 191,651 of JAZKIL010000002.1, read as the reverse complement.
AGGCGGGTTTGCGCGGAAATGAGATCCATGATCCCCTCGGCTTGGGTGAGATCGAGTTTGCCGTTGAGAAATGCGCGTTGTGAAAATTCTCCGGGTGAGGCGTGAGTGGCTCCGCATGCGAGAAAGCGTGCTAGTACTTCGCGTGTGACGAGGATGCCGCCGTGACCTGCGAATTCGACTGTGTCCTCGCCGGTGAAAGAATTGGGTCCGAGAAAAACGGTTAGAAGGCCATCATCAATGACTGCGCCTGCGGCATCGCGGATTTTACAACGCCTCGCCAGCCGCGGCATGGTGGAAGAAGCGATTCCGCCTGTGCAAATATCCGCGATCCGAAAGGCATCTGGACCCGAGATGCGAATGAGAGAGATCGCTCCCACGCCCATCGGAGATGCGATGGCGGCGATCGTGGAGGGATTCTGCGAAACCATGATTCGATTTCAAAATGCCTAGTTGGACGGATTGATCTCAGCGATTTCTTTTCCGCCTAGGTTGAGAAACTCCCAACAGATGAAGCGTTTGATTTCGAGCTGAGGTTTTGAAGCATCGCCAGTCCATGTGAGTTCGATGGTGGCGGTGCGATTGAGTTCGCCTGGTTGTTTGGAGCTCTCCACGTCCAAGCGGGCAAGGGCTTGTCCGGCTTGTGATTTGGTGTCGGGGCTGATTTCAACATGATCGGTCAAATAAGCGGGGTCGGTTAACGTGTAGCTGACGTGTGGTTTTGCCTCAGCTGCGTTTTTCACTGGCGTATGAGTGACGATGACACGGAAAACTTCAGATTTTCCGATGATTGGTGTTTTGACGAATTTGCCGAATGTGCGGTATTTGGTTTGAGCGAAAACTTCCCAGTCAAGTTTCACGCCAGCTTCGGTCTCTTTTAAGAACGCGAGGATTTTGGTTCGTGGTGGGTTTGTATTGGATTTGGGTGGCGCTTGATCTTTTGGAGCAGGGGCAGCGGGCTGATCGTAGGCGAGAAGGATGAATCCTTTTTTGCTGTCCATTTCGGGAAGTTTAACCAAGGAGAAATTACCTGCCAGAGTGTCGGTTTCGATGATGGAGTGTTCTTTGTAAAAAGCCTCCATTTTTGGGCGAAGCTCCTCGGCGTTGAAAACGAAGTTTAATTTTTCGTCCAGAGTAGGTGCGGCGATGTATTTGGTCAGAGTGGGATTTGCGGTGGGCCTGTTAGGCGGCATGAGGGGTGAAGTCATGGCGTCGTCCTTGGGTTTCAACATTTTGATAGCGAAGTAAGCGCCACCGCCCAAGGCGGCCAGAATGAGAAGGAAAACGATGATGAGAACGGCAGGGCTTGTACGTTTGGTGGATTTATCAGGCTTCTTTGAAACAACGGATTTGGTTTCTTCCGCCTGCTGATCCAGAGCTTTTTCCGCGAATTTCTCTACGATGGTTTGTGTAGGAACTGGGACTGGAACGGGAAGAGGGGCAGACGCGGGTGCCGTCACAGGCCTAGCTTCAACAACGAGGGGCTTGGGTTCTTCAATGATGACAGGCGCACTGGCGACAGGCGCGGGTGAAGTGATCGTGGCTTGGCAATGAGGACAAGGCCCAGTGGTCGGGGGTAGATCGGCAGGGATGACAATGCGTCCATCGCATTCGGGACATTGGAAAGCGCGTGGTTGTGGGGACTGGGAAGATTCTGACATGGTAGAAGCTGAGCGGCTGCTACACTAGACATTCGGAGCGGAAGATGTCAACGAGGCTGCCCAGTAAGTTTGCAGGTAAAAGGTTCGTGTCTTCCGCCTTGCGCCCGCTGGACGAGAAGTCTAGCCTGCGCCCCCCCAGCGGCCATATGAAACCTGTTTACATTTACGACACGACTCTGCGCGATGGAACCCAAGGCGAGGGCTTTCAGCTTTCCGGATTGGATAAACTCCGTATTGCGCGGCATTTGGATCACTTCGGGGTCGATTACATCGAAGGCGGCTGGCCAGGCTCGAATCCCAAAGACGTGGAGTTTTTCCAAGAGGCTAAGAAACTCAATTTGAAACACGCCAAACTTGCGGCGTTCGGATCGACGCGACGCGCGAATGTCAAAGTCGAGGATGATCCACAAGTGCGCTTGCTAATCGAAGCCGAAACGCCGGTGGTGACGATTTTTGGAAAGAGCTGGGAGATGCAGGTCACGGAAATTTTACGGACGACGGTTGAAGAGAACCAAGCGATGATTCGCGAGACCGTGGCGTATCTCGTGAAGAACGGTCGCGAAGTGGTTTATGATGCGGAGCATTTTTTCGATGGATACAAAGATTCTTCCGCGCATGCGTTGGCGACGTTGAAAGCTGCGGCTGAAGGCGGCGCGGCTTGTTTGGTGTTGTGTGATACGAACGGCGGAACCTTGCCAAAAGAGATCATGGAAATTTGCGCAGCGGTTCGCGCGTATTTGCCGGGGACGCCGATCGGGATTCACACGCACAATGATTGCGAACTCGCTGTGGCAAATGCGATCGCAGCGGTCGATGCCGGCGCGATCCAAGTGCAAGGCACGATCAACGGTTATGGCGAGCGCACGGGAAATTGTAACCTCACATCGGTGATCCCTATCCTTCAGTTGAAAATGGGAATCGAGGTTGTGCCGCGTTTGGAAGAACTACGTGACCTGTCATTCTTCGTCGATGATGTCTCGAACAATCCTCATTTCGCGAGAGCGCCGTTTGTCGGCCGCACGGCATTTGCGCACAAAGGCGGGATGCATGTGAACGCTGTGCAAAAACTCGCACGCAGCTATGAGCACATCGTTCCGGCGAGTGTGGGGAACGAACAAACCATTCTGGTTTCCGAACTCAGCGGACAATCTAACATTCTTCTGAAAGCAGAGCAGATGGGCATGCCGATTGAAAAAGGCGCGCCGGAAGCTTCTACGATTCTCACCAAGATCAAAGAACTTGAGCACGAAGGTTATTCCTTTGAGGCTGCGGGTGGATCGCTGGAATTGCTGATCCGTCGTGAGTTGGGGAAATATGAGAAACCTTTCCAAGCCAACGAGTATCACGTCAGTTTCCGTCAATATCGCGATGGTCATGCGCCGGTTTGCGAAGCGACTGTGAAACTCACGGTGAAAGGCGAAAAAGAACTGACCGTTGCCGAAGGTAACGGCGTGGTGAACGCGCTCGATCTCGCATTACGCAAAGCTTTGTTGCCGTTTTATCCCGAAATCGCAGAGGTTTCTCTGGTCGATTATAAAGTCCGTATCCTCGATAGCCAAGACACCACCGCCGCGAAAACCCGCGTGCTCATCGTTTCCTCCCACGGGGATCAAACATGGGGCACCGTCGGTGTTTCCGGCAGCGTGATTGAGGCGAGCTGGATTGCTCTGGTCGATGGAATCGACCTTTTCCTCCAGCGGAGAAGGCAGACGATTTAAATATTTTTCGCATTTCACGAAATAGCCGCAAAATCCCCCTAGTAAACAAACAACCATGTTTTCCCTCAAGCGCGCGTTCTTCTGGCTCTCTGGAGCCGGGACTGAAACCCTCGAACGTTGCCCAAATTGGGAGCAGCGTAAATACGTCGCCTTCGGCGCCACCGTCTTGGTGCCGTGCGCGTTCGCGTTCATCGCCTGTGCGTATGCGCTCTCGACGCTCACCGATAACCCGAAAGTCATTTATCCTGTTGCCGGTGTTTGGGCGTTCATTATTCTCACGATCGACCGCGCGCTGCTTGCGGGATACCGACCTTACCTTTCCATTTCCCGAAAACTTTTGCAGTTCTCGCTGCGTCTGGTCGTCGCGGTGCTAATGGGCATCACCATTGCTCACCCACTCGTCCTGCTCCTTTTCCGGGATACGATTTCATCGGTGATCGAAAAAGATCGGGCGGCTGAAATTGAGGTCGTGCGTTCGGGTTTTGATGGCGAGAAAGAAAAAGTCCGCTCGCGCATCACGACTCTCGAAGCGGCGCTCACCGCGCAACGCGAGCGTTGGAACGAATCTTTCCAAGCGAAATTTATCCTTCAGGAAAATCAAGATGCAGGGTCGGCCATCCCGGGTTTGACCTCTGCTCAGCAAACCGAACTCAAAGCAGCGACCGAGGAAGCCACCGCGCCTTTCACGACACGGTTGGTTGCAATTGATCAACAGATCACCGAGCTCACACCGCAATACGCCACGCTCCAAGGAGAGCTGACGTTTTGGCAATCGGAGTTCGAACGTGAGCTCAGTGGTGAGCGTTCCGGGCTTTCGGGTGAAGGTCCGCGGGCTCGCTCGATTCGTGCGGATCAGCTCGAACCGCGTCGTGTGGAAACCAAGCGTGTCGGTAGTCTGTTAGAACATTTGACCGCAGAGAAAGCCTCGCTGCAAACCCAAGCCCGCCAGGCCGAGGCAAGTGCGATTACGTTGTTTGAAACACGTCTCGCGGAAATCAAACTCGCGAACCAAGTGGAAGCGGATCGTGTGGCTACGCTCAAAAAGAAAGTGGAAGAAGATCAAGCTGAGCAATTTGTCGGACAGCAAAACTCGCTTCGTGATACGATCAAAACGCAAATTGATTCACAGCTCGCGGAACTTGAGGGCACTCAGGGTGAGCTCTCGGCGGTCGTGAAAGAGGAATCGGATCGACTCGCCGCGATGCGCGCTGAACCGCGGAAAGACATCCTCACTCAATCACTTGCGCTGGATGAACTATTCCAAGCAGGCAATGAAGGTGGAAAGTTTGCTTTCTACACCTGGATCGTTTTGACACTGCTGTTTATGTTGGTCGATACCATCCCGCTGATCGTGAAATTTTTTACCAAACCCGGTCCATACGATACCTTGGTGGATCGCGATGAAATCACTTTTGATTCCGAGCACCAAGCCTTTCGCAAAACGCGTAGTCGTTACATGGAGCAACTGACTTCTAGTAATCTGATTGCGGTGACGCGGAATTCTCAGCTCGAACACGCCCTAGTCGATGGTGTTGAGCATACCCGTGCGGCGCGCGAGTTTCTTGATTCGCTGATTGAGATGGAACGTTCCTTTGCTGAAAAAATGCGCTTGGAAGAAGAGCACATCAAGCACAACGAAACGGATAAACGGGCGGCGTTGGAAAATATCAAGAAACGTTTCTACGATGATCTCAATCATCGGATGGAACTGTTTTTCACGACGCGACATGCGTGAGAATGTTTTAATATTTAAGAAGCCGGTCGGAGACTCGGCTCTCCAATATTCTCAATCCAGCGCAGCATGCGTTCAGTGGGAGAATTTCCCTGAGTGGCGATGCCGAGTCGGCCTTGGAATGTGACGCAACCCGCACCGAGCCGTTGTCCGGTGACGACGGGTGGGCAGAAGATCCAGCCATCTTCATCGGTTGTTTTCTCATCGAAATTCCAAACACCGAGGTTGGAGAATGATCCGATGTTGCCGGCGGGTTCGGTGCGATCTTTTGTTAGAAATTTCACTTTGGCACGGTGATTCAAGATGCCGCCGATGGTGAGGAGGAGAAAGTTGGCTCGATGCTCGCCGCGTTCCAAGCGTTGAAGGATTTGGCGATGGATGGTTTGCGTTGTATCGTTTGCGCCGATGCGAACTTCCACACAGCTCACATGGTTTTGCGTGTCGTCTGCGTAGCGGATATCTCCGCGCAGATTTACCGGAACTACCCAAGGGATTTTTTTCTCAGGGCTGCGGATTTCCGGGCGTATGGATTGATCGAGACAGTGAAGTAGGTAGCTGTTCACGGTGACTTGCTGTTCACGGCATCTTTCGACAATAGCTTGGGTTTGGTCTTTCGTGAAAAGGTGCCACGCGATGTTTTCAGGAATGTTAGTTTCGGTGGGGGTCGCAGGTAGCCAATCGCTGCGCATGGCAGAGGTGTTGGAATTATCGCGGTTACGCAGCAGCTTCCACAAAGGAAGAAAAATGCCACGGCAGGGATGTTTGGTTTCTGGAAGTTTTGGAATTTTAGCACCGCGCTCCCGCAGCAAGCGAGCGAAGCCGCCTATCCCATCGCATTCGCAATGCGAAACGTTAAACCACTGAACCTCACCGTTTGATATCCGGCCGTAGCGGATGCCCATGAAATCTCCCGCTGCCTCGGATGCATGGAACCAAGCTTCAGAGGCGTTGCGTGGAGGTGGTGAACTCAATCTTGATGGCGTCTGTTAGAGTTCTTTGATGCGGACATTGCGATACCAAACATGTTTGGCTTCGTCCTGGAAACCGATGTGACCTTTGGCGGGACGATCTTTCATCGCAGTTTTCGAGAGGTCGAGATCGATGATTGGTTCGCCATTCATCACGACTTTGAGAGAGTTGCCTTTCAGCGTGATGGTGTAGCGATTCCATTCGCCCGCGGGTTTCACCATGTTTTTGGAAGCTGCTTGGGTTCGGATAATGCCACCGCAATCGTGATGATCGATGTTTTCTTTTCCGTGTGTATCGAGGATTTGCAACTCCATGCCTGTATCGACCGGCAGTGCCGGATCTGCCACGCGCATGAAGACGCCGGAGTTGCCTGTGGGTTCGAATTTGAATTCCAGATCGAGAATGAAATTTCCGTAAAGTTTCTCGGTCATGATGTAATCGTTGAAACGTTTCCAACCCGTCTCGCCTTTGCGCGGTTTCAGCGTGAGAACATTGTCGGCTTCGACGATCCAGTTGCCTGTGGTTTTCCAGCCGGTGAGATCTTTGCCGTTAAAGAGATTTACGAAGCCATCGGTTTCTTCGCTGTGCGCCGGAAGGGTGAAGAGGGAGGCAGCGATGAGAATGCGCAGGATTGAGGTAGAGATGGTTTTCATGAGATCTTGATTTAGGTCGAAGGTTACGTCGAGGGCAGTGAGAATTTTTCGACGATTATAGGCTGAGACTGCCGTTGGGTTTTAGTTCGGGTTATTTTTTGAAGACTAGGAAATGTTGCCAGGGAAGATCGGGTTTGTTTTCTACGAACGTGAAGCCCATCGCTTCGAATTCTTTGGTGGCTTGGGCGGCGGACATTTTGTGAAGGCGTTTGATGGGGACCCGGGTGTCTTCGGCTCGGAATTCCAAGAGGTAAATTTTACCGCCGGGTTTGAGGGCGGTGTGGATGGATTTCAGCATCTCGGCGGGGTGGGAGAATTCGTGATAGGCATCGACAAACAGTACGGCATCGAGGAAGTTGTCGGGGAGTTGGATGGAATCGATGGTTCCGAGGTGGGGTTGGACATTGGTGATCTTGCGGGCTTCGGCCTCTTTTTTGAGGTAATCGAGCATTTCTTGTTGGATATCGACTGCGATGACTTTGCCTTTGGGGACGAGTGGAGAAATGCGGAAGCTGTAATATCCGGAGCCTGCACCGATATCGGCGATGATTGCTTCGGGTGCGAGATCGAGGAGGGCGATGGCTTGGGATGGAGCTTCTTCTTTTTCGCGGTCGCTGCGTTCCAGCCAGCCAATTCCCGGATGTCCCATCACTTGTGAGATTTCCCGGCCCATGAAAATTTTCCCGATTCCATCCGGTGAAGGCGGGGCTGTGATGTAGTCGGCTGCAGGCTCTACAACGACTTGATTCGTTTGCTCAGCCTCAGATTTTTTGGAGGATTCGGAGGGGAGGTCTGCGATCTTGTTGCGGACGATGATCATAGGGATGAGCAGCATCGCGAGGAGGAGAAGCGGGACGAGGATGAGGTAACGGGATTTCATGAAAATTATGCGGATTAATTTTTAACAGATCTTAAGTGACGGAATAGTTTGACCGTTTGGAAAGCCATCATTAGCTTTTTGCCAATGGCCGTTGGACACCGGCACTGAATTTGTGGCTAAAGATTCAATAATAAAAGTAGGGAAATTTGAGGGATTCAGCTGGATACGCTGTGAGGGCAAGGGTTCTTTTCTGAACAGCTTGGCGGTGAAAGAATTCGGCGACGCGAGGATTCGCGCGGGAGTGGTGCGATTGGTGATTGATTTAGAGGAATGCACGGGGATGGATTCGACCTTCATGGGGACTTTGGCTGGAATGGCCGCAAGGATTACAGAATACGGCGGAAAGCTGCAAGTGACAGCAGCAAGTGAGAAGAGCTGCAATTCGTTGGAGGATTTAGGATTGGATTTTTTAATGGAGATCAATCCCAAGGAGGCGGACTGGAGTGGGCTGGAGGGCAAGGTCCGGGATTTGCTTAAGCCGAAAGTGGCGGGGATCAAGGCGGGAACGATAATGCACACCAAGCATGTTTTAGAGGCGCACGAGATTTTATCACGGGCGAACGAGAGTAATGAGAAGAAATTTTCCGGGGTGGTGAAGTTGTTAGGGGACGAGTTGGCGGAGAAAACGAGACGGCCTAGCTGATGGACATCATCCACTATTTGTGTCTGGTATTGGTGGGGGTTTCCTCATTGCTGGCGGGTGCGCTGATATTGGCTCTGATCAATCAGCGCCGGCGCGCGAAACGTCTCAAACAAGTTTTAAAAGCGCTTTCTGGTGAGGAGGAGCGGATGTTTCATTTCCTGCATGATCTCGGAATTTCGATTGGTGCAGAACCGACGGATGGGGCTTTGTCGCGGACGATTGTGGAGGGAATTGTGGATGTGGTCGGGGCGAGCGGCGGGGCGATTTATTATCCAACAGGCGATCTGAAATTTTTGGTTCCGGCATATGTTTCAGAAAATTGTCCGCCGTTGATGAGTTTGCCGGAGAAAGTTTTGGAAGATGCCAAACAGGATGAGCGGGTGTTGGCCAGTCATTTGAATTTGGACAGGATCAAATTGAGTCAGGGTTTGTTAGGTCGCGCATTCGGTGCCGCGGAGGCCATTCATATCGAGGATTTGAGCGCGCACGGGGTGTTAGGAATGTATGTGCGGCACGAGGTGCCAAATGTGGCGGTGATGATTTCTCCGCTGAGATACGCGGGGCAGGAGATCGGGGTGTTGGCAATTGCGAAGCTGAAAAGCGAAGGTGAGTTTTCGGTGAATGATTTTGCGGTGTTCCGTTCAGTCGCTGAGCAGTCGGCTTTTGCGATTGGGAATGCCCGGATTCATCGGGAAGCGAATGCGAAGAAGGCGATTGAGGGAGAGCTGCATAACGCGCGCGAGGTGCAGCGGGTGTTGTTGCCGCAGGACGATCCCAAGGTTAAAGGGTTTCGGATTCACGGGATCAATTTGGCGGCACGGATTATCAGTGGAGATTATTACGATTACATTGAACTGACGGATGGGAAACTCGGCGTGGTGGTGGCGGATGTTTCAGGCAAAGGCGTGGCGGCCGGTTTGTTGATGGCGATGTGCCGGAGTTTGTTACGCGCGGTTGCATTGAGTCACTCCTCGCCCAGCAAAGTTCTCGGTGCGGTGAACCGATATTTGTTTCCCGATATCCGCGAGGACATGTTCATCAGTTTGAATTACGGAGTGTTAGATCCGGATACGGGCCGCATGACTTTCACGAGAGCGGGACATGATCCGGCATTGGTGTTTCGCAAAGCAACAGGAGAGGTAGAAGTTCTGCGCCCGCGAGGCTTGGCGCTCGGGATCGATCAAGGAGATGTTTTTGAACGCGTGACCGAAGACTGCCAGGTGGAAATGGAATCGGGTGATTGCGTATTGTTTTTCACCGACGGCGTGAAGGAAGCGATGAATGCGAACGAAGAGGAATTCGGTATGGAGCGTTTATCAAAAGCTTTCAGTGCATCGGCTGCACTCGGCGCTGAGGTGGTGGTGAAACGCGTGCAGGAAGCCGTGGAAAATTTCTCGGGCGAGTGCGCACAGATGGACGATGTGACGATCGTGGCGATTGAGAAGCGGTGAGACTAATAAAGGCTTATGGATGCAAACAAAAAAATGGGAGAGCTGATGGCGGAGATGCCGGGGGCGCGGCGGGCGTTGTTTGCGAAGTATCATCTTGGGGGGTGTCAGAGCTGTGCATTTGATGAGGAAGAGACTTTGGCGGAACTTTGCAAACGCGCGGAGCTGGATGCCGATGAAGTGCTCGTGCATTTGCTCAGCAGTCATGAGCATGATTCAGCGATGCTGATTGCCCCGTCCGAAGTGGCTCAGAAAAAAGCTGAAGTCACTTTCGTTGATGTGCGAACACGCGAGGAGTTCGAGGCGGTTAAAATCGATGGCGCAGAGTTTTTCTGCCAAGAGCTTCAGGAGAAGCTTTTCAGAGACAAGCCATCGGGAATGGTGGTGCTCTACGATCACACGGGAAAATATGTGTTAGATCAGGTCGCGTGGTTCAGAGGCCACGGAATGCCTAACACGTTTGGATTGAAAGGCGGGATCGATGCGTGGAGTCAGGAAGTTGATCCGAAGGTGATGAGGTACCGGGTGGAGGTTTAAATTCCAAACTTCAAATCTCAAATTTCAATGAAGAGGAAAACTTCAGAGGCGGGACGCCGCAGCTACATGGGCGGAAACGGCTGTTCGGAGATTTCCCAGTCTTCGTTTTTTTCGATGAAGGTTTTCATGGCCCAATCGTGAGGGAACAGGGCGACGAGCCAGCCGTTAGAATCGCGGGAGAGGGCTGTGCCGAGGGAGAGGGCGGGGCGGGCTTCGGGGGCTAGGGGATCGCCTTGCTTGGGTTTGAGCCAGCGGGCGATCGACCAATCGGCAGATTCGATCCGGGTTTCGGCGGCATATTCTCCTTCGAGCCGGTGCTGGAGAACTTCGAACTGGAGCGGGCCGACTGCACCGAGCAGGACGCTGGAGGAGTTTGAAGATGTGTTGAGAAGAACAAACTCGGAAGCGACGCCTTCTTTGAGAAGTTGTTCGAGACCGCTTTGGAAGCGTTTGTATTTCGCGGTGGATTTGTTGGTGAGGTAGGAAAAGCACTCAGGCGCGAAGCGCGGGATCTCATCAAATTTCACATCCGGCGAGGAAGCGAGTGTATCGCCGATGAGGAGATCGTAGTTTCCGACGAGGCCGACGACATCGCCGGCGTAGGCATCATCAACGGTTTCGCGATCGCGTGCGAAGAGGCGCTGGGAGTTTGAGAGGCGAATGTTTTCTCCGGTTCGGGTGTTGTAGACGTTCATGTCGCGCTCGAACTGGCCGGAGACGATGCGAATGAAGGCGATCCGATCCCGGTGTTTCGGGTTCATGTTCGCTTGGATTTTGAAAACAAAAGCTGAGAACTCTTTGGAAGCGGGATGGACGGTTTGACCATCACTGACACGCGGGAGGGGCGGCGGGGAAAGTTCGAGGAAACGGTCGAGCAGGAGCTGCACACCGAAATTGTTCGCAGCAGATCCGAAGAATACGGGTGTGAGTTTTCCGGCGAGAACATCATTGATATCGAAACCTGCGCCCGCGCCTTCGAGTAGCTCTAGTTCGTCGCAGACTTGGTTGTAGGTGATTTCATCGACCGTGTCTTTGACCGATTGGTCTTCGATGCCAGTGACGTTCACAGGTGCGCGGAATGCACCGTGAGCGGTGCGCTCGAAGAGGTGGACGATTTTGTTTTCCCTATCGTAAACGCCTTTGAAACGCGGACCATCGCCTAGTGGCCAATTGACGGGAAAGGCGTGGATGCCGAGGACGGATTCGAGTTCGTCGAGCAGGTCAAGGGTCGGCCGAGCGGGGCGGTCGAGCTTGTTCATGAACGTGAAAATCGGGACACCGCGGCGGCGGCAGACTTCGAAGAGTTTCCGTGTTTGAGCTTCGATACCTTTACCGGCATCTATGACCATGACCGCGGCATCGACGGCGGTGAGCACTCGGTATGTGTCCTCGGAGAAATCTTTGTGACCGGGGGTGTCGAGAATGTTGACAACGCAGTCTTTGTATTCGAACTGGAGAACGGTGGAGGAAACCGAGATGCCGCGTTGTTTTTCCATTTCCATCCAGTCGGAGGTGGTGGCGCGTTGGTTTTTCTTCGCGGTGACGGAGCCGGCGAGGTGGAGGGCACCGCCGTAGAGGAGAAATTTCTCAGTGAGTGTGGTTTTTCCGGCATCCGGGTGGGAAATGATGGCGAAAGAGCGGCGTCGGGCGACCTCTTTCTGGAGAGCTGGGATAGGGGATGCGTAGGAAGAAAGCGACATGCGGGCGGGAACTTCAAATGATCAGCCTGAAACATCAATCATAATGAGGGCTGTGAAATCGTTAAAATAAGGAAATTTCCCCAAAATGGCTGGGAATTTGGCTTTGAAATCTAGATTGCCAAGGGCGTCAGTTCTGGCTAATTTCCGCGCCCTCCCTTGTTTCCCGAGCGATTCAGGGGTTGGAATAACAAAAACAACATTTTGGGATTTCTTGATAGCATCAAGCGCTGGCAGCTCGCCAAAAAAGGTTTTTCCCTCGGGAAAAAGCGTAGAGTGCATAGTGAGAACGCGGCACTTCAGGTGTTGGAGGCTAGCCCGTTCATCAAACTTTCGTTGTATTTGATCTTTGCGATCGGCACAGCGGTTTTAGTTATGAAAGCCTCTCCGGACGCGAGGTTCTCGGCGGATCCGTTCAGAGGGATGGTTTACGGTTTCGTCTTGGCGTTGACCGCTCTGGCGATGTTTCACGTGGGGGCACCAAGTATTTGCCGGAACAACAGTCGTGTGATTTTAGTTTTTGGCGGTATCATGTGCCAGTTGTTGCTGGTGCGTCTGGTGATGAGCTTGGCAGATGTAGGTACGATTTCTGAAAATTACCGATATCTGTTTGTGCCGTGTGCCTTGGCTCCAATGCTGCACGGAATTCTTCTGGGCCGCACGGCGGGAAGTTTCAGCGCGATCTATGTGAGCATGATCGGCTGCATGTTGGTGCCTGCGACGGATGTGATCAATTATCTGATCGTCAGTTTGGTTGCTGGTATGACTGCGGTGCTCTGTGTGCATCAGGTCAGAAAGCGGATTCAGTTGTTACGCGCGGGGATTTACGTGGGAGCAGTGATGGTGGTTCTCTCATTGGTGTTAGGTCGGCTTGAAGTGATGGCGGTTTTCGGGCCGGAATCGATGGATCGCTTGCAGATTTTAGGAACGGGTAGCGCGATTGCGTTTGCTACGGCTTTAGCGGTGGCAATGATTGTCAGCGGCCTGTTGCCGATGTTTGAGTTATTTTTTCATCTAACAACTGACATCAGCTGGTTGGAGTTGAGTGATTTGAATCATAAGCTGCTGAAGCGCATGCAGCTAGAGGCACCGGGAACGTTTCATCATAGTTTGGTGGTCGCGGCATTAGCAGAAGCAGCTGCGGAAAAAATCGGAGCGAACGCGCCGATGTGTCGGGTGTGTGCGTATTTCCATGATGTCGGCAAACTGAACAAGCCGGGTTATTTTATCGAGAACCAACATGACGAGACAGAGAATCCGCATGACACGTTAACTCCGACGATGAGTGGCTTGATCATCATCGCACACGTGAAGGACGGGATCGATCTTGCCGTGAAGCATAAGCTCAACCCGCGTATCATTCAGGTGATCCAAGAGCATCACGGCGATTCGCTGGTCTATTATTTTTACCGCAAGGCGCAGGAACAGAAAAAGGCGGAGATGGAGAAGGTCGATAAACGATTGGGGAATGCGGAGGATTTACCTAGGATCGAGGAGAAGAATTTCCGCTATCCCGGGCCGCGCCCGAGTACCAAAGAGAGCGGGATCATTTGTTTGGCGGATACGATTGAAAGTGCGTCACGGACTTTGCGTAAACCGAACCCAGCCAAGATCCGCACGTTGGTTGAGGATCTCGTTCGTGCGAAAATTAACGACGGCCAGCTCGATGCTTGTCCTCTGACGATGGGTGAGCTTACTTTGGTGAAAGAGAGTTTTGCTAACACGCTGCGAAGTATGTTACACAGCCGCATCGATTATCAGAAACCCGCGGAGGAACGTAGTGCGCCGACCAAGCGCCCTTTGAATCCGACTCGCGAAAGTGATTATGTCGATGATCGATCCACTAAAGTTGTTGAGCGTGTGAACTAAAATCATTTTCGAATATGGCACTGGAAATCATCATAGGAAATCATCAAGAAGCGATCGAGATTCCGGTTTCGTGGCTCACTGCACTGGAGGATGTCGGCATTGAAGTGGCGGCGATGGCGCTCGAAGTTTCCGTGGACGAAGGTAATTCGCTGCGGCATCTCGCGACTCTGGAAGTGGCTTTGGTGGATGATGAAACGAGTGAACGCGTTCACAAGGATTTCATGGACATCGAAGGACCTACAGATGTGATTACCTTCCACCATGGAGAAATTGTGATCGGCACGGAAGTTGCAAAACGGCAGGCCGAAGAATACGGCGAGCCGCTCGGGCGGGAGATTTTACGCTACTTTGTGCATGGTTTGTTGCACCTAGCAGGGCATGAAGATACAGACGACTCCGAGCGAAAAGTCATGGAAGAAGCGCAAGAACGCATCGTTGAGACGCTATGGAATGACGGGCTGAATGAGAAGTTAGTTCTTAGTTCTTAGTTCTTAGTTCTTAGTTCTTAGTTCTTAGTTCTTAGTTCTTAGTT
>JAZKIL010000002.1:146114-177215 GCA_040384845.1 Verrucomicrobiota bacterium | reverse complement strand
TTAGTTCTTAGTTCTTAGTTCTTAGTTCTTAGTTCTTAGTTCTTAGTTCTTAGTTTGGCCTATCAAAGCTGTTAGATCTTATCGGTATTTTGAGGTTTAAAGTTTAAAACTTAGAGTTTCTAAAAAGGTAATGTGAGACGATCCATTCGTGGCCGCGGCGGTAGCCCCAGAGTTCGGCGCAGGCCATGTAGAAGATGCGCCAGTAGCTCCACCATTTGACGGCGTTTTCGGCACCGTAGGTTTCGGAGATGATGGGGAAGAGTTCTTCCTTGTGATCGTCCATGTTTCGCAACCACGCCTCCGAGGTTTTTTGGTAATGCTGACCGTTGACTTGCCAGTGTTGTTCGATGCGAAGGTGATCTTGGAAATAGAGCAAGAGATCATCTGATGGCATCTGGCCGCCAGTGAAGAAATATTTCGCCATCCAATCATCCTCGCTCTCGGCGGTGTAGTGATAGGCGTTTTCACGATGGGTGAAGATGTGAACGAAGAGTTTGCCATCGGGTTTGAGCCATTTGGAAATGCGCTCGAGCAAGATCTGATAGTTTTTCATGTGCTCGAACATTTCGACAGAGACACAGCGATCAAAAACGGATTCGCCGACGCCCTCGAAGGTGATCATGTTTGCGGTGATGACTTCGACGTTGTGGAGATTGCGTTTCGCGGCTTCGCCGAGGATGTATTCGCGTTGGGTGCGGGAGTTGGAAACAGCGGTGATTTTGGCGTCGGGATAATGTTTCGCCATCCACAGGGTCAGGGAACCCCAGCCGCAACCGAGTTCGAGAATGCGTTGGCCGTTGGAGAGTTCCGCGCGTTGGGAGGTGATTTCCAACATGCGTGCCTCGGACTCGGCGATGTCGATAACGCCTTTTTCCCAGTAACCCGATGAGTATTTCATGTGTGGGCCGAGGCAGCGTTTGAAAAAGGCCGTGGGTAGTTCGTAGTGTTGCTCGTTCGCTTCGTCGGTGGCGATCGCGACCGGCATGGTTTTCAGCTCTGCGATATGAGCCATGAGTTTTGCTTGGCGGTCTTCGGGATCGAGTTTTTCGAAAGGCGCAATCGTGTTCGCAAGGCGATGACGGATGCCGAGACGGATGACGGAATCGGGAAGTTTACCGGAGGCGATGAGGTCGTTAGTGTTCATGATAGAGTGAAAAGTGCCGAGTGATCAGTGATCAGTGGAAGAAGATTTGGGTGAGAGTGGAATGAAGGGGGAGGTGGTGCGTTGGTATTCGCGATAGGCTTCGCCTTTGCGGAGGAGGGCGGAGGCTTCGGTAGGTGGGATGCCGGTGACTTTTAGAAGCAGGTAAGTGATGATGGCTGGTGCGTAAATGGTGGTCCAGCCCCACGGCGATCCGAGGGCGAAGACAAAGAAGCCGATCCAAATGACGGATTCGAAAAAGTAGTTGGGATGGCGCGAGTATTTCCAGAGGCCGATTTGGCAGATGGATTTCGGATCGGGGTTGGATGCTTTGAAGGCGGACATTTGTCGATCAGCGATGGTTTCACCCATGAGTCCGATCAATGTGATCAATGTGCCAAGGATGGGGAAAAGATCGTAGGCGGGGTTGGGATCGATGGCGATAATGTAGAAAGGTAAGGCGAGGAGAAAGACGGAGAGCGCCTGGCCGAGGAAGAATAGGAGAAACATGGAGTTCACTTTTCCGTTCCAGATTTCGCGGAGTTTTTGGTAGCGGGAATCTTCTGATGGATGATGTTTCACAATGCGGCGGCTGAGGTGGTAGCCAAGCCTAACAGACCATGCAAAGATGAGGATGCCGGCGATCAGCGGTTGGGTGTTGGGGGTTTCACCAAAGAGAAAAAACACAGCGGTTAGGCCGATGCAGAATGCCCAAAACGCATCGACGGGGGAAAAATTTTTGATTTTCACGCAAAACGCCCATGCAGCAGTGAAGATGATGAGGTTGGCGATGAGTGCAATGGCGAGCATGGTGGATGAATATTCTATCGAAAAATTCCGAGGTAGACTCAGCTGGGTTTTCAGGGCCGCAACCGATATTTTTGAGCCGACTTTGCTGATCTTTTGCGTGCGTGCGTGGTTGGGTAGGGACAGGAGAGAGAAGAAGCTGACGGGATGCGACGGGGTCTAGCTAACTGTATGGCGGTGATCAGCAGAACGGCCAATCTGCGGGCTTCGAACAAATTCTCTGCGGGCGAAAACGGTGGGATTTTAGCAAATTCATCCTTGCTAAGTCGGCATGATGGCGTTGTTTGTAGTGTAAATTTATGGACGTTGGTTCCTCCACAAACCACACCCCACGCTAAATCCACCATGAAACTCAAGATCAAAAACCACTTTCTCGCGGCGCTGCTCACCGCGTGTTTCACTGCCCCCTTCTCACACGCGGCAATACTTGTCACCGAAACCTTCGGCGGCACCGGGTCTGGCGGTCTGAACGGAACCACTGCGGACACCTTCAATGCCGCCATCACCACTGCTGGCGGCTCGTCCACTTGGGCGGCGGACGGGTCGTTGCTAGACAATGGAACGATAAATACAGCCTCTGTTGGTAACAGGGTTAGTGCCCATTTGAATTTGGGAACCTACATCAACGATGCGAAGAACACCGCAGCCGGCAAATTCGTCCTAACTACAACCATTACCACGACGACGGGCAACTGGCTGTCTGTCGGATTTGCGCAGACAGGCAATACTGGCTCCAACTTTTCGGTCAACACCGGCTATGGCAACATTCTCGTCCGCGCCACGGGAGATATTGATCAATATAGGGGAGCTAACACTGGCAACGAAGTGACCGCAAACGACACGATCATTGGCAACACCAACCAGACTGTGACCATCACCTGGGACTTCACGCCCGGCGGTGGTTATAACGGAACCACCAATTTCGGCAATGTGGTTTTTTCCGTGGCTGGTGTGGGAGGCTATACCACAGCTCCCTCCGTTTTCACAGCCAATGCGCCGATCCAGTTCCTCACTCTCGGGTGGGGAGGACTCACGAATCCGGGTCCCGTAACCGGCAGTTACGCTTCCCTTTCCCTCACCCAGATCCCGGAACCTAACGTGGCTCTCTTGGGAGGTCTCGGTCTCTTGGGCTTGCTTCGCCGCCGACGTTGATTGCTGTGGAGATGACGGCGTTTTGGCCTCAAGGCCGTTTGTGGAGTGGACCCATCAGGTATAAGTATAAGCCCGTAGTTGCTACGGGTGAAATACTCGGCTACTAATAAAACCTATGCAATGGCAAGGTAGGCGAGAAAGTGGTCAGGTCAGAGACGTGCGTGGCCAAGGAGGCGGCGGCGGGGGCGGTGGAATTGGGCTGTTGATGATGATTGGACGGGTATTTGGGTTTAAAGGGATCCTCATAGCGGTGGTGATCGGCGGCTTGCTGTGGGTGACGGGAATCATTGACCCGATGAAGTTTTTGGAAGGTGGAGGTTCCCCAAGTGGGAATCAGGGGTTGGTGATAAGCCCGGCCGAAGAGGAGCGCTTTGACTTCGTCAAGGTGGTGCTGGCGGATACCGAAGACGTCTGGACAAAAGAGTTCGAACGGCTTGGTCTCAAGTATGAGTTGCCTACCCTCAGTATCTACCGTGATCAGGTGCGAACCGGGTGTGGCAATGGGAGCGCGGCGATGGGGCCCTTCTATTGCCCCCAGGACCAAAACATCTATATCGATTTGGGCTTCTATGATGATCTTGCGCAAACCTTCCAGTCACCCGGGGATTTTGCTAAGGCGTATGTTTTAGCCCATGAGGTGGGCCATCATGTCCAGACTCTCCTCGGCACGACCGCCAAGGTGAACGCGGCTCGCGGTCGCTCGGATGCCAATCAAATGTCCGTCCGGCTTGAACTCCAAGCAGACTTTCTTGCCGGGGTTTGGACCAAACACTCGCAGGGCTATCTGGATCAAGGAGATATTGAAGAAGCAATGACGGCTGCCAACGCGATCGGTGACGATGCCATTCAAAAGAAGGCTCAGGGTAAAGTGGTTCCTCATGCGTTTACCCACGGAACCTCCGCTCAACGCATGCGCTGGTTCAAAAAGGGACTTCAAAGCGGTAAACTTGAAGACGGCGACACCTTCTCTATCCCTTACAAAGATCTGTAAATGGAAAATGGGGTTCCGCGGTTCCGCGTAAACGAAGAGCATGGACAAAGGGCTAGAACAGGAAGCCCGTTTTTCCATTTCCCAGACCGGCTCTTCAATGTATTCTTCGCCCTAGGTGAAAAAGCAAATTTCTAACATTAAGAACTTTCGCGAAATGATAGATAGGTGCTCCGCCACCGTGCCGCCGGACTTAAAAGCTCGATATGAGCGGCCAAGTCTCTGCCGTTCCATGTTTACTCGAAGGCTGAGTTACTTGGCGATTCTACGTGATGTTGTCATTATCTGCATGCCGCTTTGGCTTTCCATGGCCTCTCCCGCGCAGCAGTTTGGTTTGCCTGTATTGTCGGATGAGGAATTCGCCAAGAAAGTAGAAGCTTCGCGGCAGGACTCGATCCGCAGCTATCCGGATCTGACTGATCCAAACTCGATTTTCTCCCGAGCGGCAAAAGTCGTTGATGTACTCCACCGTCGCGAGAGTCCAAACGATTTCGAGGGCAGTTGGAATTATCCACTCGATATAGCCAGAGAGACTGCTGGCAGGCTACGAGTCTTTTCACCCATGGATCCGTTGTTCAGTGAAGTGGTTCCAGTCTTTATTGCCAAGAATGATGATCGTTATCTAGACGTCCGGGTGGCGAAGCTGCAGCGCGATGGCATCCGCATCGTTCACAACGGCGGAGCGGACTTCATCCATCGCGACAACCTGACAGAGCCTCAGCAGGACAAGTACCATGTTGGCTGGAGAACCGAGGTGTTTGTTCCCACGGAGTTGAACGCTAACGTGGATGCCGCGCTACAGGAACGGGATCATAACCTAGAGATATTCACTTCAGCAGCGCGCGACCGCCACAACCAGTTACTTGCTGCGGCGAAGTCCGACTTCCAGCGCGAATATGTCCGGGGATGTGAGCTGAATCAGGCCCGCACGATCCGGTATCACTGTGAACAATTCACGCTGCGCCTCTTTGAGTTGGCCTATGCGGCGAAGGAATTCGGGCAACGCGATGCTATGGAGCGGATCGAGAAGGAATTAAGCGACCCGGTGCCTGAGCCCTACAAGACCCAGCTCAAGGAAATGGACGAAATGATTAAGGAGCGTAACGCCCGCTTCGAACCCATGCTCGCCATGCTCCGCGGTAAACGCTGCCAGCTTCTGCGGGATGGGCAGGTTCTGTTAGAAGGGGTTCCCAAGCGCGGCCAGCTCGGATCTGCTGAATTTGAACTCCCGACACCGGAGCATGTTAGAATCGTGTTAAGGAATAAGGATCGGAGCACCAGTCAATGGGTCTTCAAACTCGATCCAACAACGGGAAATGCATCGTTGCTGCCTGAAGCCAGCAACGATCAGCAGGGAGGCATAGTCAGCTTCCACATCGTGAAATAATTGTACTTTTCCTGCGCTACGATAAAGTATCCGCCAGCTCCCACATTTCTCGGAGCTGCTCGATGCTTTCTTCAAGAAGGGTGATGTCGAATTCGTGGACATCCACGCCCTTGCCGAGATCTGCTAGAAGAAGCACGGTGAGTTCGCCGCCGAGATGTTCGCGGAATTCATCCAAGCCAGCTAAAACGCGGCGGTTGCCTTTCGCATCGGTCCAATCGAGCGAGGGATGATAGGTTTTCAGGCCCAAATTCAGAAGCACTTGAAGGATGCGTTCGGCATGATCTTTTTGAAGCAGACCGATTTTTTGAGAGTAGATCGTATCCAACGCGAGGCCGACCGATACGGCTTCAGCGTGAGAGAGTTGATAGTTGGTGAGCGCCTCCATTTTATGGGCCGCCCAGTGGCCGAAGTCGAGTGGTCTGCTGGAGCCTGTCTCAAAAGGATCGCCGCCTAACGCGATGTGGCGTGCGTGCAATAAAGCGGAGCGTTTGATGCATTCTTCGAAAGGTTCTCGTTCGCCTTGGGAGAGCGCGGTGACGTTTGCTTCGATCCATTGAAAAAACTCACCATCTTTCACGAGGGCGACTTTCACGGCTTCGATGAGGCCTGAGACGCTCGATTCCGGATCCTGGCTTTCGAGGAGTTTGAAGTCGTTGATCACGGCGAAAGGAACCGAGAATGAACCGATCCAGTTCTTTTTGCCAAAGGCATTGATGGCGTTTTTCACACCGACACCGCTGTCGTCTTGGGAGAGCGTGGTGGTCGGGAAACGAACGAGACGCACGCCACGGTGAGCGGTGGCCACGGCGTAGCCGACAGCATCCAAAAACGCGCCACCACCGATCACAAGAACGTAGGAATGACGATCGATATGGCTCATATCGATTTCTCGCCAGACTTCGCGGACAAGAGTTTCATCTGCTTTGCAGGCTTCGCCGCCAGCGAAAATCCTGACTCCACGGAAATCGAGATCGAGTTTTTGGAAATAGGTATGGATGTTTTCCGGAAGAGCTTTCCAAGCCGCGGCCACAGTGTCTTCGAGAAAAACCAACACTCTGCGTCCGCCACCTTCAGCAAGCACATCTGCCAAGGCGGAATTGGCCAAAGCAAACGCTTCACGTGTGAAAATCACGCGGTGTTTGAAGGTGATAGGAATGTCGAAGTCGTGGCGATCCATGAGATCCAGTTGGGCGAGGCGGTAAGTAAGCTGTTTTACTGCCCCTAGCCAACCTTTCTTTCCCCCGAAAGTGTTTGAGTCCATTTTTAGGCTTTGCGGGCTTGGGTTTTAGCGGATGTTTCTTTCATGTCCGATGAAATCACGCTCTTTGAAAGCCAATGGCTAGGTCTTTATCGCAAGGGACATTGGGATTATGTGCGTCGTCCTAACTCTGATGCTTGTGTGGGGATCCTTGCGATCACGGATCAGGAGGAGATTTTATTGGTCGAGCAATTCCGGATTCCGATGGGGAAAAGAGTCATTGAAATCCCCGCCGGCTTGGTGGGCGACGAGCCGGAATTTCAGGGGGAAAGTTTGGCGGAAACGGCGGGTCGTGAGTTGCTGGAGGAAACGGGTTATCGTGCGGGACGGATCGAACTGTTAATTTCAACGCCCACTTCGGCGGGCATGACTCCGGAAATCACTCATCTATTCTACGCAACGGATCTGGTTCAGGAAAATGCGGGAGGTGGCAACGAGGGTGAGGATATTACGGTTTATAAAAAGCCTCTAACAGAAATGCGCGACTTTCTGTCAAAAAAACAATCCGAAGGGGTGCTGGTCGATTTCAAAATCCATGCCGCATTGGCAGCGGCGGGATTGGTGTTTTAGATAAAACGCAGAGTCATAAAATTTTCATAACTCTCTCCCGGTAAAAGGATGGTGTTGGGAAAGTGGGGATTGTTGGGGGAGTCGGGAAATTTCTGAGGTTCCAGGCAGAACCCCGAGTTGTCGTGGCCAAAAGGTGAGCCGAGGTAGAATTGCAGGCCGGGTTGGTTGGTGGTCAGTTCCATGACTCTGCCGGAGACAGGATCGTAGCAGCGGACGTTGGGTTGTTGGGTAAGCGGATCGAGAACGAAGTTGTGATCGAAGCTAGTGGCGGCTTCGAGGTTTTTCCCGATAGGAGCCGGCGTCCGGAAATCAAAGCCTGTGCCGTCGACTGAGCTGAGTTCTCCGGTGGGTATCAGAGTGGGATCTACCGGAAGGTATTTTTGCGCAAGGATTTGCAGTTCGTGTTGGAGGACGGATAGCTGGAGATTTCCAGTTAGATTGAAGTAGGGATGGCAGGTGAGATTGACAGGCGATGCCTCATCGGTGGTCGCGCTTGCTTTCCATGTTAGAAATTTTTCTCCCAGAATGTAATCGACCGTTATATCGACGTTGCCAGGAAATCCTTCTTCGCCTGCAGGGGAATGATAAGAAAAGCGAACGGCGTGATCTGAGAGTATTTCCGTTTCCCAAACGACCCCGCTGAAACCTTTAAATCCGCCGTGCAAGTGATGATTGCCTTGGTTTTGGGAGAGTTGGTAAAGCTTGCCGTTGAGTGTGAACTGCCCGTTCGCGATGCGGTTGGCGTAGCGACCGACCGTGCAGCCGAAGTAGAATTCGTTTTTCAACCATCCATCTTCCGTATCAAAACCTACGAGGATGTTTTCGATGCGGCCTTCGCGGTCCGGCACGCATAGGCTGCGCAAGGTTGCACCGAGCGGATGGATGGAGGCGGTAATTCCCGAGGGGTGGGTCAAGGTGATGGATTCTGATAGCGACATGGAATGGTGGGGAATGTTGGTCTTGGTTCTATGCGGTCAAATATACAAATTTCTCTGGTCTTGCGAAGTGGGGAAAGTTGCGCAACATTCGTTTCATGCAAGCCGTGACCGACAGATTAAAGAATTTCCTACAGTTTGTGGCTGTGAAACTGATTGATAAACCGGAGCAGGCGCAACTGAAAGTGGCTGAACTCGGGCCGAAACGGTTGAGATTCAAGCTGGTGCTGGGTAGGGAAGACGTGGCGATGCTGATCGGGCGGAATGGCTTTACGGCATCGGCGATTCGCAGTGTTTTGAAGGCTGCGGCTGAGAAAGAGGGCGTGCAGGTGACCCTGCAGATCCATTCTCATGAGGAAGAGGCGGAGCTGATGGCGAGGGAGGCTTGATTTTCAACGCAAAGCAGCAAAGTTCGCAGAGGAACGCAAAGCAAGGGTTGAGGACTCTGCCCACAACTTGCCGGGTTTATTTTTGAAATTTGGGATTTGAGATTTGAAATTTAAAACTCCGAGGATGTTTTTTACTGTAATTCCTCCGGTTTCGTGCAATCCATCCGCGCGCGGTGGGCTTTGAGAGCGATCTCCAAGTCACCGCCATCAAGATTTTCCTCTCTATGTCCGTTGAACTGACCCGTAACTTTTCGATCATTGCCCATATTGATCATGGGAAAACGACGCTTTCCGATCGTTTGATGGAAATGACCAGCACGGTGACGATGCGAGAGAGTTCTGCCCAACAACTCGACTCCATGGATCTGGAGCGGGAAAAGGGGATTACGATCAAATCCCATCCGGTGGCGATGGAATACAAGGCCAAGGACGGGAAAACCTATAAACTCAACTTGCTCGATACACCGGGTCACGTGGATTTCTCGTATGAGGTCTCGCGGGCATTGGCCGCGTGTGAAGGCGCGATCCTGATGGTGGATGCAGCTCAGGGCGTGGAAGCTCAAACCGTAGCGAACCTCCACCTCGCGGAGCAGCAGAATCTTAAAATCATTCCCGTCCTCAATAAAATCGACCTCCCAGCGGCGGACGTGCCGAAGTGCAAAAAGCAGCTCGAGGATATTCTCTGCATTCCAGCCGAAGATTGCATTCCCGCATCCGCCAAGGCAGGCATCGGGATTGAAGAAATTTTAGAAGCCATCGTCGCGCGGGTTCCCGCTCCGGTTGAAAACCCCGACAAGCTCCTGCGTGCCACCGTTTTCGATTCACTTTACGACACTTATCGCGGCGTGGTTTCCTATGTGCGGGTTTTTTCAGGAACCGTCAAACGTGGCCAGCGGGTGAAACTTTTCGCAACTGATAAAACCTACGAAATCAAAGAGGTCGGCGTGTTCACTCCAAAAATGAGTGCGCGGGACATCCTGCAGCCGGGCGATGTGGGTTATGTGATCGCGAACATGAAATCCGCCAGCGAGGTGAAGATCGGCGACACGATGACCGACTCCACCCATCCATGCCCTGAAGCGTTGCCCGGTTACAAAGAAATTCAGCCCATGGTGTTTTCGGGAATCTATCCGGTGGATTCATCGGATTACGAAGCCTTGAAAATGGGAATGGGCAAACTCCAGATCAACGATCCCGCATTCACCTTTTCTCAAGAAAGCTCGACCGCTCTCGGCTTCGGTTTCCGCTGCGGGTTCCTCGGCTTGCTGCACATGGAAATCATTCAGGAAAGGCTGCGTCGCGAGTTCGATATGGATGTGATCTCGACTTATCCATCGGTCATTTATCATGTCGATCTAACCGATGGCACAAAAGTGATCGTGGATAACCCGACCCTGTTTCCAGATACCCAAGTCATCCAGGAAATCCGCGAGCCCATCGTGAATGTCTACATCATGGTGCCCGGTGAATACATCGGCGACATGATGCAACTTGTGTTGGAAAAGCGTGGTGAAGTGACCAACACCGAAACCATTGACGACATGCGCGTGATGCTTTCCTGCGTCTTGCCGCTTTCGGAAATTCTCGTCGATTTCAATGATCGCCTGAAATCCCAAACCAAAGGTTACGGATCGATGGACTACGAACACGCCGGTTACCGCGAAGCGAAAATGGTCAAAATGGACATGCTCATCGCCGGTGATCCCGTCGAAGCATTTTCCACGATTGTGCATCGTGATAAGGCCGAAGGCTACGGCCGCAAGCTTGCGGAGCGCCTGAAGGAAGTCATTCCCTCACACCTTTTCGTCGTCGCCATCCAAGCCGCAGTCGGCGGCAAAATCGTCGCCAGAGAATCCATTTCCGCGATGCGCAAGAACGTCACAGCAAAATGCTACGGCGGTGACATTTCCCGTAAGCGTAAACTGTTAGAAAAACAGAAAGAGGGTAAGAAAAAGATGAAGATGTTCGGTAAAGTGAACATCCCCCAAGATGCCTTCATCAAAGTGCTGAAAAGCGGCGATTGATTTTTAAAAGGTAGGGTCAAACCATAGATTGAATAGTGATCCACTCTTGATCCCATCGCTTTGCATCACGAGAAGGAATTGGGGAGTTTTATCTTGGCATAGAGTGTGCGGATTCTATCGTCATATATCCCCCCGATTGCATGTGTGCTCGGTGGTTTGCATAAAATTTCATCCAATAATCCCCCCATGATACTGAATCCCGGAGAAAAGCTACATGTTATCCAGCGCCGCCATTTTGAAAACGAGGCCCACCGCCATTTTGTTGGCGTGGTGGAAGCCTACGAAGGTGGAATCGCGCGAGTCATCGGTCACGTGTTCACGGTCGATCGCACGAGGCTGGTCTTCTTCAAACGCCCCGAGGTGAGGACTAGGCTGATCTCGATTGTTTCCGCAGAACTGTTGATCAATATCATTCCGGATGCTGTGAATCTTGACGCGATCGAATACAAGCAGATGGGCAAAGAATTACGAGTGACTGACGGCTCCAGTTGGCACCTCGACATCAGTGAAAAAACCTGGGTGTGAGCGAAACGCTTCCGCTCAAAAAGTCTTCAATGGGAGACCGCCGCAATCATTACAGGTTTCTATACCCTTGATGAACATACCGTGGCAGCGGGGGCAATAGGCTGATGCATCTGGATCGTTCGCTTGATCCGGTATGGTATCGAAATCGGCGATCGTTAGATTTTTTCTGCGGAGGATTTTTTCGATAATGGGAAGTATGGCTGAGACACGTGCGGCGTCGCCGCCATGGGAGTGTCTTGGAAAAAGAAGGCCGCGGATGAAGGTTCGAAGCCAAGGATGTTCGTTTGCTCCAGAGGCTAACAGAATGGCAGCCGGATGGGTGGTGGCAAAGACATGAACAGAAGTGATTTCCAAAGCCCGCATTGCGTGAAAGGGGACAAACATGGATAGGAGCGCGTCTTGTCGGATCTCGCTACGGCAAGTTGGGTAAACGGATTTTCCCATCCATAAAAGTTGGAAGCCGATCGCAATCATCAGGATCCATAGCCAAGCCCCGAGCCACAGTGCATACTCTGATCCGAAGTATAGGAATGCAGCGGGGAGACCGCCGAAAAATCCGAGAGTGAGTATGGGGCAGTAGAGTCGCAACGATATGGAAACGATGTTCCAGCGTTTCAAATCGCGTTTGGCGCGGGTAGGGGAAAGGGAAAGCGCGAGTGCTCGGAGTATCCCGGCGTGCGGATCTAGGCCTAGCGTATTTCCCTCACGCAGGGTTTCCATCACCGCATGAGATTGGCAGCGGACGCTGAAACTTCCTACATGGAGGCGGGGTGCGGAGTAGCCGATCTGATCCCATGAGCGGGCGTCGGTTTTCAGGAGATCTCCATCAGCGGTTTCTATGAAAATGGCTTCCGTTCCCTTTACTGTTAGAGGGAAGCCGGGGCAAGGGACGAGCCCTGAGTCTGGCGGAAATGGGAGCATGGGAATGACTCCCAGTTCGCGGGTGGAAAACAAGCGCGTGGCGGGGATCACGCGCCATGTTTTTCCGAACCACCGGCGTCTCAAGGCATGTCCGCGCTTTGGCAACCACAGCGCGGATTCCCATAGATAGATCAGCGCGGCGATCAGCAAAAATTCCAGGAAAACCGGCATCTCGCTGGATCAGATACTTTCCGGTTTTTTGCCACTGATGAGACGCTTGAAGAAGGCGCCGATGGCAACCAGCCCGATGACGATAAATTTCCCAAATTTCGCAAGCCAGCCGGCTTTCGCGGCTACGAGCAGTCCACCCCCGGCGATGAGGCCAACCAATCCGTATTCGGCAATTTTGTCACCTTTGGTAAATGCTGCGTAGCTTTCTTCTTTTTTGTAAGAGAATCCTTTGAGCATGGATTGGTAATGAGGGATAACGGTGGGCAGTTGTTCCTCGCTGCAAACCAGCACCACTTCCATCACACCGCGGCGGCCGAGCAGCTTGGTGTTGTAGTTGAGAACTTGGCCTCCGTCGCTGGAGGAGAGTCGGATGGCCCATTCGAGGTTTTTCGTCTCGGGGTTATAATTCGGCGGTGTGTGCCAGCCGAGGACGTTAAGGGTGGGATGACCTTGTCGGGTGAGTTCTTCGTTTGCGAGCTTCTGTCCCTCTTGGAGCTGCTTAAGAATTTCATCTGCGTCGAGCTTGTCTTTTTCGTCGTCTTTTACATAACCGACGTCATCGAATTCGAAGACTGCGAACCATTCCATTTCGTTCGGTGAGAGGAAACCCAGTTCGGAGCCGTCGCTGAGGTTTCCGTAATATTTCATCAGCTTCGATGAGTCCCCTGCGCCGAGAAAGCGATAGCCTTCCGGGATGGCGATTTCCGCACGCGAACCGAGGCTGCCTTTTCCTTCTGTTTTCCAAGAGAGGGACTGCATGAAATCGTTATGTGCCTTGAGTGCTGTGTCGTTCTCAGGCCTGAGCTGAGCTTCTTGGGAGTGGAGGGGTGATGCCAGCGCGAGAAGCAGCGCCGTGCCGAACAATAGTGTGCGGGTGGTAATTTTCATGGTGAAACGCCCGCTTTTTCAAGGGCAGTATTTTCTCTCACTCCAGCATGAAAATGGCAAGCAGCGATTGCCTAGGAACTCATGGTTGCATCAGGTGTTCATTTGAGTCATGGTCTGGCGCGTGGCTGAGAAAACTTTAGAAAAGGGATTATTGAAAACGCCGGGAGAGGCGTTAAAGGAGCATTTTGGTTTCTCGAAATTTCTCGACGGGCAGGAGGAGGTGATTTCTGAAATTGTTTCGGGAAAAGATGGTTTGGTGGTGATGCCGACGGGTGGTGGTAAGTCGCTTTGTTTTCAGATTCCGGCGCTGTGTTTTCCCGGAGTGACTTTAGTGATCTCGCCATTGATTGCGTTGATGAAAGATCAGGTCGATGCCTTGGTGGCTCGCGGGATCGGCGCCACCTTGATCAACTCGACTCTGTCATGGCCGGAACAAAAAGAGCGGTTGGATGGAATGCGGCGTGGCGATTTCAAACTGGTCTATGTTGCCCCCGAGCGATTTCGCGCGGAGAGTTTTTTACGGGCTCTGGAAGGAGTGGAGATTTCTTTGTTCGCGATCGATGAAGCGCATTGCCTCTCGCAATGGGGACACGATTTCCGGCCGGATTACATGCGGCTTGGAAAAGCGTTAGAAAAAATCGGCAGGCCCCAATGCGTGGCGTTGACCGCAACGGCGACACCGATTGTCCGGCAGGATATTTTGACGGTGCTGGGACTGCGCGAGCCCTTCGAGCGGGTAAGTGGATTTTCTCGTCCGAATCTTTCGCTAGGAATCACGGCGGTGGATAAGACCTCGCACAAAGACGAACGAATCAAAGCGGTGATTGCGGCGCACAAAACGGGAATCATCTACTGCGCCACGCGGAAAAAAGTGGACCTGGTTTCCGAGACCTTGGCGAGCTGGGGAGTGAATTGCGTTTCGTATCACGGCGGGATGTCGGATCAGGAGCGAGTTAAAGCGCAGGAGATATTCATTTCAAAAAAAGTCGATATCGCGGTGGCGACGAATGCGTTCGGGATGGGTATTGATAGAGGCGATGTGCGGTTCGTGATTCATTACGAAATTCCAGGAAGCGTGGAGGCTTACTATCAAGAGGCGGGTCGTGCCGGTCGCGATGGCGAGGCGGCGGTGTGTGAGTTGCTATTCAATTACGCCGACACGCGGACGCAGGAATTTTTCATCGATGGCGCGAACCCATCGGCTGTGACCGTTCGACAAGTTTATCAATATCTTCTGAACGAAGCTGACAATAATCACGAAGTATTCCGCACGTTAGAAGAAATGGCGGATCATGCGGATGTGAAGAACTCGATGGCGGTGGGTAGCGCGTTGACGGTTCTGGCCCGGGGGCGTTTTATCGAGCGATTCGATGTGCAGGGAAAACGGATGCGTGGCACGCGATTGCTGCAACCCAATCTTCTAACAAGAGATCTCGCGCTGGACGAGGATGCGATGGAGCAAAAGGATGCGCGGGATCGCGAGAAGCTGCGCGCGATGGTGGAGATGTGTTACGCGCGGTCATGTCGCCAGCAATGGATTCTGAATTATTTCGGTGAGCCCGATGCCGAAACCTGTGGCAACTGCGATGTGTGTCGGGAGCGCAGCGCTGGGGATTTCCGCAAGCCGACCGCTGAAGAAAAGTTGGTGGTGCAGAAGGCGTTGGCGGGTGTTGCACGGATGTCTCAGCGCAATAGTGCGGGGTGGGAGGGGCGGTATGGGCGGGGCCGGATCATTCAGATGCTTTCAGGAAGCAAGTCTCAGGAGATCCTGAATAACCGTTTGGATCAGCTGACGACGTATGGGATTCTTGCGGATAAAAGCACGGGATATTTGAACGCGTTGTTTCGTTCGATGGCCGAGGAAAGTTTGGTCATCACGCAGACGGGTGAGTATCCGTTGATGACGCTTTCAGAAAAGGGAGAGTTGGTCATGAGAGGAGAGGCAGAATACGAACTCCGCTGGCCAGATGAAGTAGCGAAGCCGCAGGGACTTTCGGAAAAGGATTTTGATCCTCAGCTGTTCACCATGCTGAAAGATCTGCGGTTCAAAATTTCCAAGCAAGCAGGTCTGCCGCCGTATGTGGTGTTTTCTAACAAAGTTTTGGAATCACTCACAAAATACATGCCGATGAGCACTGAACAAGCGCTGGAGATTCCGGGTATCGGTGAGGGCAAGGCGGGAAGTTATCTGCCGGCGTTTCTTGAATTGATACGAACGTTCCGTGCAATGAAGTAGCGACTACTCCGGAGCGGGCTCGACGATGACTGCACGCCTAGGTGCATCGGGCTCGGTAGGTTCAGTCACCGCGGGTTCTACGGGTGTTGCCACTGGAAGTTCATCGGCAATCACTTCAGGGCTAATGTATGGCTCGCTTTGTTCCGTCTGCGTATGTTTGGAATCTATCTTCTCATAAATTTTAACCCCTGCCCAGATGACGGCGAGAGTGATGAGAAAAATCCAGATGGGTCCCCAGATCGCGCTCATGTTTTTTTCGCTCTCTGTGGAAGAAGAATGATCGGAGGTGGATTCGGATCCGCCGAGGATGGATTCGACGGAATCGGAATCGATCATCACCGCGGGCACAAAATCAGCTAGCCAAGGCTCTACATCGGCACCGATGTATTCGCCGTATTGCTTGAGAAAACTGCGGGCGTAAAGAGGACTGGTGAAAAATCCAAAGTCTTCAGCCTCCAAGGCTTCGATGACTGGACGGGGAATTTTTGCGCGAAAAGCGACATCTTCGATGGTGACACCCGAAGCTTCTCTCGCAATCCGTAGTTTATCTCCAAGGTTCTCGTGCATTTTAGATCCGGATATATCAGACCTCATACTGTGCCCAATGGCAATACCTGTCATGGGTTATTTTCTATTTTGCGGAACGCCGAGGCTTAATTATCGCCTGGGATTCCAAGTCTTTCGCATGGAAATGCTATTGACCTTGACTGGTCGCGGCGTCTGTAGACTTTATGTCGCGACATCCAATCCATTATGACCTTGCACACATCACTCTTATCCGGGGCTAAATCGTTTTTAAGCCGGTTTTCTCTGATGACTTTCATGATCCTGACCTCCACTTCAGGAGTCGTCCTCGCTCAGGATTTTGAGGGAAAAAACATCACGCAAGTATCCATTCGTTATGTCGGTTCTAAAACCGTTGACGAAGCGAGATTGCGCAACTTGATGGTGACGAAAGCAGGCTCGGTTTATCGCGCTGAGAATTTGGATAACGATATCAAGACTCTGTTTGAATCCGGCTTGATCGAAAACGTGAAGTTTCTCGCTGAGGCTGCTGGTAATGGAGTTCGTGTGATCGCGGAGATTCAAACCCGTCCGGCAATCAATGGAGTTGGCTTTGTTGGTAATACGATTTTCGAAGATCAGAAACTTGCCAAGGAAACCAAGTTGAAATCTGGCGGAACAATGAGCGATTCAGAAATTCTCGAAGCACGTCAGAATCTTGAGAAGTTTTATCAGGGTCATGGATATCCGGATGTTTTGATTTCACATCGCACACAGTCAACCGGCCAGGAAGGTCTTTCGGATTTGATTTTCGTGATTGATGAAGGTTCGAAAAATGAAGTTAGAAACATCCGTTTTGAAGGTAACTCAACCTTCACCACAGCTGAGTTGAAAAAGGAAATGAAGACTAAAGAAAAAGGTTGGTTCTCATGGCTGACCAAATCCGGACGTTTTGAATCCACTACACTGGATGATGATCTCGATTCTGTTTTGGATTACTACCGCAGCAAAGGTTATCTGCGTGTGAGCAGCCCGGGCATTCGCCGTGATCCTGTTTCGGATGGACGCGTGGATTTGGTAATTCCGATTTCTGAAGGTGAAAAATACACCGTTACCGGAATCAGCTTCGGAGCGATGAGCGTTTTCAAATCCGAGGAGCTATATCCATCGATGACCCTGAACGGTGGCGATGCTTATTCTTCCACGAAAATGCGTGAGGATATTAAAACGATCCGTAATTTCTACGGTTCACGTGGATATGCAGATGCAATCGTCTCGCCAGATATCAGGGACGCAGGTCCAAATCAGGTATCGATCAAATATCAAATCACTGAAGGTTCCCGCTACCGCGTAGGTCGTGTGAACATTCAAGGTAACTCGAAAACCAAAGACAAAGTCATTCGTCGTGAGGGTTCGATGAATCCAGGTGATTGGTTCAACACCGTTGAACTTGAGACTACCAAGTCCCGCCTTGAGAACCTTCAATACTTCAGCGATGTGCAGGTGAGCGGTTCACCTGGTGGCAATGGCTACCGCGACATCGACGTTCTTGTGGAAGAGCGCAATACAGGTTCAGTAGGTGTTGGTGTAGGTTTTAGTTCGGTTGATAACGTCGTCGGTTTCCTCACACTTGAGCAGACGAACTTCGATATCACCAATCCATGGAATTTCACCGGTGGTGGCCAACGTTTTTCCATGAACCTGCGTGCGGGTTCTGAGCGTAGCGAATTTAGTGTCTCACTCGTAGAGCCATGGTTCATGGATCGGAAGCTCTCACTCGGTGGTGAGCTTTTCTATCGTCAGTCATCTTATTTCAGTGATGTCTATGAACAGACCAATGCGGGTGCTTCGATCTTCCTTCGTAAGCCTTTATCTGAGAAATCCTCACTCAAACTCGCCTATGCTCTGGAAAACATCGGAGTGGATGTGAATGCTGGTGCCAGCCCTGCATTCCTTGCTGAAGATGGCGATTTCGTCCGTAGTGCTCTGACACTCAGTTACCTTTATGACAGCCGCGACAGCACGATCACTCCGCGTAAGGGAGAGAAATTGGATGTCTCGCTTGCAGTTGCAGGTTTAGGTGGAGATGTGGAAACCATCACTTTCTCGACTCAGGGCTCGAAGTATTGGAACCTTAAGTGGGATTCGATTCTTTCGGTCAACGGAGAGATTGCGTTTGTGGATGCGATCAACGGTAATGTGCCAATCTTCGAGCGTATGTTCTTAGGTGGTGGCAGAACCCTCCGCGGTTTCGAATTCCGTGACATTGGTGGCCCTCGTGATGGTCCGTCCGGTGAAGTATTGGGTGGTCAGTCTCTGGCATTTATCAATACAGAATATACCGTGCCTATCATTGAAACCGTGCGTGCAGCTGTGTTTTACGACATGGGTTTTGTGAACACCGGTTCATGGGACATCGCTCCAGAGGACGTCTACAGCGATGTCGGCGTGGGTGTTCGTATTAAACTTCCGATCAGTCCGGTTCCACTGGCATTGGACTACGCGTTCCCAGTCAGTTCTCCTGACCCAGTTGCTGACAAAGGTGGCCAGTTCAACTTCTACCTGAGCTACGAATACTAAGATTGTTCAATCACTTGATTTTCAACAAACGGGCTAACTCATGGGTTAGCCCGTTTTTTTATGGCTGATATCCGCTCCAGAATTTTTCTAGAGTTTGGTTCGACATCACTCTATCGCGGATTAGCTTTAGCCATATGCCATCATTGATCGTTTTAGCAGCAGGTATGGGGAGTCGTTACGGCGGATTGAAACAATTGGACCCAATGGGACCGAATGGAGAGACGGTTCTCGATTACTCGGTTTATGATGCCATTCGCGCGGGGTTCCATCGGGTAATCTTTGTAATCCGTGAGGATTTCTCTGATGCGTTTAAGTCGGGAATCGGCGAGCGTTTTGCGAAGCTTATCCAAGTGGATTATGCTTATCAGCGGTTAGATGATCTTCCAGCTCCCTTTGTTCCGCCGGTAGGACGTACCAAGCCATGGGGAACCACGCATGCGATCCGTGCGGCGAGGAAACTGGTTGATGGACCGTTTGCGGTGATCAATGCGGATGATTTTTATGGAAGTGATGCGTATCTTCAGGCGAGTCGTTTTTTAAAAAGCTCGGATGAAACACGCTGTGGATTGATTGCCTATCCGTTGGAAAATACTTTATCCGAACACGGCAGTGTGAACCGTGGAATTTGTGAGGTGAGCCAAGAGCGAATGCTGTTAGCTGTCGAGGAAGTAGTTAAGATCGCACGTGATAATTCAGGGGATATTGCTGGAACGGGTTTGAATGGTGAGCGCCGGGTGCTTGATCCGAAGGCACCAGCTTCGATGAATTTTTGGGCGTTCCCGCAACGTTTCATGACGGATATCGAAACTGAGTTTTTTGATTTTCTTGTTTTACATGGAGATAAAGAGACCAGTGAGTTTTATATTCCCACGGTGGTGGATGCCTTGATTCACAAGGGAAAAACTCAGTGCGAAGTGATCGAAACGAGTGCGACTTGGTTTGGTGTCACTTTTCCCGAAGATAAGCCCTACGTTGTTCAATCCATTGCTGGCTTGATTGCCAGGGGTGATTATCCAAATAAACTCAGCGAGTAATGCACATTGTTAGATTTCTTTAATCCAAAGTGATATTAAAGAAATCTTTCATCACAGCGCGGTAGACTTCGTGCTTGAATGTGGGTAGCCAATCGAGATCGAACTCCGTTGGATCAATCCAGCGATAAGACCGAAATTCGCGAGGTGATTGGTTCACATTGATCTCCGGTGCATCGGCTCTGACTTTGCAAAGAAAATAGGTTTGTTCCTGTCCGTGATTGCCGTGCTTCTGAATTTTTTTAGAACGGACATCTGCAGGGTAAAGATAACGATAGCCATCTTTGCGTTGGACGATTTCGTAATGTTCTTTGCGAAGGCCGATCTCTTCGCGAATTTCGCGGTAGAGGGCTTGTTCCGTATCCTCACCGAAATCAACCCCGCCTTGAGGAAACTGCCATGCTCCGGGGACGGTGTATCGCTCGCAAATGAGAAGATTACCATTAGCGTTGATCATGAGTGCCGCAACGTTAGGGCGGTAACGAACCATGCCGATAAGGTGGTTGAAAAAGTCCGCGCTATCAATGATTAACTTTTCTAAAGTATTTTAGAGGCTGGCCAAAAAGATAATGAGAATGTATCGAAGCAGCATGATGAAACTTCAAATTTTCGTAATTACCTCGCTCATGGCTTGTTCTGGGATGGGGTTTTCTCAAACCGCAAATCCGAATGATCCTGCTCAGAATCAAAATACCCAACCCGCAAGGAAAGGTTTTTGGGAGGCGAACTTAGCGGGTGGAAATTATTTGGTGGCCTTGTCACGGATCACATCGGTGAGCAGGCATAAATACGTTTTAGATGGAGCGGTGATTGTGGATGAGGTGACGGTCGATACCGAAGGTCAATCGCTCGCTCGGTTCTATTTTATTTCTCCAGTAACGGCGGGAGCTCCAGAATCTGGAATAGCTAATTCCACTGAGCGGGCGTTGGAGGTTCTCAATAACGCCGCTACTGAGCGTGGCAGCAGTGTGCAGGACATGGTTCAAAAAAAATATCCATTAACCACACATTCCAAAGCGATTGAATATCGAGTGCTGACAGAGGCGCAATTGAATGCCCTTTACCAAAGTGTGAAAACCGCATGGCAGAACGGCGACGGCCGGGTTTACAAAGCACAGTAGATTCAGTTTCCTTTCTCTCACAGGCCCAAGGACGCGTAGATCTGGCGGGTGGCGTGAGATTTGTTGAGGGTATAGAAATGAATCCCTGCGATGGAATGATCGAGCAGTTCTGCGCATTGCTGGGCAGCGTAGTGGATGCCAGCGCGTTCGACGGCCTCTGGGTTGGAGTTTCCGCGATCCAGGGCTTTGATGAGCTTAGCGGGATAGCGCGCGCCGGCGGCGAGTTCGGCCATGCGTTTCATGCTGGAGAGTGAAGTTACGGGCATGATGCCGGCGATGATGGGGGTGTGTATGCCCGCGAGTTGGCAGCGATCCCGGTAATCAAAGAAATCATGATTGTCGAAGAACAGTTGGGTGCAGATGTAGTCCGCACCGGCATCGACTTTCGCTTTCATGTGATCGAGTTCGTCGACGCGATTCGGAGTCGCAGGGTGACCTTCCGGGAAACCGGCGACACCGATTCCAAATCCGCGTGGATCCGGGTGACGACCCGAGTCGTTAAAAGTTTTGATGTGTGCTACGAGATCTGCGGCGTAGCGGAAATGGCCTTGTGACCAATCGTAGTTGGGTTGGTCTTTCGGTGGATCGCCGCGCAGGGCAAGGATATTGGAAACGCCTGCCTCAGCGTAGCGGGTTAGGATGGCATCGATTTCCGCTTTGGTATGGCCGACGCAGGTAAGGTGAGGAACTGGCGGAATGTTGGTGGTTTGTTTGATGCGAAGTACCAACTCATGAGTGAGCTCGCGGGTGCTGCCACCGGCGCCGTAGGTCACTGAGACAAAGGAGGGCGAGAGGGTCTCTAGATTTTGAATGGTCTCATAAAGCTCTTCCCAGGCGGCAGTTGCGCGGGGAGGAAAGAACTCAAAAGAAAGAGAGGCTTTTGGGGCACTTAAAATGTCGAGAATGTGCATGTGAAGCGGGATAGAAGATTCGGGCGAAACTTTTTGATGTGTGGAGTGTTGTAGGGAGAGCTGGCGAATCCTCGCGGCAAATTTCCAAACTTTAAACGTTATTTTTCAATGAAGCTTCAAGTTCTATTTGGTGTTTATGCCTGCGCTTTGCCGTTCCATTTACAAGCAGAGGACAAATCAGGTGAAGAACCCGTCAGACCGCTGTTGGAGAAACGCAGTGAAGATAGGCAAAAATACGGGGAAAGAAACGGGAAAATGCGTTCCCATCAGGAAGGGGATGGTGACATGTTCAGGATGTTGGACAAAAATAACGATAAAGTGATTACCTCAGAAGAATTTTTTTCGGGTCCACGAATGGGGGAGATGCCTCAGGAGCAGCGTGATAAACTATTTGCACGCATTGACCAAGATGGGGACGGGAAAGTCACGCCAGAGGAGATTCGGAAAATGCGTCAGGAATCGCACGAAAAACACCTGCGTGAATTTCGTGAGCTCGATACCGATAAAAGTGGCGGGTTGAGTTACGAAGAAATGAGCTTGGGAAAATTTTTCAGCCAGTTGCCCGAAGAAAAACGTAAGCAGATTTTTGTTCGAATGGACACGAACGGAGATGGACAAATCACGCCTGAAGATCGCCCCAAAGGTCCTCGCCCTCATCCTGAAGGTCGAGAGCATGGAGAGCGGTTCAAGGATCGCGAAGCCGCTGATGAAGCGCCGAGCGCGATTGAGTGAGTTCTTGGTTCTTGGTTCTTGGTTCTTGGTTATAATCTAACGAAAAAGCGCGATGCATCTTTAAGTGCACCGCGCTGATTTGAGATTTGAGATTTGAGATTTACTCGGCTTTGATAGCGTCTGCAGATTCCGCGGCGAGGGTCGTTGCGAGAACGTCTTTGCGGAGGTTTCCACCTTTGCGTTGTGACCACCACAACACGATTGGTGAGGCGACGAAGACGGAGGAGTAGGTTCCAACCACGAGGCCGATCAGAATCATGATCGAGAAATCGCGGAGTGAGGAACCACCGAAGAGCGAAAGGATGGCTACGGTGACGATGGTGGTCGCCGAGGTAAGTACGGTCCGCGAGAGCGTGGCGTTGATCGCCTCATTCATGACGTCTTTGATCGCACCGGAGCGAAGGAGAATCGTTTCACGAATACGGTCGAAGATAACGATCGTGTCGTTGATCGAGTAACCCGCAATGGTGAGGATGGCTCCGACGTGGATGAGGGAGAGCTCGCGACCTAACAGGACAACGATACCGACCGCGATGACTACGTCGTGAAGAAGGGCAGCGAAAGCGCCGACCGCGAAGGAGAACTCGAAGCGCACGGTGATGTAGATGCCGATTCCGATGAGCCCAAGCGCCAGGGCGATGAGGGATTCGACGAGGAAAGATTGGCCGAGAAGTGCTGAGACTTCTTCTTTGGATTGGTCGATCTCGTAAGTGGTGCCGTCTTCCTTGAGTTTACCGAGCACTGGAATTTCCGCGCGGAGAGCGGAAATGATTTTGTCGGTGTCTTTCGAGTCGGTACGTAGGCTTAGCAAGCTGCCTGTGGCCGGGTTGCTTTCAAGTTGTGGGGAGGCGGTGCGGGTGAGTTTCAGGGAGCTGAGGACTTTTTCCACCTCGTCGAGTTTGATCTCTTTATCACCCAGTTGGAATTGGACAGTAGTGCCTCCAGTGAAGTCGATACCGAGAGCTTTTTCGCCACGAATCGTGAATCCGGCAAGACAGATGATCATCACGATGCCGGAAATGATTCCGGTTTTCTTTGCTGCCGAGAGGAAGTCGATGTTCGTGGCCTTGATGAGATCCATGAACGAGAGTTTCTTCAGCAAGTTCAAATCGGTGCCCCAACGGAAAAGAACGCGGGTGACGAGGATCGCCGAGAACATGGAAGCGACGATACCTATGGTGAGTGTGATGGCGAAACCTTTGATACTGCCGCTGGACATCGCGAAGAGAATGATGGCGGAAATGAGCGAGGTAATGTTCGCATCGAAGATAGCGGAGAAGGCCTTATCGTAGGACACAGCGATGGCGGATTTCAGTGACTTTCCGTTCTGGAGTTCCTCGCGGAGGCGCTCATAGATGAGAACGTTGGCGTCCACGGCAAGACCGATAGTTAGAATAATACCTGCGATACCTGGGAGCGAGAAGGTGAAGCCGAACATCGCCATGGCTCCAAACAGCATGATGCCGTTAACAGCGAGACCGACGAGGGCGACGATGCCTGCGGTCCTGTAGTAGATGAGGACGAAGACGGCCGTGATAGCGAGACCGATTAGAGCGGACCAGATACCTTGTGTGACGATGGCCTCACCTAAAGTTGGAGAAACGGAGCGCTCTTCTTCAACGACGAGCGGGTTTTCTAACGGGTTGTCCAATGCACTGGCGACTTTCTTCGGTTCACCTGCATCGTCGAGGCCGCTGATTTCAAAGTTTTTGCTGAGTATGTCATTAACCGTTGGTGCGCAAATCACCACTCCGTCGAGCAAGATGGCAATGCGGTCTTCCCCTTTGCGCATGTTCTTGGTGAGGTTGAACATCTTATCAGCACCCTTGCTGTTGAGTGTGACACTGACTGCGTCGCCGCGTTGCATCGAAGGGTGTGCGGTTTCAACGTCGGATCCGCCGAGTGCTGCCTCTCGTTTGAGGAGGATAGGGTTGGTGATTTCGTTACCTTCGCTGTCTTTACTGGTATATGTGTGAACACTGTGTCTCGGTATGATTTCCTCACCATCGAGGACGCGTTGGGCGAGGGTTTTGCCATTAGCACCGATTTCATCGTTGCGAGGATAAACTTCTTTGAGTTCAAGTTTTGCGACCGTTTCCAGAATACGACGAATTTCTTTCGACTCTTCAGGCTTAACTCCAGGCATTTGGACGATAATACCGTCCTTGCCTTGTTGAACGGGAAGCAGATCTTTCGCTCCGTCGGGGTCGAGACGACCTCTGATCACGCGAATCGCTTCTTCGACTTGGATAGCAGTGACCGGCATTGGATCGCCTTTGCTATTTTCCTTCGGCTGGATGCGGACGGTGAATGAGGATCCACCACCGATATCGATGGCTTTTTTCAAGCGCTCTTTCGGTGGATAGACCGCAAGTGCGCAGAGTAAGACGATGCCGAGGAGGAGTAGTGTTCCGATATTGCGTTTCCGCTCTTCAATCTCAGTTGCGAAATACCAAAAGAACAAAACTAGGAGGCCAAGTCCGGTGAGGAAGATGACGAGAGGATCGTTAAAAAATGTGATAGCGAGCATGGGATTTCAGTGAGAATTGAGAGGATGCCTAGAAACGGCGCGGATGATCGGGGGTAATGAGGAATTAGTCTTTTTTCACAACGCTAGCGACGGCTGCTTTGTCGAATTCAAGGTTGGTTCCCTCGGCGACTTTGACCATGATGGTGGTGTCTTTCACGCTATGAACGATACCGTGAAGACCCGCAGTGGTGATGACTTTATCGCCTGCTTTGAGAGCAGCGACGCGAGCGGCTTGTTCTTTACGCTGACGCTGTTGAGGGCGAATAAGCAGAAAGTAGAACATTACGACCATCAGCAAGGGGAGCATGAATCCGCTTCCGAGGATGCCTTGGAGTCCTTCAGGCTTTTTTGTGGCGGTTTGAGCGAGGGTGTTGAGGAGTTGGATCATGGGATAAGTTGTTTGGCGTTATAGCGCTGGATGAATGTATTTTTGTATGTTTCGAAAGTTCCGTTGGCAATTGCTTCGCGCGCGTGCCGTGTGAGGGACAGGTAGAAATGCAGATTATGGAAGGAAAGCAATCGTAAAGCGAGCATTTCGCCTGCACGGAACAGGTGGCGGATGTAAGAACGGGAGAAACGTGAGACGTGAGGATGGCTGGTTTCACAGATCGGGCCCGGATCTTTTGCGTGGACGAGGTTCTTAATATGGATGGGTCCGTCGAGGGTGAAGGCGACTCCGTGGCGCGCCATGCGGGTAGGCATGACACAATCGAACATGTCCACACCGCGGGCGATCATTTCCAGAATCTGGGGTGGAGTGCCAAGACCCATCGCATAACGGGGTTTGTCGGTGGGCAGAAACGGAACGGCATTTTCGATGGCGCGGAACATTTCTTCTTCGGGCTCGCCAACGGATACGCCGCCGACGGCGTAGCCATCAAAATCAAGTTCAACGAGTTCCCGAGCGGACTGCTCGCGGAGATCAGCATAGATGGAGCCTTGGACGATGCCGAAATGATTTTGGGG
This sequence comes from Verrucomicrobiota bacterium, assembly GCA_040384845.1. Taxonomy (GTDB): domain Bacteria; phylum Verrucomicrobiota; class Verrucomicrobiia; order Verrucomicrobiales; family Akkermansiaceae; genus Luteolibacter. The sequence goes on along the minus strand of JAZKIL010000002.1, from coordinate 151,448 downwards.
AAGACCGGCTGTCAGTGGCTGGTTTTCTGTGATCCATTGTTTACAGCGTTTTGCCCAGCGGGTGGTCAAAGCGAGCGAGGTGGCAGCGTATTTCTCGTCGCAGGGATAAGGTGGGCATTCATCGAAAAGCATGGCGATGTCGGATCCGAGCGCGGCTTGGATCGCCATGGATTTCTCAGGACTGAGCATCATTTTCGTGCCGTCTAGGTGGGATTGGAAGCGGACGCCTTCTTCGGTGATCTTGCGCATTTTGGCGAGCGACCAAACTTGGAAGCCGCCGGAATCAGTGAGGATGGGTTTCTGCCAAGTCGTGAAATCATGGAGTCCTCCCATTTCTTGGATGAGTTCGTCACCCGGGCGCAGCCAGAGATGATAGGTGTTTCCGAGAATAATCTGGGCACCAAGTTCTTCGAGCTCGGCGGGGTGGAGGGTTTTGACCGAGCCCTGGGTTCCGACCGGCATGAAAATGGGCGTGCGGACTTCACCGTGGGGGAGGGTGAGAGTTCCGGCACGGGCCGAGCCGTCGGTGTGTTCCAATTTGAAAGCCATGTTACAGATCAAAGAAGCGTTTGGCTTTTTGGAGGAAACTCTGATGGACGGGTGAGTTTTGATCGCCGATGGACTCGGAGAAGTCTCTGAGTTTATCCTGCTGATCTTTGCTGAGCTTGGTTGGGACTTCGACTTGGACGGTGACGTTGAGGTCGCCTTTGGTTCCGCCGGAGAGCGTGGGCATGCCTTTGTCACGGACGCGGAAGGTGGTACCTCCCTGGGTGCCGGCGGGGATTTTAATCGAGGCTTGGCCCGCGAGGGTGGGGACTTTGAGTTCGCCCCCGAGGGCTGCGGTGCTGAAAGGAAGCGGGACTTCGCAGAATAAGGTGTCCCCCTCGCGTTCGAAGACATCGTGATCCTCGACGTGGATGAAGGCGTAAAGATCGCCAGCGGCACCGCCCCGAACTCCAGCATCGCCGTTGCCAGTGGAACGTAACCTTACGCCGGTATCGACGCCTGCGGGGATGCGGAGTTTGATGCGGGTTTCGCGTTCGACGCGGCCTTGGCCACGGCAATCGCCGCAGGGATCGGAGACGATTTCGCCTGCGCCACGGCATTCCGGGCAGGTGGATTGTTGGATGAAAATTCCGGCTTGGCGGCCGACTACTCCGCGTCCGCCGCAGGTGCTACAAGTTTTCACGCCGCCTGAGCCTTTTGAGCCGGTTGCGTTGCATTTTCCGCAGGCGACGTTGCGTTCGATTTCGAGCTCTTTTTCAACGCCACGCGCGGCTTCTTCGAGAGTGATTTCGAGATCGTATCGAAGATCGGAGCCGCGTTGTTTGCCGGATTTTTTACGTGGGCCGGCACCGCCGAAAAATTCTTCGAAGCCACCACCAAAGGCACCGCCGAAGACTTGTGAGAAAATATCTGCAGGATCGTGGAAGCCACCGCGTCCGCCGCCCATGCCACCGGAGAAGGCGTCGTGGCCGTAGCGATCGTAGGCCGCGCGTTTATCTGGATCTGATAGAGCTTCGTAAGCTTGGCCGAGTTCTTTGAATTTATCCTCTGCCGTGGGATCTCCGGGGTTTTTATCCGGATGATATTTTACGGCGAGTTTGCGGTAAGCTTTTTTGATTTCAGCGGCATCCGCGTTGCGTGGAACGCCGAGGATTTCATAGTAGTCGCGTTGAGCTGACATAATGGGTAAAACTTTAAATTCTGTTAGTTGGAATCGGGGGCAGACACGACCACGCTGGCGGGACGCAGGAGGCGGTCACGCAATCTGAAGCCACGGCGAGTGGTGCGGATGATTGAGCCTTCGGGTTGATCGGAGGCTTCTTGTGAAACGGCATCGTGGAGATTCGGATCAAACTGGCCTTCAGTGGAAATTTCCGTGACGCCTTGGTTGCTGAGGAATTCGTTGAGTTGTTTGCGCACCATGTCCATACCGATGTAGATCATCGATGAGGTGTCTTGGGCGGCGGCCAGCATTCCCATCTCGAAGTTGTCGATGACTGGAAGAAGATCCTCAAGCAGGCGTTGATTGGCATAGCGGATGGCGTCTTCGCGTTCGCGAGCGGTGCGTTTGCGGAGGTTATCCATTTCTGCGGCGGTGCGCAGGGAAAGTTCTTTCCATTTAGCGGCTTCCGCTTCGAGTTGCTCCCACGGATCGAGCTCAGCAGCTACTTGATTTTCCGTGGTCGTTTCGGCGGAATCTTGGATTTCCTCCTCGGAATGGGGGATTTCTTGAGTTGGTTTCGAGTCGTCTTGCTGCATGCGGGGTATGTGTAATCGGGAATGCGACGAGGTCAACTCCTAGCGGGCAGGAAGCGAGTGAAATAGGACGGAATCCGACTCAGAAGACGGGTGTGGAGTTGGAACTTGCGGGGTTCTGAGGCGGTGGACTAGTTTTTGGGTAGAAAACTTAAGATCTTATGAGCCTGTTTGATATTTTCCGTGATTTTTCAAATACGCATGAAATGCAGCGTTTGGCAGATGTTTCTGGCTATCTGAGGATTCAGTCGAGTTTGGCAGAGGCTAGGCATCGTCAGGAGCGTGTGTCTGCGACTCAGCGGATTGAGGAATTGGAGGAGGAAGTGGCGCGACTCACGATTGTGTTAGAGGCGACGATAGAGAAATTTTATGAAAGCGGGGTTCTCGATGGAGATGGACTCGCCAAAAGAATTGCGGAGATTGATTTGAGGGATGGGGTTGCGGATGGGAAAATTACGAAGAGCAAGCCCGCCGCCGCAGCGAAAAAGCAGGTGCGTAAAGAGGTGAAATTGCAGACGAAGAAATCCGAGCGGCCACCGGTGAAATTGGTGTGTCCTGAGCCGGAGCGGAACATTTTAGTTAAAGATTCGCCGCCGACACGGAAAGTATTCACCAAAGAAGTTAACCCTAAGCGAAAATTCTAGATTTTATCTGTTAGATAGAATCGCTTTCGGAGGGTTGGGTTTCCGTTTCCACGGGAGCGGCGGATTCAGGTGTTTCCTCTTGTGCGATAGGCTTTTGCGGGGAAAGAAGTTCCATGACTTCCAGTTGGATTTTTTCCACTTGGTCGAGAGGGATGTTGGGGTCTTTCACGATGAAGACCTCGCCGGTTTTACGGTGTTCGTAAATACGGAGGATGCCGCTGGCGGTGGGTTGGGTATCGGTTTCGCGAAGAATTTTCTGACGTTCTAACATCACCGCTAAAATGTATCGTGTGTTTTCGGTATATTCCAGATCGTCTTCGACGAGCTCTTTGAGAAGTTCTTCCGCGCTTTGTTTGGTGACGACGGGTTGGTTGTCGTTGGCGGGGGTGGGTTGGAATTTGGTGCGCCATGAAGAGAAGGGCGCTTCCTCTTCGGGTGAGCGTTCGGCCCATGCAGTTTCACTAAAATCTTTCCGAACGTATCCAGAGGATTCGGGATCAGGGAAGAGTGCGGTGACGATGGGTTGGCCTTCGGTGAAAGGAGTTTGGGTGATGCTGCATTCGCGGCTGCGGTTGCGGACATGCCATGATTCTTGGAGTGCCATGGGTGTGGATGGAGCTAGTTGTTAAAGGTGAATAGGTTTTTGATCGACTGATAGATAGGTCTGCCAGTGATGCGTCTGTGGTAGAGATAAAGGCCGAGTCCGGCGAAAAGTATATTTGGTAACCAAGCGGCCAGCATGGGCACTAGACTTCCCGATTCACCGAGTGCGAGGGTGATGGTTGAAATGAACAACATCATTACAGATAGGACGACGGCGAGGAAAATTCCGCTGCCACCACCGCGGCGGGAAAAGTGAATGGAAAGTGGAACAGCGAGGAGAACGGTGACGAGGCATGTGATTGGCAGTGCCCAACGATAGTGCCAATGCGTGAGGTAAACCGGAAGATTAGCGGTCATTTGTTTGGCGAGTGGAGAGATCAGCCAAGATTTGAGTTCAGGGATGCTAAGATATTCGACACTGAGGCCGGGTTTGATGATTTGTGCAGGAGTTTCTTTCCAGGTTTTGCGAATCCATGGTTCGTTTATCTGCTCATACACAGGTGCCTGGCCGAGCTCGAAGCGGCTGATGAGTGGATTATGAAATGTCCAAATGCGAGTGTCTTTGTTGTATCTTGCGGAGCTGGATTGGATGCGAGTTTTGATCGACCGATCCGGATTGACTGTGGTGATTTCAACATTTTGGAGAGGCTCGCCCTGGAGGTAATTTTGAGGAAACGTTCCGACCATCCACAGTCGATTGGAATCGGGAGCGCGGAAAAGAACGTTTTTGGCTTCGATGATTGGGCGACCTTGGGCGAGAGAGATCAAGTCGTTGCGTTTCCCTTCAGCATGCGGTGCCCATTGGTAGTTGAGTCCGAGAAGGACCATGCTGCACCAGCAACCTGCAAAAATGAGTGGTAGGGATAAACGCAGAATTCCGGTTCCGCTCTGAACCATGGCGATGATCTCGTTGCTTTTGGATAGTTTCCCGAGGCAATAAATGTTCGCGAGTAAAAGAGTGTAAGGAAGAAGAACGAGTAGAATGGCGGGGGAGCGCAAAACGTAAAAACTTACTACGCTGGTGAACTTGTTTTCTGCGCCGGAAAAATCTCCAAGATTGTCGGTGAGATCAAACAACATCCATAGGGAGAATAGGGCACCAAGACAGATGGCAAATATCCCAAAAAATTGTCGGGAAAGATAGCGATCAAAGGTATTCCCGAGATGATAAGCCCAGCTGGCAATGGCAGGCATAAAGCATAACACCAACAAAATATATGGCCGCAGTTGATTAGCGAAGAGGTGGGAGTCAGGAAAGCCGCTGAGATACTCGGCGACCAATTGTTTCTCCATCGGAAATAGAACCGCGGCTGCGGCAAAGCCAAGCAGGGTAAAGATGACAGGGAGTAACCAGCGCGGAACGTTCAACATGATACGTGGGTGAAGATGTGGGTTGCGGGGTTGGCTGTCGAGTTTGGATGTTTTGAGATTTGGAAACGGGTCGGGTTTAATCTTCCCAAATCATATGCTTCAAGCGGAGTTGGCGGGCACGGGTTGCGGCTTCCTCGGCACGCGGTCCGCGGAAAGAAGCGATTTTCTCCGCAATCGAAATGGCGGCGGGCCAGCGTTGGGCGTTTTCCAAAATGGTCAGTGCGCGGAAGCCACTACGTTCAAACCACTCCCATTCAGGAGGTGCGGGATCGATGGGGCGATCTAACACAGAGAAATAGGCGGACAGGGCATCGCCCAAACGAGTTTGGGTCGGGTTCTCTGGGTCGGGAAGTTTTTCCAGCGTGAGCCCACGAAGATATTGAATGCGGAAATATTGTGCCGGTTTGTTAGCGGAAATTTCCAAGAGTTGGTTGTAGATTTCGAGAGCTTTGAG
>JAZKIL010000002.1:131749-146104 GCA_040384845.1 Verrucomicrobiota bacterium | reverse complement strand
AGGCTTGGAGTCGCCCCGGGCATAAATGGCTTCGGAAAGCAGCAGTCCGGTGGGCAAGCGTGAGGGATCGTCTTGTGCGATTTTTTGGTAGGCTGCTGTTAGGGATTCGATGGCGGTGTCGATGCGATTCAGATCGATATTCAAACGGGCTTTTTCAAGGATCGAGAGAGAACTGAGCGGGCCGTTGATGGCGATGGCTTGGTCGAAGAGGGCGAGGGCTTCCTCACGGGATTGGGTGGTGGCGCCGAGTGCAGCGGATCGGGCGGCGAGGAGAAATGATGCTTGTGATCGTTGGGTACCGGGCTGTGCTTTGGCGATTTTTTCAAACACCAAGCGCGCTTCGTTATAACTGCCTGAGCGGAACAGGGATTTTCCTAAAATTAGCAAAGCTTCGGATTCGTTAGGTGTGCCGGGAAATTTTTCAATGATCTGTTTGGCGAGTGCGATGGTTGGTTCGGGCTGATCGAGTGCGTTGAAGAGGCGGAGCTCGGCGATCGCTAGGCGTGAGGGCTGATCTTCTGTTAGGGGAGTCTGTGCGGCTCGGATGGTATCGAGCTGGGCGCGGGCAAGTGAGAGATCGGGAGGTGTGGAATTGAGCGCGGCCTCGATGATGGTGATACGCGCTTCGATGGCGCGCGGGTGATCCGGATGTTCAGTTAAAAATTCGTCGAGTGCGAGTTTGGCTTTTTCAGGATCGGGGAGAGTCAGGGCTTTTTCCAGGGTGAGCTCGACGTTGAGCTGTTTAGCGGTGGCCGGGTCCTCGTGTTGGATGGTGAGAGTTTCACGGTTGGTTTCGTCTAGGCGAACCAGCGCTGCATTCAGCAAGGCGCTGTTGCGATTTTTCTCTGAAAGCAAAGCTGCGGCCTCATCGAAGAGTTTGATTGCCAGTTCTTTTTCGCCTTGTTCGAAAGCGATTTTGGCATCGAGAAACGTGGCTTCACCCTTGATGAGACTGGATTTGGTGGTTTGACGAAGGGAATCGAGCAAGGCGAATGCTTGTTCTGGTTCGTTGCTTTGACGATGCCAGCTTGCAAGTTCAAACAGAGCTCTTGGTGCGAGAAAGTGCAAGGGCGAGAGCAGAAGAATGCGCTGCATGAGGATGCGCGCTTCAATTTTTGCGTTGGGGTTATCGATGCGGTGGAGGCCGATGGCACGAGCATACATGGCAAAAACCGTGAGGTCGCTAATTTCGGTGGATGCAACTGGCCACGCAGCAGCGGCTGTTCCGGTATCAGTATTGATGAGTCCACTTGAAGGCGGGGGAGTTTCAATGATCCACTCGCCGAGTTGAACGAGAGTGGGGTGATCCGTGGTGATGATTTTCGCGGGTAGCCAGTCGATGACCCTGCTGAACATGAGTTCGAGCGCGGTTGTATTGGGATTTTCCTGGATGAAGGTGAGGAGGAATTGGGTGGCGAGCGCTTGTTTGTTCTGCGCTGCAAGTGCATCCGCTTTGCCGATAGCTGCTAGATTGTAACGGCTGGTGGATTGGCCTTCGGGTTTCGCGAGGAGATCGTCGAAAATGATTTCTGCCGCTGCCGCATCACCTTCTGTTAGGATTAAAGTAGCATCTAAAAATTTCGCGTTAGGGAGTAGGCTTTTCGGGACATCTTTGGCCTTGATGAAAAGGTTGCGTGCTTGTTCGAAATCCCGGAGATCGATGAGGATTTCAATTTGCTGAAAGATGGCTTCGATGCGGTCGGATGCTTTGGGAGATGCTTCGAGGAGTTTCAATACCTCCAGAGATTTTTCGGGTTTTCCTAGTGAGAGGTAGAGGCTTGCTGTGGTGAGTGATGCTTCTCTGATGAATGGATGAGAGGGCTGAGCTGCGATGATGGCGAGCGATTCGGCGGCATTATTGAATTGTCCCGTCCCAGCCAGTGCTTGCCCGCGCCAGAATGGAGTTTCAGGTAAATTCTTGAGGACGGATTGATCGAGTAGCGCGAGGGCTTTGGCGGGTTGATTGCTGCGGGTGAAACTTTCCGCGAGCATGATGAGGATTTGTGCCCGGGTGTCCGCAGTGAGGTTAGGTTGTTCAGCGGCGAATTGCAGTTTCGAGGTCGCAACGTCCCAAAGATCGTTTTCCATGGCCCGCTCGGCAGCGGCAATGCTCTGCTCCGCCGTTTCGTTAGCAAGGGCGAAATGGGCGACGAAGGTGAGAAAAGTGATGATTGAAACGAATTTCACTGAACGGAGAATGATTGACGGATTTCTTAGATGGAAGAAAGAAGATGCAAAATGGGGAGATTGATGGCCAAAAGAGTCTCTGGCACTTTGTATTTTTAAATCTCGCCACTTCTCAATTCTCTTGATAGCCCTTGTCCTACATCTATTCCCACTTATGAAATTTTTATACGTGACCTTGGCTTTTGTTGGCTTGTTGAGTTCTTGTCAGGTGCATGCGCCGCTAGATCCAGCGACCATGAAACCATCATGCAAATACTGCCCAAATGGTTTTTACGACCAATTCCCGACTTCTTGCGCCTCATGTGGCCACGTGTACATCCATCACGCTAAATGAACTGTCGGTTTCGGCCTTGCATTGATCTCCACGACGGGAAAGTGAAGCAAATCGTGGGGGGAAGCCTCCGCGATCACGGTCCCGGGCCGAAGGAGAATTTCGTTTCAGATCAGTCTCCATCGTGGTTTGCGGAAAAATTCCGGCAGGATGGATTGCGTGGTGGCCACGTGATTATGCTCGGAAAAGGCAATGAACACGCAGCGAAAGAGGCGCTCGCGTCATGGCCGGGCGGGATGCAGTTGGGTGGGGGGATTTGTGCGGATAACGCCAGTGGATGGCTTGAAGCGGGTGCGAGTCATGTGATCGTGACCTCGGCGTTGTTTGATTCTGAGGGTCGATTCCTGCAAAGCGCATTAGAAGAAATCACGCGTGAGATTGGCAAAGAGCGCTTGGTGATTGATTTGTCCTGCCGCCGCACGTCGGATGGCTGGAGGGTGGCGATGAATCGCTGGCAAACGCTTACTGAACTGGAAATTTCCGCTCAAACATTGGATGGGCTATTGCCATACTGTGATGAGTTTTTGGTGCATGCCGCAGACGTCGAAGGTCTGTGCGGCGGAGTAGATCAAGAACTGGTGAGTTTTCTGGGAAGTTGGGGAAAATGTGCGATCACCTACGCTGGCGGAGCGGCGACGTTAGACGATGTGCTTTTGGTGGATACACTTGGAAAAGGCTTGGTCGATGTGACCGTCGGCAGCGCGTTGGATTTATTTGGCGGCAGCGGGGTATGTTATGCGGAACTGGTCGCCATGAGTGGGACTTGATCGATTCCCCACGAAAATAACGATGATTGCTTGTCAAAAGGGCGCGAATTTCTAGGGTTTGCGCACCTCGCCCCCAAGAAAAACGGCGGAGACTCTAATTCTATGAATACGAAAGCACTTACCACCGCAGCAAACGAAGCCCGTGGCCTCGCCATGGATGCTGTCCACGCCTGTAACTCCGGACACCTTGGTCTCCCGCTCGGCTGTGCCGAAATCGGCGCGGTTCTCTTCGGTGAAGCCATGAATTTTAATCCCGATGCACCACGTTGGTTGAACCGCGATCGCTTCATCCTCTCCGCGGGTCACGGTTCGATGTTTCTATACAGCTGGTTGCATCTCTCGGGTTATGCGGTTTCCAAAAACGACGTGGCTTCTTTCCGCAAACTTCATTCCATCACACCGGGACATCCAGAGTTTCATGAAACTCCCGGTGTCGAAGCGACAACCGGTCCACTCGGCCAAGGCATCGCCAACGCTGTTGGATTCGCGATTTCCGGAAAGCGCGCTGCTGCAGTTTATAACACCGCAGAACACACCCTTTTCAATCATCACATCATCGCTCTTCACGGAGATGGCTGCCTTCAAGAAGGTGTCGCCAAAGAAGCTATCGCTTACGCCGGTCACAACGGCTTGGACAACCTGATCCTCATTTATGATAGCAACGACGTGACGCTTGATGCGATGGCGGAGCTGACTCAAAGCGAGAACGCTAAACAATACTTCGAATCCCAAGGTTGGGATGCTGTGGAAATCGACGGAAACGATTTGGATGCCGTGCAAAAGGCGTTGCAAGTGGCGAAAGCTAACAGAGACAATAAGCCTAAAGTGATCATCGCAAAGACACTCATCGGCAAAGGTATCCCAGAAGTCGCTGGCTCGGCGAAGGCGCACGGCGAAGGCGGTGCGAAATTCATCGAAGAGGCGCGCACAGGCTTGGGTCTTCCGAAAGACGAGCACTTCTTCGTTTCCGAGGAAACCAAAAGCTATTTCGCGCAGCGCAAGGAAGCTCTGGTGAAGAAGTTCAACGACTGGCAGGCGACGTATGATGCCTGGACGAAGGCGAATCCGGAGCTGGCCAAAGAGCTGATCGAAGGAATTTCACTTTCCACCCCAACGGATCTCAGCGAGAAGATCGCCGCATTCCCGGCTGATTACAAAGACGCGACCCGCTCCGCTGGCGCGAAAGTCATCAACGATGTTGCTAAAGCTATTCCACAATTTCTAACAGGTAGCGCGGACCTTTTTGGTTCGACCAAAAACTATCTGAATGGCCAAGGTGACTTCAGCCGCCTCAATCCCACCGGACGCAATATCTGGTTCGGCATTCGTGAACATGCGATGGGCGCGATTTGCAACGGCATCGCTTACGATGGTCTCTTCCGCGCAAGCGGTGCGACGTTCTGCGTGTTCGCGGATTATGTCCGTCCTGCAATCCGTTTGGCTGCTCTCTCTAAACTACCAACCGCATTTATTTTCACACATGATTCCGTCGGAGTCGGCGAAGACGGCCCAACTCACCAACCGGTTGAAACGGTCAGTGGCTTGCGAGTTATTCCAGGTCTCGATGTGATTCGTCCTGGCGATCCAGAGGAAACCGCCGGCGCGTTCATCGCATCGATGAATAGAACCGATGGTCCGACCGCTTTGATCCTGACCCGTCAGGCGATCCCAACGATGAACCATCTTTCTGTCGAAGAACGTCGTGATGGCGTGCTTCGCGGTGCTTATGTGGCAGTGAAAGAAACTGGTGCATTGAAAACCATCCTCATCGGCACAGGCTCCGAGTTGCAACATTGCGTCGAGGCTTCCAAGCAGCTTGGTGACGGTGTGCGCGTGGTTTCCATGCCTTGCGTTGAGCGCTTTGAAAGACAATCCGCTGAATACAAAGAAAGCGTTTTACCGAAAGCCTGCACCAAGCGGATTTCTATCGAAGCCGGTGTCACTGACATCTGGTGGAAATACGTCGGCACCGAAGGCAAGGCCCTCGGCATCGATCGTTTCGGCATCAGCGCACCTGGCGATGTCGTCATGAAAGAACTCGGCATGACCGCCGCAGATGTCGTCGCTGCTGCAAAATGATTTAACGATCCTTCAAATCATCCGCAGCTTTCATCATGGGGCTGCGGATTTTTTGTTTTTGGCTGCTCAACAATCTTTGTAATTGATAGATATGTCTGCCATTTCCAGAAAACTAGTCGTTGAAGTCATAAGCTGTCGTGAGTTCGCATGTAAGATATCAGGCACTAAGAATGATCTTCGTTTGTTTGCTGAGGATTTGATAAAGGCTATCGAACAGACTCCCGATATGGATAAAGATTCAACGGTTAATCTTACAGGATGGGAGCAACATACATTCGATAATTACGATGAAGGTTTTTATTTCTCGGTGCAGCCAGATATCGAGTCTTACATTGCCGAGAAAGAGCAGAAGCGAATATCGGAAAAAAAATCTGAGATATGGGTTATCCTTTTAATAATAGTATTTTTAGCCATATCATTAATAGGTTTCGGCACAGTTATATCTTGGTTATTTAGCTAGCTTCTTTTTGTTGCGTCCAAAGAAACGTCTTCAGGCCGGTATGAATCGTAATTCGACTTTTCGCCCAAGGGCTGCTGCCGCCTTGCCCAAAGATGCCACGGTCAGTGACGGATTCGTTGGATCAAGGATACGATCGAGCGCTGCTCGGCTTGTTTTCATCCGTGCAGCAAGCTGGGTCTTGGTGATATGTTCCTCTTCGAGGATTTGTTGCAATTCGAGAGCGACGACGCGCTTGAGCGCAAGAACTTCAACATCAGCAAGAATACCTTCATTTTCAAGGAACGTGCTGAAGTCACTGCCACGATGGGGATTTTTAGGAGTTTTGGTTTTCATTTTCGATGTTCTTTCATGTAGGTCGCCTGCCGCTTTCGAGCCAGGTCGAGTTCTTGTTTTGGTGCTGTGCGTGACTTTTTGATGATGCCGTGAAGAAGAATCATCTCCTCATCGACGATGATGAAGAATGTCCGGGCAATGCGTGTACCTAATGATGAACGCACCTCCCATAATCCTCCGCCCATTGAATCTACCAAAGGCTTTCCAATAGGCCATTTCCATTGCACAGCAAGAATATCAGCGCCTATGATTTTCTTGTCGGACAAAGGTTGCTCGCGCAACCACTCACGCACGGGTTCGTTTCCAGATCCGGTTGTGAAAAATCTGGTTTTTAAAGGACGGGGTGCGGGGGTAGTCACGGCAGTTAAGTATCATTTGTGATACGTTTGTCAACTTCTTAAAACTAGCCTCAGTGTCACTAAATCATTGAACTTACTTGTCAGAAGCAGGGTTTCGTAACAATTTATCCCATCGTGAAAGTCGGATTGCTGCTAAACCCGAAAAAAGCTGGGGGCTTGAAAACTCTGCTGGCGCTCAGAGCTGCGCTTGAGCAGAGAGGATGCGAATGCATTATGGATAGTGAAACCGCCGAGCTTGCTGGCGACGTTTCAGACATTGATGCGAGCGCGTTTTCCGAGCACGTCGATATCGCAGCCGTGCTCGGAGGCGATGGCACGATGATGCACGCCGTGGCTCGCTTGGGAGTTTTTGAAAAACCTGTCGCCGGGATCAATATCGGCACGCTTGGATTTCTAACGACATGCACGGATGACGAAATCGATGCTTTCGCCGATGCGGTGGCCACCGGAAGTTATCGAACCAGCGTCCGGATGTTGTTAGATGCTCGCGTCATTCGGAAATCCGGTGCGGTTGAAACGTATCACGGCTTGAACGAAGTCACGATGGCTCGTGGCGAAACCGGACGCTTGGTTACTTTGATCGCGAAAGTCGATGGCGAGTGGCTGAACCGTTACCGCGCGGACGGCTTGATCGTCGCAACGCCAACTGGCTCGACCGCATATTCCCTTTCCGCCGGCGGTCCGTTGATCGCCCCGCAGGCATCGGTGATGTTGATCACACCCATCTGTCCGCACAGCCTGAGCCAGCGGGCATTGGTATTATCCGACGATGTCGAAATCGAAATTTCTCCCGAAAACGACGATGACGGCACCATGATTTTCACGGTCGACGGACGCGACACCACACGCATCGATCCCGGTGATCGAGTAGTCGTAAAAAAATCTTCCAGATCATTTCATCTGCTGCGCTTGGAAGGCACGTCATTCTACGAAGCCCTCCGCCAGAAACTGGGCTGGCAAGGAGTTTAAATATCTAACGAATCTTCTTTGCGATCTGTTTTCTGAAAACCGGCACAAATTCTTTCTCGATGTATAGGTGAGCCGCAGCTAGGCCTTCGTTGCGATAGATGGTTCCGATGATGGCTTCAACGCTGGTTGGGTTTCCGAATGAGCTTAAAAACTCGTTGGAAGTGAGATGAGTGAACCAAACACCATCCATGCATTTGCGCTCCTCCAAAACAAATTGCCTGGCGTAGAGAGCCAACACGGCATCTCCGATCCATGCGGCTTCACGTTCAATTTTTAGCGCTTCGTTTCGAGTCACGGAAAGATCCTGAACTCAAGGAGTGGGCGGTGCGAGTTTTTCCATGCGCTCGCGTGAAATTCTTTGCCTTAACTCTTTTTCCGAGTCGGCATCCCAGTAACCGGGCTGCAATTCAAGAAAGACGGAGCTGTAAGGCAACGCCGTGGTTGTGCGAATGACTAATACATTAAAGCTGCTTTGCGCGGATTCGATAAGCGTCAGCAAGGATTGTTGATCGATCTCGGTGGATTCGTGGCCGTGGAGGGAGTTTTTAATTCGAACCTGCAGCTCATCAATCCCCGGTGCGACATCATTTTCGACCGAGCGCAATTCACGGGTGAGGTAGATGTTAGGTTTGACGTGTTGGGTTTGCTCCAAAGTGTTCAGTACGTAATCAACCACCTCGGGAATTTCAGCATCGGCATTCACTTGGGTGACACCAGCTCTGCTGTGAGCAGGGAAAGAGGCTTCGGCGATGACGATCCAGTTTCGGTAGCCGAGCTGACGCGCCTGATGATTCACAGATGTTTTCCAATCCTTTTGGTTGGAACTCACGCCGCAGCCAACGAAAGTGATGGCAAATATCATGATGATGGCTCGGCTGAGAAATCTCATGGTTCTGTTAGGCAGGCGATGAAAGGAAAACAAGTGAGCAAAGCGGGGGATGAAAGGGATGAATCAAAGTTGGCGGTGTGAGCCATCGCAAAAAGGAGCGTTTAGAGAAGCTTTGCACTGACAGAGGCTAACCGTTGTCGTAGCATCAAGGACGAATTTTTTTGGCTGAAGGCCGGTGCCTTTATGAGAGCCATCGCAGAACGGACTGTGGCTGCTTCTACCGCATGAGCACCACCAGTAAGTTCCTGGCTCAAGCTCCATTTTTATCGATTTGGTATCAGTTGGTATGGGAGCTTCTGACATAAGGCTAGTTGTTACTCGGTGATGGAAACTGTGGTAGGGATCGTTTCCGTATCCTTTGATGGAATGCTGATGGCTGTATCCCTGGAAAGGCGCTTTTGCTTCGGATAGCTCTCGTGGGGAACTTGGTGAAAGTATGTGACTCCCAGCCAGGTCAGTAGCAGTGCAGAGGAGATGCCGATAAAATAGGAAACGTTCATCTGGTTGAGAAATTTCGTAGAAGACGCGCGACTCTATTGCAGAATAAGGCGAATCTGCCAATGAAAATCGGAAATCTTAAATATTAAGTGAAATGAACGATTTCTATCTTGCAGGATGAGTTGGGTTTTCCCATCGAAGGGCATGCTCGCATCCGCTGTTCTTTTCGATTTTGACGGAATCTTGGTGGATACCGAGTGGGAAATTTATCAAGCGTGGTTGGAAACGTTTCAGGAACACGGACAAGATCTGCCACTTTCCCTATACACGCGTTGCATCGGCTCGGATTTCGATGCGTGGTCGCCCAAGTTGCACCTTGAGGATCTCACGCAGCTTAAGTTCGACTGGATCAAAATGGATGAGCGTCGCCAGGTCAGGATCCGCTCTGCCTTGGAGAAACAAGGCCCCATCGACGGAGTCATGGCTGTGCTGAAATTGTTAGGTGAGCGGGGGATTCCCATCGCCGTGGTTTCCAGTTCTTCTCACAACTGGGTGGATGGCTGGTTGGAAAAGCTTGGATTGGTCGGGTTTTTCCAAGAAATCGTCTGCAAAGGCGATGCTCCACGAATCAAACCCACGCCCGACTTGTTTCTTGAAGCGGCGCGTCGTTTGAAAATCGATCCTGCTGAATGCCTCGTGATCGAAGATTCTCTCAACGGCCTGAATGCGGCGAAAGCAGCAGGTATGATGGCTTGGATCGTGCCGAACCGTGTGACCTCGGGGTTGGATTTTTCCCAAGCCGACCGCGTGCTTTCAGGTTTTGCGGAGATGGAGCAAGCGATCCGTGCGAATCAGAGTCCGCTCGGGTGACGCATGACGTGACCTTTGCCCGGGCGGGTCGCGGTTTTCCACATCGGGCCAGTGCTGTCTCTACCGCCGCCGGTATCAAGCCGGAGCCCGGCAACGGTCATAAAAACGTGTCCTTTCCGGACATAAATCGTGATCCAGTCACCCGCGCCTTTTTTGCCGTAGTTGAAATATCCGTTCGAGGTCAGGGAGCCACGAAGCAAGCCTGCTTCGCGTAAAACATACGAAGTGGTTCCGGAGCAATCGTAACCATTGTCATGATGGTTTCCATGGCCGCCGCCCCATTTGTAAGGTTTGCCTTGGAGTCGATTCCCAGCAGCAATCGCTCTTTTCACGGCGATCGGAGCGTTGCGTGGCGCATAGGCGATGCCGTCACGGATCATCGCTGTTTTGCCATGTTGAAACCGATACGAAACCGGGTGTTTCGCATGAACTTGGTTTGAACAGGAATTGAGAGATGCACCAAACGCGAGGAGCGACAGGACGACAAGCGAACGTTTCATGCGGACAGCATTCTACAAATAGTAAAGAAGTTCAAATATTTTCTATAAGTTAAGTAAATCACCTGATTTTAAGCTTAAAACGAATGATTGAATCGCCTTGGCACGGTGGCTTAGTTGGCTTTTAATGTCAGCGCCGAGGTCGGCTAGGGTTTGTGAATAACCTGTGGGTATGAACAATGGGTCGTACCCAAAGCCGCCATTGCCTGAGGGTTCGCGGGTGATTTCGCCCTCGACCGTGCCGTGGAAGTTGGCGATTTCATGGCCGTCTTTAGCGAAGACGAGCGTGCACAAAAAGCGGGCGCTGCGTTGGTCTTGGTCAGCCATATCGGCAAGGAGGCGTTGGTTGTTTTTTGAGTGGTTGCCCTCCTCACCGCCGAAGCTGGACGACCACACACCGGGGGCTCCCCCAAGCGCATCGACCTCCAGACCGGAGTCATCGGCGAGCACCCACCCATCGAGGTGTTGGCTGATCCCCAAGGCTTTGAGCCGGGCATTTTCGAGAAAAGTGGTTCCGGTTTCTTCGATTTCCGGAAGTTCAGGAAAATCCGTTACATCGAGAATCTCGAAGCGATCGCCGAGGATGTGGCGGATTTCTTCGGTTTTGTGTGAATTGCGCGTGGCAATAACAAGGCGCGGGCGGTCTGACATGAAAAGGGTTTCGGATTTTTTTTGTCTTTCGCCAAGAATTTTAGAATAAACCCGTCTCTAATCGTATCTGTATAACTATGAAATTTTTAAAACATCTCGCGGTATATTCGTTTTGTGTGGCGGCCATGGTGTCGACCTCGTTTGCAAAAGCACCGAAAGGTTGGGAGACGGATGTTGAGGCTGCCATCGCGCTTGCGAAGAAGGAAAAAAAATCAGTCATGTTAGAATTCACGGGGTCTGATTGGTGCCCACCTTGCATCATGATGGGCAAGGAAGTGTTTTCCAAGGACGAGTTCGTGAAAGCGGCTTCTGAAAAATATATCTTAGTGCACTTGGATTTCCCGAAAAAGGACAAGGAGTTGGCTGAAAAAAACCAACCGCACTTGGAAAAATACAAAGTGGATGGTTTTCCGACGGTTGTGTTGTTAGATGCGGAGGGCGTGGAGTTCAACCGTTTCCCCGCATCGAAATACCCCGAAGTTAAATTGTTCCTTGAACAATTGACCACGGCGCTCGAAAACAAAGATCTCGACTAAACAATTATGAAAAAACTGATATTAACCCTAATGGCGTCTCTCGTTGCTGTCTCATTTTCCATGGGAGCGGAGAGTTTGTGGATGCACGACTTTGAAGCGGCCAAAGCAAAGGCTGCAAAAGAAGGAAAACCGATTTTCATCAACTTCACCGGCACCGATTGGTGTGGCTGGTGCATCAAGCTGGAAAAAGAAGTGTTCAGTCAAAAAGCGTTTCAAGACTACGCCAAGGAAAACCTGGTTCTGGTAGAAGTCGATTTCCCGAAGAAGAAAGAGCAAACCGCCGAACTGAAAGAGCAAAACAAAAAGCTCGATAAGGAATACGGCGTGGAAGGTTACCCAACCTTGTATCTCTTGGATGCGACCGGAAAAAAACTAACAGAAGACATCGGCTACCGCGAAGGCGGGCCTGAGAAGTATGTCGAGCATCTCAAAAGTTTGATTAAGAAATAGATCTCAAGAACGCTGCTTGTTCGCACAACCCTGCTCGGTCAATCGATTGAGCAGGGTTTTTCTTATGTTACCGTGGCAGTTCGATCATTTTGATGCCTGTACTGAACTTGGTGAAATGCTCATAGCTGCCAAACATCCAAAGGACATGTGGGGATCTTCCGGTATGCCCCCGGGGCACGACCGGCCTGATGTTGAGGTGTTGGGAATTCTGAGTGATTGCTTTTGAGTTCCAGGTTTTGCCTTTATCCGGCGTTTCCAATTGTAAAATTTCAAACGCTTCTTTTACAGGTAGTGAAATATATAAAACCGATGGATCGGCATGATCGAGAGCCATTCCGCCGGAGTAGTGAGGCTCCCGTTCTTTCACTCCATCCGGGGTTTGTGGGAACCATTTGCCTCCCGCGGAAACCTGAACATCCAGCCATTTTTTACCATCCCACCGGGCGTATTGATATCGGTGATCCGTTTCGTCCGGAAGGCGGGTATAGGCGATGACAGGCAGCCCGTCTTGATCCAAGGCAATGTCCCAAACCCATCCTCGGCCTTTTGTGCTTCCATCGTAAACCCTATCGCTTTCCTTTTGAGGAATGGGCAGCTGATCCATGTTTCGAACCAGGCTCCCATCTGCCTTGAGAAAGCGTCCCTTCTCGTAGCGAAGATAATACACCGAATTCTCTTTTTCATCTCGTGGGTGACCATCGGTGAACGTGATGTGGATCGATGACTTCCCGTCATCGGTGATCTTTGTGTAAGGTCGAATCTCCTTGGCTTTCCGATCATCGTCCTGAATGAGGATTTTCGGTTCGCTCCACGTTTTTCCATCCGGTGAAGTCGAAAACGTCGGCTTCCAGGTTGGGCCGCGCCAAAAAACGTAAAACCGTTTTTCCTCACTCAGATACACAGGATGATTGTAAGTGATCCGATCCGAGTCAGTGACTGTGATTTCGTCTTCCCACTTTTCAATGGATTCAGGTTCCGAAGTTGTTCGACAAAAGAGCCCCTGCCGGTTGTGTTGGGCGTAAAAAACCATCAGTCGCTTGTCAGGTAAAACGAGAATCGAGCCGACGTTGTGGTCATCCACACCCCATTGCTCCTTGAGCGTGTGAATCTCGGTTTTCTCTGTGCGATGATCATATGCTCCTACTTGCAAGCGGCCGTCATGAGTTAGCCATTGCGCATACGTTCTTTCATGATTGCCTTTCACAAAAACCGCACGCGGATCCTGAAACCAACACCAAGCGCCATTTTCCGTCAGGTTGCACTCTTCAGCAGAGCCAGGCATGACTCCGAGCAGAAAAATTAACGCTGCGTAAATTCGTAAGCATCCTGAAACCGGTATTTTTTTCATATCCATTCTTGTGAATTGAGTTGCCTGCCACTATTTGCAATAAAATCGATCAAATGCGTGGGTGACCCTTAGTGGTTAGAGACTACGCATGAAAGATGAATATAACAAAAAATTCGTATGATTGCTTTGGCCTGCGCAAAGGGTTGACGAGCCATGGCATCCATAGACGAATTCACGGATGGGCTGGAGCCATGATGGGGTGGAGAATCGGGCAAGAGGGTGCCTTTGCCCTCGAGCCACACATGGATTCGATGAAAAAAATATCCCTCCCGATGTTTTTTTTCCGCCAATTCGCCAGAGTTCGCGCTGATTTCTTTTGATAAATTCGATCATGCCTTCCTCACGATTAGTCTTGTGAATACCCATACCTCATCCACTCCAGCGTCCACTTTGGAACCCAAAGAAGTTCGCTTTGCTTGTCCGAAATGCGATCAACATCTTGCAGCTCCCTTGGAAATGGTCGGGCATGGCGTGACCTGCCCCCATTGCGCGGACGACCTGGTCGTCCCGGAAAAATCCGTGGATCGTCCTTCGATTCAACCGAATTCCCATTCCAAATCATCGTCCTCGGCAGAGCTTGAGCCGGAAACGAAGGAGCGTCCTTTTGATGAGGTTAGTCAAAAGAAGACGGTGAACCCTTCAGCAGCCGCGCCTATAGATAGTGTCGACAACGATCCGATAAAAGCGCTCGCGCAACTTGCCGATGCCCGGTTGCAGATGAAAAAGGAGATCGCAAAGATTATTGTCGGAAATGATGAAATCGTCGATCAGGTCCTGACAGCATTTTTCGCTCGGGGGCATTGCTTGTTGATGGGTGTTCCCGGTTTGGCAAAAACCCTTCTGGTGAACACCTTGGCGCAAACTCTTAGTTTAGGGTTCAAGCGTATCCAGTTCACACCCGACCTCATGCCTACCGACATCACGGGCACGAACATTCTTGAAGAGGATAGGGTGACAGGGAAGCGGAACTTCACGTTTAGAAAAGGCCCGGTTTTCACCAACATCCTTTTGGCGGACGAGATCAACCGTACGCCTCCGAAGACACAAGCTTCGCTTCTGGAAGCGATGCAGGAGAAACAGGTGACAAACGGAAACCAGATCATGCAACTTCCCGATCCCTTTTTGGTGTTGGCTACACAGAATCCGCTGGAACAGGAAGGGACGTATCCTCTTCCGGAAGCCCAGTTGGAT
>JAZKIL010000002.1:107728-131739 GCA_040384845.1 Verrucomicrobiota bacterium | reverse complement strand
ATGATGAGCACGACACGTCGTAACTCAGAGCAGCCGCAGGCTGTCATGACCGTGGAGGCCATCCTGAAATATCAGGACTTGGTTCGGCAGATGCCAATCAGCGAGCAGGTTGCGGAATACGCAGTGAAACTGATGCGTGCTACCCGTCCGACGGATGAAAGCTCACCAGACTTCGTCAAGAATTGGGTGCAATTTGGCTGCGGTCCGCGCGCGGGGCAATCGCTCATCATGGCGGCGAAGGCCAACGCGGCGCTGAGTGGACGCACGGATGTGGCGTTTGAGGATATCCGGAAATATGCGCTGCCCACGCTGCGCCATCGGATCGCGCTTAATTTTACCGCGGCCAGTGAAGGTGTGAATACCGATCAGGTCATCAAGCAGATTCTCGATTACGTGAAAACGGATTGAGGTCGCCTCGAATCGTTAGAAGTAGAGATGCCGTAATTTTTGTTAGACCTATGATAAAAAACCAATCGTTTGATGTCGTTCTTAAGAAAGCCCGTCTGGCGATCTATGCCAAAGGCATTGCGTATGGGCTTCTGAAGTTGGGAGCGTTGGTTTTTGGTTTGGTGGGATTTTTTATCATGATGGACGATTTGCTGCAATTGCCTGCAGCGATAAGACTCCCGTTATCGATCCTGTCGTGTTTTGCCATCGGGATGGGAGCATACAAGTGGTTGTGGAAGAATCTCATCCATTGGCCGGATCTCCTGCGGACAGCCCGCATGCTCGAACAGGCCACGGGAGTGGAGCGGGAGGCTTACTCCAATGCCTTTCAACTCGACCAACTCGCTTATGACGGAGTTACAGGACAGTTAGCCGGTGTTGCCATTGAGCGGGGTTTCGGTTCGCTCCGATCGGTATCCACGGGAAAGATTTTCAATCTGAAACAAATGAGAGGATGGATAGTGGGGTTTGCGGTTCTCATCCTTCCCGTGGTGTTCTACACATGCTTTGCTCCGGACATCATCCCGAATGCGCTTTATCGCTTCGCGCTTCCACTAGCAGACGTTGCACCCAAAGGGGACGTGTCGCTGGTTCTTCTTCCTAAAAGCGATGTAACCGTCTTTAAAGACGATGATATTGAAATCCTGGTGGTGGTGAAGCCTAACGGCAAAGCTCCCAGCCAAAGCATGATGGATGCCGCTCCCATGCTGGTGACGATGAGCGGTGAGGATCGCGTGCCCGCCGATTGGTCTCTGAAAGGTGAGCAACTGCGTCCCTTAAATCAGAAGACGATTTTGGAGCGCTTTTCCCAACGTACGGGTCACCCGGCCGAGCCTCAATATCTGCTTGCCCATGGCACGGACATTGAAAAATCCTGCATCGAGGACGGCTGGCGCATGTTCAGTATCTTGCGAAACAAGGTGCAACGTCCCTTTGGTTATCGTGTTTTTCACCGGGAGGGAAAAACCTATTCCACGTCGCGAGCCGTACGCCTGTTCAGCCTTCCTGAAATTGCCGGCTCCCGGGTAACGATTACCCCACCCGGGTATGCGGGTAATGAAACCATTCAAAGCATGGGGCCGCCTCAGCCCATCAGTTGCCTTCCCGGATCTAACATTTCCGTTCACATGCGTCTGAATCGCCCGGTTCCTCGTTTGATATGGGCATCGGGAAAAACGCAGATCCCTTTTCAGTTGAAGGGTGACGAATATGTGGTTGAGGCCGTCGTCGACGGCACCACCAACTATCGCATTCTCGTCCAAGACGAAGGCTTTAACAGACCCGCCGTGCTCGCCGCAGGATCCGTGCTGCTTAAGGAGGATAGGACTCCGGAGATCTTCTTTGATCTCGATTCCCAATCGCTTTCGGTGATGCCCGGCGAGAAGATCGAGATCCCTTTGCGGATCCAGGACGATCTTGGGGTCAAAGAGGTGACCCTCACCTATCGGAACGCGCAGGACGAACGCGCTGAGGCGAAAGTTATTCAAACATGGGCCGGTGGCAAGGCACCGGGCATCCATACTTTTCCAGCTCATCTAACAGCAAGTTTAGATGTCGACACGAAGGATTTCATATTGGGAGAAGACTACATCCTTGAGGCAACCTGCCGGGATTATAACCCCGCTGGCCAGGAGGGACGGGCGTCGCCTTTATTGATAAGTGTGGTAAACGTTCTGGAGAAAAAACTCGATGATCAGGGGCAAGTGCAAGTTGGTGACCTGTACGAGGCGCTGGATGCCGCCATCAAATCTCAGACGGATGCGTTGAAAAAAACAGAGCAGGTCGGCAAATACACGGATGATCTGGTGGGCTTTCCAGAACCGGGACAACCAGTGCGATACGACCTTCACACCTATGTGACGGCGATTGTCGAGCTGCAGAAACAGGTGCTTTCATACGTGGAGCAGGGCATTAAGATCAACCCTTCCGACAAGGCAGCGGTCGTGGAGCAACTGGTTCAGCTTCGCGATGGCAAGATTTCTGAGTCACTGAAAAAAGCAAAAAGTGGCAACTCGGCGGAATGGTGGGGGCCGTCCTCAGCCAAGACGACCGAAGTGCAAGCCAAAGGAAAATTTGAGGACAATTTTTCATTCCCGCCTCAAAAGGGGCGTTATCTTCGGATTGTTTGGAATCAAGGAGGAAGAAAACAACTTACCATGACGCCAAAATTCGCCGACCCGGTGGATTCGCTTGAGCCAAAAGTTCTTATGGGCGGAGCTGCGATCAGCAAAGCCGATGGAGTCATTGTGATTAAAAAGACCTCCCCCAGAGGATCGGACGAAGGTGCCGTCGATATGCTCTTCGACTTTGGGAAACCGGTGACCCTTATCGGGCTTCATGCGAAAGACGGTTATGGAATTGCGAAGCATTGCGAAATCGGAATGTTTGATGAAAACCAAGTTCGCACCAGGCTTCCGGCCGTTATAGAGGAACTGCGGAAAACCCAGACCGCAGCTTTGAACGGTTTGTTTGCGTTGCGTGCCAAAGAAGCGGGAAACCAGCAAGCCATGAAGGCCGCGTCTATCGCCGAGGAGAACAAACTGCTGGGGATTGCGGTGTCCACGGAGGAGGTGTTAGAGAAGAAACTTGAGGAGCTCAAAGGGATGGTCACGGAAATTGAGGACGGGCACGAGGATGTCAGCAAGAAGGCGAAATCCATTCTTGATAAACCGGCCCTCGATCTAACAGATGGTGAGCAGGCCGAGCTTGCAGGCCTGACGCAGGAATCGCGTGCTCTTGGACTGAAGGGATGGATGATGGTTCAGGATCTTTCCTCGTTGGGCCAAATGGATTTCTCCGATCCCTTTCTGGCGCAGTCGGTTCGCGAAATTGAGGAGCGGGCTCGCAGTGTGGCGGAGGCTTTGGATGCGGAAGCCAACGCCCTTGATCCGGAACAGAATGGCAAAGACGGGGAAAAAGAGGATCGGAAAAAAATGTGGGAGCGGGTCTTCGATTTGGACAACGGCACTAAAGAGCGTCTTGAAGACCTGATGGCCGAGTATAAGGAGGCGACGGTAGGAGGAGGCGGACCGATGTCGAAATCATCCGGAACAGAAACCAAAGAGCAGCTTGAGGACGAGATGAATCAGGCAACCCTCATGGAGCTTCCCCAAGAGCTGCGCGACGTGGTAGCCGCTTTGGAATATGAGCAGAAGGCTCTAACCCAAGAAGAGAAAGCGACAGCTTCCACCGGAACGGAACTGAGTGATCAGCAATTGAATCCGGATGGAGCGGCACCGTTTCAAGGAACCGAATCTTCCACCGCAGCAGATGGCATCACCTCGGGTCAGGAGCCGAACTCCGATACGGAGTCTGAAGGACGTTCTGGCTTCGGTCGGACGGGGATGGCCAACGGACAGGGCGCGGAATCCGAGGCGGCCGCCATTCCCGACAACAAACGCATGACTGCTGAGCGAGATACGGGCGGAACACTACAGCAGGGAAATGTTAAGGATCACGATAAAGAAGCTCAGGCCAATGCAACGGGCCTTGGTAATCAGACTGATGCAACTTCTGAATTCGGCCTCTCCGGCACAAAACCGCCGACTGCGAGTCTTAACATGAAGGATACTTACGAAAAACAAAAAAACATCCGGGAGTCCGCAGAGAACCTGGTGTTGGTTTTGGAAAATTACAATATGCCATCGGATGATCTTACCAAGGCCATCGAGAAGATGCGGGTGGTGGAAAAAGCCATACAGGAAGGTTCGGCGGGTGATCTTGATCAGTTGCTCATCGACGCCAAGGAGGCCATGGCCTCTGCACAGTCGCGGCTGGATCCTGCCATTGTGCAGCACCAGCAAAGCGGAGGATTTGAAAAGAACCAGATTCAAGTGAATGACGCCGCCAGTCGCGCCATGTCACCTACGCACCGTAAGATGTTAGGAGAATACTTCAAATCCATCGCGGAGGATACGAATGAATAAATCATTAGTCCTAACAGCTTTGTTGTTTTGCAGTGCGCTCCTTGCCAATGCACAAGTGCTAGGGGAGGGGGCGCATCAACGTTTTACCATCGAGGTGGACAATTCTGAAGCCGGTTGGCATTCGTTTGGGGATCAACGGGCGACGGCGCGTATTTACCCGGAGAATGGATTCCGATTTCCGGTCGTGGTGACACAGGCGGGAAAACCTCTTCCCACGGCGGTTCTTTGGGAGCAACCGGAAGCATACATGGACATTATTTTCGATCTACCCGCGTCCATGGCCAAGGAGGAAAAAAAGAAGTTTTTTGTCCATATGCATCAAAAGCCACCTGCCGAGCAACCTCCGCTCAAGGGGATTGGTGGATTGGTCATTGAAACGCGTTGGGTGAATGATTTGCCGAAACGGACTTTCGCGCCTGAGGAGCTTGCTAAGCAATTCAATGCAAGCACCCGAATCGCAGGCCGGCGGTTCGTTAAGAACATACACTACTCTGAAAATGTTTTCGGAAATCACGATAACACCAATCCATTTTCAGAGAAGGGTAACCTGGTTTCTATCAGTCGGTGTAAAGGAACACTTTTGGTCGAGGAGTATGAGAAGCATCGGCAGAATTTACGCAAAAAAATAAATGATGAAGAAGCGGAACTCGCGAAAATGCCAAAAGATCATAAAGATTTGGCGGAGCGGGAGAAAAATTTAGCGGCATACAAAAAAGCGCTCGAAGAAGTGGAGCAGGGCCATCGTCGCTATGATGTGCGGGTAGGTGGGGGCCTGTTTCTCCTCTATATCGATGGAACGTTGTTGGTCAGGAATTCGCAGCATTCGCACCGCGGAGTCGATTCAGGGATGATCAAATTGAAACCAGGAGCTCCGGCTTCCTTGGATTTCATTTATGCGGACAGCAACGAAGGCTACGGAGTCTCTTTGTTTACCGGTCCTTCCGGCGGGCCCTACACGGGAAGCAAGTATCTGGACGTGGTGGAAAACTTTCTTCCCGTTCAGTCCTATCATGTGTCGGACTTTCAGCGGGAGGATGGAGTGCAATGGCCGGTGGTTGCTTGGGGTGAGACGAATTACTTTATGTTGCCGAACGTTCCCGATGTCGTCCTTGCGCGGCTTGAGGTGGCGAATGCGCGGAAGGATTTGCGATATCAATGGACCTTCGACGACCACCAAACCACAGAGGGCTCCATCGTGGAACAGCTTTTTTTCCGCATGGGTTCCCACGCTGTGAAGCTGACGGGTCTTGATTCCAAAGGTGAAAAAAAGCTCGAGCGCACGTTCAAGGTTTTTGTTACCAGACCCCGTACCGATCACGTTCTCAAGGGGCCTGACTGGAAAAATATCAATAAGCTGCTGAGTCAAATCGATCCCGCGACCATGGAGACATCGGATCTGCTTGTGACTTATCTGTTTTATTCCGGCGCGGTTTCTAACAGCCTGATCGAGGCGATGCCTGAATGGGCCGGACGATGTGAGCAAGAACTTTACCTCAAGGCGAAGGTGGTTGCGACGAGTCACCCGGATCAAGCCTTCGAATTGGCCGAGATTTTCAAGGCCTCAGCCACACAGCGGTATGATGGAGCCATCGCCTATTATGATGCCCTTCTTGGCCAATCCGGAATTCAAAAAGAAGCCCGCGACCGGGCGGCACTTCACAAGGCTCTTCTGATCATGGAGACGCAGGGAGCCAATAAGGATGTGTTAAAGTTGTTAGATGAATATCCTTCCGTCCCTGAGGATTTGAAAACAGAGGTGTTGAGGGCACGCTATCTCTGTAAACTGGCGTTGGGGGATTTGAAGGGCTCCGAAGAGATTTTGCGACAGAAGCCCACGGAGAATGTTGCTGGAGTTGATTTCCGAAAAGAGGGGATGGCTCGTCTCAAAACTCAGGGTGGGATCAAGCACGCGGATAGCCTTTGCGAGATGGGATCGTATGACGAGGCCTTGATTCGCTTGTGGGAAAGCTGGAGAGGAAATCCCGAGACATTGGCTTCACCCCTGTCCCATCTGGTCCTGGTCAAAATTCACTTGGGTCTTCATGAATTTCAGAAAGCTGCCGTGCTAGGAGACTTGCTTTTGAAGATGGAGACGGATGATCGCTATCGTCCCGCCGTCCTGGCCGCCGTGGTCGAATCCTTCGCTGCTTCAGGAAAATCGGATGATGCCAAACTGTTATACAAAACTTTGCAGGACGAATACCCCGTGAGTCCCGATACGCTGAAGGCTAAAGGGAAGCTGATTGACCATTTATCGGAAAAACGAGCTCAGCCCGCCTCACCGGAAACCACTTCTCCAGAGTAAATCTAACATGATAAAGCTCGAATTTCACCAGACCACAGACAGCGCTTTTGCGTCTGATCTAAAAAGCCTTTTCCAAAAAACAAGATGACTGAAAAAGGAGGATTCGCTTACTTGCCGTCCGGTTTTCAAGAACGGCTGAAAAACGTTGAGATTCGTGTGCGGAAACCGATTGTGGGTGATCGCCAGAATCAGCATCGTTCCAAAACTTTCGGCTCATCCGTGGAGTTCGCGCAGTATCGGGAATACATGGAGGGTGATCCGCTGCAGCGGATTGATTGGAATGTGTATGCCCGAAGTGACAAGTATGTCATCCGACAATCTTTTGAGGAGGTTAACGCGAAGACCTATGTGTTGCTGGACATATCGGCCAGCATGAACTGGCAGGGATCCGGGAAGATGACCAAGTTGGACTATGGACGTTATCTAGCCGCGGGCATGTTGTTCACCATGGTGAAGCAGGGAGACAGTGCCGGATTGGTGACCTTTGACCGGAAAATACGGCATTTCGATCAGCCTGTGAGTTCGGCTATGGGAATTCGCCCCATGTTAGAACACTTGGAAAACATCGAGGCTGGAGAACCGGGCGATGTGGAGGCAGTCCTGCACGAGACCGCCGAACTGGCGCGAGGCAAGGTGCTGATTATTCTCATATCCGATTTGTTGCAGGATGCCGAATCCATTATCAGGGGATTGCACCACCTCCGCCATGGCGGAAAAGAGATTACGATTTTTCATGTTCTCGATCCCATGGAAATTTCCCTACATGGAGTAAAAGGATTGGCGGAACTTACCGAGCTTGAGTCAAAAAAGGATATCGTGGTTGATATGGACGCGATTCGGGAATCCTATCAAAGAAAGGTTCAGCAACACCTAAGCGATTTGAAAAGGCGTTGCTTGGATATGGGCTTGGACTATGAACTGGGCGATACGAATACGGATCCGTTTTCGCTGATCCGAAAGAGAGGGCAGGTGTAAATAATGAGTTTTGCCGCGCCATTTTTTTTATACCTTCTGCCGCTTGCCGGCCTGCCGGTGGTCTTTCATTTGATGATGAAAGAGAAGCGGGTTCAGATGACTTTCCCATCTTTTCTCTTTTTCTATGCCACGGATCCCAAGGTGAGTTCACGGCGCAAGCTTCGGGAGCGCATTCTGTTGATTCTTCGGGTTCTGTTTATTCTTTTGCTGCTGTTAGCACTCAGCCGTCCGGTAATCGATTGGTTTAAAATGGAAAACGACGAGGTAGCCCTCGCGGTGGTGGTGGATAATTCCGCGTCCATGCGGATGCTGGGCCCGAATAATCAGACGAAGTTGGATATCGCCCGGGAGGGCGCGCGCAGTTTGGTCAAATCCGTCAAAAAGGGATCCCAAGTGGGTTTGTATTTGGGTGTGGAGGATTTCTCGATGAATGCCGAGGGACTGAGCTCGAATTCTAACAATTTTTACGCATCACTGGAGCAGGTGCAAAACACCGATGCGCGGGCCCGTTTCGATGTCACACTACGGAAAGCTCTTGGCGATCTTAGGGAAAGCCCTTCCAATCTTGCACTGGCACTCCACGTCTTTACCGATCTTCAAACCCATGAATGGGAAGGTGAAGTTTGGAACTTGCCCGAAACCAACCGACCGGTCCGGGTGGTGATTCATTCCATACCCACAGCTGGCGAGAAAGTGGATAATGCGGTTCTTGAAAGCGTTTCCCTGCCCGAAGGCTTGGTATTGAGCGGTCAAAACATGGTGCTCACTGCCAACCTGCGAAATGACAGCAATCGCCCCTTATCATTGCAATTGAACACCGAGAACAATCAACACGAGACAACCAATCAAACCGTGATGCTTGATCCCAAAAGCAGCAAGACGGTGGAACTTTCTCTAACACCCCGTGAAGAGGGACTGCATTGGTTTCGGGTTTGGTTAGAGGGCGACCAGTTTGTGGCGGACAATCAGGTTGTGGTCGGTCTTCGCTCACTTCCGATGCAGAAAGTGGTTTTGGTGGGTCAGGCAAGCGACTACGGCCTGTTGCCCAAATTAATTTCTCCAACGGGAAATGGAAATCATACTTCGCTCCTGCCCATCTTCGTGCCTGCCGAGAAGCTGATTTCCTCCATTGGAGAAAAACCGGCTTTGGTTATCCTGCATTGGGAGAACTTGGGGAAGGTTTCTGCGGCGTTTCCAGCGCTAGAAAACTATGTTCGTGAAGGTGGCGGGCTTTTCATTGTATCCTCAACTCAAGGAGGATCTGGAAATCAATTTCCATCCTGGCTGACCGTACGTCCAACCGCGTTGGAAAACTTTGCCGCGCCGCGAAGGCTTTTGATAAAAGACCGGATGAATTCCTTGTGGGGAGAATTCAGACGTGCTCGGGGAGGTATTCCACCCATGGTTTTCTCCGTTCGTAAACACAACGCCCTAACCCTTTCTGGGGAAGAAATCTCACAACTCATGACGACGATCGATGGGAAAAACCTGCTGACCACCCAGACCTTGGGAGAGGGTCGCATCACCTGCGCGGGATTTGCCATGACTCCCCAATGGTCCAGTGTGGCGACCGATCCTTCCGGCATCGCCATGATTTTGATGTACCAAGCTGCAACAAGTTCATTGGGAGACAGTGCGTCGGTTCAGAGTGTTGTCGCGGGAGAATCGTTGCAGGGCCCGATGTTCAAATCGCAGGAAGTTAAATTGACGCCTTTTTATGGAGACCATCTTGACGTGACCCTTCCTCCCTCGCGGTTGCCTCCATTTCCACGCAGTGGTGTGTTCCTGATTGATGATGGTGGACAGCAGACGTGCGTGTCCGTGTTCCCCTCTGGCACGGAAGGCCGTGCGGCATTTACATCCTCTAACGATAAGCTCAGCGGACTGGGTGAGCAGGATTACGAAATCGAAGAATTAAAGGATTACAATCAACTGGAGAAAAGACTGCTCGCCAATCAGGCTGGGGTTGCTCTGATCGTTCCACTTTTGCTCCTGGCCGTGCTCGTGTGGACGATAGAATCTGTTTATGCGAACTGGCCGAAAAGAGCGCGTATGATGTCACACCAGGAGGTGGCGTCATGAATTCGATCATCGTATGGAAACCGTTGTTAGAGGTATTGGCGGGTAGCCTGTTGCTGATTTGGATTTGCATCGTGATGGGCCTGCTGTTCCGGCGTATCTATCGCAGCGAAGGCATGAAGACGGCACTTCTGGTTCTTGCACCCAAGATGGGTGTCGCGCTGCTGCTCTATTTCGCCTTTTTCGATCCGGTGATGTCCATCCTTTCTCCCAATGGCACACGCCATCGTATCATTGTCTTACTCGATCAATCCGAATCCATGTTGGTGAGGGACGATGCGGCAGGAACCCGCAAGCAAAGAGCGGAAGCACTCTTTTCCAAGATGGAAAAGCGCCTTTCCAGTCGTTTTGATATGGAAACTCTGCCCTTTGACGCCGGGTTGGCTGAAAATAACGGTAACGGAAAATCAGGCGGATCGGATCCGGCGGGTTCATCTGCGAAGCGAACGGATATCGGGACCACTCTCCTGCAACTTTCCGAGCGGCCGGGTATAGAAGAGGCGGACGCGATCCTGATTCTAACAGATGGTGGAGATGATCCTGTGCGTCCCGCCATTTTGCCCCGGGTTCCTCACCATATCATTGGCGTGGGGCGTGATGCCTCAGAGGTGGATGACCTGCTCATACGGAACGTCGAATTCCCGCCGCAGGCTGATATCCATGGCGTGATTCCGGTCCAAGTGGAAATCGAAGTCAATCAGGTGAAGGATAGGGGGTGGGACATGAAACAACTCCAAGTCGAACTGCAGGAACAAACCGATAAAGGATGGACGAGCAGGGCGAAGGAGACGATCGATGTCAGTTCGCTTAGCGCGGTGAAATCATTTGAAGTCGCGGCGGGTGACGAAGAGCGTAGCCGCAATTTTCGTGTGGTATTGCCAAACATGGAGGGGGAGTTGACCAAGCTCAACAACGTCCAAACCTTTTCCGTGGAGGTGCGGGATCGCTCCGTGCATGTGCTGATGATTTCCCGCTACCTTGGATGGGAGGAAAACAAAATTCGCTCAGTGTTAGGAAAGGATCCTGCCATTTCGCTTACGGCTATGACACGAGCCAGTGATAATCGCTTTGTGCTGCATGGAGACAGGAGGGAGGGTGATGATAAGTTAAAGGCAGGCATTTCAGGCGATCCGAAAGATTTGGAGCCATACCGAGTTATCATTCTTGGATCGTTCCCTGCATCTGAAATGTCTGAGGAACAGCAAGCGGCTTTGGCGAGCTACGTGGAGAGAGGGGGGAGTTTAGTTCTGTTAGGCGGAGAAGACTCCTTCGGACTTGGTGGGTATGATAAAGGTTCTCTTTCCGCTCTTCTTCCTTGGAATGTTGGCACTAGCGGAGAAGAACTTAAAACGGGGTTCTTTCCTGTGCGTCTTTCACTTTTGGCGGAAGCGCAACCCATCTGGAATCCTGTCAAAGAACAGATGGAACGCATGCAAAAGTTGAGCGTATACAGCGTCAACACTCTAGGGAGTCTCAAGATGGCTTCCCTGAGCATTCTCGAAAGCCGCGTGGGTGAAAAAAATGTGTCCTTGGCCGCTATTCTTCCCTACGGGGAGGGATTGGTGATGGGAATCGCATCCAATACCCTATGGCGCTGGCAACAGGCCGGTGGCAATGAACGTGAGCTTTACACCACCTTCTGGGCTCAATCGGTTCGCTACCTGACGGGGGACTATGATGGGGGTCGATATATTTCTGTTAACTGGGACAGCGATGCCTATCAGCCCAACTCAAAGGCACAGGTGGGAATACGGGTGGCCGGGCAATCCTCATGGGGGCAATTGCGGGTTGAGGCGCGCATGATCAAGGACGGGCAGGATCAACTGTTAGATACTCAGCGGGTGGGAGGGTATCCCAATGCGTTCCGTTGCAATGCCATCTTCCGTGAGGCCGGGGATTACACCTTTGTAGTCAAGGCATCTGTTGGCGATAAGGAACTGGAGACCTATTCCAAGAAGCTTTCGGTAAAGATACATCATGTGGAAGGAAGTGTTCTTGAGGTGCCCCACGTTGAGTTGGAAGCCGTTGCCGCTCGCACTGGCGGCCAGTATTATCAGGAGAAAGAAGCCATGAACTTCGCCGAGCACCTGGACCGTGAATTCGTTTCCCAGTCCGTAACGAAAGAAATACCCCTCATCCAAATCTATGGAATCTATTTTATTCTGATTCTGATGCTATTGGTTTTGGAATGGATGATTCGAAAAAAGAAGAGCCTCATATGA
The DNA here is from genome assembly GCA_040384845.1 of Verrucomicrobiota bacterium. Taxonomy (GTDB): domain Bacteria; phylum Verrucomicrobiota; class Verrucomicrobiia; order Verrucomicrobiales; family Akkermansiaceae; genus Luteolibacter. The sequence continues at coordinate 119,785 of JAZKIL010000002.1, read as the reverse complement.
AACGACTTATATCCCTGCTTCTCACTGTTATCATTGCGATGCCAAATCTTTTTGCGGAAGAGGCTTGGCGCAAGGCAACCATCATCTATTCCGATGGCAGCACCGTTAAAGGTTCCCTGCTTATTCAGCCAGGCACGCAGTTCAAGTTGGTCACGGCGAAAGGCGCATACACGGAGAATCTGGGGCGGACGGAAATGACTCAGGACAATCGCGGCAAGGTGTTCGAGCTGGACTACATGAAAGTGCGCGAAATCTCCTTCATGCCGCGTCCCGACGGATATGACGGCTTTACCAAAGCCGGAGAGCGCTATGAGGGAAGTTTCACGTATGAGCGTGTCGCCGATGATTCCCGCACGGTGCGGAAGGTATTCAATGGAGACCGGTTTCCTGTTAGGGACATTGTCGCCAACTTCCGGATGATGGGTGATGAACAGATATTAGGAACGCTCCATGCCATTCCGATCTACTTGAAGGAGGAGGGGCAGCGCACCGCGAAAAAGATTGTGCTTCAGTCCAAACAGCGCGGAACCAAAGAGCAATCGATGGATGACCTCGTCTACATTCAGAACATCCGTCTGGAAGGAGGAGGCATCGAGTATGATTCCTTTCATGACTTTGCCTTGAAGGGCGAGGGGATCAAGGAACTGCGTGCGGTAACCCGCAAGAGTCTCGCGCCCTGCCAGGTGATCCCCAAGGAAGAGCTACCCGGAACATTTCGCATTCAAGGACATTTCGGGGAACCTGTTTATCTCTGTGTGAAGAAGGGAGAGAATTACCGTGTGGGCTGGCCGCAGAAATCTGATCCGGATCTACTCGCGAAGGTGCAGTCCTTTTCCGATGCGAAGTCGGATTTCTTTACGGACAAAAAGGTATTGGGTGTGATTCAAACCGCGCCGAATCGGGTCCATGCGCTGACAGTGCTGCGTCGGTTAGAGGATCGTGTGAATAATTCGGTCTATAAGCCTGTGCCCGGTGACGTATGGCGCATATCCGTCTGGGAATGGGGCATCGCGGATGGAGGGAAAGAGCTTGTGCTTCTCTCCAGGGGGACGCTCCAACGTGGCCGTGTGAAGGAAGATGCGCCCATCCCTGATGTGGTGTTAGATCCCCAGCTTTGGGTGGAACAATTCTCCGGTTCGCAAACGAACCTATCGATAACTGAATAAGATGATGAAAAAAAATATATTACCGTTGGTTTGTAAGCATATCCTTTTGCGGCTATCCGCATGGATCTTGCTAGTCGCTATCGCAGGCCCGTTACCGTTGTCGGCTAACGAAGATGCCTGGCTACTGCCCACCAATGCTCCCGATAAGGCGGCACGCCAGACCATCAACTCTTCGCAATCCCATGGTGCCGCACCGGGGCATCCTCATCCGCCCATTCGGATATCGGAGCGAAAGAAAGTCCCCCAGCCTGATGTCCTGATAGCAAAGGTGAAATGGGGGCTGACTGCTTCCAACAATCCGGTCTCCGACTGGGATCTGGCAACCAATGATTTCAAGTATTTTATGGAGACTGGCTCCAAAACCCTAGGGATGACCTATGCTGGAGGCGTCGTCACGCTCGACAGTTTCAGCTATGATCCGAGCCTGACACCCGCACTTCTGATTAGTGGTGTCCGGACGTTCAAATTGACTGAAACCGAGCATGCTTCCCTCAAGTCCTACATCCAGAGGGGTGGCATGGTGATTTGTGATTCGGTTTACGGATCTCCCTACTTCTACGACTCGTGCAAAAAGGTATTCCAGGACATGTTCCCCTCGAAAGCCTTGCGTGTGATTCCCGGTGATCATCCTCTCTTCGATATATATGAAAAGATTACGGAAATGTCATACCCGGAGGAACCAGAACGGAAAGAGCCTCATATGGAAGGGATTTACGTGGGATCCCGAGTTGGCGTGTTGATTTCCAAGTATGGCTTGGGACCGGGTTGGACGGGGAATACCGAAGTGGTGAACGAACTTAAAAAACGCGGACTCAAGCCCCAATATATCGCACCGAATTCCGCCAAGCAGTTTGGAATCAATCTATACGCCTATATCGTCGGGTATGGGGAAGTTGGTAAGATCGAAGGTACTCCTGAGGTTTTCCTAAGTGTGGATGAAAAACGTCCTACGGATGAATTTGTGTTTGCGCAAATCGAACATGAGGGCGCATGGGACGTTCACCCTACCGCGTCCGCAACGCTGCTCAGCAAGCTCAGGCAGGAAAGCGCGGTTCGGGTTAACCTCAAGCGCATCGTGGTTCATCTCGATAAAGACGAGCTATCTGCCATCCCATTTTTGTATCTTACCGGATTGGATGACTTCACGTTCTCACCGACTGAAGTGGAGGCCTTGAGGCAATACCTGAAAAAAGGAGGCAAATTGTTTATCAACAACGGACTGGGACTCGCAGCCTTTCATCAGGCGGTAATGAGGGAAATGGAAAAGGTGCTTGAGGGAAAAGCGAAGATGATGCCCATACCCGCCAAGCATGAGATATTTTCCTCATTAAAACCTATCAAGGAGGTCGAATATACAGATGCGCTGCTTGCCATAAACCCGGAGCTGAAAACCCGCCCCAATCTTCTTGGAGTTGAGGGAGAAAATGGGCTGCAAATCATATACAGCCCCTACGATATCGAAGCCGGATGGCTCGATGCCTTCTACCCTTTGATGCGTGGTTTAAAAAGCCCGTCAGCCACGGATTTGGGGATGAATATCGTCACCTATATGATGATGTATTAGCCTCCCCGCTAACGGGCTTGGTTGCGTGAGCGCTACGTTGGAACCCGGCAGGAAAGGGTTTTTCTTTTCATTGGCGCGGGGATTGAGCAAGTTTCCCGCCCACTGCAGACCATGTCCGAATCACGTAAACCATTTCCTTTCAGCCAATTTGAACCCAAATGGCAATCCCGCTGGGATGCTGAGCAAACGTTCCGCACGCCGAATCCGGGCGAACCGAGCTTTGATGCCACGAAGCCGAAATATTATGTGCTCGATATGTTTCCGTATCCAAGTGGCGCGGGCTTGCACGTCGGCCATCCGGAAGGCTACACGGCAACGGATATCATCGGGCGCTACAAGCGGATGCGTGGTTTCAATGTCTTGCACCCGATGGGATATGATTCGTTCGGTTTGCCTGCGGAGCAATATGCGATCAAGACCGGCCAACATCCGGCAATCACGACTGCTGCGAACATCGAAAATTTCCGTCGTCAGCTGAAATCACTGGGCTTTGCGTATGACTGGGAGCGCGAGATCGCGACCACGGATCCGGGATACGTGCGCTGGACTCAATGGATTTTCCTGGAGATTTATAATTCGTATTTCTGTGAGGAAACGAATCGCGCACGGCCGATTTCCGAGCTTGAGGCGAAGGGATGGAGTCGGGAACAAATCGATGCCGAGCGTTTGGCGTTTGTGGCTGACACGCCTGTATGGTGGTCGCCGGATCTCGGCACGGTGTTGGCAAACGAAGAAGTGGAGGAATGGAAATCGAAAGGTCACACCGTGGAGCGCCGGCCTCTGCGTCAGTGGATGCTGCGTATCACGAAATACGCGCAACGTTTGATCGATGAACTCGACACGCTCGACTGGCCGGAAGGCATCAAGTTGTTGCAGAAAAACTGGATAGGCAGAAGCGAGGGAGCGGAGGTTAAATTTCAAATTTCAATTTCCAATTTCCAAATTGAGGTTTTCACGACGCGTCCTGATACGCTTTTTGGCGCTACCTATATGGTGCTCGCGCCTGAACATCCGTATGTTCCGTTGATTACGACTGAGGAAAATAAATCGGCTGTCGAAGTCTATCAGAAATCCATTGCATCGAAGTCTGACTTGGATCGGGGTGATTTGAACAAAGATAAATCAGGGGTTTTCACCGGAGCATATGCAATTAATCCGGTGAACGGTGAGGAGATCCCGATTTGGATCGCTGACTATGTGATGATGGGCTACGGCACCGGAGCGATCATGGCGGTGCCGGCGCATGATGACCGGGATTTTGAATTTGCTCAGAGATTTGAACTGCCGATCCGTCAGGTTGTGCAGCCAAATGATGATTCTGACTGGCAGGGTTACACTGCGGCTGGAACGGCCGTGAACTCCGGCTTCCTCGAGGGCCTGCCTACGGCGCAAGCTAAAGCAAAGATGATCGAATGGTTAGTTTCTAACAACCAAGGCAAGCGCAAGATTCAGTTCAAGCTCCGCGATTGGTTGTTTTCGCGTCAGCGTTATTGGGGTGAGCCGTTTCCCATCATTTGGAAAGACGGTCAGCACTACGCGTTGCCAGATGATCAGTTGCCGTTGTTGGCTCCTCCGTTAGAAGATTACAAACCATCCGGAACACCGGATCCATTGCTTTCCAAAGCAACCGAATGGGTGAACTTGCCTGATGGATTCACTCGTGAAACCAACACCATGCCGCAATGGGCGGGGTCGTGCTGGTATTATCTGCGTTACTGCGATCCAAAGAATGCGGATCGTTTCATTTCGAAAGAAGCGGAGAGTTATTGGACGGCTGGCGCCAGTTCCGAGTTTGCTAGTGTTCAGTTATCAGGAAAGAGCGAATTATCTCCTGCTGAAAACTTGAAACTGAAAACTGAAAACTCAGCGAAGCGCTCTGGCATGGTCGATCTCTATGTTGGCGGAACCGAGCACGCGGTATTGCATTTGTTATATGCTCGCTTCTGGCACAAAGTGTTATTCGATCTGGGTCATGTCGGCACGCCTGAGCCGTTTCAGAAACTGGTGAACCAAGGACTGATTCTTGGTGAGGATGGTCAGAAGATGTCCAAATCACGCGGCAACGTGGTCAATCCCGATGATGTCGTGAAAGAATACGGAGCCGACTCGTTGCGTCTTTATGAAATGTTCATGGGTCCGCTTGAGCAAGTGAAGCCTTGGCAGATGAAGGGTGTGGAAGGGGTTTCCCGTTTCCTTGCTCGTGTCTGGCGCTTGGCGATGACTGAAGAAGGTGAAGTTTCCGATAAAGTGGTTGGCGAAGCTTGCACAGATAAAGAGCTCAGCCGAGTGGTGCATGAAACCATCAAGAAAGTTGGCGAAGACATCGAGAAATTGAATTTCAACACTGCGATTTCGCAAATGATGATCTGCACGAATGCGTTCACGCAGGCAGGAAAAGTTCCGGTGAAAGAATTCATTCAATTCCTCACCGTGCTCAATCCATTCGCGCCGCATCTTTCCGAGGAAATCAACGAACATGTCGCGAAGGCGTTCAATCTTCCCGCGGCATCGCTCTCAGAATCGGTATGGCCGGCGTATGATGAGCAAGCATTGGTTCGCACGGAGTGTGAACTTGTCGTGCAGGTGAATGGCAAGCTGCGGGATCGAATCTGGATGGCCATGGATGCCTCGGAAGATGATGCCAAAGCGCTGGCGTTTGCTTCTGAGAAAATCAAGGAACTCACCGAGGGGAAAACACTTCGTAAGGTGATCTATGTGCCAGGTAAGATCATGAACTTGGTGGTGAGTTGATCGCCACCAGTAGATGATTGAGAAACGAATGACGGCGACCAGTGATCGCCGCTACGCGTGATGTAGCAGAATCGAATTCGCGGCGAAGTGATCGGAGAGAATGTCGGAGACGATGACGATGGGGGTTCCGGCGCGGACAAGTCCGGCGTCGCGGAGTTGTTCGGTTGCGCGTTGGACAGTTTCCTCGATGTTTGAGCAGAACGGCATTTGAAAGGCGCGGATGCCTCTTGTTAGAGAGAGCTGGCGGCAGACCCGTTCTTTGGGAGTGAATGCATAAAAAGCGGCGGTGCGGGGACGCATCAACGCCAGATGGTTTGCGAGGACGCCGCGACGGGTAAGAACCACGAGACGCGCGTCAACCAACGAATCGGCCAGAGTCACGGCAGCGCGTGCGGTTTTCTGACGTTCATCGCGCAGGATGACATTTTGTCCGAAACCATGACCACCCGTGCGCTCGATGCGGGACGCGATCCTGACGAGCGCTTCCACGCAACGCTCGGGATAGCGGCCCACTGAAGTTTCACCGGAAAGCATGAGCGAATCCGCCTCTTCGTAAGCGGCGTTCATCACATCGGTGACTTCGGCGCGGGTTGGGGTCGGGTTGATGATCATCGATTCCAACAACTGGGTCGCTACAATGACCCGGGTGCCGAGTTCGTGGCAGCGCTTGACGATGCGGCGCTGGAGGATGGGGAGATCTTCGAAATCGACCTCGATTCCGAGATCGCCGCGAGCGATCATGATGACATCGGAGATCTGGATGATTCCATCGATGTTTTTGATGGCTTCCTGATCTTCAATTTTCGCCACGATCTGCGCATCTCCTTCGAGTGCTTCCATCGCCTCGCGGAGTTCGCGGACGTGAGCGGCATCGCGGACGAAAGATCCTGCGATGTAGTCCGCGCTGCATTCCACGGCAAGGGCGAGGTCTTTGTGATCTTTTTCCGTTAGGGCGGGAAGATTGAGCCGGACGCCCGGCAAGTTGATATGCCGGCGGGAACCCATGCTGCCTGGAGTGCGGACATCGCAGATAATGCGATCGTCTGCGACCCGATCGATGCGCATGAGTAGGGCACCATTATCGACGACGAGTGTGTTTCCTTCAGTAACATCGCCCATCAGGCCCGGGTAGTTGACCGTGGTGGAAAGGGGAATGGATGGTTCAACATCGGCACGCCGAAACTCGACCTTGTCGCCTTCCTTGAGGTCGTAAGCTTTTTCCAAATCACCGGTGCGGATCGATGGTCCTGTTAGATCGAAAAGGACGGCGATGTGAGCGTTGCGTTTCTTGGATTCCTTGCGAACGAGTTTGGTCATCTCCGCGGCCCATTCGTGTTTGGCATGGCTCATGTTGAGGCGGAAGACATTCACACCGCCATCGATGAGTTTGCCGATCATTTCAGGAGACTCAGTTGCGGGTCCGAGGGTGACGATAAGTTTGGTTTTACGGGACATGGGGGAAAGTCAGGGGTGATTATGGAAATTTGTAATGGGAAGAAAAGCAGAAGATGTGCCGCCGGTATATCATAATGTATGAAGACGCAGGACGAAGGGGACAAAGCGTTCGAAATTTTTGGTGTGGAGTGCGCAGAGCGGGGCATCAGCTTCAGTAGCTCTTAGCCATGAAACCAGAGGTGCTCTAACGAAAGATCGGCTCAATCCGACTTCGATCAGCAGGTTTGTGTCCAACTCGATAGTGTCCAGAGTCTGCAAATCCAGCGACATTCTTCTCGTACGCTTGAGGGGGGGCGTGTATTTCATCGGGTAAAATTTGGGGGGGCGTGGATTTCATGTGGTAAAAATTTACCACATGAAATCACACATCAAATCAGCCTTGGTCGATGGTCTTGTCCGTGGCTGCGTCGACGATGGCAAAGCGTTCGCGGTTGAGTGTTGGATCTGAGCGGAAGATGAGGCGTCCGGCGTGGGAGCGTTCGAGCTCGACGAGAACTTTCGCGTCTTCTTTTTTGAAGCGGTTCAACACATCCGAGTTAACGATAACGATGAGGTCGCCGACTTGGTCGCGATGCGTTTGGATGATCGTGTTGAGGCGACGTTGGATCTCGATGGACATGGTCATCGGCGTTTTGACGCGACCGCGGCCTTGGCAATAAGGGCAGGGTTCATACATCGAATCGCGGAGGGATTCGTTGAGGCGTTGGCGGGTCATTTCCATGAGGCCAATAGCGGAAATTTGAAGAATCTGGGTTTTCGCTTTGTCGCGTTTGACACGTTCTTTCATCGCTTTGTAAACGGCCATCTGGTCTTTGCGATGGCGCATGTCGATGAAGTCGACCACGACCAAGCCACCGATGTTGCGGAGGCGAAGTTGGCGTGCGACTTCCTCTGCGGCTTCGATGTTGGTTTGGAGAATCATTTTATCAACGTCCTTGGAGCCACGGTTGCGGCCGGTGTTGACGTCAACGGAGATGAGAGCTTCGGTTTCATCGATGACGATGTAGCCGCCGCATTTCAGCCAGACTTGACGGGAGAATGCCTCGTCGACTTGTTTCTGGATGTTGACCTTTTCGAAAATCGGCTGGGATGCGGAAGACATGTAGCGGATCCGACGTTTTGAGCGGCGCGAGATTTTCCCAGCGATCTCGCGAATGAGCTCGGTGGTTTGCTCGTCATCGCAGATGACTTGATCGACTTCATCGGTGAGAAAATCACGGGCGGTTTTTTCGATCAAACCGGGTTCTTGGAACACGCAGCAAGGGGCTGGATTGTTTGCGCGGCGCTGATCGATTTTATCCCATTGCTCTAACAACATCGCGAGGTCGCGGACGAAATGGCGGGCGCGGGTTCCTTGAGCGACCGTGCGCATGATGATGCCCATGCCTTCAGGAACGGAGAGATTCTGAACGATTTTCCGGAGGCGCTGGCGCTCTTGTGGATCATCGATTTTCCGAGAGATACCGAATTGTTCGGTAAAGGGCATAAGCACGAGGTAACGACCTGCGAGTGAGATGTTGGTGGTGACGCGCGGGCCTTTCGTGCCGATTGGGCCTTTGGAAACCTGGATGACGATTTCCGATCCCACGGGGTAAATGCTCGGGATGTCTTTGGAAGTGATTTTCTTTTGGTTCTTCTTGGAGCTTTCGCGTTCGATTTCTTCGAGGCCTCCATCGAGGGCGGCGGGAATGGCATCCCAGAAGTGAAGGAAAGCATTTTTGTCGAGGCCGATGTCTACGAACATGGCTTTCAGGCCTTGTTCGATATTTTTGACGCGGCCTTTGAAAATACCACCGACGATGTTTTGATCGCCTTCGCGTTCTACGGTGTATTCTTCGAGGACGCCGTCTTCTAACAGCGCGACGCGGCGTTCGAGTTTCTCAACGTTAACGATGATGGTGTTGCCTTGGGAAGGATCGGTATTTCCGATTCCGAGTAGTCTTTTGATTTTTTTGATCACGGTTGTGTAGGTTAGAGTAGTAATAAATTGAAGAGGTTGAATTTCACTCGTGGACGGGAGTGGCGCGCGGAATCACTTGTCCCTCACGGTCGGTTTCTTGAGTAATGGTTGGTTTTGGAGAAATGATAGGGGTTGTGGTTGATGGAGTGTTTGTGGGTAAAATGTCACCGATCTCGTTGCCGGTTTCGCCGTCGTCGTCATTGCTGGCTGTGTCGGTTGGGCCGGGATTCGAAGCGGGAGCTTCAATGGCTTGGATTGCGGCGAGAACGTCTTTGATGGGTTCGATGGCCTCGATGCGGTCAAGGTGGCCGGGAAATTCTTTTTGGGGTTTGAGGGGCAGGCGCATGCCTTCTTCTTGGGCGAAGATTCCGGTGTAGACCATGTTTACCAGTGGACCGCAAACACCACCACCCGAGCCTGCTTCTTGAGCCATGATGACGACCGCATAACGCGGTTGATCAAAAGGCGCGAAGGAAATGACCCATGAGTTATTGGATTTCTTGCCGTTATCGACGGTTTGTGCGGTTCCCGTTTTGGCTGCGATTTCGTATTTCTCCATCCGAACTTTTCCTGCGGTTCCACCTGCTTCATTCACGGCTTTCCACATGCCCAGGCGGATGAGTTCTAAATCGCTTTCTTTAACTCCGGAGGTGAGGAGGTCTACTTCGAGTTTTGGAAAATCCGGAACCACCACGGCGCCGTTTTCTGCGACGACTTTTTTGACGATACGTGGTTGGAAATATTTTCCACCGTTCGCGATGGGAGCGACCATGGCGGCGAGTTGTAATGGGCTGGTCATGGTGTCGCCTTGGCCGATGGATAACATGGCAGTGAGGGCTGGAGTCATCACCGCACCGGGGACAGCCGCGCGCCACGCGCGAGATCCGGGTAGGATTCCGGGATCTTCATTGGGAAGTTCAATGCCGGTTTTCTTACCAAGGCCGACGAGAGAAAATCCATCGACCATGGCTTTCCAGCCGATGGCATTTGAAAGTTTGTTAAAGTAAGGGTTGCAGGATTGTTGAATGGCTTTGGGCAGGGTGAGGCTTCCGTGCCGTCCGCCGTTTTTGTTCCAAAGCCAGCAGCCGATGTTGTGATTTCCATAGGGAACGAAGCCGTCGCAGGAAAATGAGCGGGTGGCCATGCCGTTGATTGCACCCGCGATTGCGGTCGGCACTTTCATGGTTGAGCCCGGAGTGAACGAGGTGATCGCCCGGTTGGTGAAAGGTGAGAGCTGCGGCTTTGTGGTGTAGCTCTTGAATTTCTCGCTCGAAATGGAAGGGATGAAAGCGTTGGGATCGTAATCCGGGACAGAGGCCATGGCGATGACTTCTCCGGTGCGGACATCTAACACAACACCTGCAGAACGACCTGTGCGACGCAGGGTGTTTTCCAGCAAATATTGAATGCGAGCATCGATGGTGAGCTGGACTTCTGCGCCGATGCCCGGCTTGGTGTAATCGAGCATGCCGATGGTGCGGCCTTTTTCATCCTTGAGAACGGTTTTGATTCCCTCGGGTCCGCGAAGGTGGGTGTCCATCGTTGCTTCAACTCCCGCGATGCCTTTTTCATCCCCGATGAAGTGATCGAAGGCGCGTTTGTCAGCAGAGGAGATATCGCCCTTCTCCCATTGTTTCAGGTAACCAAGAACATGTGAGGCAAGTGTGCCGTAGGGGTATTGGCGTTGCGGGCGGATACCGAGGGTGACGCCGGGAAATTCTAGATTTCTTTCCGCCATGCGAGCGAATTCCTCGTAGGTTAGATCTGACCGGTAAGTGAAAGGAACCAAGCCGCGATGGGTGAGGTAATGCGTTCGCAGGGCGGCGGCGTTGTAATTTTTCGCAAGGCCGAGTTGTTGCAGGGGAATAATCGTCGATGCGTTGACAATTTTAACGATGTCTTTCTCTTTCGTTTCGCGAGGTAGCCCGGCTTCGTCTGTTAGGCGCTGGATGGTTGGGCTGTCGTCGTATTGGAGATCGTAAGCTTTGACGATTTCATCAAGATTAAAAGTCGCTACATAATTACGGAGATTGCGGGCGAGGGGGATACCATTGCGGTCAGTGATTTCGCCGCGTATGCCGGGTTCGCGGATTGTGACGGTGCGATTGCCCGGAACAAGGGCTTGGAATTCGTTTTTACGTTCGATTTGAAATTCATGGAGCCTCGACAACAACGTACCAAAGCCGACCAATATCAGGGCGGTTAGGAGGTAGAGCCGAAGTTTGTATTTTGGTTCCATGCTAGTGGTGCCAGCGTTTTGATTTTCTAGCCTCAGGGTAGAGGGAGTGATCAAAGAGGTTGGCGATTTGATAGAGTATCCAGAAAATGATGGGTGAGATGACCATGGTGAGAGCTGAGGTGTAGAACATCAGCCTCAGAACGGAGCGGGTGATGATGAAGTCACCCCTAAGAAATGAAATGACAATGAACTCGGCTGTTAGATAAAGGAAGATGGCGATGCCGGAGAGAATGGCTGAGAACTGCCATTTGCCCTGGCGGAAAACCGGGTTGAGACCCTGCATGAGAAATCCAGCGACTCCGAATAGAATGATCGACGAGCCAAAACGCAAAGACTCAACGGGTTGGGCATAAACTTCAGGATCCGCGATGATGGGAGCTAGGTAGCAGTGTGCGTCCCACAGTATGCCACCGATAAATGCTAACAGAAGCATGGTTGGTGTGGTCACGGTGACTGCGCAGCAGAGAAACACGAGGTGAACGATGAGAAATCGCGCATGGCTAAGGCCGGTAAACGCAGGCACAAACTGCTGCACCATAAAGGCGATGAGCAGTAGGATTACTGTGCTGAGATTGTAACGGAGCAAGCGGTTGAGAATTATGGGGTTTCAGAAAGGACGACGAATACCGTTCCCAAGTCGCTGAGGTTTACCGCAGGTGTGACGAGGGCTTCCGAATCGATCGGACCTTTTTCAACCGAGAGTATCGTTCCAACGAGGATGTTGGGTTGAAAAAGACCACCACGACCCGTGGTGAAGACTCGCTGGCCGGTTTTTAGCGCAGCGTCTTTAGAGAGGAAACGAAGACGAAGAGTTGGGTTGTTATCAAATTTACCACGTTGGCCGCTGAGGATGCCAACTTCCGGTGTTCCCTCGACGCGCACCGAGACCCTCTCACCCTTGGTCTCGACCGTGCCGGCGGCG
>JAZKIL010000002.1:104758-107718 GCA_040384845.1 Verrucomicrobiota bacterium | reverse complement strand
GCGGTGCTTGAACGGACGATCGATGATTCCGACGAGGCCTTCATTGGAAAGAACGGAGAGTTGGATGCCAATGCCACGGTCCTCTCCCGCATCAATCTCCATGGTCTGCCACCACGTTGTCGGATGACGCCTGATGATCTGTGCTGCGACGACATCAAAGTTGGTGGCCTTTTTGAAATCCAATGCGTGGCGTAATTCCTTGTTCTCACGTTTCAATGCGTCGAACTGGGATTCGATGATGCGGAGTCTTCCTATCTCGCCATCGATGGCCGCGAGTTTGGTTTCCAGCGCTTTGGAATGTTCCGTTTCATCTAACAATCTTCTGGCTTTGGTTTCGAGAGCGGAGCCCGCCGATAGAGTTGGGCTGATGATTTTGAAATACGCGACTTGAATATCTCTAACAACAGGTTCGCTCCGCGTTAAAGCCCATGTCGCTCCCGCGAGGAAGAGAAGCAGTGCGATGAGGTTGAGCGGTTTCATGACCGATGGGCCGGAAGCTGCGATTGTTAGAATGGCATGGGCCTTTGGCTCAGCGATCCGTGTTAGTTACGCGCTTGAGGAACGCTAGCTCCTGAAGTGCCTTACCCGTTCCCTCTGCTACGGCGCTGAGAGGATCTTCCGCGACGTGGACTGGCAGGCCAGTTTCTTCACGAAGTAAACGATCAAGGCCTTTGAGGAGGGCTCCACCACCTGCGAGAACGATTCCACGATCCACAAGGTCTGCAGCGAGTTCTGGAGGGCAACGTTCAAGGGTGGTGCGGACTGCATCAACAATGGTGTTGAGCGGATCTGACATTGCCTCACGGATTTCCTGAGAGGTGATGGTGATGGTTTTTGGAAGTCCGGCGACGAGGTCGCGGCCTTTGACTTCCATGGTCATTTCTTTGGGAAGAGGGGCGGCTGAACCGATTCGAATTTTAATATCCTCCGAAGTGCGCTCACCGATCATGAGGTTGTATGCGCGCTTCATGTATTGGATGATAGCTTCATCGAGCTCGTCTCCAGCGGTTCGGACGGAACGCGCGTAAACGATTCCTGATAGAGAAATAAGTGCGACCTCTGTGGTGCCGCCGCCAATATCGACGATCATGTTTCCGGAAGCTTCCTGAACAGGAAGTCCGACACCGATCGCAGCGGCCATAGGTTCTTCGATGAGATAAACTTCACGTGCTCCTGCTTGTTCAGCGGATTCACGAACGGCGCGACGTTCCACTTCTGTGATGCCGGATGGAATGGCGATGAGAACACGTGGGTTGTTACGGCGACCTTTGTTCACTTTGCGAATGAAGTGGCGAAGCATCGCTTGCGTCACTTCGAAGTCTGCTATGACGCCATCTTTGAGAGGGCGAATGGCGACGATGTTGCCGGGCGTTCTGCCGAGCATGCGTTTTGCATCGTCACCGACAGCTAGAACCTCATTGGTTCCGGCTTTAACTGCTACCACGGAGGGTTCGCGAAGGACGATGCCGTGATCTTTGACGTTGATGAGAGTGTTGGCGGTGCCGAGATCGATTCCGATATCACTGGAAAACAGGTTTCCAAAGAGTTTTTTAAACATGAGTTTATGAAAAAAGGTAAAGTGTTGAAAATCAGAGAGTTAAGTTGAAAAAACAGACGCCGAACCCGATGTTTCGACGATTTCTAGATCATTTTTGAAAAATTTACGAGAAATGCCGCAGGCATCAATAGGCGGAAGGTGGCAAGCATCAGAGCCAAGCTGATATGCGTCAAGCCGGAAACCTTGTTCCACGTAATTGTTTCCAATGTTCCACGCTCTAGGGTGGCACGAGGAGAAGTTGGACAATTAACGCCCCTCGGCGAGGCGATCCGACAGCATTTCGGGAAGACCGGCGGCGAGGATCTTTTGTTGGGTCGTCGCCATGTCGTAATCGACTCTCCGGAAAACGACGATTTTACTCTCGTTGTCGTAAATTGCGTAGCAGGCGCGAGGATCGCCATCGCGGGGCTGGCCGACGGAGCCGGCATTGATGAAATATTTGGCATTGGGCTCGATCTTGATCGAATCCGCAGCGACTTCGCGGACTTTATCGGATTTCACGTAAACTTTTGGAACGTGGGTATGGCCGTGGAAGCAAAGTTGAGTGAATTGGTAGGAGAAATTCGACATCGCATCGAAGCGATTGGTGACATAGTTCCAGTTGACCGGTTGGTCGAGGGTGCTGTGAACGATCGTGTAGTCTGAAACTTGGCGCACCATGCGGAGGCGTTTGAGCCAAAGGCGTTGATCCTCATCGAGTTGTTCCCGAGTCCATTGCAGCGCGAAGGCGGCGACGGGATTCATGTTTTCTAAAGAGTGATCTTCAGATGCGTCTGCGTCGTGATTTCCTTTAACTGTCGGGCAATTCATCTCACGGATGATGTTCAAGCACGCAACGGGATCTGCGTTATAACCTACGACATCGCCAAGGCAGACGAACTCTGTGACGCCTTGTAGTTTGGCATCGGCCATAACAGCTTCAAGAGCTTCAAGATTTGCATGGATGTCACCGAAAATTGCTGTCCGCATTACTGAGAAAGGTTGTGAAAGAGATTTGGAGTTTTGTCAGCTGAGTAGGTACTGTCGAGAGCAATTGAGCCAATATGAAGAGAGGTTTTCATAGGGCTAAACCCGAAAGGCGAGCAGATGCTTCAGCATCGATGGCTTGGCAGAGGCGATAGCCCTCGCCCTGTGGAGGCAGTGACATGACAAAGGCATCGCGTTCGAAGGATGAGGGAAAATCCAATCCAATCAAGGCTCTGCCGATGCGTTCGCCGGATTGGCGGTAGTTGAAATAGCTCAGGTTTTCATTGCCTGTGAGTTGTTTGGCCAGGAAATCATGGAGTGCGCCGGGGCGCTCGTAAAAATCCAGCCGAAGAAAAGCGGGGTGCGAAAGGAGATCACTGCGGAACGGAATTGCGCGGAAATTGACATCCATTGCGCCAGTGATGTCCTGCCACGT
>JAZKIL010000002.1:81934-104748 GCA_040384845.1 Verrucomicrobiota bacterium | reverse complement strand
CGCAGCGAGTGAAAAAATGGGCCACGCGATTTTCTCATCAATTTTTCCGTATTGGAAATCGGTGATGTCGACCTCTGGGAAACAAGAGTCTAACAGTTTTAACATCGTTCCCGGCGTTTCGGGAATCAGCACACGGATGGTGCGGTTGTATTTGGATGAGGCTCCCTCGGATTGGGCGATGCGGCCGATTTGAAGGAAGTCGATGTTTGCTCCGCAAAGAATGACGACGACTTTTTTTCCTTTGAGAGCATCCTTTTCTTTCAGTGCTGCGGCGAGTCCCATGGCACCGGAGGGCTCGGAAATCGATCTCAATCCATCCCACAACGTGCGGATGGCTTTGGTGACTTGTGCGTTGCTAACAGTGATGAAGCGATCGATGGAATGTTGGCAAATTTGAAAAGGAAGATTGCCCGGTTGTTTGACGGCGGTGCCATCGCAGAAGAGATCGACCTGATCTAACGAAACGGGTTTCCCTGCTTGTATGGAGGCGGTCATGGAGGCTTGGCCTTCGCCTTCCACACCGACGATTTCGATGTTAGGCCAATAGGCTTTGAGCCATGTGGAAACGCCTGCGGCCATTCCACCGCCGCCGATTTGAACGTAGGCAACATCGAAAGGACCTTTACCGGAGAGCACGATTTCATCGGCGAGGGTTCCTTGTCCGGCCATGACTTGGATGTCGTCGTAGGCGTGGATGAAAAGAGATTTGGTGGATGCCTCGTCAGCCCGCGCAGCTTTGACGGCATCGTCGTAACTATCGCCTGCGAGGTGGACGGTAACATATTCTTGGCCGAGCTTGATGACTGCGTCCTGTTTCACTTTCGGCGTGGATTGCGGCATGTAGATGCGGGCGCGAATGCCGAGTTGTTTGGCGGCGAGCGCAACACCCTGAGCATGGTTTCCTGCGGAGGCAGTGACGACGCCACGTCTGGCTTCTAGTTCGTTGAGTGTGGCCATGCGGTTGGCTGCGCCTCTCCATTTGTAAGCTTTGATGGGGGAGAGGTCTTCGCGTTTCACCCAGAGCTCGAAATTCAACCCGGAGAGATCGAGTTGTTCGAAAGGTGTGGGTTTGGCGAAGTGATACACGCGTTCGCGGGCAAACAGAATTTCCTGACGGAGTTTCTGGTCGAGAGTCTGGTTGGCGGCGTCGTCGCGGGTCATGGGCAGGATGAAAGCATGTTTCAAAAACTCCCGAAAGGAATTCGGAAATGTTTTTCAAACTAGGGTTTGGATGGCGGGCGGATTTGGATTAGGGTTTTGGAAATTCCGTGATGAACAACCAACCAACCAGCGAAAATAGAGGCAAGCAGGTCCTTGTCGGGGGTGGGATTATCGTTGCGCTAATGACTGCTGTGATCTGCCTGCTGGTATTTTGGAGATATATTCCGGGATGGGTAGGGGAGAGCGTGGGAAAAGTCGCGGGTTTGATTTCAACGCCGTTTATTCTAGAGGCTTCGTTTTTTCTGATGGGGCTGGGAATTGTGGTTTTGCTCAACTCATGGCGCCGCAAGAAAGACGGGGATGATTTTGTGGAGTTCAATGAGAAGGATTTTCGTGTAGAAGACAAAGATCGTTGATCCATGGTCAGTGAACCGCAAAAGGAACTGAGGTTTACACGATCCGGGCAAGCGGTTGGGTTCGGAGTGCTAGGTGCGATTTTTGTCAGTGCCGCCCTGACTTTGGTGGCGACTGGGGTGTATCGCGATGAAAATCCCGAACTGCCCAATCCGTTATGGGCATTGCCGTGCATTGCTTTCGCGCTGGGTTGTTTTTGGCTTACCAGGCATTTAGCAAAACATGCGTATGTGATTTTAACTCCGCTCGGGTTGGAGATTTTCCCGTTTTTCTTTCCGTCGAAGAACCTGCGTCTGGTGCTTTGGCAGGAGATTGTGGTAGCGGAAATCAGTGACGATGCAAAGTGGCTTACCCTGCATTTCAACGAAGAGAAGAGCTCGGGGCTGCATCTTTCGCTCAAACCGATGGATAGAAAGTTTCGGAGCTTGCTTGCCAAGGCCGTGCTTGGGCGAGTATCTCGGCGCAACGCATGAGACCGCATTCACGACAGATATTATCCGTAGAGGAAGTTTTTGGTAAAAACGGCTGGCATACCGAGTTGGTTGAGGGTAGGGAGGTTTTGCGTGCTGGCTTTGAAGCGCATCACACCCGAGTGGATCTCGTGGTGCAGGCGTTTCCTGAGTTGAACGCTCTCAGCGTGGTTTCCGAAAGTCCGATGTTTGTGGCCGAGCCACAAGTGCCCGCGTTGCTTGAGCTGCTGATGCGTGCCAACAAGCAACTGACGCTCGGCGGCTTTGAGTATGATCTTGATCGCGAAATGTTAGTGTTCCGCGTCACCAATCTTTTCGAGCGCGAAAAATACGATCCGGATATCGTTTCCTCCATGGTGCATTGCTCGATCGCAGAACTCGATCGCATTGTTCCTTACGCATCCATTGTCCGCGGAACCCCCGCCGACCTCATCCAAGACCTCGATCTAGAAAGACTGCTCCAACGCGAAGATGTCATCCCTCCCGTTCCCGGCGAGGAAGAGGAGGAAGAATATTGAAGAGGAACTTCTGAATGGTGAAGAGTGAAAGCTAATGACCGCCGCCGCCAGCACCTTTGAGATACGTGCCGTAACCGATAATAATCGTTGAGAGGATCAGAGTGATGATGCCAGCTGCAATGAGCATGTGAGCTTTTTTACTGGAGCCTTTCCATTCTTTGAAAATCCATCCCCACATGGTTGAGAAGATGATGATGGAAGCCATATGCAGGGTCCACGAAGAGAAGCCGAACCCTTCTGGATCAGAACCACCCATGCGGATGTGACCCATGGAATAGAAAAAGAACTGGAAATACCATGTTGTTCCCGCAAGGCCTGAGAAGAACAAGTTACGTAGACGCGGGATGTTTAAGTCATGGGATGATGAAGATGGAGCTGAAGCGACGGCTTCTTCAGCGGGTGCGTCCATTGGATTTTCGATAGCACTCCCGTCTTTGGTGTGGGCGGGCCGGCGCTGTTTGCTTGCGAGGTATTCGTAACCCGTGCCGTTACGGAAGTTGAGCATGACGCACCAGATGAAGTTAGTGGTGAATCCGCCCAGCATGACAACAATGAGCGATGGTAGTCCGGACCAGAGAGGATCCGTGCCTGCTAAGATCGAGGCTTTACCAATCGGTTCACCAGCGGTGAGGCCGAAGCTAAAGCATGCGCTCATTACGCCGGAGAAGGTGGCGACAATCAGACCTTTCTTGAAGTTGAATTCTTTGATGGAAATCTTCTTTTGGTCAGCTGGCATTTCTTTTTCTTTGGTTGCCCCGGCCATTGCTGCAATCCAGATGCCCAAAATGCAGACGCCGACACCAACCAAAGTAATAACTCCAGGGTGAGTAGAGGCGATTTGAGTGAGAGATTCCGCAACTGGAATATCTGGCATGAAGATTTTAAGAAGCGGAGGTAACAACGTGCCAAAAGCCGCGCAGTAACCGAGGGCGACGCCCATACCGAGTGACATGCCAAGGTAACGCATGGCGAGGCCGAAGGTGAGTCCTCCGAAACCCCAGAGTGCACCAAATAGATATGTCCAACCTAATGTGCTGCTAGATTGACTTTTCAAAACGCCGACGACATCGCTGGTGAGAAGGCTGGCAAATAACCAAGGGCAGATGATCCATGAGAAAAAACCACCGACGAGCCAGTAGGTTTCCCAAGACCAGCGCTTCACTCCTTTGTAAGGAACATAAAAGGAACCAGAGGCGAGACCGCCAAGCCAGTGAAAGACAACTCCGAGAAGGGGATTCATAAATAAATGATATGTTAGGGTTTGGTTTTTAAAGGATTACTTACGCTTGGATAAAACGCTGGTTTCGTATTTCTGGGTTTCTTTCACCCAGTTCATGCCGACAGGAACGTTTTGCATTTCGCAATACTGATCCCAGACATCGCCCCATGGCATGGATTTGAGTTCTTCCATGAGCGCGAGGCGGGTGGTGAGATCTCCCGATTTTTCCGCTTCACGAAGTGCGGCAGGTTCTAACAACGCGATGAGAAGGGATTTTAAAGTATTACGTGTGCCGATGGTCCACGCCGCGATGCGGTTGATGCTGGCATCGAAGAAATCGAGGCCGATGTGGGTGCGGGAAAGAAGGTTGTCGCGGACGAGGGCTGAGGCAATGCCTTGGAGCGAATCGTCGAGCGTGACCACGTGATCGCTGTCCCAACGCACGCCACGACTCACGTGGAGCAGGATTTCAGGAACAAACATCAAAGCGGAACCGAGTTTATCGGCGATGGTTTCAGTGGGGTGAAAGTGACCCGCATCGAGGCAGAGCACTTTTTGGTTTTTCACCGCGTAGCCCATATAGAATTCATGTGAACCGACCACGTAGCTCTCGCTACCGATGCCGAATAGTTTGCATTCCACAGCATCAAGCATGTGCTTGGGGTTCTTCTTCTCGGAGAAAACTTTATCGAGGGATTTTTCAAGGCGCTGGCGTGGTGAAACGCGATCAACCGGCGTATCTTTATATCCATCGGGAATCCAGACGTTCATGACACAAGCCGAACCGAGTGCTTTGCCCATCGTTTCGGAGATGTCGCGTGAGCGTTGGCAATGCTCGATCCAGAAATCGCGGATACCTTTGTTAGAATGAGAGAGGGTGAATCCATCTGCGGATTTTGGGTGAGCGAAACAGGTAGGGTTGAAATCCATGCCTATTTTGTTAGACTTCGCCCAATCAATCCAGTTTTTGAAATGTTTCGGTTCGATCTGATCGCGATCCACTTTCTTGCCACCAAACTCGCCGTAAAAGGCATGAAGGTTGAGGCGATGTTTGCCCGGGATGAGAGAGAGTGCTTTATCGAGATCCGCGCGGAGTTCTTCCGGGGTGCGTGCTTTTCCGGGATAGTTTCCTGTCACCGCGATTCCGCCGCTGAGGCCTTCGCTGGTGTTTTCAAATCCACCCACATCGTCGCCTTGCCAGCAGTGTAGGGAAATCGGAATCGTGGCCAGTTTTTTCATGACCGCATCCGTATCCACGCCGAGATCGGCATAGCGTTGTTTTGCAGCGGTGTAGTTAGAGGAAGGGGCCTTGGTCAGGGCTTTGGTGGGTTTCGACATGAGGAATGGGTTTCGGGTTGGCGGCGTGGTTGGCAGTCTATTTCCACGCCTAAGGAAAAAACAATCGTTTTCGAATGTTTACCAGATACAAAAAAAGCACGAAAAGCTGCGACCTATGCAGGGTTTCGTGCTCCGATGACAAAATTAAGCTCTGCGCTAAGCAGTCGGCGTGGTTTGAGCACTGTCAGCAAGAACCTCCGTCCTAACCGCAATTTTGTAAGCCTGAAAATAGCGATCGCATGCCATTTCCATCATCATGGAAGGGACTTCTGCGAAATTGATCGTCTTCAGAGCTTCGAACGGACTGATGCTAATAAGAAAAGATTTGAGGGTATATATGCTATAGAATCATGGCAGAATGACCTTTTGGATGGCTCGGATGAGTTTTGCGCGTAGGTCGATGGCAAGGAAGGAGAGCCGACGTTGTTCGGTTTCGTATTCTCTGCGTCCCTCTGCATTTTCAATTTTGATGGGGGTGACGTTCCAAGCCGTGAGGTCATAGGGGCTGGCGCGCATGTCGAGATCGCGGAGTTGGCTGGCAAGGCGAAAAGTTTCTAACAGAATATCGGAGCCGATCCATGGCATCGATTTCGCCGCCCATTTGTAGAGATCCATATTCGCATGGACGCAGCCGGGTTGCTCGTTTTCGTGGCGCTTATCGATGCTGAGCGGATGACGATTCAACGGTTTGGCTTGGTTGGCAAAAAACCGGAACGCATCGTAGTGCGTGCAAGTGATAGGGCGTGAGCTGACGAGTGCGTCAATTTCTGCTTGGGGTAAACGTAACGGGGCGATCGACGCGTGGCGGATTTCCTCGGCACGGTAAACCATTGCCCATTCATGCAGGCCGTGGCAGGCAAAGTTTGGAATGTGGCGTTGGGTGGCTTCGAGGAGTTCTACGATCCACTGAAGCCGAAGGCGTTCTTTTTCGTCCATCAGAGTGAGCTCGAGACAACAACTAACAGCATCGATTCGATACCTCCGGTTTTTCAGATGGATGGGTAAGAGTTCCGCATCAGAGAACTCTAGAACCGTGCCGTAGCCGGGTTGCCATTGTTCCAGCAGAGCGATGGGGTAGGGGTAGTAATTGAAGAGGAAATCTTCGACCGGATGCTTTTCATCACGATCTCTGCGCAGCCGCGGGCCAGCGGTGAAAGCGGTCGCGATCTCGAAGTGATTTTGAGAAAGCTCCCGCCACTCGGTCTCACATAGTGTCTGATATTTCTCTGTTGCCACGCTCATCTGCGGCGCGATTGAATCAAAAAATGACGCAGAAGCAAAATTTTACCTTGCTTGTGATTAGGAACGGCGGTTACTTCTTGCGTCCACCGAAAGGCGGAAACATCCAAACGCGGGATGGAGAAGTCAGGTATCTCGTCAGGCTCATAACCTGAAGATCGTAGGTTCAAATCCTGCTCCCGCAACCAATGAAGGCCGTTGACTCTTAATGAGTTAGCGGCTTTCTCCTTTTAAAAAGCTTTGGCTGTGATGGTTGCCCAAAAATAGCGACGGTAATGAGGTTGGCGATTTCAGCCTTAGTCTGGGTTTCGACCCATGAAGGTGTTCACATCTTTGACCAATTGATCAGGGCTGAAAGGTTTGTTGCGAAATTTAACTGCCACGCCGGCAAGGGCTATGGCTGGGTTGTCTTCAGCTTTTTGGGAGGTAAGCATGATTACTGGAACTTTCGAGAGCGTAGGATGTTGTTGCCACTGCTGTAAAACTTCGTTGCCATTCAGGTGTGGCATCAACATGTCGAGGACGAGGACGTCGGGCGCATCAGCAATGGCCATTTCCAAAGCTTGTCTGCCATCGTAGGCGGAGCGGATGATGAAGCCGGCCTGGTTCATGAAAAAGGTAAGAACCCCGTGAATCATTTTGTCATCATCGGCGATTAAGACCCGAATGGGATGTGTAGGGACGGTGTATCCCGGATGGGCAGCTTCCGCGGGTGCTGCGATGAACGGTAGTGCTTTTGCATTAACGTTCGTGACTCCGTGAGGGGGCATGATCTGGATCACTTTGTCGACCATTTCACTGATGCTGCACTTACCCTTTTGCAAGAAATGAGTGGCTCCGGTTTCGAGGGCCTCTTGAACTTCGCCAGAAAAGTAATCGGAATTTGATGCGATGAGGACGGGAAGGCTTTTAAGATTGGCCCGAGCGCGGAGGAAGCGAAGAACTCCAAGGCCGTCAATTTCCGGTAGCATCAGATCGAGTAAAACCACATGGGGCGGATTAACTACCAACTGCTCAATTGCTGCCGCTCCATCATGAACGACCGAAACCTCGTATCCTTCAGCGAGAAATTTGGTGCGATAAACTCCAGCGAGGAATCGATCATCTTCAGTGATCAGAATATGTTTCATAGGGATTAGGTAGATTCAGTTTACCATCAAGATGGTGTTCTAGGAAACCGTGAATTGCAGAAAGTTGGGCGATGCAATTTTTATAAAGAACATGAACCGTTCCTGGTGCGGCATCCGCTGCTATGTGTTCAATTTTTGAAAGGGGAGAAACAATGGCGTCCATGCCACAGGTGGAGCTGGAGCCACCCAGTTTATGAGACAGGAGGCGGATGTTCTGCTGATGATTTTGCTCAATCGCAGTTCCGAGTTCTGTTAGGATCTCTTGAGCTTGAATGAGGTAGTCGCGGCAAAGTTCGATCAGCATCTGTGAGTCATTCCCTGTGATTTTATAAAGCCGAATCAGATCAACTGGCGGTGCGGAGGCTTGGATGGGACATTTTGAGAGCATGTCTCCGAGTATTTCAGGATGGATGGGTTTGCTGAGGTAATCGTCCATTCCGGCGGCGAGGCACTTCTCACGATCGCCTTCCATGGCATTTGCGGTCATGGCAATGATCCAAACCGGGCGGGAGTAATTTTCCCGAATCCACTTGGTGGTGGCGTAACCGTCAAGGACCGGCATTTGGCAATCCATAAGGATCACGTCGTAAGCGACTTTTTCTAGTGCCTTGAGAACTTCGCCACCGTCATTTGCGACATCGGCAGTGTAGCCTAACATTTTGAGTTGGAGGATAGCTACCTTTTGATTTACGTGGTTATCTTCCGCGAGCAGAACTCTGAGGGAGCTGTTGGCGGGCGTCATGATTGGGGAAACGACCCGAGGTTGGAGTCGCGGTTGTGGAGATTGAAGTGAGTTAAGAACCTCTTTAAGGCGCGATTGCTTGATGGGTTTTACCACGAAGCCTTCAATGCCTTTGGCGGTGAACGTTTCGGGATCGAGATGGGTGCCGAGTGAGCTTAGGATGACTAGACGGGTTGCGGAAATCGCCTCCTCGGATTTAATTAACCCAGCAAGAGTGAGCCCGTCCATGGAAGGCATTTGCATGTCAAGCAATGCAAACTGAAAGGGGTCATTTGCCTTCACTTCGCGACGTAGTGATTCGATGGCTTCAATGCCGCTCGCGACATTTTCAGAGCGGAGGCCTAGGTTATGGAGTTGGTATTGGAGGATAGTCCGGTTCGTCGCGTTATCATCGACGATGAGCACTCGCATTCCAGAGGGGAGTGCGGGAGATGTAGGAGATGAGTCGGGCTGGCTTGATTTCTCGAAGTTCATGTTGAACCAGAATACCGAGCCTTCGCCAAGTTTGCTATCGACACCGATTTGTCCACCGAGTGCCTCCACAATCTGACGGCTAATGGTTAGGCCAAGTCCGGTACCGCCGTATTTGCGAGTATTCGATCCATCAACTTGAATGAAGGGCTCGAAAATATGAGCGCGGGCATTTTCGTCGATGCCAATGCCAGTGTCCGTAATTTCAAACCTAACTAATGTGTGAGTGGGGGTTTCTGAAATAGCAGAGACGACGAGCGAGACTTCTCCGTGCTCGGTAAATTTTACTGCATTTCCGGCGATGTTGGTGAGGACTTGGCGGAGGCGCCCTGGATCACCGCGAACGATTTCCGGTACTTCTATATGAACGCAACCTGCAAGTTCTAATCCCTTTTTTTGAGCGGTGTTAGCGACAACATCCATGGTTCCTTCCACCATTTCCCGCAGATTGAAATTGAAATGTTCAAAGGTTAGTTTGCCGGATTCGATTTTAGATGAGTCTAAGATATCATTAATAATACCTAACAGGAGATCAGCGCTGCTGCGGATTGTTTCCATGTAATCGCGTTGCTCCAGGGTGAGGGGGGCGTGGAGCATGAGATCGGCCATGCCAATGATGCCATTCATGGGGGTGCGAATTTCGTGGCTCATGTTCGCAAGGAACTGACTTTTCAAGCGCACGGATTCTATTGCGGAATCACGTGCCAGTGACAGTTCACCAAGGATTTTTTGCCGTTCGACGATTTCTAGTTCAAGCGCGGTCTTGGCTAATTCTAACTCCGAAGTGCGCGCTTGGACGGCAAGCTCGAGGGATTGCTGTTGATGGCGGACGCCTTGGAGCAGGGACCACTTGGCGGTTAGAGAGTGGGCAAGCTGAATGACTTCAATCGTATCAAAGGGCTTCTTTAATATAAGTAAACGGTCCGAGCGCCCGAGTTTGGAAGTCATTTCATCCCACGAGTAGTCGGAGTAAGCCGTGCAGATGACGACTTGGACGTCAGGATCGACCTCCCAGATGCGTGCTGTTGTTTCAATGCCGTCCCAACCGGGAGGCATGCGGACATCCATAAAAATGAGAGAGAACGGTTGATTTTCAGCCAGTGCTTGAACGATCAAATCAAGTGCCTCGGGACCTTGTGAAGCAAATGTCAGATCGAAAGGGCAATCCATTTTAGGAGTTGTTTCGGTGCCGAAAAAGGCGGCCTCGTCTTCGGCAAACCCGTCATTGGTTCCGGGAAGTAGAGTTTTCCGAAAGTCCTCATGAATGGCGCGGTTATCATCGACGATGAGCACGCGGTGGCGCGGGGCGCCAGACGTGTTAGAAATCGGATCGTGGGATGCGGGGCAATTCATGCTGTGGAAGAAGTTTCGGTATCGGTAGGAACAGGAAGTTCCAAAGTGAATGTTGCGCCGGTGCCAGGGCCATCGCTGTAAACGGAAAGCCTACCGCCAAATTCAACTGCTGCAAGCGCACTGCTATGAAGGCCGAAACCGTGGCCGTCTTTTTTGGTGGTGAAACCGTGCTCGAAAATGCGGGCGTTGTTTTCGAGAGGGATGCCGATGCCATTATCACGGATTTTGATCGCGATGCAGGTCGGTGACTTCATGGAAATGGTCAGCGTCAGAATTTTCTCGATATTGCCAGCGGCGGTCAGTGCGTGTTTTGCATTGCGGATGAGATTGACGAGGATTTGCAAGACTTTGTGTTTTTCCACGGGGATGGAAGGGACATCGTCAAATTCCCGAATCACGTTGATGTGGTGCCGCGTCATGGCGAGTGAGTTCATGCTCAAGGCGTCTTCCACAAGATCCTTCATCTGCAACGTTTCTTTGACGGCGGCTAGATTGGCGTAACGCTGCTGGAGGGCGATGATTTGTGAAATATGATCGATATTTCGATCGAGCAGTTTGATTTCCGAGATGATCTCAGTTTGTTCTGTGATGAGTCGGGTTGAAAGTTTCCCAAGGAAATCAGGTAGCATTTTTCCTTGTGGATCTGTTGTTAGATAAGTCCCTAGTTCGGATTTATGGCTTTCAATGAGTTCAACCGTTTTCGCTACGCTGGAGATTTTCGAATTGAACACCTTGTCTGAAACCATCGCGCAGGAGATTTTCACACTGTTGAGGACGTTGCCCACATTATGCAGTACGCTTGAAGCGACTTCCGCCATGCCGGCTTTGTGAGATGCGTCGAAGAGCTCGCGATGTGTTTCTTTCAGTTCTGCGGCGGCGAGTTTGAGTGCTGTAATATCCTCCGCCACACCCACAAGACCTACTCTATTTCCGGATGAATCCTTCAATACGGTCACTGCCAAATTGACAGGAAAACGTGATCCATCTTTCCGAATGTAAGTCCATTCATGGCTGGCTTGGGGATCATGAATCGCCCTATGAACAAACACTGGGAAACCTGGCAAAACCAGCTCGCCATACTCCCGAGTCAATTGTTCCGCCGTGGCGATCACTTCATCACGATCGTGAAAAGATTCTGGAGTTAGCTTGCCGATCATTTCGTCGGCACTATAGCCTAACATTCTTTCAGCAGCCGGGTTGAAAGTGGTGATGGTTCCATCAATGGTCGTGGAAATAACCGCGTAAGCGGTGTGGGTGACGATGGCACCTTGCAACTCGCTCAGTTTTTGAATTTCCGCTTCCGCGCGGCGGCGCTCTTTAATTTCAAATTGTAATTCGATATTGGTAAGTGCCGCCTGCTGAGAACGGGTTATAGCGTTTTGGGCGAGATACATCGAAATTCCCAAAAGGAGCGCGGCAAGACATCCCATAGTTAGAACGACGACTGGATTTTTTGATCGGTGCCCCGCCACCAATTTTGGATTTGGCCATATGGTGATGATCCATTCGGTGCCATGACTCTCAAGAGGTAATTTCACTATCCAGCTTGCGACGTTGGGCTTCTCACCGGATCCTCGCCGGTAAAACTCCACACCGGTGTGATCACTGATGGTAAGGTTATAGTCCGGAGCGATGTCCGGGCGAATCGTGGCTTCGAGAAACTCTCGAAGACGAATGACGCCCACGATGAAGCCGTCTAGCTCACGATTTGGATAAATCGGTATCGATGCGAGAATGCCCGTTCCGCCCTGAATCAGTTCCACAGGTTGAGTAAAGCGGGCGATTCGTTCGTTACGCGCCATTTCAAATGCGATGCGCCGATGCTCTTCTCCGGACATGTTTTTGCCTATAGCAATCGTGTTTGTCTCGAGCGGTTCGATCCACTCGATTTTTAAATTTGAGTCGACCCAAGCAATTCCCTGATAACCGGGGTAATCCCGCACATAGGCGAGTGCGTCCGCCTGCCAAGACTTATATTCCGGTTTACCCGAGGTTTCCCACCGGTTAGCCATACGGGAAAGTGAGCGGATCCTTGATTCTAAGCGCGAAAGAATTTCGTTTTTTACGGTGGCTGCGTTTGCCGTAACCGTCTTTGCAAGTTCTTCCTGTTCCTTGACGACTAGAGCGTGCCAGATGAAAAGCGTGGCCGAAACAACGAGCATCCCAGTTGTGACAGGAAGCCAACGCGGCTGGCGGTGAGTTTTCAGGCATTCCTCTTGCCAAGCATTCGCAAACAAGCCGATTCCCGCAGTGCTGAATCCGAATGCGGTATGCAAAGCCATGCGGGTAAATGTTGTCCACGTATAAGTTCCTGTTAGTCCCGTAGAATAACCCAAGATCGCAATAGCCCCCAACGCGAGAATGACCGAGCTAAGAATACCCATTACAAACGGCGCCCATTTTTTTTGGTGAAAAATGCTCCCAACAATGAGTGCTGCGCCGAGGATGCTGAATCCTGACGCTGTTATAGGAGACATCCGCCCAGGGTGAGTAAAAATGAATGTGCGAATGATTGCTTCATCCATTTTCAGATCGATACCGCTCAAATGTTGAAACGTTGTAAGGATGCCAATGAGAAAAACGAATATTCCAAAGGCAACGGCCCACATATGGCGTCCGTAGCTGATCAATAATAAACTGAACCCGGTCGAAGCGAAGCAGAGAGCCGTATTATATTTCATCGGCACGTAAGTGGGGCGGATCTGAATCAGCGCCGTCGAATGGATGTGCCAACCGATAAGAACGGTCGCGCCTAATGCGATCAATGCGATCGCTACCATTTTGAGAACTAAGTTCGCCCAAAATGCTGTAGCGGTGGAATGTTTCTGCGGAGTGCGCGAAGACAGCTCTGCAAATTCGGATTCAACCATCATCTAACGAAAATAAGGTGTGTTTTGAGCCTTGGCGATAAGTTTTTTCCGTCGACTTGGTCTGGTTTTTACTACTCCAGCAGGCTAGTTGCCCAATTTTTTTCCAGTGGAAAGACGGCAGCAGAATGCAGCCGCTCCTTGGTAAGGGTGCTATTGCTGCGTGAGGAACGTTTTCAGCAGATCCGGCCAGGTTTTTGCGGCTCCGGGAAGATTTTCTAACATACCGAATCCATGTCCGCCGTTGGGGAGGAGATGAAACTCGGATTCGCCACCGGCTTCTTTCCAGGCTTTGGCATAGCTTTCGCAACTGGTCACCCATTTCTGGTTATCA
This sequence comes from Verrucomicrobiota bacterium, assembly GCA_040384845.1. Classification (GTDB taxonomy): domain Bacteria; phylum Verrucomicrobiota; class Verrucomicrobiia; order Verrucomicrobiales; family Akkermansiaceae; genus Luteolibacter. The sequence continues at coordinate 91,492 of JAZKIL010000002.1, read as the reverse complement.
TCCGCTGCGATGAGGACGAACAAACGACCGAGCTTTGCGGTGGGTGGTGTGATGGCGGGGGATTTTCCATCTTTGGCGCGTTCATCAAGATAAGCAGGATAGATGAGCATGAGATCATCTGGGAGTTCTTCGGGTTTGAGGTTTTGCGCGGTTCTTGCGGCAAGATGTGCGCCAGCAGAATAACCGATGATGCCGCTTCGTGTACCGCGCAGGCCGTAAGTAGCGGGCTTGGATTTCATCATGCGAAAGGCTTCGAGCGCGTCTGCGAGCGCGAGGTCGCGGGTTTGATCTCCAGCGGCCACGTGGTATTCGAGGATGGCGACGTCGTAACCGATTTCACTGAGAAAGCGCGCGGTTTTCTCTCCTTCTTTGATGGCGCTGAGAATGGCGTATCCACCACCCGGGAATAACAGGATGTTGCCTTTGGGCTTCTCCAGAGAACTTGGAAAAATGCGGATCACAGGTTTCTTGATCACCCGGATGCGTCCGTCTTCGCCAACCGGATTTCCTTCGGTAGTGGCTTCACCTGTGAGGGTGCGGAAAGATCCCGTGAGCTCTTCGGCGTGGAGAGTGAAGGCGAAAACAAAAGGCAGAAAGAGGAGAGGGATTTTCATGATGGTGAATTTAGGATGATTAGGCGGGCATCAACATTTCCGCGGCAGACTCTTATAATACGTCGTTGTTATGATGCAACTGGAACTTGGGACGGGCCGGTTGTCAGTCCGGGCTTGCAAGAGAGGTCAGATATTCTTATCGAGTGGCTATCAGTAACCCGCTTCGATTCAGTTGAATGAGCGGAAAGAAAATTTTCCCCCTCCTTTTAAAGATCAACTATCAATCATCATGTGCGGAATCGTCGGATACATAGGAAAAGCAGATGCACCGAGCGTCCTCATCAACGGCCTGCGTCGGCTCGAATACCGTGGGTATGATTCTGCAGGTCTCGCCATTTTAGACAATGGCTGTTTGGTGATTGCGAAAGCACCGGGCAAAGTTGCGGCGCTCAACGAGCGGGCGAGGGCCGATTGGCCGGTGGAGCGTTTTTCTAACAGTAAAATGGGTATCGCCCACACCCGCTGGGCTACTCACGGACCGCCGACGGAGGTGAATGCCCATCCGCATCTCGATCAATCAGGCGATATCGCTTTGGTTCACAACGGCATTATCGAAAACTACCGTTCACTCCGTGCTCGGATGGAGAGCAAGGGTCATCATTTTTATTCAGAAACAGACACCGAGGTACTCGCTCATTTGATTGGTGAGTGCGATAAGGGAAATCTTTTTCAAGCCGTCTGCGATGCGCTTCACCAGGTGGAAGGCACATTTGGGATCGCTGTGCTTTCGGCGCGTGAGCCTGAAAAAATCATCACAGCGCGTCGCGGTAGCCCGATCGTGATTGGGGTGGGGGATGGTGAAACTTTTATCGCTTCAGATGCGGCAGCCATTCTCTCTCACACTCAGCGTGTGATCTATCTCGATGATAACGACATTGCGATTGTCACAGGGGATTCCATCGATATCCGCGATCTTCACAACATTCCCGTCACGCGCGAAATCGCGGAGCTTGGGTATGATTCGGCGGCAGCGGAAAAAGGGGGTTTCGAGCACTTCATGCTCAAGGAGATCCATGAGCAGCCAGATGCTCTTGCGAATGCAATCCGGGGTCGGCTCGATTTCAATCTTGGATCATCCGTGCTTGCTGGGATGGGCACCTCGCCGCGCGAGCTCGCCGAACTGGGTCGTGTGGTGTTAGTGGGTTGCGGCACCTCGCTACATGCCGGACTCGTCGGTGAATACGCGTTCGAGGATCTCGCGGACATCGAAGCGGAAGTTCAGCAAGCAGCCGAGTTTCGCTATCGAAATCCAATCATCGGCAGTCGCGATCTAGTGGTTGCGATTACTCAATCTGGTGAAACTGCCGATACTTTGGCAGCTGTGCGCGAGGCGAATCAAAAAGGTGCTTTCGTGATGAGCCTTTGCAATGTGGTCGGCTCCACCATCGCTCGCGAAACTGGCCGTGGTGTTTATCTTCACGCCGGACCGGAAATTTCCGTGGCGTCTACCAAAGCTTTTACTTGCCAAGTGGCGGTGCTGCTCATGATGGCACTCAAGCTCGGTCGGGGTCGGCGTTTCTCGCGCGAGGACGGACGTCATTTTGCACGGGAAATAGAAAGCATCCCCTCGCTCGTCGCTAAAGTGCTTTTGCAAAATGAGCGTATTTCAGAAATCGCCGCAACCTACGCGCAGAACGAACACGCGTTTTTCATCGGTCGTGGGCCGATGTATCCGGTCGCTTTGGAAGGTGCGCTCAAGCTTAAGGAAATTTCATACATCCACGCAGAGGGTTATCATGCCGCAGAGCTGAAACACGGACCGATCGCTTTGTTAGTTGAGGGCACGCCAATCATTGCTTTGGCCTGCGATATTCCCGGCAAAGACAAGACACTTGGAAACATTGAGGAATGTCGCGCGCGTGGAGCCCGCATACTCGGCATCGTAACCGAGGGGGATCACGAAGCGGCCGAGTGCATGGATGATTTCATCACCATCCCCCGTTGCCATCCGTTGGTGGCCACTTTGCCGGCGGTGGTTGCGCTGCAGTTGTTCTCATATCACGTTGCGCGTCATCGGGGTTGCGAGATCGACCAACCGCGAAACCTCGCGAAAAGTGTCACGGTTGAGTGAAAGGCTTTGAAGCCCTCCCGTATTTGTTGATTCTGTATGTTTTTGGATCGGGATTTAAAGGATCTTGGAGCATTTCTCTTGCCACGGGGAAGGGTAGAAGCCACAACAAGCGCCGCCCGTTTCGGTGGTGCCTCATGAACTGTTGTGCACTGCTGTGACTGTGCGAAATAGTCCTGAAAATCAATTACAGCGCCCCACCATGCACAGCATTTCATCACGAATCGACAAGGTTTCCCCATCACTCACACTCGCGGTTACCGCGCAGACCAAAGCACTGATCGCCAAAGGCGAGGAAGTGTATGCTCTTGCTGGCGGCGAGCCAGAAGTTGACACTCCCCTTCACATCAAAGAAGCCGCCATTAAAGCGCTCATGGAAGGTCGCACCAAATACACGCCATCCGGTGGTATTCCCGAGCTTCGCCAAGCGCTTTCGGAGAAGTTCAAAAAAGACAACAACATCGATTACCCCGCGAATCAGATTTGTGTCACCTCCGGCGCGAAAATGGCATGTTTCAATGCGATTCTCGCAGTGATCCAAGAAGGCGACGAAGTCATCATCCCGACTCCTTATTGGGTTTCCTATCCGGAAATGGTCCGCATCGCGGGTGGTATTCCGGTTTTGGTCGAGACCAAGGAATCGACCGGTTGGAAAATGACTCCGGAGCAGTTTGAAGATGCGATGACTCCTGCGACCAAAATGGTCATCATCAATTCTCCGGGCAATCCAACGGGTGCGATCTACACCAAAGACGAGTTGCTCGCTATTGGTGAAATCGCCATCGCGGAAGACATCATGATCTTGTCCGACGAGATCTACGAAAAACTCGTCTACGGCGACAACAAGCACGTCTCGATCGCTTCGTTGAGCGAAGATCTCTACAACCTCACCATCACGGTAAACGGTTTTTCAAAAGCGTATTCGATGACCGGATGGCGCTTGGGTTACACCGCTGCTGCGAAGCCGGTTGCAGATGCGATTGATAAAGTTCAGAACCACAGCGTATCGAACGCAACAACCTTTGCTCAATACGGCGCACTCGCTGCATTGGAAGGCGATCAGACTTTCATCGAAGATCTGCGCGGTGAGTATGATGTGAAACGCCAGTTCGTTCTCTCACGCTTGCAAGCGATTCCAAACATCCGCGTGGTCGAGCCGAAAGGCGCGTTCTACTTCTTCGTCTACACCGGCCAAATGGGCCTGAAGTCGATGAACCTTTGCGATAAACTTCTCTCCCGTTACAAAGTGGCGGCGGTTCCAGGTATCGCTTTCGGTTATGACGACGGCATCCGCCTCAGCTACTGCACCACGCTCGACGTGCTCAACGAAGGCCTCACCCGCTTCGAGCAATTCTGCCGCGAGCATTGATTGGATTCTTTATGAAAAAAGCGCACCGGAAACCCGGTGCGCTTTTTTTGTTTAGATGGAATGTTTGAAACTTACTTCAAAGTGATGGAGACGTCTTCTTTGGTTTCGACTTTGATACCATCGAGTTTACTGAAAGCAGCTTCTGCAGCTTTTCTGTCTGTTTTAGCGGTCTCCGAAATTTTCTTCATCGCGTCTTTTTGCTCGAGCATTTTTCCAACTTGGACGTCCATGACAGTAACAGTGTTGCCATCGACGTGAGTGGCATTGGTTTTATCAATTCCACCGGGGAAATTGAGTTTTAAACCCATGCGCATGTCAGCCATCATTTGTTTGGCCATGGCTTCCATTTCCGGATTTTCTGCGCCTTCTTCGCCCATGTTCATTCCATCGAAGTCCGTCGGAGGAGTAATGAGGGAAAGTTTGTTATCGGCATATTTGAATTTCATGAGGTCTTCAGGCTTCACTTCGACTTCTTCACCATCATTCATGGATTCGAGGCCACCTGCTGGATTCAGGGTAAGCTTGTTGATATCGGCGAATTTGTAATGCACACGACCGCCTTTTTTTCCGCCTTCGTTGATCATTTCAACTTTAACGAATTCAACGCCTTCACCCATTTTCGGGGCTTTTGCTTTCGATTTTTCTTCCGAGAACATTTCCTGGATTGGGTCTGGCTGGCCGGGTTCCTTGAACTGGCCCATCATCTCAAGCATCTGTGCACCGAGGATGGTTTGCTCAACGATAGTCCCGCTACCGTCTTTGTTAAGGTTAACGGTGGTCTCGGTTTGCAAACATGACGATGCAAAGAGGGATAGGCTGAGCGCGAGGCTGAGTTTTAAATATTTACGCAATGATTTCATAACAATCGAGTTTCTGAGGGAATGGAGGAGATCTGGCAAGGGGGAATTCATGGATCTTTCTTCACAGATTGACAGTTCATTACTGAGATATGCGCGCTTCCGTGTGTTTCTTCATAAGCATTCTATCGATGAATTATCGAGTGTACCTAATCCAGTAGTTTGTATCTCCGTAACATGGCAATAGCGGCATCCACTAGTTCCTTATTGTCACCGGTAAGGTTGTCGCGCTTGCTCATTAGCATTTGATATTGCCGCTTGGTCGGTATGCTTGTCAAAATGCCTCCCAAATTTTCCCGAGACAGATTGCCTTTGTTGCGCATCTCCAAAAGCTTATCGAGGAGAGTGTCATCACATTGTTTTGCAATACCAGCTTCGCATTCTGAAGATACGCCCTCAGGTAGCTCGACCTTTAATCCACGGAACAGATAAGGAAGAACTTTAGGGTCATGATGTCGCGCCAGGAATCGTGCTGCACCCACTTGAACTTCGCCGCTTCCGAAGTCGGGAACTTTGTTCTCTGCAATCAAACAGAGACGCTCGTACTTTTCATTCTCGCTCATTTTCTCATATTGTTTGTCGAGAGCTGCTTCGATTTTGGTGATCAGCGGCAATTTCACTTCTCGATCATCTCGGCTCATATCGGCGGGATTGAGAATCGATTGATTGGTGTATTCCCGCAAAAGATTCGATTCGCCTTCGGGTAATTTCAAAGTTGGAACCGAAGCATCGCCCTCTTGGAAGATACCGATTCGCTCTATGTATTCCTCGAGGAGAATTTTGAACGATTTGAAGGCCACTGGATGGCGCTTGATGGCGGCGACCCTCTTCAATCCCGGATTGGCGGGTCCCGGATAATAAATGAGATCAATAGAGATCTTATCGCCTTGTCGTTTGAGATTCAGCATGAGCGCGTTGGGGTTTGGGCTCCACACCACCGTGAGGGATTGCTCATCAGGCGCACCATTGCTCAGGTTCCTGTATGCCAATGTGGGCGGACCGATGAGGCGTTCGATTTCCAGCATCCAGGAAAGAAAAAGGTTTTTGCTCGGTGGTATGCGCCACGAACTGAGTGCGAGATTCTGTAATTTCCCGGACTCATAGTAAACCTCGGTCTTTTCCAAATAAGAATTTCCCGGAGTCTTGCCGCTCATGAAAGTGTCAGGTTTGCCGAAGTCAATATTAGGTAGAGCTTTCACCAAATCCTGAGGTGTCATGGAGTTCCTCACCTTGAGCAGCTCACTTGAAAAGAACCCGTCCAGATGCGCGGCATTGAACTTTACCTCTTTCTTGAGGGGGATTTCAAAGAATGATGAAGTATTGTTGGTTTCCTCTGCAGCAAGAGGAATGGTTGTGATTAAAGCTACGAGCAGCAGATATTGGAATGGCACTTGAATTTGACGAATCAACATCATTCGTTATCGCTTAAACCGTCAGTCAAATACCGGCAAGATAAAAAAACGGACTGAGTTTTCAGTTAGATATGAATGACCCAGGAGCCAGGAAATTCCATCATATGGAGCGGGGGTGCAGTCACTCCCTGAAATGAAGGGTGTCTCGCCCTTAATCTGAAGAATCGAACGGTGAGACACCGTTCAGCCTCATGCCGTGAGGACACGGCAGCTCCTGTGAGCGGCTCCGGGTTTTCAGCGATTCGGCGGCCGATGGAAAAGGCATTGCATGATTCGATGTCTCGCATCAGGTTTTGTTAAGCATGACCGGAACCGTCCCAGCTGTAGAGATCAGCCATTTGGTGAAAGACTTTAAAACGTCTTTCAAGCGGTTGCCGTTGAGGGCGGTGGATGATGTGTCGATCCGTATCATGCCGGGTGAGGTTTATGGTTTGATTGGGCCGAACGGTTCCGGAAAGTCCACGACGATGAAAGCGTTGCTGGGTTTGGTGGCCCCCACATCGGGTCAGTGTTCGATTTTTGGGAAAGACTCGTTACAGGTGGATTCGCGGGATGAGGTGGGTTTTTTGCCGGAGAATCCTTATTTTTACAAACATCTCAGCGGTGAGGAGACGTTGAAGTTCTATGGAAAACTTTGCGGGATACGCGGCGTGAAGTTGCGGGACAGGGTGGAGGAGTTGCTGGAACTGGTGGATTTGTTGGATGCGCGGCATCGGCGGATCGGTGGGTATTCAAAAGGGATGTTGCAGCGGATCGGGTTGGCGCAGGCTTTGATTCAAGAGCCTCGGCTGGTGATTTTAGATGAGCCGACGGCTGGGGTGGATCCACTGGGTTCCAGACAGATTCGGGATTTGATTTTTAAATTAAAAGATCAGGGGATCACGGTGTTTCTATGTTCGCACTTGTTAGAACAAGTCCAGGAAGTGTGTGATCATGTGGGGATTATTTTCCGTGGGAAAATGGTGAAGGAAGGGAAATTGGAGGACTTGATCGCGATTGAGGATCAGACGGAATTGGTATTGAAAGATGCGAGTCCGGAGTTGATCGCGGAAATCGAGGCACTGATCAAGCGGACGGGCGGGGCGGAGTTGATCCGTCAAGGTAGGCCGCGCACGACCTTGGAGCGCTTGTTCCTTCGTGAAACGAGCAAGCAGGAGGATACCCAGTAATTTTTATAGCGATGAATCTGATTTCTAACATTCAACAAATCCCCGCGCATCTGGGTCGCATCGCAGTGATCGCGCATCATGCATTCACCCAATTGGTGAGGATGAAGGTGTTCTATTTCCTGGCGTTTTTCGCCGTGATTTTGATCGCGAGTAATTTTTTCGATTTATCTCAACACGTAGGGCCTGAGAGTGTCGGGACGTATGTATTGACCTCGATTAAAACCTGGTGCTTGGGCGCGATGACTTTGTTCTCGGTGGTGATATCGATCGTGGCGACTGCTTTGCTTTTGCCGAAAGATGTCGAAGACCGGACGCTCTACACCATCTTGGCCAAGCCTGTTCCGCGGATTGATTATCTGGCGGGTAAGTTGTTAGGCGTGTTGTTGTTGGTATTTATTTCCCTGCTGATCATGGATTTGATGATGACGGGAATTTTGCATTTGCGGACGAACCTGGAAATCGAGCAGCAAGTGGCTGTGGCAGTGGAGCGGGGTTGGACGGCAGGGGACGTGGCGAATTTAAGAGCGGAAATCCTCGCTCAAGGTCCCTCGTTTTCGCTGCAAGGTGCCGTGTTAGCCGTATTTCTCCGCGCGACGGTGATTGCCTCGATGGCGCTGTTGATCTCTACCTTTTCCAGTAGCACCTTGTTCACCACGATCATTAGCTTCCTGATCTTTTTTATTGGTTATTTCCAAGCGGATGCGCGTGCCGCTTTCCTCAGTCAGGAAGTTGGAACGAGCGATGGTTGGTGGGCGCGGTTGATCTCTCTCTTGGTTGCGTTGGTGCTGCCGGATTTCCAGCTTTTCAATGTGATCGATGCGGTGGTCGAAGGACAGATCATGTCGCTAGTCACAGCGGTTAAGCTGGTATTGGTCGGGGCATTTTACTTTTTCTTATACTTAATCGCCTCGTGGTTTATCTTTGCAGATAAGGAATTTTAATCGAATGACTCAGGGAAAAAAATACTGGGTGTTAGGAGTGGCGATTCTGGTGGCGGGCGCAGTGCGTCTCCCCATAGAAGCGAATCTTACCTCAGAGCTGAGGCGGGATAAACTGCTGCCGCCGCGTCTGGAGATCGGCACTGGGGAAAAGCTAGGGCAAGCATTTTCGGCTGTTTCCTTGGGTGGACTTCGCACCTTGGTGGCGACATTTTTGAATCTCCGGGCCTACTCGCAGTTTGAAAACCAGAAGTGGGCGAAGCTGGCCGACACTTTTGATCTCATTGTCAGTATGGCACCGCGCACCAAATATTATTGGGATACGGGGAGTTGGCACCTGGCATACAACGCGGCGTCGCATTATCTTTATGAGTCGGAATTGCCGCCACTGCGTCGGAAGCTTTTATGGAAAAGTCACATCTTGGCCGGCAAGGAATTTTTAGAACGTGGGATCCAAAACAATCCCGATCATCCATTGTTGTATGAGCGCTTGGGATTTCTTTTGGCAGACCCGAATAAGATCACCGCATTTGGTGATAAGGCGAAATCCTATGAGGCTTCTTATGAAGCATATCAGAAAGCGGTCGATACCGGTGCTGAACGAAGTTTCACCAAGCGCGCGGCGATGTATTCGTTGGCGCGTGTGCCCGGCAGAGAAAAAGACACTCTGAATCTTTTGTTAGAAATTAAAAGCGAGCAAAAGAGCCTCCCAGCCACCGCGCGGGTGATGCATTACGTGTTAGAATATCAACGTGATCCAGAGCAACCCGTTCTTGAACTGGTGGACAAGGTTTTTCCCAACCGTAAAACGGCGTATGATATTCTCGCAAGACTATGGCTGAGAGGGCGAGATGAGTTTCCTATGCACGGTGTAGCCAAGGCGATACGACTCCTTGAACTGGAGTTTGGGATCGAAGGGGAAAAAAGCATACTGAAACGTCCCTTGCCGCCATCCATGGATCCGGATGACTATTTTCGGAAATGATCCAGAGAGGCTGGCTGGCGTATCCAACGTTTGGCTTTTCTGCGACCCGCTTCCGGGGTCGAATTTTTCGGGGCATGGTTCCGGGGTGGTCGTCGCTTCGCTCCTCGACTCCGAGCTAAGCTCTGAGATCCCGTTGGGATCTAGAT
>JAZKIL010000002.1:62611-81924 GCA_040384845.1 Verrucomicrobiota bacterium | reverse complement strand
AATTTATCCTAAAGGGATAATGGAGATAAGCCAGGGGTTTAGGAGCGAAGCGACGACCACCCCGGGTAGTGGTGATACATAAAATGCCCCCTGAAGGGGTGCTGGAGTGGAAATAGCCGATGGCATTTAAGCCGGGGGTCGGTGATATTAAGGAAATCCTTAACTTTTCCTGATTTTCACCTTATGAAAACAATCTTGCCCTTTTAGGGAGGGGAGGGAATGCTCTGCTTCGGAATCAATGGCCAATCGAGAAAATAAGAAACGTGGGCAAATTGAGGAGCCCAAGCAGTGGTCCAGCGAAGTTGCTGGGGTCTGCTGGCTGGCGGGTGGCTTGGTGTTGCTGTTATCCCAGCTGTCTTATAGTCCGGCGGATCTTCCTGAATGGGGGTTTCTGCAGAATTTCGCTGATAAGAGCGATAAGCCTGGTGAAAATTGGTTAGGGCCGGTTGGAGGAATTTTGGGTTTTGTGCAAATTCTTCTGATAGGTGCAGCGGGTTGGCTGCTTTCGTTAGGTTTCATCTGGTTCGGGGTGACGAAGCTGGCGTTTCGCTGGACGATCTGGCCGAGAATTTCCTTGGGCTTGATCACGATTCTGATTTCCGGTGCGGTTTGGCTGCATGCGGCGGATTATTTTTTCACCGACTGGGCCGCTAGATGTAACATGAAGGATTTACCGGGTGGTGTGATTGGAAATGGGATTGGCGGCTATCTGTTAGTCCCGTTTATCGGCAAGCCCGGTACAATTGGACTGGCTAGCATCGGTTATTTGGTAGGTTTGATTTGGCTAACAGGTCAAACTCCCATGGCTTTTGCGAAAGCTTGCTTGATGGTTTTCAAACGCAAGTTCGATGCATGGCGGATGAGTCGGACTGAGGTCGGTCGGGCTGAAGCTCGCGAGAAGGAACTGCTTAGTGAGCGCGAGCGCCAACGTGAGCAACGTCGAGTGGAGCGTGAAATCTCGAAACTCAAAGAAGCCGAAACAGATACGCCCGGTCAGAAAGAACTGCCGATCCGTGAAACGCCTTTGCCGCAGATTATTGATGCCTCGCAGCGTCGCGCGGTGGAGCAGATGGAGTTTGGATCGAAACCGTTTGAGCGGAAAAAGCCGGGTCACCAGTCGCTTTCCGTGACGGGATTTGAGGATTACGAGCTGCCGGGTTTTGATTTGCTAGACGCGGTTGAGGAAGAGGCGGAGGCAGCGGACCATGATGAGTTGATTGCTATCCAAACCACGATTGTGGATACGCTTAAAGCATTTGGAATCGATGTCACGCCCGGCGACATCACCCGTGGCCCGACGATTACGCGGTATGAGATTTATCCATCGACGGGTCTGCGTGTATCGCGCATTTCCCAACTTGAAGCGGACCTTGCGCGTGCGACACGTGCGGAGCGGATCAATATTTTAGCGCCCATTCCCGGTAAAGACACCGTGGGTATCGAGATCGCGAATTCTAACAAAGTAGCGGTTCCGCTGCATGAGTTGCTGCACGATCCGGATTTCCGATCGGCGAAAAAGAAAATCCCACTGGCGCTTGGAAAAGATGTTTATGGCAAGACGGTGATCGGCGATCTCGCGGCGATGCCGCATTTGCTGGTGGCGGGTGCGACCGGTTCCGGAAAATCGGTTTGTATCAACTCGATCATCGCTTCCATCCTATTTAAGTTTGGGCCTGATGAACTGCGTTTCATCATGGTCGACCCGAAAGTGGTGGAGATGCAGATGTATAACAAACTGCCGCACATGGTGGTTCCGGTGGTGACCGATCCGAAGAAGACCGTTGCGGCGCTCAAATGGGTGGTGAACGAGATGGAGAAGCGCTACCGGATTTTTGCCAAAGAAGGGGTGAGAAATTTCGATGGTTTCAACAATCGTCCGCGTCCTGACAAGGAGCCGGTGGCAGTGGTTGAGCCGGAGCCGGAAGAAGAACCGGAAGTGGATCAGGATGAGATTGAGGCGATTGCTTCAGCACTTGAGGATGGTGACCTCGGACCGGAAGCGGAGTTTGATGAGTTGGAACTCGAAGAAGATGAGATTCCTGATCGTTTCCCATACATCGTGGTGTTGATCGATGAGCTTGCGGATTTGATGCAGACGGCTCCAGCGGATGTGGAAATGTGCATTGCACGGATCGCGCAGAAAGCACGTGCGGCGGGGATTCATTTGATCATCGCGACCCAGACGCCGCGTGCGGATGTGGTGACAGGAATCATCAAAGCGAACATTCCGAGCCGGATCGCGTTCCAGGTTTCATCAGCTTTGGACTCGCGCGTGATTCTGGATACGAAAGGCGCGGACAAGTTGGTGGGCAAAGGCGACATGCTGTATTTGCCGCCGGGTTCTGCGAAGTTGGAGCGGGCGCAAGGTGCGTTTGTTTCCGATGCGGAAGTTGAGCGGATTGTCGACCACTGTGCGAAGCAGGCGAAGCCGCGTTATGAAAAAGACATTCGTGAAACCATCGACAACGCGGGAGCGGATGACGAGGAAGATGTTTCCGATGCGGATGAAGAACTAATCATCAAATGCATCGAGGTCTGCAGGCAGGAACAAAAAGCAAGTACCTCGCTGCTGCAGCGTCGCTTGCGTTTGGGCTACACCCGTGCCGCGCGGATGATGGATATTTTAGAGCAACGCGGCATCATCGGTCCCGGAGACGGCGCGAAGGCTCGTGAAGTTTTTGTGAAGTGAAAACTCAAGTTTCAAAATCCAAATCTCAAAGAAGAAATGTGCTGCATGCATGAGACAGATTCAGAAACTTGGAATTTGAAACTTGGAATTTGAAATTTAAATGAACGACGATGTCGCATATTTCCTGGAGTTTCAGGAGACCGAGAAAGACGCCTCGCCGTTAACCATACGGAATTACTCGGCGGCGCTGAAAGAATACATCGAATGGCGCGGTGCGGATTTTGTTTGTTGGCGCAAGGAGCAGGGAGATCATTTCCGCGATTACCTGTTTTTCCTGATGAAGGAAAACATGAAGCGCTCAACGATACGTTTGCGTTTCGCTGCGTTGCGTTCGTTTTATAAATACCTCGTGCTACGGCGGGGTTTGGAGAAAAGCCCGGTGGCGGAGATTCAAATGCCGAAGCTTGAGCGCAACCTGCCGGTGGTGCTGAGTTTGAAGCAAATGGAAGCGTTGTTAGAAACTCCGCTGAAAATCGATGTTAACGGAAAAAGCCATGCATGGTTGAAGCACCGCGATGTGGCGATTCTCGAGTTGTTCTATTCATCCGGCCTACGTATTTCCGAGTTGCTTAGTCTGGATGTGGCGGATGTTGATTTCGTGGACGACATCGTCAAAATAACCGGAAAAGGTCGCAAACAACGCATGGTTCCGATCGGTGGCGTGGCGATCCGGGCGATTCAGAAATACCGGCAAGAGGCGGTTGTGACAAATGGGCCATTGTTTCGCAGCGTGCGCGGAACCAGAATCACTCAGCAAGCAGTGGATCAGATGTTGAAGAAGTATTTGAAAATCAGCGGAATTCACTTTGGAGTGAGTCCGCACAAGCTCAGGCACAGCTTTGCAACGCACATGCTTGATGCCGGTGCCGACTTGCGAAGTGTTCAGGAACTGTTAGGACATGCATCGCTATCGACCACACAAATTTACACGCACGTAACCCGAGAAAGAATGAAGCAGGCTTATGACGAAGCGCATCCCAGAGCATGAAACCCTTTGCCGAAGTATCCTGATGTTCGTAAAAATTTTAGCATTTTTCGGGTTGTCGAGTTGCGGGATTTTTTCGCGCTCTGAAAAACCGAATAAGAAAGCTGAGGAGTTGAAGGTGTTGTTTATCGGAAACAGTTATAGTTTCGATGCTCCCAAAATGTTCAGGAATATTGCAAAAAAGAATGGCGAAAAGGTCAAGATCGCGAGTTGCACGCATGGTGGCTGGACGCTGCAAATGCATTCCAAGCATGACCCTACTTTGAAGAAATTGCGTGGCAAACCATGGGATATCGTGGTGATTCAAGATTTCAGCATGCATGGCGCTTATCCAGAGATCAGGCGCCAGGCGGAGATGTATCCGTTTGTGAAGTTTTTCGCAGATGAAGCGCGGGCAATCGGTGCGCGTCCCATGCTTTATCAAACATGGGGAAGACGCGGAGGGCAGCCGGGTTTGAAAGGCGATAATTTCTATCAAATGAATGCACGTATTAGAGAAGGTTACTCGCGTGCTTCAGAGTATGCCGGTGGAATTGATATCTTGCCAGTTGGCGATGCGTGGGAGGATGAATATCGTAAGGGGAATGGTTCTCGATTATTTGTTGAAGATGGTAGCCACCCCAGTGAGTTTGGAAATCGTGTCAGTGCGTTGGTTTTCTTTGAAACGATCTTTGGCTATGAGGCGGAATTTACCAAATGAGATCGTTTTATAAACTCAGCGCATGATCCAAGATCACCGACTGCAGCCCGCAATAAAAACGGCTTCTTAGTAGAGCATCGTGGCGGACGGGTTTGAGATTTTTTGGATCGGATTCCGGATTCTGGCCGAAGTGATACATTTCCTCTAACTCAAGTCGCGCTTGATTGAGGGCGCTATACCACTTGTGCGCATCGGCTGGTGAAATCCATATCGGTGTTTCGTTGTCCTTGGGAAACGCGGCGGCGGTTTCGATCGCGGCGTAGACGTGGTGGAGATCGTCGGAAAATGATTCGCGCAGATCCGGAACCACGATGTCCTGCCAGTCTTCGGAAATTTTCTCGTGAGAAATGAGATCGCCCAGACGTGCGGCGAGATCTTTATGAGAGACATTCGCATCCAGCATGATGGAGCGGAGCAAGTGCCAGTCGATGTCGTTTTCGGGGTCGATTCTGAGTCCGCCCTCGATGGTGGGAGCGATTTTCATTCAGAACTTTCGAGGGAGGTTTTGAGTTGGTGGAGCTGGAGTTGCTGTGCGTAGAACTCGGCTTTTTCGAGTTCTCCAGACCATACGACAGAGAGTCCTTGTTCGTGGACCTCAAGCATAAGTTTGGTGGCATGCTGTTCGTTATAGCCAAAAATTTTCATCAGAACGAAGGTGACGTAACCCATGAGATTCACCGGATCATCATGCACAATCACATTCCAGGGCGCTTGGGTCTGGGTGAGTTCCTGGGTTTGATGAATCGTGACGGTATCGGACATGACTTAGTCGGAAGAGCTCATGATTGTAGGCGCGTCGATCCACTTGTCATGTTCTTTAATGAGATCAATCAGGCGGCTGACGGCTTCGTCTTCGGGAATATTGAATTTCACGGCCGTTTTACCAACGTAAAGATTGATTTTTCCGGGAGCTCCACCGACGTAACCAAAATCGGCATCCGCCATTTCCCCCGGGCCGTTGACGATGCAACCCATCACCGCGATGCGGACGCCTTTGAGGTGACCCGTCGCCGCGCGGATTTTCTGGGTGGTGGATTGGAGGTTGAACAGGGTGCGTCCGCAGGAAGGGCAGGCGACGTAATCGGTTTTGAAAATCCGGGTGCCCGCGGCTTGCAAGATGTTGTAAGCGATGCGTAGCGACTGCCCCGGTGCGGTTTCGCCGCGGATGAGAATGGCATCGCCTATGCCGTCGCACAGAAGCGAACCGATGATTTTGGAGGCGTTGAGCAGGGATGTTAGGAAATCCGATTCCGCGCTCGGTGGTTCAAACGTGTCTTTGAGCAATATTGGGTGCCGTGGATCGGCTTGAAACGCGAGCATGCGGAACGCGTGGATGGGATGCATTTCCACATGATCGGCTACAGTGATCAAGGTGGGTTCGCTGCGGTCGTTGAGGGTGGAAATCGCCGAGGCATCACGCGGATCGATTTCGATGACGCCCGCTTTCTCATAAATGATTTCCGGTTTAAAATCGCCCATGCCGGCGATTTTATGGGCGAGTGCGTTCCAGTTCGCTTGAGTGGTGAAAACTCTAACGGTTTTTTCTCCGCCGAGTTCGTGACCTTGGATGGTGATGGGAGAGCTGTGTCTGCGCTCGTAGGAGAAGGGGTTGTAGGAGGGGGTGAGTGTAGCTGCCGCGTCTCGCGGCAGGCCGTGATTCTGGCGTCTCGCCAGAAGTTCTGGATAAGCGCAACCAATCCATTGCCAGTAAGAAAAACCGGCTTTCGTTGGGTTATTCAACACATAATCGATTTGGTTTCTGAAATCTTTCCCATCCCGAATCAGATGATCGTAGCTTTCTTTTTGCCAAATAGAACCAGAGGTTCCGTTTCGTTTGTTGATTTCATGGGAGGTGAAACTTTTCCATGAATGTAATATTTTATCGAGCTCCTCACCTTTGGCGAGTTTCAGGATGACGTGGACATGGTTGGGCATGATACACCACGCGAGCAGATCATAACGTATGCCGTCGAAATGTTTTAGGGCGTTGGCGAGTAGTTCTGCGTTTTGATCATTTTTAAAGAGGCATGACCCGTGACCTTGGTTGAGAGCGGGTTCGATGATGGAAGTTTCAAGTTGGTATAATTCTTCACGTAGCGATGATAGGTCATTGAGTTGGCTGCGTGAGGAATCGAGCTTACTGAGTATATCGATTTTTTCTAATATGAGATCACGGGCTTCTCGGTAACGATTCATGACTACTGTCGGCAATGAGTCGGCTTGGCGAAATGTTACGGCATAAGTTCCGTTTTCGATTTTCCAGTGAGGGAGGAATGAAGCGTCGTCTTTGTTAACTTTACTCCAATCGATTTGGATATTGGCTGCATCATCGGATAAGCTGCGAGACGCAGCTTGCACGGCCTGCCGCGAGACGCGGCAGCTACTCACCAATGCCTTCGCCACGGGAATCTCGTGGATCGCGTCTTCTGTTAGCGAAACTCGGATGGTGTCGCCGATGCCGTCGGCGAGGAGAGAACCAATACCAATGGCGGATTTGATGCGGCCATCCTCACCGTCTCCGGCTTCGGTGACGCCGAGGTGGATGGGGTAATTCCAGTCAGAGCCTTCTTCGACGAGTCTTGCGACGAGCAAGCGATATGCCTCGATCATTACTTTCGGGTTGGAGGCTTTCATCGAGAAAACGAAATTGTGGTAATCGTGATCGCGGGCGATGCGTGCGAATTCGAGCGCGCTTTCACACATGCCAAGTGGGGTATCGCCGTAGCGATTCATGATGCGATCCGAGAGAGAACCGTGGTTGGTGCCGATGCGCATCGCACGGCCGAGGTCTTTGCAAAGATGGACGAGTGGAATGAACTGTTCACGAATGCGCTCAAGCTCCGCTTCGTATTGGCTGTCGGAATATTCGCGTATTTCGAATTTCTTTTTATCGACGTAGTTGCCGGGATTGACGCGGACTTTCTCCACCCATTTCGCGGCCTCCATGGCGGCGTCTGGTTTGAAATGGATATCGGCAACGAGGGGAACCGTGCAACCCGCTCCGCGGACTTCACGGGCGATGTTTTCGAGGTTCGCTGCGTAAATTTTCGTTTGAGCGGTGATGCGGACGATTTCGCATCCAGCTTCGGCGAGCGCTAAAACCTCGGCGACGCAGGCGGGGGTGTCCCGCGTGTCAGAAGTGATCATCGACTGCACGCGGATGGGGTGATCGCCACCAACGCCCACATTTCCGACCATGACTTCGCGGGTTTTTCTTCGCGAGAAATTCAATAAATCGGGGCAGTAATGGAGTGCGGCGTGGTCGCTCATGAGTGGGCAAACTTAGACTGGAAAATTTCCATGGGCAATGCCGGGATACGATGCATAATTAATGAGATGAAAATCAAGATGTCTTGGGCGAGAACGGCAGCGACGATCGCGGCTATGCTTGCGGCTTCAAATCAGGAGTCGTGGGGCGGGGATTTCATACGGGTCAAAGAAACGGACACCGTAGCGAAGCTCCAGACGGCTGTGATTGGTTATGAAAAGGACGGCAAACGCGTTCACCTGATCGGGGCGATTCACTTGGCGGATCGCCGTTATTACGAGTTTCTCAACAAGCATTTCCAAGATTATGAGGTGTTGCTTTTTGAAATGGTGGGCGGGGAAAAGCTGGGTGGTCCCAAAAAGCCAAGAATTGTGGAAGAGGCGGCGGAAGCTGAAGTCGCTGAAAATGAAGCCACAATCGTGGAAGATTTAGAGGTCGTGGAAGATCCAGAGGTGGGCGAAGGAGAGGATAAGGAAAATCCGCTTGGGGGGTTGAAGCAGGTTTATTCCTCGATGGAAAAGGCGCTGGGTTTGGTCGGGCAAGGCGCGGTGATCGACTACATGGCGAAAAATTTCGTGCATGCGGATCTGACATTAAAAGAGTTCGAGGCATTGCAGAAAGAGCGTGGAGAATCGCTGTTAGGTTTCATGATTGAAATGGGGATCAAGGCAGAGCGTCCCAAGCATGAGCCGAACAGCCTGCGCCTGATGCGTGGGATTTTGGCGGGTCGCTCGGATCTTGTGAAACTGGAAATGATGCAGACAATGTCCGAGGGAGATAAACAGATCGATTCATTAGCGGGCGAGAATGTGATCATCTCGGATCGCAATCTGCGCTGCATGAATGTCATGGACAAAGAGCTCGCGGCGGGCAGGGAAAAGATCGGAATTTTTTATGGAGCTGCGCATTTTCCGGATATGCAAAAGCGGATGGAAGAGCGCGGTTTTAAAAAGTTTAGCACGAAATGGCTGACGGCATGGCAGGTGAATAAATGATTCGCCCCGATTCAGAACCGGAATTCAAACAACTAGTCGAACATATCGGTGATCCGGGTTGGTGTGTGTTGCCGGAGTTTCTTGAAACCGATGTTGCCCAAGTGCTTTCACGGGAAAGTTTGGATTCATGGCAGGAAGGTGAGTTCCGCCGAGCGGGTGTGGGGCGTGGGGAGAATCTGGTGATTCGTGAGGATGTGCGAACGGATCATGTGATGTGGCTGAGTCACGACAACGTCACTCCCGCGCAGCAGCGTTATTTGGATTTGTTAGAAAACATCCGTATTGAGCTGAACCGGAATTTCTTTCTCGGGTTGTTTGATTTCGAAGGCCATTTTGCGGTATATCCGGAAGGTGGATTTTACAAACCGCATTTGGATAGGCACCGGGAATCGCGTGATCGCTTGGTGACCGTAATTTTATACCTGAATCCCAATTGGCAGCCGGGTGATGGTGGGGAATTGAAAATATGGACCACGCCCGGTGAAAAAGAAGGCGAACATGTGATCGTAGCGCCGAGGATGGGAACGTTGGTGTGCTTTCACTCCGGAGACTACTGGCACGAGGTGCTGCCTGCGAATAGGACGCGGGCGAGTATTACGGGTTGGTTTCGGGGGAGGTAGGGTCAACACGCCGCTGTTGACCGACGGATGGCTGTAGCTGAGAAGTAAAGGGTGTGGAGTGAGAAGTGCCGAGTGATCAGTGATCAGTGATCAGAGGAAGAAGTTACTTCTCATTCAATAACTCATCTAACATACCAAGCGTCACGGCTATGGAGATGCTTAGTGACTTGGATGAAATAATGTCTGAGTTGTCTCCGGGGGTGTGCCACCATGCGGAACGTGTGAAGTCGCCAAGGATGTCGAGTGTTGGGATGCCGATGAGATTCAGCGGGACGTGGTCGTCCATGATCGTGGCATTAGATGTGTCGAAATGAGAACTGACATTTTGTTCCTTGGCCTTGGAGAACATGAGTTCGGCGAGGTGTTTCGGTGAGTCGGATGGGATGCGGATGCTCAGATCCTTGTGTCCGATCATGTCGAGCAGGATGCCAAATTTCGGTTTGTCATCGCGCGTTCTCCAGGTGTTCGCGTAATGCCGACTGCCGTAGAGGCCATCTAGAGCAGTCATGCTTTTTGAAAAAGCTTCTTCGCCATCAAAGAATACGAGTTCCAGCTTTGCGGCTTGTTCGGGCTTTTCGGCGGCAAGGTGTTTGGCAATCACCACCAGCGCAGCGCAGGCAGAAGCGGCGTCATCTGCGCCGAGAAAAACTTTATCTTTGTAGAATTTGGAGTCCACATGAGCGCAGAGAAGTCCATCGATCTTGCGTTGCCATGGGTTTGCATCGCCGTGACGGAACCGGGCGCGGAGGTTCGCGAATTTGATTTTTCCAACACTGGTATCGCGTTCGAATTCCTGGAGTTCGATCACCCAACCACTGGCTTCGAGTTCTTTGCTTAGTAATGAGCGAACTTGATTCAGGGCTTCGCTGCCAGGCGGACGCGGGCCGAATGTTAGAATTTCGCCAGTCAGCGCCTGCGCGTCGTTTCCGAGTTTGCTGGTGTTATCGGGTCTGCCAAGAAACCAAAAAGCGACAACCGCAATAGCAAGGATCAGAGCTAGAAGGAAACGATTGGATTTCACGAAGCGAAGGTTGAATGGTTCGTTGTGGTTGTGCTAGTGAAGAATTTTGAGTGTGAAAGATCTGGAGTGCGGGAGCTTGCTCCCGCCTTGTGGTAGACGGAGCTTGCTCCGTTGCGGGTGCGTTTGTTTCTGACTGCCGCTAGATATTTTCACGCGGAGCAAGCTCCGCTCTTTTTGGCGGAGGCAAGCCTCCGCACTCATGACTCGTTTAAGCGGTAACCGCCCCGCGGTCATCGCTGAGACCTGATTTTTCGAGGAAGTAATCGTAGCCGCCGGTGTAGCGGGTGACGATGGCTCCGTTCTCGGGATCCTTTTCGTTGCGGGTGACGTGGAGGGTGGTTTCCGCGAGGTTGCGGATGAAGTGCACATCGTGGGAAATGAAAACGAGTGTGCCTTCGTAAGCTTTGAGAGCGTTGACCAAGGAATCGATGGAAAGGATATCAAGGTGAGTGGTCGGCTCATCCATCAGCAGGAGGTTCGGAGGATCGACGAGAAACTTGACGAGGTTGAGTCGGGATTTCTCACCACCGGAAAGAACACCGCATTTTTTCTCCACATCCGCGCGGCGGAAAAGGAAAGTGCCGAGAATGGCGCGGGCGTCTTCTTCGCGCAAAGTATCACAGGCACCCATGACTTCATCTAGGACGGAGTTGAACTCGTTGAGCGCTTCCGCGCGGTGCTGGGAGTAATAGCCGATTTTTGTTAGATAACCGACTTCCTTCTTGCCTTGGTCGATCTCAAGTTCTCCGGCGAGAAGTTTGAGCAAAGTGGTTTTACCTGCTCCGTTCGGACCGACGAGGACGATTTTATCGCCGCGCTCGATGGTGAGATCGAGGTCTTTGTAAATGCGTTTGCCCGGATAGGATTGGCCGACCTTTTGGAAATCGATGACTTTCTGGTTGGAACGCGGGGGCTGGGGGAAAGCGAATTTGAAAGGCTTGCGTGGCGCGCGGGGTTTTTCGATGCGTTCGATTTTATCGACCAGTTTGATGCGCGACTGGACTTGCGCAGCTTTGGATCCGACCTGGCGGAAGCGCTCGATGAACTCCATATGGCCTTCGATTTCCTTGTTCTGGTTGCGGTAGGCTTGGACTTGGAGGTCGTAGCGTTTTTCGCGCTGATCAAGGAAAGCGCTGTAATTTCCGGTGTAGGAAATGAGCTGCATCGCATCGGGATCAATTTCGATGACCGTCTCGATCATGGTGTCCATGAAATCGCGATCGTGGGAGATCATGAGGATGGCGCCGGAGTAGTTGAGCAAGTAGCGTTGAAGCCAAAGGAGCGAGAGGAGGTCGAGGTGGTTGGTCGGCTCGTCCATCATGAGCAAGTCGGGCTCCATGACGAGGAGTTGTGCGAGGTGAGCGCGCATCACCCAGCCACCGGAATATTCGCGTGCGGGTTTCTGAAAATCTTCCTGGTTGAAACCGAGGCCAGCGAGGATCTTTTTGGCTTTGGGTTCGAGTTGGTAGCCATTCAATGCGGTGAACTGATCTTGGGCTTTGGCGAATTCCGGAGTCGAGAGATCGCCGGATTTTTCACCTTCACGGATGGTGCGTAGCAAGCCGATCATTTCGGGAGTCACGCCCATCGCGATTTCCAAAATGGTTTCGTCGGTGGGTTCGCCAGCTTCTTGGGGGAGATAACCGACAATCGCGTATTCATCGCGATCGATCGTGCCTTCGTCTGGCTGGTCTTCATCAAGGATCATCCGGAACAAAGTGGATTTCCCCGCCCCGTTCGGCCCGACGAGAGCGACGCGCTCTCCCCAGTTGATGGACATTTCGGCTTCGCGTAAAAGCGTTCTTCCGCCGAGGGTCTTGGTCAGTCTTTTGATCGTTAGCACGGGGATGGGGTAATCCGAACCGGCGGGGAGATCAAGTGAAAGACGCGAGACTCGGAGACATAAGAGGGGAAAGTGCCGAGTGGTCAGTGATCAGTGTGGAGATTGGGAGATTTGGAATCAGGGATGGCGCTCCAGGCGTTTTTGAAAGGTGTTGCGTTGCCTAGCTTTAGGATGTTCTTTGCGGTGCGACTTATGAAGGGATCGACGGTATTTTTGGTGATGCTTGGGCTGGTGATTGCCGGTGCGGGGGGGCTGTTTACTTGGTTGATGGGGATGAGTTACATGCGGGCGGTTGAGCAACGCGACTGGCCGCAGGTGGAGGGGGTGGTGCTTTCTTCGGAAATTGAGGAATACCAGCATGATGATTTTTCGCCGATGGAATACCGGATGAAAATTCTCTACGGGTATGAATGGAAGGGTGAGCGCAAGACGGGGGATCGCTATGGTGTCCGGGGAAATCCGAAATACAACAAGCGGGATAAAATTGCTGGGTTGGTGGAGACTTACCCTATTGGGAAAAAGATCATGGTTTACGTGAATCCCGCGGAGGCGAATTTCACGATGCTCAAGCCGGATTCCAAAGCAGCCGGTTACTCGATCTGGTTTCCGATGTTGTTTGTCATCGGTGGTTTGGGGATTTCGGTGCGGGCGGTGATTAAAAAATAAAGCTCGTTAGGGTTGAATTTTTCACCGCAGAGGCGCAGAGGTCACAGAGGGACGCAAAGAAGAATGAGATTTATCAAAATTTGGTGTGCAGGGACAGAATGTCCCCGCGACTTACTGGAACAGAATGTTCCAGCCACGGTTGCTCACGCTCTAGGCGATGACGCCCTTCACCACTTTCGTTCCGGGTTTGGTGATATTGGTTAGGCGTTGGCCGACACCTTGGAAGGGGAAGATGAGTTTTTCGTGATCGAAGCCCATGAGGTGGAGCATGGTGGCGTGGAGTTCGTGGACGGAAACTTTGTCTTTGATTGCCTCGTAGCCGATGGGATCGGTTTCGCCGTAAGAGGTTCCGGCTTTTACGCCGCCGCCTGCCATCCAGATGGTGAAGCCGCCGGGGTTGTGATCGCGCCCGACAAATGACATTTCACCACCGCCTCGGTTTTCACGCATGGGGGTGCGTCCGAATTCACCACCCCAGACGACGAGTGTGTCTTCTAACATTCCACGGCGTTTGAGATCTTGGAGAAGTGCGGTGATGGGGCGGTCGATGCGATTGCAGAGATCGGTGAAGCCGCCTTTAAGATCGGTGTCTTTGCCCGTTCCGTGGGAGTCCCAGCCCCAGTCAAAAAGCTGGATGTAGCGGACGCCGCGTTCTGCGAGTCGACGCGCGAGCAGGCAGTTGTTAGCAAACGATTCTTTCCCGGGCTGCGTGCCATACATCGCGTGAGTGGCTTCGTTTTCTTGTTTCAAATCAAACGCATCGGTCGCGTGCATTTGCATGCGGTAAGCCATTTCGTATTGAGCGATGCGAGTGACCGTTTCGGGATCACCCGTTTCCTGAGCGATTTTTTGGTTGATGCGGTCGATAGTATCGAGCGAGCGGCGACGCATGTCGCGGCTGACGCCATCGGGGTTTTGTAAGTAAAGGACTGGCTCGCCTTCGGAGCGGCATTGGACGCCTTGATAAACGGAAGGGAGGTAGCCGGAGCCCCAGACGGATTTTCCGGCATCGGGATTTTTCCCACCGGATGTTAGAACGATGAAACCCGGAAGGTTTTGGTTTTCCGATCCAAGACCGTAAGTAGCCCATGCTCCGATGGATGGTGCTCCGAGGTTTTGGGTGCCGGTATGGACGAGTAGCTGGGCAGGGCCGTGGTTGAACTGATCCGTGTGCATCGATTTGATGAAACATAGATCATCGGCCATCGTGGAGAGGTGCGGGAGGCGATCGGAAATCCATGCGCCGCTCTCGCCGTGTTGTTTGAATTCAAATTGCGGTCCCAGCATTTTCGGAACACCTTGGATGAAGGCGAACTGTTTGCCTTCGAGAAATTCTTTTGGACAATCTTTGCCGTCGAGTTTTTTGAGTTCGGGTTTGTAGTCGAAAAGCTCGTGTTGGGATGGCGCACCTGCCATGTGGAGGTAGATGACGCGTTTTGCTTTTCCCGGAAGCAACGGCATGGAGGGAGCAAGAGGATTGGACGGATCTTTAACGAGTGCGTTGGATGCGCCGTAAAGCTTCTCGCCTAACATTGTCGAAGCCCACATCGCACCCAAGCCTGTGGTGCATTTCGAGAGGAAATGCCGACGGGTGAAGTGGGAAAGTTCGGCTAAGCGGATTTCGTGTTCGATGCGGTTCATTTCGTGAGAGAGGCGTCGAGGTTAAGGATCGTGTTCGCGGTAAGGGTTAATGCGGGATCGGAACCCAAGGAACCATTCCCACCGGAAGTATCGTTTTTCAAGTCCTGATAGAGAGCGACCAATTCTTTGAGGACTTCAGAATCGAGTTGGCGCTGGGTTACGGTGAGATAGGCGAAGCTGATTTGCGCATCGATCTCACCTGAATGTTGGCGCATTTTTTCAGCGAGAGCTGCGGCGGCTTCGATGTGAGCGGGGTCGTTCATCGTGATGAGGGCTTGCAGGGGAGTGTTGGAAACGATGCGGCGGGCGGAGCAGATATCGCGGCTCGGTGCGTCGAATGTGATAAATCCCGGGAAGCCGCTGGTGCGTTTGATGTAGGTGTAAATCCCACGGCGATATTTATCTTCGCCTTGGGATTCTTTCCAGCTTGCGCCACTGTAAACCGAGCTCCACACACCCGCTGGTTGGGGCGGGTAAACCGATACGCCATACATTTTTTTGGAGAGCAAACCGGAGACGGCAAGAGCTTGATCACGTATCATCTCGGCGCTGAGTCGATTTCTAGGACCGCGTGCGACGAGTTGGTTTTTCGGATCGCGCTCAAGCAATTCAGGCGTGGCTTTTGAAGTTTGAAGATAAGTTGAAGACAAGACCATTTCGCGGAGGCTTTGCTTGATCGACCACTTGTGTTCTCCTTGGAAGCGGAGGGCGAGGTGATCGAGCAGGGCGAGATTGGATGGGAGGGTGCCGGAGGTGCCGAAATCTTCCATGGTTTCTACGATGCCGATTCCGAAAATTTCGCCCCACAAGCGGTTGACCATGACACGGGCTGTTAGAGGATTTTTCGGGCTCGCCATCCAGCGTGCCATATCGAGGCGATTCACTTCGTCCTTTTTCGGGAAATCTCCGCGCAGAAGATCCGGCACATCGGCTTTCACGAGTTGCTCTTTGGTTAGACGATTGCCCCGAGCGAACAGGCGGGTCTCGCGTTTCCCAGACGGGGAGCGATCCATCATCACGGGAACTTCCGTGCCTTTGAGTGCTAGCATGCGATCGAGGTTTGAGAAAACTTTCTGCCATGTTTCGGCACGCTTGGGGTCGGTTCTCAGTGCGACGTAGCGTGGATCTTCGGCAGCTTCGATTTTAAATCTCCGTAAATAGGTCGGTTGGCTTTCATTGGTGCTAGCACCTTGTTTGAGAGATATTTCGATGGTTTCGCCGGCCTGTAAGGTGATGGGATTTTCGGGAAGAATAACAAACCAGCGAGGACGTGCGATGCGTGGAAACTCGCCAAGACCAGACACCGCACCATCGCGGCCGGTTGGATCTTTGAAGCGATTGAAACGTTCACCAATGCCTTTTTGGGCGAACGCACTCATTGGATCTGTCGGCCCAGTGAAGTGATCCGCAATGACTTCACCCATGGGAATCGGCGTGCGTGTGCCATCGATTGAAATTTTATCGATGTTGAACAAAGTCACGAACGCACCAATCTCCGGCCAATTTTTGGGATTATCGCTTTGTGGATGGATCGAAAGTTTCAGGGCATCGATTTTAGGAAGGTGGCCGGAAATTTTATGAGTGGTGCCTGAACGTAAATTCCCCTCGCTCAAGATCATGCCATCTTTATCAATGCGCATGGTGCCGTGATCGGGTTTGAAGCTGATGTTTTCCAGAATTTTCCAAGGGGTGTTAGAAATGATGCGACCCTCTGCATCGAGTGCTTCGCGTAAAGCACGGGTTTCACGATCGAGTTTCACCCAATCCTCACCGGCCAGCTTGATTCTTGGGTATTCGTTTTTGAGATCGGAGTCTTCGGATTGGTTGAAGAAATCCATGAACTCGTAGAATTCTTCGTGAGCGATGGGATCGTAAGGATGCGAGTGGCATTGGACACAGCTGAACGTGGTGGCTTGCCAAGTGGTCCATACCGTCGAGATGCGATCAATCACAGCGGCGACGCGGTATTCTTCGTCATCGGTCCCACCTTCAGTGTTGGTTTGGCTGTTGCGATGGAAAGCGGTAGCGAGGATTTGATCTGAGGTGGCGTTGGGTAAAAGATCCCCAGCCATTTGTTCGATCGTGAATTGATCGTAAGGCATGTCCGCATTGAGCGAGCGAATTACCCAATCCCGCCACGGCCAGATGTCGCGATGGGGATCTTTTTCAAATCCAAAGGTATCGGCGTAGCGTGCGAGATCGAGCCAGACCGTTGCCCAGCGTTCGCCATAAGCCTGGGATTCGAGTAAGCGATTGACGATTTTTTCGCGAGCCGCCTTTCCATCGGTGCTCCATCCGACTTCAAGTTCCTTGAGATCATCGATGCTTGGAGGCAGGCCCGTGAGATCGAAGCTGACCCGGCGCAACCATTCCGCAGCATTGGCTTGGGACGAGGGAGTGAGATTGTTTTTCTCGAGATTCTCTAAAATGAAACGATCTAGCGGCTGGGCAGGCCAGGTTTCGTTTTTGAGTACTGGGATGTTTTTTTCAACCGGCGGCATGAAGGCCCAATGCTCTTCCCATTTTGCGCCTTCGGAAATCCATGTTTCGAGAAGCTTAATTTCGGCGGGTTTGAGGGGGGAGCCGTGCTTGGGTTTGGGCATGACTTCCTCGGGATCCGTACTGCGGATGCGGCGCATAACTTCCGATTGATCGGGCTTTCCCGGGACGATGGCGAATTTTCCTGATTCACCCTCGATGAGGGCGCGATTGCGATAAATGAAGGAAATTCCGCCCGCTTCTTTCACCCCGCCGTGGCAGGCAGTGCAGTTTTTCAGGAAGATGGGCCGGATGTCGCGGTTAAAGCTGATCTCGTCGGCCCTCAGATCGAGGCCGAGTGAGCTCAAGCCTACGAACAGGCCAGATATGATGATTGTTCTTCTCAAAACGGTGCCAGAGTAACGGGAGCTTCGCAAAATTTCTTACAGAATTAGGGTTTGAAAACCTTCATTGGGGGTTGGCGTTATGGGTGAGAGTGTGCATCTTCCCCCGCACACAAACTGTATGAAGATTCTGTCCCACAAAGATGCCTCCTATCCCTCGTTCGTCAAGCGACTGCATCGCCGGGCCATTCCTGAGGATTCGGTCCGGGATCTGGTTGCTGATATCATTGGAAAAGTCGGCATGGAAGGTGACGACGCATTGGTGGAGCTGACGTATCGTTTCGATGGAGCAAAGCTGACGAAGAATCAGTTGTTTGTGAGCGAGAAAGAATTCGCGCAAGCAGAAGCATCTGTGACTGCTGCAACGCGAGAAGCGATCCGCCGCAGTTTGAAAAACATTCATGCGTTTGCTCAGAAAAGCATGCGTAAGGATTGGTCCGCGAAAAATGCGGAAGGCGCAGTGATAGGTGAACGCTTCACTCCGTTTGATCGCGTGGGTGTGTATGTTCCGGGTGGAAAAGCACCTTTGGTTTCCACAGCATTGATGACGGCTGGATTTGCTCAAGCTGCAGGTGTTCCAGAAATTTTTGCGGCAACGCCGTGCGGTCCGGATGGAACCGTAAATCCCGCGTTGTTGTTTGCATTGAAACAAGCAGGTGTGACGCAAGCGATCAAAGTCGGCGGGGCGCAAGCGATTGCAGCGATGGCGTTGGGGACGAAAACCATCGCTCCCGTGGATCGTATTTTCGGACCGGGAAATCGTTTTGTGGTCGAGGCGAAACGCCAACTCGTCGGCGCGGTATCGATCGATCTTCTCCCAGGACCCAGTGAGATTTTAATTTTAGCGGATGCCTCTGCGAAAGCGTCATACATCGCAGCGGACATGCTGGCCCAAGCCGAGCACGGCGGCGATAGCGCGGTGGGTTTCCTGACAACTTCATCCGCTTTGTTAGAAAAAGTTCGCGTGGAGATTGAAAAACAGACGGCGCAATTGAGCCGCTCGAAAATCATCAAGGAAGTTTTGAAAACCAGCACGTTTTTGCTTCACGTGAAATCGATGGATGAAGGCGTGGCGATCGTGAATGCATTTGCTCCTGAGCATCTTTCGTTGATCGTGAAAGACGAAGACGAGGTGCTGGCGCAAATCCGTACTGCGGGTGCGATTTATCTCGGTGCCGATTCTCCGGTAGCGGTCGGCGATTTCCTCGCAGGCCCGAGTCACACCTTGCCAACGGGCGGGGCAGGTCGGTCATTTTCCGGATTGCGTGCCGATCAGTTCCAACGCCGCACCAGCATTGTGAAAATGGACAAGCGGGCGGTTGAGAAATCGTTGTCGGTGATTGAAGAATTCGCGCGGCTTGAAGGATTGGATGCGCACGGAAAATCGACTTCGATACGGTTGAAGAGGTAAGAATTTTTCACCGCAAAGCCGCAGAGGTCGCAGAGGGAACGCAAAGCCAAGTTTGATAAAACAGAGAGACCGTTTGACGGGAGGTGTGTTAAAGGCTTTTCTTATCGGCATGAAAAAGATCATTTCCTTGGTTGTGAGTTTATGCGGATTGATGCCGTTAGGTGCTGCAGTGGTGGAGCGGAGTGTGAAATACAAACTCGGTGAGGTCGAGATGGAGGGGTTTCATGCTTATGACGATAAAGTCGAAGGCAAGCGCCCCGGGATTTTGATCATTCATCAATGGACGGGGCTTACCGATTACGAAAAGATGCGGGCACGGATGCTTGCAGAGTTGGGTTACAATGTGTTTGCGGCGGATGTGTATGGAGTCGGGATTCGTCCGCAACCACCGGAGTCGGGAAAAATTTCCGGTAAGTATAAACAAGATCGCGAGCTTTTCCGCGCACGGATGATTGCGGGTTTGGATGTTTTAAAAGCAGATGAGCGCACCGATCCCAGTAAGCTTGCAGCGATTGGATATTGTTTCGGTGGAACCGGTGTGCTCGAGCTCGCGCGTGCAGGAGTAAAATTGAATGGCGTCGTTTCTTTTCAC
>JAZKIL010000002.1:0-62601 GCA_040384845.1 Verrucomicrobiota bacterium | reverse complement strand
CAGCGGCCGCGCGGAGCGCGGCCGCACAGCGGGCTTGGCAGCCGCGCCGGAGCTAGCTGCGAAAAAAGGTGAGGTTTCTGCCAAGGTGCTGGTTTTGCACGGTGCGGTTGATCCGCATGTGCCGGCGGCTGAGGTCGATGCTTTCCAAAAAGAAATGGAAGCGGCGGATGCGGATTGGCAGTTGGTTTCCTACGGCGGTGCGGTGCATGCGTTCACACAGGAAATGGCGGGTGATGATCCTTCGAAAGGTGCGGCATACGATGCAAAGGCGGATCAACGTTCTTGGGAAGATATGCGCCAGTTCTTTGCGGAAATTTTCCCGAAACCATAGATCGCGGTTTTCATGGATGAACTTTTCAAATGGCCGGAATTTCTCGATGAGTTTGCAGAGGCCGCGCTGCGCCAAGAATTCCGATCCGAAGTTTTGTTAGACACGCAAGACGGGCCAATGATGGCTTGGGAAAAGGACGGCGAGGGTTCGTTGGTTTACGCTTCCGCCGGGATTCACGGCGATGAACCTGCGGGGCCTCTGGCATTGTTAGAAATGATGCGGGCGGGAAGTTTTTCGGATCGCCATCACTGGTTGATTTGTCCCGCGCTGAATCCTGGCGGACTTGCGATGAGTCGGCGTGAAAACCGGGAGGGAATCGATTTGAATCGCGATTACCTGTTGCAATCGACCTTGGAGATCGCGGCGCATGCGCGATGGTTGAAGCGGGATCGGGTGCCGGATGTGTTTGTGTCGTTGCATGAAGATTGGGAGACTGAAGGATTTTATTTTTACGAAATCAATTTGCTAGAAGATCAGCCGCAGCGCGCGTCGGATATTTTAGAGGCGGTGGCTGAAAGTTTTCCGGCGGAGTTGGGCGCGGAAATCGACGGGCATGAGCCTCGTGCGGCGGGTTGGATTTATCATGGGGCGGAAGCGGATTTGCCGAACGAGTGGCCGGAGGCGATTTATTTGGCAAAGCAAGGTTGCCCGTTGTCGTTCACGTTCGAGACCCCGAGCCAAGCGGATTTAGCCAAGCGGGTGGCGGCGCATGTTTCTGCCTTTCAAAGACTGCTGCGCCTGATTGGATGAGCGGGCAGTCGTTTTACCTCTCTATGAAAATTCTCATCACCGCAGGCCCCACCCGTGAAGCGATCGATCCAGTTCGTTTCCTAACAAACCGATCCTCAGGAAAAATGGGCTACGCGATCGCGGATGCTGCGGTGCACGCGGGGCATCAGGTGCTGTTGATTTCGGGGCCAACCTCGCTGGATGTTCCGGCTGGTGTGGATTTCGTTCCCGTGGAGAGCGCGGCCGAGATGTATGAGGTGGTGGCGAGGTATTTGCCGAAAATGGGTGCTGCGTTTTTTGCTGCTGCGGTGGCGGATTTCACACCTGCGGAGATTTCCTCACAGAAGATCAAAAAGAATGGGGAGAAGATGATTTTGGAATTGGTCAAAACCAAAGACATCCTCGGATCTGCGCGTGAAGCGATGGGTTTTGAGGGTTTTTTGGTGGGATTTGCGGCTGAAACGGAAAATCTCGAGGCAAATGCACGGGAGAAACTTAAGAAGAAAGGCTGCGATTTGATTGTGGCAAATGATGTTTCTAGAAGCGATATCGGCTTTGATTCCGAGGAAAATGAGGCACAGCTGGTTTTTAAAGATCGCACAGAGTCATTTGACAAAGCTCCAAAGCATGATTTAGCAATGTATCTGATTTCGATGTTAGGGGAGTAGTAATATTACCCATGTTTATTTCATGAAACCTTTCTAGGCTCTTGCCACTACCAAAATTCTGCGTGTATTAACTGACTTATGAAAACCTATATCGGCACTGCCATCTTCTTACTTGGAACTTTAACCGCGTATTCCGCGATCACTCTTAACACCTCAGAAAGCACAGCTGCGGTCACCGATCCAGCTGCTGCCCCCAAGCTCCCGGCTTCCAGCCCAGCGTCAGCAGCCTATACCGCTTATGAAAAAGGCGAGCATGCCAAGGCGGTAGAACTCGCCAAGCCACTTGCTGAAAAGGGCGATAAGGATGCGATTTATCTTCTGGGTTTCGCTCACGAACATGGCCAAGGCGTGGAAATTTCCCGCGATAAAGCGCTTGAATATTATCGCAAGGGTCAGGCGAAAAATCATCCTGACTCGATCTATCGTTTGGCTGGCATCCTTTTGTCGTCCGGTCAAGGTGACCAAGCGCAAGAAGGCAGAGAGACCCTTGAAAAGCACGCCGCAACCGATCCAACGGTTGCCGGACGCATCCTCGGTGAAGCATTTCTCCTTGGCCGTTTAACTCCAGAACCTGCTCCGGAAACCGCTGTGAAATGGTGGTTGAAAGCTGCGACCGCTGGTGATGTGCCTTCCATGGTATTGCTTGCTCGCTTGTATGACGGCCAGTTCGGTCAGACCACACTCGTCAATGCCAAGACAGCTTATGACTATTTCCTCAAAGCCGCTGAGAAAGGTGATTCCAGCGCGATGGTCGCAGTGGGTATCCGACTTTTGAAAAGTGATGCCGTAACTGCTGATGAGAAAAAAGGCATCGAGTGGTTGAACAAAGCGATCGAAGCAAAAAATTATTCGGGATGGCTCGCGCTTGGCGATTATCAAGCCAACATCAAAGAAGATCCGAAAGCAGCGTTAGTGTTTTTCGACAAAGGAGCTGAGGCAGGTCATGCGGATTGCATGCTCCGGGCAGCTTCTTTCTACATGGAAGGCAAAGGCACGAAGAAGGATGAAGCGCGCGCAGTTGAATTGTTGCAAAAATCCGCTGCAGCCGGAAATGCTCAAGCGCATCTGTTTTTGGCTTCAACGATCATGGCTGAAGAAAAGCCAGACATCGGCAAAGCTTATGGGCATCTACTCACCGCTGCAAACTCCGGTTTGCCTCTCGCTCAGAACGAGCTCGGACTTTTTTATCTCTCGGGTAAAATGGGCGTCGCAGATATTTCCGCAGCCATTTCATGGTTCGGTCGCGCAGCGCAAGCAGGTTTAGCCGCTGCACAAAACAATCTCGGTGCCTTACATGAACGCGGCGCAGGTGTTCCACAGAGCTACGAAAATGCAGCGAAACTTTACACTTTGGCTGCCCAACAAGGCAACCCAAGCGCAACTCTCGCACTCGCTCGTTTCAATGCAGGTGGAGCCGCGATGTCGGTCAACAAACCTCTCGGTTGGGCACTTGCCTCGCTTGCTTTGGAAGCAGGTGAAAAAAGCGCTGAGGTAGTCATCAAAGACATCGAGAAAAATATGACCAAAGAAGAATTGGCCAAAGCGAAAGAAGAACTGGCTCGCATCAAAGCTGAGCAGAAGAAGTAATTCTCAACAAATCTTCCACCACCTCAGTCGGGTGTTTGGCGGAAAGCGTGATTCTTAAGCGTGCGGTATTTTTCGGAACCGTGGGGAATCGGATCGCTGGGATGAAATAACCGTTTTGTTTCAGCTTTTCCGCCGCAGCCAACGCGGTTTGGTTTTCTCTGAGTATGATCGGCAGAATCGCGCTTGGATGGTTTGGCTGAAGGATGGAAATGTTTTGAAAGAGTTTTCCTCGCAACTCCGCACCTTCTTGTGAGCGGATCAGTTGGATCGCTGAAATCGCAGCGTGCGCAAGGGCAGGCGGCGGAGCGGTAGTGTAGATGAATGGCCGTGCGCGGTTAATGATGAGATCGATCCAATCCCGCGATGCGGCGAGATAACCTCCAGACAGGCCTACCGCTTTACTCAAAGTTCCCATTTGAAAATCGATGCGGTTTTGCAGACCGAGTTCTTCAGCGAGACCCATCCCCGTCGGGCCGAGGACGCCGATGGCATGGGCTTCATCTAACAAAATTTGTGCCTGATGGGTTTCGCAGAGATCGACGATCTCGCGCAGCGGGCACAAATCTCCGTCCATGGAGAAAATGGATTCGGTAACGACTAAGATTCGTGCAGTGGGATGCTTGCTGCGGAGTTTTGATAAGAGAGATCCGAGGTGGATGAAATCGTTATGCGGAAAAACGCGCAAGGTGGCTTGAGAGTGCCGGGCGGCATCAATCAACGATGCGTGGGCGAGCCGATCGAGGACGACGTAGTCTCCTTTTCCAACGATGACCGGAATGGCTGAGAGTGCGGTTGCGAAACCTGAACTGAATGTCAGCGCTGCTTCCGTGTGTTTGGCGGCGGCGAGGATATTTTCTAACTCCGTATGCGCGTTGAACGTTCCGGTAACGAGTCGGGAAGCTGCGGAGCCGGTGCCGTAAATTTTGATGCCTTCGATGAAAGCCGCCGCAATTTCCGGATGAGTGGAAAGCCCGAGGTAATCGTTTGAAGCGAAGTTCCACATTTCACATCCATCACGAACGATGCGTAAATCTTTCGCGGCATGAGAAACGGGGTGAAGAGAGCGTAACAGCTGATCACTCGCCAAATGCTCTAACTGTTGGCGCGGTTCCATGGGAGTGAAATTACTCGGCCGTAGGTTGATCGAGAGCCCAGCGCATGAGTTTCTCGGAATCGCTCCAGATGTTTGCGGTGTTCGATTTTAACACCACACAAACGACCGAACGTCCATTGATCTCACCGGTGGAAATGAGGCAGCGGCCCGAGGCATCCGTGGTTCCGGTTTTGAGGCCGTTGATGAAACTGACCTTTTTCAAAAGCTTATTTGTGTTCTCTAGTAGTATTGTGCGGCCGTCGTTGTATTTGAAAAAGTAAGATTCGGTATTGCTGTATGAGCGGAGCAAAGGACTTCTGTAAGCCAAGCGTGCAGCGATCGCCATGTCTCGGGCGGTGGAGTATTGGTCCGGTTCAGTTAGACCGTGGGGATTTTTGAAGTGAGAATTTCTCATGCCGAGTTGTTGGCATTTGCGATTCATCAAGACAGCGAAACCTTCGACACTTCCGGCAACATCGCGAGCCAGTGCGCGGCTAACATCGTTGGCGCTTTTCACCATCAAAACTTTAAGCAACTCGCGGCGCGTGTATTGCTCGCCGGGTTTGAGGTAGAGCTTGGTCGGTTCACAGTTCGCATCGTAGTTGGTGATGGTGACGGCCTTATCAAGACTGCCCGCATCCAAAACGCACAAGGCAGTGATGATTTTTTGGGTCGATGCAACGGCGCGTCTTTGATCGGCGTTTTTTGCGTAGAGATTACGATTGGTCGCCATATCGACCACGATCACGCTTTCCGCAAAGACCGGTGGCGGGGGAGTGCTTGGAACACTGGCGATCAAAACCGGATCTGCCGGGACGACTTGACCTCGCACGGGTGGTGGTGAGTTCCCGCCGCATGCGGAAAATACCATGGAAATCAATACACTCAGGAAAAGGGGATATGCGATTCGACGCAGAGATGACATGGCTGAACGATGCGTAGGGAGACGATAGCGGTCAATCTCGATTGAGGAAGGCAACCGAAATTCAAACTTCCCCAGTGCACTCAGTGGTAAATCGGCCTGAAACAGTGAAATGGTGGTCCGGAATTGCTTATTTAAGGAGGAAAGGGGGTAAATTCCTACTTGCGCTTAACCTCAAATTCCGCGTATTTTCCCCACGTAAGCACAATTGCTGCGAGCTTTGATACGCAGCTAATTTTTCAGTGATGACATTTTCGAAACGCCACCTTGCTCCAATTAACGCCGCTTCTTTTCGGTGCGGTGTTCTTGTCAATATTTCATGACGCGCAGTTTCAGTCATTCACGTAAACTTTCTTCGTCCCGGCCTGCCGCGGTGCACATGCACTGTTGTTTGTCGGAACGTCGCATCAACACATCCGGAGGATAAAGCTATATCTAAGCCACCAAATAACAACAACAGGGGTCGTTTCCGTGATATGACACGGGTTAACGATCGGATCCGCGCACCCAAAGTTAGAGTCGTCAATGCAAACGGCGAGCAGCTCGGGGTGATGTCGTCACGTGAAGCTTTAGCCAAAGCCCAAGCCGTTGGTTTGGACTTGGTAGAAATCGCAGGACAGGCAGATCCACCGGTATGTAAGATCATCGATTACGGGAAATATAAATACACCCAAGCCAAGCTCAAGAAGGGCAAGTCGAAGTCTGCCACCAAAATGAAGGAAGTGAAATTCCGGGTCGGCACAGGAGATCACGATTACAACATCAAGCTCGGACGCGCAGAGACATTCTTGGACACCAACCACAAAGTGCGTTTTGTCCTGCAATTCAAAGGACGTGAAAACGCCCACAAAGAACTGGGATTTGTTGTTTTCAAACGCATCATCGAAGATTTGAAAACCATGGCCGCAGTGGATCAGCCACCGCGTTTGGGCGGCAGAGCCGTTGCCATGATTTTATCACCGCTTCCATCTCATCAGCGGAAACGTCATTTCCATCTGTTCCATGGTGAACTGATCGAAGAAGACGACCACGATGAAGAGGAAGAAGAGTTCGTCGATCATGACGATGATTCGGAAGCTAGCGCTGAGGATCAGTCGGAGCCTAAGGAATCCTGAAAGCTATAGGTCTTATAGGACCCATGTAATCACGACACATGCACGGAAAATTCAGTGAGCTGTTAGCCAGCCTGAGATCAGGAACGGAACCATGGTTACTGTTATTTGATATCGATGGCACCCTGGTAGACACTGGTGGCAAAGGCATGTCCGCACTTAAGAAAACGGCGATTGAAGTTTTCGGCAGTGATGGCCCGCCGCTTGATCTCGCGGGATCGACGGATCTCGGGATACTCGCAAATCTTTACGTTCATTTTGAAATCGAGCCAACCGAAGAACAAACTCATCGGTTTTTCGAGATCTATCACAAGCATCTTGAGGAAAGCCTGAAGTCTAATCCAACTGAGGGAAGAGTGTTGGATGGGGTGTTTGATTTGTTAGAAGAACTGGTGCTCAGTCAGCATGCCCAGCTCGGCTTGCTTACCGGCAACACGGAGCTCGGTGCAGAGATCAAACTTCGTCACTACGGCTTGCATCAGCATTTCAGCTTCGGAGCTTATGGCTCGGATCGAGCGGATCGCAATTTGCTGGGACACATTGCGCTGGAACGAGCACTAAGCGCCACCGGAAAAGCATTCACACCGGATCGGACACTCATCATCGGTGATACCCCCAAAGACATTGCCTGCGCCCACGCGATCGGTGCAAAATGCCTGGCTGTCGCCACCGGACATTTCAGCGCCGATCAGTTAGAACAAGCTGGCGCCGATTGGGTGTTAGGCTCGCTGCGTGAGGTTTGTTCGTGAGGTTAAATCCAATCCTTTCCAAATACCTGCTGCGACGGTGATCGCGGCGATGATAGGCAGGGTAAGGGCGTAAGGTACGTCAAAGGTGTCGAGGGTGCCCCAAGTGACGATGGTCCAGAGGAGAGGGATGGGAAGGAGTAGGAAAAACCAGATGGGTCGCGCGCACATGAGGGCGATGCCGAAGAAAAAACAAACAGTCGGATCCGGAGCCATACCGTAGTATTCGGCTCCTAACCATTTTCGCTCCGTAATCAGCGCGAGAACGGGGTAGATCAAACCGAAGACGGCGATGAGTGCCCCAATGATGATGGGGACTTTGGGACGGAATGTTTCGCGGGATTTCGTGACGAAACCCCAAATGAGAATCAGCAAGATTTGCATGAGAAATCCCCAACCGAAGATTTTTCCTACCGGGGTGAGCTCGGCGTAAAGCTGGAAATGGAAGGTGATGGCGCTGACTGCGAACGGAATAGCTAGGGCGAGCGCAACCACGCGATTTTTTCCTAAAAACGCGAGAACAAGAATGGCGATCCCCAGTGCGAGCATCACCAGGTGGGTGGGCCACCATGCCTCGAACTGGCGCTCGAAGAGCCTGAAATACACCTCGTCCATGAACGAGATGAAGTTGCGGATCGAGTAGCTGCTTAGGTCGGCTAACATACTTACAGGCTTTCGATGTATTGGATCATGCGCTTGCGGGTATCCTCATCTGGCATTTTACCGAGGCGGGCAGCCATGTTTTCCTTCATGTGCTCGACATTGCTAGTGGCGGGAATAGCGCAGGTGACTGCGGGGTGGGAGACGATGAATTTCAGGAAAAAATCCGCCCAAGTCTTACAATCGAATTCCGTAGCCCAGTCGGGTAATTTAACGTTTTTCTTTTTAATGGCTGCGAAGAGATCGCCTCCGTCGTAAGGACGGTTTGCGATGATGGCGATGCCATGATCCGCGGCAGTGGGAAGGAGGCGTTCTTCAACTTCGCGATGGCTGATGTTGTAGGTGAGTTGCACAAAATCGAGTTTCTCTGACTTCATGATTTTTTCCAATTCATCATGACGGCGACCGTGTGAGGTGGTGAGGCCGATGTAGCGGATTTTACCCTCCTCTTTCATTTTCCGTAGGGTAACAAGGTGTTCTTTCCATGCGGTGAGGTTGTGAATCTGCATCAGGTCGAAAGTCTCAACACCCCACATTTTGGCGGACTCAGCGGTCTGGGCGCGGGTCGCCGAGCCGTCTTCATTCCAGATTTTTTCGGCAGAGAAAAGCGTTTTCGGAATACCGATTTTTTTAAGGGCGTAGCCGACGACTTCACGAGCAGAACCATACATGGGCGAGTTGTCAACCATGCCGCCGCCGTTGGCGAAAAAGGTTTTCAAGACTTCGGTGCGTGCATCGCGCAGGACATTGTCGCTGCCGACATTGAAGCTGCGCCAGGTGCCCATTCCGATCACAGGAAGTTCTTCGCCAGTGGAAGGAATTTTTTTCATGACCCCTTTGGCATCTTCAGCGAAGCCTGTGGCCGGAGAGAATGCCAGCGCGGTGGCACCGGTACCGATAAGTTTTAATGAATGTCTGCGGGATAAGTTCATGGTTTGGTTGGAGTTTGGTTTTCAGAATTTCCTCGGAGGAACACGAACGTGCCGAGTAGGAGGATGAAGCAGGATAATACGAAGATTTTGTTGATGAACCAGTTCATCCGCCAGATGGACCATTCTGGATCGGGGCCACTGAGGAAACGGTAGAAGAGCGTCACGATAATGATGATTTCGACGGCGGACATCACGATGGCCAACGCGCGGGTGTAAGGCTGCCAGCGGAGTAAGGCCCATGCTAGCCAGAGATGAAAGACGGGCCACAAATCCCAAGAAACATGGGCCGTTAATGGGAGTCCGTAGGCAGCGGCGTAAGCGATGGGGAAGAGGTATTTGATGACCAGAGTCCACGCGGAAAGGATGATGAGAAAGTGCGCGAGAAAGACGATCCAGTGGTTCTTGCAGGAATGGCCCGTGTTCATCAACCGCTAGGCTCGCATTGGGAGGCGGCGGGGTCAAATGGCATTCTGAGTTTTGACTCTGAATCCATTAGCAGTCCGCCGTTGTATCGGATGAAAGCTATATTACCGCGCTCCAGCCTTTTTTAATTGGGCGATGGCTTCGTCGAGCTTTTTACGTAAGGCAATCATCGCGGCATTTTGTTCGGTGATCGTTTGATCTCTGAGTTTTATCGCCGCCTCCCATTCTAGCATACGTTTCTGCATGATATCGCGCTCCGCAGCGGCTTGTTCATTCGCGGACTTGGCCACAGCTAACTCTTCGCTTTTCTGCATCAGCGTCAGCCCTGCGGCATCTGCTGCTTTCTGAGTTTCCATATAAGAACTTTTCAGCTCTGTAATGTCAGTCATCAACGCATTGGCACGTGCAACAGCTTCATCCCGGGCTTCTTTTGCCGCGTGCTCCTTCACCAGGATGGCACGATGCGCATCACGTTGCTCCTCACTTTGCCGCCATTGCAAACATACGATAACTAATAGCACGAGACAGCCGATCGAATTAACTATGGTAAAAAGATATGACTTCATGGCTGGGGTGTCTTGCTTTCAAAACTCACGCGCTCAATGCCTGCTGCGCGCACCGCATCTAGCAAACGCATGACTTGCTGGTGCCGTGCGTTCGCATGTGCGGCAATGAGCACATTGACCTCATCACGCTTTTCCAATCCGGCAAGTCGCTCCGTTACTTCGGTGGGCGTTAAAATTTCTTCTTTAAGGGTAATGATACCTTGCTCGTTCAATGCGAAATGAAAAGGCGGCACGGATTGTTCGGATAAGGCCGCTTGTGCGTCGGGCAGTTCAATCGGCACACGACTGAGCTGGGTCATACTCAAGCTCACGAGCATGAAACTGGCTAACAAGAAAAACATGATATCGATGAGCGGCACGATCTCGATACGTGCTTCTTCGTGACCATCCTGATCCGCATTGGTAGAGAGTTTAACAGGCATGACGCTCAGGATTTGGGTGCTTTGAAATCCGCGAGATCGTGACCATGGGTCTTGGCCGCACCGGCGAGTAACTCGCAGTGATTGATCCAATGTTCCAACTTGCCTCGCAACAAACTGGTTTTCTTGCGGAAAAAATTGAATGGCAACAGACACAAAATTGCAATGCCGAGACCCGCCGCTGTTGCGATCAATGCCTCTGCAATGCCTCCGGATACTTTGGTTACAGCCAATTGATCGTTACCGATGAAATTGAACGAGCCCATGATGCCTACCACTGTACCGAGTAATCCGAGCAACGGTGCAAGGGTGATCACCGTGCTAAGTACCCATAGGCGGGACTCGGATTTTTCTAACAAATTGCTGGCATGTAATTGCATGGCTGCCAAGGGCGACGTACCAGCGTGCGACATGCCGTCACGTAAATTATGAAGATATGGATCGGCGTTATTTTGGCAAATTTTCCAAGCTTCGTCGAAATGTCCCAAGCCTAAATCTTCGCGAGCTTGCTCCTGCTTTTCTAATTGCACTTTTGAATGTAAAGACACCCACCAGATCACGCGGTCAATAATGACGCATACGGCTAAGAAAAACAGCAAAGCCATTGGCCACATGATGTCGCCGCCTTTTTCAAAATATTCTACAAGGATATGAGAGAGCATAAGGTATTAGTTAAGTTGGAAAATGATTGAGATTCTGTAGTGACGCGCGGAGCCCGCAGGGAAACGCCAGCGATTGCGGACGGTAGATAACGCAGAATTGTTGAGCAATTCATAGGGGCTAGGTGATTTTAACCAAGCGTTAAGCACCTTGCCCTCTGCTCCTACCAGGAATTCCACGATTACCGTGCCTTGCTGATTTTGCCGCTTGGCTTGGAGGGGATAGGATGGGGAAGGTTGGCGCCCCTCTCCCTTACCAAAAGAAAGTAATGTCGCGCTGCTGGGTGGAGTATTGTTAGGCTTGGTTGCCTGATTTGGCTTAGGTCGCGCGGTGGGGTTTGAGTTGGTGTTTGGGGTGGGTGGAGTGGCTACCTTTTGAGCGGTTTTCTGAATCACAACTTCCGGGATTTCAGGAATCTCTGGCAGTTCAGCCATTGGAGCTAGTTCAGGTAAGGCAGGTGGCGCTGACAACTCCGGGATGGCGGGTTCCACTATAGTTTCTGTCGGTATTTGCTCGGTAAGCACCGTCTCCGCAGTCTCTATGGCCTCACTGGCGGCGATCTCAATTTTGGTTATCACGCTCAGCGGTTTCGGCTTTTTAGCAAACTTCACGGTCCATTCCTGATGAACGCTAAATCCAATACACGCCCCCAAGACTGCACTCAGCCAAGCGGCTAGTGTAATCACATTCAGCGTGTAAGTAGCTCCTTTCGACATAGCCAACTCCGTTATTATTGAGATAAGTTCTCAATAAGGCAAGGGATTTTTTAAAATGCATGGAGTATCAAGGCCAGGTTTAGAGCTGGGTTCTTGCTTGAGGGGATTGAGGAAACTAGGTCTTTTGATCACAAAACCGGGGTCGATAGGTTTTGATATCTAAGGGCTCTCCAAAAAAGTAATCGGCCCATACCGGATTAAACACCGCCCTGCCATCGCCGGGAGTAAAGGTCAGTTCTCCGAAATAAATTTGGTTATTGAGGTTGTATAAGTCGACCCGGACGTAAGAAAAACCTGCGGAGAGCTTCCGACAAAGTTCAAGCATATCGTCGAAGTTTGATGGTTTAGCCAAGATTGGCGGAACTGGAAGTGAGGGTTTGGATTTTAGGAGCTCTTGCCACTGCGTGTCGTAAACGCGGTAAGTAGGCTGGCCAAATCGATCGAAATCCACATGCAGGCCAAGGGGTTGGCCGTTGCAGCAGTAAAACTTAAAGTCAGTTAGATATCCTGATTCCTCTTCTAAATATTTTTCGATGAGAATTTTTCCTTTAAGGGGCCGGTAACACGTCTCTCCAGAGACCGTTCCGTAAGTCATTTTGAGCCATCGATTGAACTTCATTTCGGCCTGTTGTTTGTTGAAGTTATTTTTATCCTTAACGATGATGTTCCATTTGCAGCCATGGGATGCCTTCATGACAAATTGATTGGGTAGCGTATCGAAGTCGATCTCGTCAAAGCTGTCAAAAACTCCTAACAAAGGAATGAGGTATGCTTCTCCAATCGTTTTACTTACAAAATCACGTGCTTTTAATTTATCAACGTATGGAGAGAGATCATCAAGCCGATGATGCAGTTTGATCCACATGAGCTTTTGGGACAGAGAAAGGGGATGATCTATATCGGGATAATATCCGTGAGATTCTTTAAATTGTAAGAGAAGCAGGTGCTTTAAACCAAATAATCGCCTGATGATTTGATATCTCAAATTTTTACGATTCTTGATTTTAGGGAAAGCAAATTTCATGAATTTAATAAATCTCTTCGTTGATGTGAAGCTGGCACTCGGCGAGAGCGTGGTCAATTGAGTTCATGCGGCTAATATATACCAAGATTTTAGATTGCGGATGCGGTCTTAATTGTAGAGAAAAACTATGTGGAAAAAACGAAGCTGAAAATAGGCGATGGCCCCCTTGTTAGGACGGGTAAGATCGTGGCTTGGGATACCAAAAGGGGGTTTGGCTGGTTAGAATGCGAAGGTGAGCGCTTATTTGTGCATTTAAGGGAGTTTAAAGGGACTGAAATCTCGCCGGGATTGGGCGTGGAGTTTCCTTTCGTCATGGGAACTGATGTACAAGGCCGACCCTGTGCGAAAGGGGTCGATGCCTCATTAGTGAACGGAAGTGTCAAAGTTACGGGCTGGCTGTTGTTGGCCGCGCTATTGTTCTGGCCGATTGCGGGAATTGCGAACCTATCCTCGCTTTGGTGGATACCTGTGCTTCAGATGGCGATCCTTTCCACGGTGATTTATAAGCTTTATGAGCATGACAAGCGCCAAGCAATTTATCACGCATGGCGGGTGCCTCAGACGATCATGTATCTCGGCGAAATGGCTGGCGGCTGGCCCGGCGCGTTCATCGCGCAGAGAAGATTGCGGCACAAAAGTGCAAAGAAGGCCTATCAGTCAATTTTCTGGGGGATCATTCTGATCTATCAAGTCGTGGGAGCTGATTTTGCTTTCGACAACAGATTCAGTAAGGAACTTTGGGAGTCAATGGGTGAGAGCCGTGTTTTGGATGAGGTCATCCAATAGTTGGTCGTCATAGCGTAAGTGAGAGAGCTGCATTGTGCTGCCCTTCTTTGAATGGAAAGTCTTTGGTTAGAGAGCGCTCTTGTTCACCGACATATGATTCAGAAGCTTTTGGTTAAACTCATCAGCCATATTATACCCGAGGCGGCGGAGTTGTTGGTCTAGGGCGGCGATGGTGACCATGCGTGCGGTGTCGCGGCCTGGGCCAACGGGGATTTCTACGTGGGCGACTTGTTGGCCGAGGAGTTCGTAGGATCTTGATTCCAAGCCGACGCGATCGACTTCGTTTAA
Organism: Verrucomicrobiota bacterium; assembly: GCA_040384845.1. Taxonomy (GTDB): domain Bacteria; phylum Verrucomicrobiota; class Verrucomicrobiia; order Verrucomicrobiales; family Akkermansiaceae; genus Luteolibacter. The sequence continues at coordinate 48,939 of JAZKIL010000002.1, read as the reverse complement.
ATCGGATGCGGGTTTGAGGGTGATGACGAGATCGAGGCGTTTGTCGGGGCGGATCGATGCGAGGCCGTAGAGGTTGGCGACGTTGATAATGCCGATGCCGCGGATTTCCATGTAGCCGCGTGAAAGGTCTGGGGCGGTTGCGATGAGCTCACCACCGACGTGTTTGATGCGCACCATATCATCGGCAACGAGTGAACCGCCGCGTTCGAGAAGACCAATGGCGGTTTCTGATTTTCCGGAGCCGCTTTTACCAACGATTAGAACGCCGATGCCGCGCATATCAACCATGCAACCGTGCATGGTTACGGTGGGGGCGAATTCATGTTCCAAGCTGATGGTCGCCGCATTGAGAAACTTCATGGTGATTTGTGAAGTGCCGAATACCGGGATGGAATGTTCTTTGGCTACTGCCATAAGCTCGGGGCCGAGCATGGCTCCGCGAGAAACGATCATGCAGGGAATGTCGCGCTCGCACATGCGGCGGAAGCGATCGACCCGCATTTCTTCGGGTAATTTTCTCAGGTAAGCCATTTCGAGGTTGCCGAGCACTTGCACGCGTTTCTTGGCGAAGTAGGAAAAGAAACCCGCGAGGGCGAGGCCGGGTCGATTGACGGCGGGCTCACTAATGATTCGGTCAAATCCGACGCGATCGCCTAACAGAGTGAGCTTCAGGCTCTCCGAGTAGGATTCAAAGAATTTCTCTACGGTGATCGAAGCTACAGTTTTGACTCGGTGTGACATACATGAGTCTTAACTAGCGAAGCCTCAGAGATCACGATGAAAATCTAGATTTCTGAAACGATGGCCGCTGCGGGTAAAGTGGCCATGGCTTCTTCAATTCTCGGATTGATCTTGTGCTCCACGGTCTCGACTGCAACGCGGATGGCGTTTTTCACTGCGACACCCGTGGAAGAACCATGAGCGATGATGACAACGCCGTTGACGCCGAGAAGGGGACTGCCGCCGTAAGTTTCGTAGCTGCTTTTTGCTTTCAGAGCTTTGAAGGCGCCTTGGGCTAGCACGGCTCCGGCCATGCGCAGTGGGGTTTCCTTGATTTCATTTTTCAGCCATTTGGAAACGGCTTTGGCTGTGGCCTCAACGCTTTTGAGGACGATGTTTCCGACGAAACCATCGCAAAGCACGATATCGAGTTTGGTCTCGAAAAGATCGTGACCCTCAACGTTTCCGACGAAATGAATGCCGGGAGTGGCTTTGAGGCGTTTAAAAGTTTCTTTGGTAAAAGCTGTGCCTTTCTCATCTTCCTCGCCATTGGACATGAGGCCGACTTGGGGTTCTTTCACGCCGAGGACATATTTTGCGTAGGCCGAGCCCATGATGGCGTAGGCGACGAGGTGCTCGGGTTTGGCTTCCGGGTTGGCACCGGCATCGAGGATGTTGCAGATTCCGTGTTCGTTGGGCAGCGGTGAGGCGATGCCAGCTCGATCTACACCTTTAAGGCAACGGAGCTTCAGCGTGGCTGCGGCGACGGCTGCGCCGGTGTTGCCGGCGGAGACGAAGGCATCTGCGGTGCCGTCTTTGACGAGATCCATCGCAATGCTGATGGAAGAAAGTTTTTTGCGGCGCACGGTTTTGGCACCCGGCTCCGCCATGCCGATGACTTCAGGGGCATGAACGATGCTGACACGGGGGTCGTTTAGATTGAGCCGATGTTTCGCGGCTTCTGCTTTGAGGATTTCCTCATCGCCCACGAGATAAAGGTGGCTCAGCTTCTTGTATTGTTTCAGAGCCTGAACGGCACCAACGATATTGATTTGTGGGGCGTGATCGCCACCCATGGCATCGAGTGCTACCTTCATATGTGAGCTTTATTTAGCGGAGATTCTGGCTTGTGGAAGTACGAAGAAAAAACCCTCGCCAGTGAACCAGCGTGGGTTTGTAGAAAGCATACGAGCTTCAAATTAGAAGCTCTCAACTTCGATCACCTTACGGCCGCGATAAGTGCCACAAGAAGGGCAAGCGACGTGTGAAGGAATCGTTGCTCCGCAGTCGGGGCATGCGCTGAAGATTGGAGCTTTCCAGCGGTTTGCGCCGCGACGCATTTTCTGGCGGCTTTTGGATTGACGGCGTTTTGGTACGGCCATGGTGGTAGTAAGTTAAGTTTGATCGTTGAGACCCGTTAGGTCGTCGAGAGCTGACCAGTGGTCGGCACCCTCGTTGCGGGGCGCAGGTGATAAATCATTATCGGACGATTTGTCTACTGCTAAATATCGCGAATCTATTTCGCAGGGCTCCGGGATGTCACCTTCGTCGCAGCGGGGATCGGTGGGAAACTCCAAAAGAATCTCTTCCCGCAGGGCTTCGGTAACGTTCATTTGGCTGGAATGTCCTGTTTCTATGGAGATTGCAGCCGCTGGAATCCGCATGGTTTGGATGAATTTTTTCAGGGTCACCACGCAAGTGAACTCGAAAGGAGCGGAAATGAAGCCAGTGAGGAGGAGTTCGGATTCAAATTTTTGGGCCCAAAGATCGTAGATCAGTGGGCCGGTGGCACGGGCATCGCCTTTCGGGAGGTCGAAAATCGAGCTGTCGAGCTCACCGGAGAGCTCCATGCCTTCCTCGGGTAGGGTGGCGAGATCGATGATTAAGGAGGTTTTCATGGGCTAAAGCTAAATTTCAAAACTCAAATTTCAAATTCCAAGTAAGAGATGAAATCACTCGGCTCTGGAGAGTTGGTTTAAGCCGCGTTGGAGGAGGGCGGCATCGACCATGGAGGAGAGGGATTCGTCGAGGTGAACGGTGAAATCTTCGTCGAGGAATTCGATGGAATGGAGTTTATCTGCGTTTGGTTTTTTGAAAGCCTCGATGAGGGATTTCATATCCTTGATTTCCACTCCGTTGACTTTTTTGACGATGAGGTTGCGGAGCGATTCGTATCCGACAGTGGCTGGAGTGGGGATGGAGCCGCTGAGGAAAATGACGCGGTCGAATTTTTCTTCGTATTTCTCGGGGTTCTCGTAGGCATCGAGGAGGTTGAGCGGGGCACGGCTGGTCCATTCTTCGCCGTAGGCTTCAAGCAAGGGGCGATTGAGTTCTTGAAAGATGAGTCCGCCTTTGACGAGGAAGTTGGGAGCACGATCGAATTGATAATGCGGAACCAAAACATCTTTCGGATTATCGCGGGTCAGGGTAGCGGTGATTTCGGATGGCACGCCATTTCTCAGGATAGAAAGTTTGATCGTATCGCCAGCGGATTTTTCGCCTTTGACAAGGTGTCCCCAGAACACGGATCCATAATTGGGATGTTTGAAAAAGCCAAGGCGATTGATAGCGAAGCCATCTGCGGCGAGGAGCACGTCACCTTTTTTTACGCCTGCTTGATCAGCGGAACCTCCGGGGCGGACTTTGCTGATAAATATGCCACCTTGCTCGGGAGTGAGTTTGAGGAAATCTCGGAACAATGGATCGCTCGTCTCTGCGATGGAAATGCCGAGCGATGGGAAACCCGCGTAATCCCCATCCGCAGCATCGGCGAGGAAATGTTGGATGACGTCCACGGAAAGCACATCTGAGATTTGGTCCTCGTTGTTGTAGCTTAGCAAGATGCCGGCGAGCTCGCCATTGCGAATGACTGGCAGAGAGAAACTGCTGGCGGCACTTTGCATGGAGGCTTTCACCAGGTATCCGAGGAAAGATTGTCCTGTTAGAAAACTCGCGCCGACTTCGACGGATTGAAGTTTTCCCTCGGTCATCAACGGAGTGCCGTTGTCTTCGACTTGAAGGATTCCAAGGCTGTCGCCAATCTTTGGCGGGCTGGCCAAGACAATGGGTGTGGTCTTGGCGAAAAAGGTTTTGGCATCTTCTTCCGATTTCACGGAGAGCAATGCCAAGTTGGCTTCGTAATCGACCGCGATGGTTTTGGCCTCGACGGTTTTTGATCCATCAATGAGCTCAAGTTCGAGATAGGTGGCGTCTGCGACCATTTCTGCACTGGTGAGAATTTGGCCCGGTTTCACAATCACGCCCAGCGAGCGCAGACTGGTTGGTGGATTTTTTTCCCATGGCTGAGCCGGGTTCCATGTTTGACTGGTGGAATTCACGCGCACGGCGGAACGAACCAGTTGGGTGTTCTCGGCAGCTGTGGGTTCTGTTGTTTCAGCGGGTGTTGGAGCGGCGATGTTAGAGGCTGGTTCGCCACTGCAAAGAGAAGCTCCAAGTAAGATGAGTAATATTGGTTTCATGGGAAAAAGAATCAGGCTTATTTGAGTTCGAGAACGTCTTGCATGTCGTAGAGACCAGCGGGCTTGTCTTGCAGCCAAAGCGCAGCGCGAACGGCACCAGAAGCAAAGGTCATGCGGGATGAGGCCTTGTGGGTGAGCTCCACGCGTTCGCCATCGGCGGCGAACATGACTGTGTGGTCTCCGACAACATCGCCACCGCGCAGGGTGTGCATGCCGATTTCACGTGGCTTGCGAGGGCCGATGTTTCCAAACCGACCATGGGCGATATCGTCATGGTAAGAAGTTCCGGTTTCCTCGTTGAGAATTTCTAACAAACGACGCGCGGTTCCGGATGGCGCATCGATTTTGTGGCGGTGATGCATTTCCGTGACCTCGATGTCAAAAGTGTCTTGTTTTAAAATGCGAGCGGCTTGGCTGGTGAGCCAGAACAGGGTGTTGACGCCGACGGAGAAGTTCGGCGCGTGGACGATGGGAATGACTTTCGCTGCGGCATGGATGGTCGCGAGTTCGGCATCGGTGTGGCCGGTGGTTCCCATGACCAAGGCTACTTTATGACGCAGGGCCGTTTCGACCAAAGTAGTGGAAAATGAGTGGACGGTGAAATCGATGATGCACTTCGCGGCTTTCACGGCGGCGTCGAGGTCTTCACCGGCGTCGTGAGTCGTGGCGATGACGGTTCCGGGATTGGCAATGGTGGCTTCGGCAACAGCCAGGCCCATTCGGCCGGACTTTCCTGTAATAAGAATCGGTAGCATGCACGGGGATGATGGGCGTGGTTTGAAAAAATGAAAATGAAATTTGCAGCTATTGCCTTGCTGTGAGCGTCGAGATGATGAATCAGAGAGTATGTTCAAAAGTTTGATGTGGCTGATGGTTTTTGGGGTTTCTGCTTATGGCGAGAAGCCGAATGTGCTTTTGATCTGTGTAGATGATTTGAGGCCTGAGTTGAAATCGTTTGGGGCGGAGTATGTGCATTCGCCAGCCATGGATTCATTGGCGGCTAGTGGGCGGGCGTTTAAACGGCACTATGTCCAGGCTCCGACCTGTGGGGCTTCGCGGTATTCGCTTTTAACGGGGAAATACGGAACCAAGGCGAAACTCAGAAGCAACGACGCGCTGATGTCAGTCGCGGATCAGGCTGATACCCCGCCGTTTTCTTTACCGAGGCAATTCCGGACACAAGGGTATCGGACGGTAGCGATTGGAAAAATCTCGCATTACCCGGGGGGATTGGGCGGTAAGGATTGGAGTGATCCTGAGAAAGTGGAGATGCCGAGTTCATGGGATTTGAATTTGATGCCGACCGGACCGTGGAAGACTCCGCAGAAAGCGATGCATGGTTTATCGGATGGAGTGCCGCGCGTCCCCGGAGCTTGTCCGGTGAATGAGCACAAAGAGGGCGATGATTTTCGTTATCACGATGGCTGGATTGGACGGGAGACGGTTCAGCAATTGAATGACTTGGCGGGAAAAAAAGAGCCGTTCTTTTTAGCAGTGGGTTTGATCAAACCACACTTGCCGTTCGTTTCACCAAAATCCTATTTGGATATTTATAAGGACGTGAAACTTCCAGCTATCCCACATCCCAACAAACCCACCGGTCTCAGCACGTGGCATCCCAGCGGTGAGTTTTTCGGAAACTACGTCAGCGGCGATCCACGCACGGATCCCGCCTGCGCGGATGAAATGAGAAAATCATACGCGGCCTGCGTATCGTATGCCGATGCGCAAGTGGCACAAATTTTGAAGAGGCTCGATGAACTAAAACTCACGGAAAACACGATCGTTGTGTTGTGGGGGGATCACGGCTGGCACCTCGGTGAACATGGCGTGTGGGGCAAACATACCTTGTTTGAGGAGTCGCTTCGGTCGCCTTTAATCATCCGCTATCCGGGTATAGAAAAATCCGGAATCGCTAGTGATGCAGTGGTCGAGACGGTGGATATTTATCCAACTCTCTGTGAACTCGCCGGTGTTCCTGTTCCGGAGGGGCTTTCTGGGAAATCTCTCAAAGCTCAGCTTTCCAATCCCACCGCAGCAGGCGATGTGGCGTTAGCGTTCTCGCCACAAGCTGAAACCATACGCACCGCGCAGTATCGTTTGATTCGGCATTCAATGAAAAAAGGTGAGTTCGGCTACGAGCTCTACGATCACACGAGTGCGGAAGGAGAGACAAAAAATCTAGCAGAAGCGAAGCCAGAGATTGTTAAAGAGCTCAGTGCGTTGATGGATGAGAGGATGAAGTGAATGATTGTGGTAGGGTGCCATCGCCGAGGGCACCGCGCGAAGCGAAGTGAAATAAAATCCGCGTCTGATTCATCAATTGCTTTCCCGCTACGCGCGGCGCTCTACGGCGAGAGCGCCCTACCAATAACGATGATTTACCTCTTCTGGCATTTACCGCACCAGTAAGTCGCTCGTTGTCCGAGGATCTGATGTGAAATGGGTGTTTTGCAAACTCGGCAGGGTTGGCCTTTTCTATCGTAAACAAAAAGGCGTTGTTTGAAGTAGCCGGGTTCACCATCGGATTTCAGGAAATCGCGAAGGGTTGTGCCGCCTTGGGTGATGGATTCTGTTAGGACATCGCGTATTGCTGCGACGAGTTTTTCAGCGCGGGGTTTGGTGAGCTTGTTCGAAGGCAGCAGGGGATGAATGCCGGAGCGGAACAAGCTTTCGGATGCGTAAATGTTCCCTACGCCGACCACAATTTTCGCATCCATGATCGCGACTTTGATGGGGATGGATTTACTCCGCAGTGCTTTGTGTAAGTGAGCCGGCGTGAAGTCGGGTTCCAGTGGCTCGGGGCCGAGGCTTGCGAGTAGCGGGTTTGTCTGGACTTCAGACGCCGCAATCCGCATCACCAATCCGAACCTTCGCGGGTCGTGGTAGCGGAGTTGTAAGTTGTTTCCGACCGTGATCCCGATGTGATCGTGCTTTTTCCAATCATCGCCCGGTGAAATGATGCGTAGGCTTCCCGACATGCCGAGGTGGATAAGGATCACTTCTTGAGTGTTTGTTTCCAGCAAAAGGTATTTGGAGCGGCGTTTGACTGAAATAAAAGTCGCGCCTTCAAGTTCTGTTAGGTTGGCTGAAACTGGCCAGCGCAGATCGTAACGCCGGATGATGATTTCACGGATTGTATGACCGATAAGATGAGGGGAGATCCCCAAGCGTGTGGTTTCGACTTCAGGAAGCTCCGGCATGGTCGGAGATTAAAAAGCCTCTTTGGTGAACCTAACAACCGTCTGATAGCTGCCGTTCATTTTTGAAGTTCCAAGTAGAATGCTTCCACCTTGATCGAGGCGCCAGACGTGGCTGGCTAGCATTTGCTCGTCCGTGAGTTCGCTGATCTTAGACATGGCGCTGGACTGTTTCGGCTTGCCGTAAATGGTGGTTAACAATTCCTCGAATTCCTCTAAGCATTTTTTTAGATCGCTTGAATAAGCTTGGGCGCTTCTGTCCTCAGACTGCAAAGTAAGCTCAATGAGTTCTCCAGATTCGCTCCAGTCGAAAGTCAGGGAACAAGCAAGACCTGCGACTTTTTCACGGGTGGTGAAGATATTGTTAAGACCGGTCCGTCCGATGTGGGCGAGTGCGACGTTTGAGGTGACGAGTTTGCTCGCGAAGAGTTTTTTGGTGACCGTGTCCCGGTTGTCACCAAAAACAACTGTGTCGAACACAGCGTCTTCATCCACTTGTTTGATGTTCTTGCTTGCGGCTGCAGCGGTCGCAACAGACTTATTCTGTTTGATCCAGAGCTGATCATCAATGTGGAGCTTACTGATCTCCAAAGTGATCGTTTTGAAATTTTTCAGCCGCACGGTCACGCGATCGTCTTTGCGGCTGACGAATTCCGCCTCGAAGCTTTTCGTCTTATCCGGATTTGACCAGGTTCTGAATTCCGCAGCTCCGGCTAAAGTGGAGAGGATGAGAAAAAGGGAAATGACAAATCTTTGCATGCGTATTGCTGGCTGATCTTGGGATTGATATCGAATGTGATGCAAGATAGAAAATGCTCACCAAGTCCTAACCCAACCGATTGATATTTCGCCTCTACAACTTCTCGGCCCTTCAAAATCTTAGCCTTATTTTGTGGTTTTTCTCCTTAGACATTGGGGTTTCACAGAATGCGAGTGAGGGCTCCACGGGACCACGCGTGGTGATTCCCACCGGTAACCGCCCGACGAATCAAAATCGCCCAGTTCAACCAACGACGGTCGCCAAATATCCATGGAAAACCTATGTGACTGCTACGATTTTCTGGTGTGGAGAACAGCCGACAGATCGGAATCCTACCCCGAACTGCATGTCCTCATGGGATACAAAATGGATGGGAAATTTCGGAGGTTACGACAATCCGGATCCTGAGAAACGGATTGCGAATCACGCGACGGGGGAGTTCCGGCCTAAAGATTTTGAGCCTAAACTGAATCCGTTTTACATCGCTTTGCCCTACAATGACTTGGTTTCGTGGAATGCCCACAAATCGGAAGCGTCCAAAGTGATCCCTTGGTTTACCCGGATCAATCCACAACCGGGAAAGACGGTTTTGAAAGGGAGATGGATTGAAATTATTGTAAATAAGCGCCGGTGTTTCGCGCAGTGGGAAGATTGCGGGCCGTGGGTCACGGATGATTGGGCGTATGTTTTTGGCAACAAACCACCCAAAGCCACCCAGAACGGCGCGGCAGGGATAGATATTTCTCCATCGGTTCGTGATTACCTCTCGATTCACTCAGGAACCAAACTTCACTGGCGTTTTGTCGATGATAGCCAGGTGCCTCATGGACCTTGGAAAAAATACGGCACGCAATCGGCCAATGCAGGATCAAGTCCATCAGGCACCAAGCAAGATCACGCAACTGCGCAGAAAGAGTATGAGGCGTATTTGCAGGAATTACGTGATCGGCAGATGAAGAGGCAACAGAGTCGTTAGGTTTCTTAAGCCGGAGCTTGCTCCGTCGTGAGTAATCACGACCTTGTGAGCGAGTCATCTCGGACCTGGTGCGCGATTGCAGACGCGATTTAAAATCGCGGTTCCTTTCTTAAGGGACAGGAATGTCCCTTCTCCTTAAAGCAGATCGTAGCTTCTTCCACCGACGCCTTCGAACCAGCGGACGTAGGCTTGGTTGACCATGGAATATCCGCCGGGGGTTGGGTAGTTGCCGGTGAAATACCAATCACCGCACGGACCTTTGATGGATGCGCGGAGGTTTTCGATGGTCTGATAGATGACTTCAACTTCGCCGTGCCAATCGATGTCTTCTGGGTAAACCATACGGCTGATTTCTTCGGAGACTTCTTCGGCTGTGAACGCTTCGTAAACGCCTTGGACGCGGTTGAGACGGTCTGCCGGAGCTTTTTTCAGCTCTTCTTTGCATTGCTCGTAAATATCATCTAACAGATGCTGGCGCCCTGCGCGGCGATGCAACGCGACGGCGGCGTTGAAGGCGATGAACTTGCCGAGTTCCGACATATCGATGCCGTAGCAATCCGGATAACGAATCTGCGGAGCAGTCGAGCAGATCACGATCTTGGAAGGATGCGTGCGTGCGAGAATTTTGAGAATGGATTTTTTCAGGGTCGTGCCGCGGACGATGGAATCATCGATGACCACGAGATTATCCCCGCGTTTCACGGCTCCGTAAGTGATGTCGTAAACGTGGGAGACGAGTTGATCGCGACCTTTTTCCTGAGAAATGAAGGTCCGCATCTTGATGTCTTTGTGAGCGATTTTTTCGCCACGCGGCCAGTTGCGGAGGATGAGTTCGTCGACTTTCTCGGGCGTGAGTGTGCCGTTTTCAGAAGACTCCAGAATCTCCATGCGGACTTGTTGGCGACGATACAAACGAAGCCCGTCCATCATGCCGTGGTAGGCGGTTTCCGCGGTGTTCGGGATGAACGAGAAAACGGTTTTATCAAATGTCTCACCGATGGATTGGATGACCTGATCCACCAAGGCGGAGCCCATGGCTTTGCGCTCGCGGTAGATTTGTGGATCGTTTCCGCGTGAGAAATAAATTTTCTCGAAAGAACACGGGGTGAATTTTTGTGGCGTGTGAAATTGAACGTCGGAGATCGACCCATCCGCTTTGATGGTGATGACCGAACCGGGATCGATGGCTTTGACCTGATCTGCCTCGGCTTCGAACACGGTCATTAACGGCACGCGCTCGGAAGCGAAGGCAATGACTTCATCGGTGATGAGCATGTGGCAGGGGCGGATGCCGCGGGGATCTCGCATGACGAACATGTCGCCGTTGCCGATTGCGCCGCAGATCGCGTAGCCGCCGTCCCATGGTTCCGCGGATTGGGCGATGAGACTCGGGACATCGAGGGCGGCGGAAATATGAGTGGGGATTTCCGCGCCGGGCATGCCTTGATCGCGGAGTTTGTGATAGAGATTGGTGTGCGCCTCGTCGAGGTGGTAGCCGATTTCTTCCAGAACTGTTTGGGTGTCCGTTCCGAAAACCGGATGCTGACCGCGTTCGATGAGAGTTTTGTTCAGCTCCATCGCATTTGTCATGTTGAAATTGCCCATGACCATGAGCGTGCGAGTGGGCCAGTTGCTGCGGCGGAGGTAAGGATGGCAGGAGCCTTCGTCGAATTCTCCGCTGGTGCCGTAACGCAGGTGACCCATCAAAATTTCTCCACCGAAATCGAAATGCGTTTTCACGCTGTCAGGGTTGCTTTTGTCGAGCATGCCCTTGCGATCCATTTTATAAAACGACTTCACTTCCTTGCGGAAAATTTGGGCGAGCGCATCGGCTTCAATTCCTCTACGGCGATGCACGTAGGGTTTTCCGATGGGCATATCGAGCTTCACGCAGCCAATGCCGGTGCCGTCTTGGCCGCGGTTGTGTTGCTTTTCCATGAGCAGGAAAAGCTTGTTCACTCCCCACAAACAGGTGCCGTAGCGATCGTAGTAATAGGCCAAGGGCTTCCGCAACCGCACTGCTGCGATCCCACATTCATGCTTCAGAAAATCGCTCATGCGTTGGTGTTATGTGCTGAAAAACTGAGTTGGCTTCGGCTCACGGCTTCACTTTCACCCTCACGCCTTCTTGTGCAACCATTTTCCCGAGAATAGTTCCTCCCGGTCCGGCTTTGAGTGCTTGATCGACTTGGTCTTCGCTGACGATGGCGACCCAGCCGATGCCCATGTTGAAGGTGTGGAAACGATCTTCGGCATCGACTTGAGCGAGCAGTTTTTCGATTCCCGGAAGATCCCATTGCGGGATTTCAAGATCTGCGCCCATTCCGACGAAGAGGCGTTCGAGGTTTTCCGGAAGGCCGCCGCCGGTGATGTGCGACATGGCTTTCGGTTTCACGCCGGATTTTTTGAGGTCGTTGACGACGTCATCGTAAAGGCGAGTTGGTTGGAGCCATGCGGTGAGTTCTTCATCGGTGACCGTGCCCGGTGCCATTTCGGCCAGCGCGCGGCGCACGAGCGACCAACCGTTGGCGTGGATGCTGTTGGACTTGTAACCGATCAGCACATCGCCGATGGCGAGCGTGGTGGGATCGATGAGATCTTCTTTCTCGGCGCAGCCGATGCAGAAGCCGGAGAGCTCGAGAACATCGACAGGGACGATGCCGGGCATTTCTGCGGTTTCGCCGCCAGCGAGGATGCAGTTACAGGCTTCGAGGTAATCAGCCATGCCGCTGATCACGCGGGTGATTTTTTCTTCATCGAGAGCGGCGATGCCGATGTAGTCGAGGAAGAGTAGGGGATCGCCGCCGGTGGTGAGGATGTCGTTGACGGACATCGCCACGAGGTCTTTGCCGGCGATTTCGAGGAGATCTTTTTCTAACAGGACTTCGAGTTTCGTTCCAACTCCATCGCAGCCGGTGACGATGACGGGATGTTTGTAATCGGAAAGATCATAACACGCGGCGAAAAGCCCGAATGCGCCGAGTAATTTCCGCTGTTGTTGAGTGCGTTTAACGTGAGTTTTGATGTCACCGACGAGTGCCGCGGCTTTACGCGTATCGACTCCTGCTTGCTGGTATGTGAGCTTTCCTGCCATTGCTGTGCAGCGGTTCTAGGTGGGCGCGGCGCGGCGGTCAATGAATGAATAATCTGATGATAAATCGCGACGCATTGGCAGGGACGCGTATCCCTACGCGTCCATATTTTGCGGCGGTCCTTATTGGAAGAAACCGCTGGGGTATTGCGCGCCGTCAGATATAGACCTTTAGGGATAAAGGTCCCTACCTCTTTTTCACTGGAATCTCCACGCGCACGGTGGTGGGTTCGCCAGCGGCGGAGTCGATTTGGAAAGTTCCGTTCAACATCTCAGCGCGTTCTCTCATGCTGATGAGGCCGAGTCGGCTTTTTTTTCTGGAGCCGGCTTTTTTGGTGACTTGAAAACCTTTTCCGTCATCCTTGATCGTTAAGCGGACCACTTTTTGTAGAGACTCGATGGTGACATCGACACGGCTGGCCTTGGAATGGCGGGCAACATTGGTGAGCGCTCCCTGAGCAATGCGATACAGCGCAGTGCGTACCGTGGATTCCGTTTGGTCGATTTTTGCGGAGGCAGTGAGGCTGGCGCGGATGCCGGTGTCTCTCATGAATTTCTCCATGTATGCCTGAAGTGCTGTGATCAGCCCTAGATCGTCGAGCGTTGTTGGGCGAAGTTGTCGGGCGAAGTTATGGACGGTGAGCACCGCCTTTTTGACGAGTTTCTGTGTCTTGGTAATTTGCCGCTTAAAGGCTGCGGGATTTGCTAGATTTCCCCGGTCGAGGACGGCCAAATGAACATTGATGCCCACCAAGGTCTGGGTGATGACATCGTGCAACTCGCGACTGATTTTTTTCCGCTCCTCTTCTTGGATATGCAGGATGCGGTGGGAAAGATCGCGCAGTTGTTTCTGTTGGGAGCGCGATTGTTTTAAAAGGATGCTTTGTTCTTTACGCTGCGCCCGCAGGGCTTCTTCGATCTTCTCTCTGCGGACGATTTCTTTTTTTAATTTCAAGTTCCGTGATGATATCTCTTCCGCCTGTTTGCGTAGGGTAATATCCCGGATGTTGCATTGGATCACTGAGCGACCGTCTTCTTGATAGAGATTGGCAACAACTTCCACATCTTTGTGGCGCCCCGTCTTGCTTTCAAGCGGGAGATTTTCATAACGGACTTCATGGTTCTTTTTCAGCTTTCTAAACATTTTTCGGCTTGCGTCCTCGTCTTTGAGGAGTCCGATTTCAAACAATTCTTTGCCGATCAATTGATCGCGGGAGTAGCCCAGCAGGCGGGTCATGAACGGGTTGGCATCGATGATGTGGTTGGTGGCTGGATCAACGAGAAGGACGCCGTCATGCGCGGCTTCGAAGAGCCGGCGATAGCGATTTTCTGAGACGCGCATTTGCTCTTGCGCCAGGGTGCGGCTCGTCACATCCAAAACCATGGCATTGCATTCCAACCCGTTGGGGCTGCGCCGGATTTCAATGCGGACGATTCGTTTTTCTGGATTTGCATGTGAGAGTTCGAATTCTCCGCATTCCTGGTTTTTCCGAGAGAAAACTTTTTTTATGAAAATCCGGAACTCGGCACGCTGTCTTGAGGCAATGAGCATGGCGAAAGAGCGGCCGATGAGGTTTGATCGGTCGATGCCGACCATGCTGGAACCTGTTAGGTTTGCGCGGCGGATCATGCCATCCGGGGCAAGGGTGAAATAACCTACCAGCGCGAAATCATAGAGTTCGGTGTATTGGTTCAGGAGTGCTTCGGATAAATCGCGCGCTTTGCTGAGTTCCAAATTCTGCCGTTCAAGTTTGATTTGGTAAGCTTCGACCTCTGGAGTGCTGCGGTGTGCTTCGTTATCGGCTGATATCCCGACACGCTTTTTGACAGGCTTTTCATTACGGCGGCGTGGGGAAGCGGCATTTTCCTTGGTCTTTGGTTTGGCAGGCATAATGGATCTATTTTTGTAAGCTGAAATGCTACGGGCGCCGTTGGTTCAGGAAACTTTGCAGGTAGGATCGCGAGGTCGCACGATCACGAACGTCCTTCCCCCAGTTCATGATTTATTTTCCAATTTGGCTAAAAGAAGGGGTGAAGGTGTAAAAGCTGGAAATCTTCTTCCAGCACAACTCAGAGGGTATGGGGATGGTAATCCTGCCACAACTTAATAATTGGAGGTATGCCGCCGAAGGGAGCGTGAGGATACTGCCCGCTTTGGAAGATAAAGATGCGGACGAGAGGCCCGGGTTCTCTTTAATATGACGCGAGGATAGGCGCGAGACGATGGCAGGTTTCTTCCGGCCAGAGGTTTTTTGGGGTGAGGATGGCGTTGGCGAGTGAATGATGTTCTGGCCAGTTTGCTGCGGTGGGGATTTTTGGGACGATGCTGGAGATGATGGATTTCGCGAGTGCGGAATTCGCATGAAGGTTGGCAATCACGGCGGCGACATCGACCGCGGCTTCGTCGGTTTTCCAACAATCATAATCCGTTACCATGCACAGGGAAGCGAAGGCGATTTCCGCCTCGCGGCAGAGTCGAGCCTCTGGTGCGTTGGTCATGCCGATGAGATCGAAGCCTAGGTTGCGATAGATGTTAGATTCGGCGCGGGTGGAAAAAGCCGGGCCGTTCATTGAGACGTAGGTGCCGCTGTTGTGAAGTTGTGCGGTGTGATCGGTGGCGGCTTCAATGAGAAGTTTGCGCATCGGATCGCTGTAAGGATCGCCAAACGACACGTGGGCGGCGATGCCGTTTCCGAAAAATGAAAATTCATGTGAGCGACCCGTGCGATCGACAAGCTGATCCGGGACGACAATATCCCGTGGTTTGATGTTTTCTCGAAGGGAGCCGACTGCATTTACGGAAACAATCCAGCGCACGTTCAAAGAACGCAGTGCCCAGATGTTCGCGCGGTGATTGATTTCATGGGCGAGCAGGCGATGTCCGCGGCCGTGACGGGGAAGAAAGAACACGCTGCGGCCAGCGATTTTACCTTCGATAATTTCATCGGAGGGCGAACCGAAGGGAGTTTCGATCGCGTGGCTGCGGACGACTTCTAAAGAGTCGATTTCATAAAGGCCGGAGCCGCCGATGATGGCGAGGGATGGTGCGTGCATGGAGTGAAATGACGATGAGGTTATATTTTGTTATATTCCAATTGAAAATTGCCGAGCGCATTTTTTCGTCTTGGGTTCTTGATGAATCGAGAAAAACTCGTTTAGCTCGTTAGCACGAGCGCAGTATGCCAGAGAATTTCAATATCCAACAAGCAAGCTGCGACTACTGCGGACAAGCGTTGGATGCTCGCGTGTATTTTTGTCCTGGCTGTGCCAAGCCGCATCGTCCGGTGGAACTTTTGCTTACCCCATCTGCGCCTGTCTTTGAGAATATTGAAACACAGCTGCGCACAAAGGCACCGGAAGTGTGGACGGTGTTTTTTGGCTTTTTGTCTGCGTTGGTGGTCAGTGCTTTTGTTGGAATGGCGATTTGGGGGATGGAAGACGAAGAGCCGACAATGCTTTTGGTTAGCTTTGTTCTGTTTGTCGCCACGGCGGCATGCACGACGAGATATTGGAAGGATATTAAACCGCTTTTAAAAGCTCCGGGTGTATTCAAACCGGCGGCGTGGATCGGAATCGCTGCACTCGCTCCGATGCTTTTGCTGAATTACGGATACCACAGTTGGCTGACGGAAATGTTAGATCTTGAGAAAGATGATTATCATGAGTTTTTCACCTCAGCGTATGGAGCTTTGGTTTTCATTTGTATCATGCCAGCCATTGTGGAGGAGGTGGCGTTTCGAGGGATTATCCAGCATCGGCTGGAAAAGGTTGTTAGTCCATGGCTAGCGATGGGCGCAGCCTCGGTTCTATTTTCCTCGGCGCATTTAAGTATATTGTCTGCTCCATACCTCGCGCTGATGGGCATGCTGCTAGGGTGGATGAAATGGAAAACCGGCAGCCTCTATCCGCCGATGATTGCACATTTTCTCCATAATTATATTGTGATCACATATTTTTCTAAATAGTTTCCGAGCGATATGGGCAGTGGTGAAGAATTGATGATTAATCTAGTAGCGGGTCTTATTTTCGGGGCTATTTGCGCAGCTATTGCACATTCCAAAGGGCGTAATACGGTTGGCTGGTTTTTCCTCGGGTTCTTTTTCGCCTGTATTTCCCTCATTATCATTCTTTGTTTGTCGAATTTAAAAGAGGAAGAGGCCAAATGGTCTGCTAACGAGATCGAGCAGAGACGCTTGCGCGAGCAACTGCGCCAGGAGCAATTGAAGAATGAAGCGCTACGGCAGCATACCGTTGCGCGTCTTGATATTCATGATCAGAAACTCGGCATTGATACGCGGGATGTGCCAACGGCATTGCCGTTAGGGTCGCTGTCCAGTCCGG
This sequence comes from Verrucomicrobiota bacterium, assembly GCA_040384845.1. Taxonomy (GTDB): domain Bacteria; phylum Verrucomicrobiota; class Verrucomicrobiia; order Verrucomicrobiales; family Akkermansiaceae; genus Luteolibacter. The sequence goes on along the minus strand of JAZKIL010000002.1, from coordinate 32,372 downwards.
GTCTGATCGGCGCTTCTCCTTCTTCTCCGCCGACGGGCCTTCCGGCCAGTGGTTGGTATATCAATTCCAATGGTAGCCAAGAAGGTCCATATACTTTCGCACTTGTTAGCGCACGGGCACGCCAAGGAACTTTACCCGCTGAAACTCTTGTCTGGGTCGAAGGTATGGATGAGTGGCGGACAGCAGGATCCATTCCTAACCTTTTCCCAGCATGAACGGATTACCAACGGCTGGCACCTTTCGCCTGGATGGAATGCTTCAAGGCTCGTTTCCGCCCGATGCGGACACAGTAGCTGAGTTGCAATCATGGGTTGACTCTGCGAAAGCAAACGGAGTGATTTTTCATCTTCGCGTTGAAGGCGCGAATTATTCATTAATGGCGGATGCGGCCGTTAGAAAAATTTCGCTTCTTAGAGGCGGGGATATTGAAGGTGTCCTTGTCGAGAAGCTTCAGGAATTGTTAGATATTCTGCCGCCTGATATGCGGGCTCGTTCTTTTTCGACGATACGTAGCGAGGAGTTTCGCCAAGGGACAGCGGTTCAGACGATTTATACCGTGGGGCGTGATGGACAAATCAAATCCGAGCAGCGGGTGGTGGATGCCGATACGGCGGATGCAGCGCCAGAAATCACGCCGGCCTCCCTTAGCCGTGGGTTACTGCCCGCCTTCGTTCTGATCCTGCTGACTCTATTCGCCTCTACCTTTTTCATTGATTACCGCAGGCTTTTCACCGATGCGCGGGATCGGATCGCACCCCTCAAAAAGGAAGAACTCTCTGTGGATCAGGAGCTTGCTGAGGATTTCATTACCTTTGAACTGACGGAAGTGGTTCGTAAAAAAAGCGCCATGATTTTCACTCTCAAGCGCGGTGCAAGGTGGGAGGCTGCCATGCAAGCCAAACCTGCTGCTGCGATGGAGTTGGAATGGCAGGAATTCAATACCTTGATGGCGATCCGCCAAGGACGATGCCGGATCACGCTTCTTGATAAGCTTGGCAGACCGCTCCTCTCACGTGAAATCGATGTCAGAGGTCTTCAGGAAAAAGAGAGCATTGAGGTAGCTTTACTGGCTGACTCGAATGTGCGAATTTCGTCTGCCGTTTTGGGTTGGTAAGCAGGTGAATTTACACCTTGGAAAGATCCAGTGAAGCGTTTCAGTATGTCTGCGCAATGGATGAATATGATCGCCGTGAGTTTTTGAGTTTGAGCCTGCCTTCGTTTCTCGGGGTATTGACGGCACTGCCTTCGCTTTGTGCGTTGGCGACCCGGGCAAACGCGGTGGAGGGTCGGCTTCAGGAGGATGGGGCGATGCATTGGGAAGCGTTTTTGGAGGCGGTGAGTAAGGAAGCAGGAAAACAGCATTTGGATGCTTGGAATCAGGATTCGTATGTGCAGACCATTTCGCAACTCGCGGGGCGTTTGCATCTCGAAGATCCAACGCTGCTAGAAGCCCTTGCACAGATTAAAACCCGTCTCGTGAACGGGAAGGTGGATTTTAAATACCTCGAACGTCGGGTCGATTTCTCCCTGTGTCTCGTGCAGTTTGAAGAAGGCGAAATCATTCGTCCGCACGATCATCCGGGCATGACCGGAATGATCCTCTGTGCGTCGGGTGAAATCGAGACATCGAATTATGATCCTATCGAGTTAGCGGATGTTAAAGTCAGCGAGGGTCATCAGCTTCTCAAACGGGTCGGAACATCGGTTTTGAAGAAAAATGATATCTCGACCCTAACGGCGAAAGCCCGGAACATTCATACCTTGAAAGCGCACAAAGTGACTCAGTTGGTGGATATTTTTACGCCGCCCTATGATCAGGAGAAGATCGAGCAGAGCCATTGGTTTGCGCTTTCACCGGATCCGGTGGCTGGGCAAGCGGATGTATTTGAGGCGAAGGCGGAGTGAAAAATTGTTATTACTATTCCGATGAAACGTTCTCTTTTGTTGCTCAATACCGCCGCACTTTTGGGCTGTCTCTTGTTCACCATCCAACACATTTTCGGTGATGAGAAAGCAAAAGGCGCATCTGCTGAACCTGCTAAAATAGAAGAAATCCCGAGTCCTGAGAAAGCAAAAGTTGTCCCCGCAGAGCCCGTGAAAGTCGGAGACGTCGTTGCAACCTACCGCACCATTCCAGTTTACTCAAATGGTGACAAATACACTCTGAGTTACGGAAAGAACTTTTCCGACAAACAATACTATTTCGGCCAAAAGTGGCAGTGTGTGGAGTTTGTGAAACGATTTTATCACGACGCCTTCAACCATCGCATGCCCAGTGTTTGGGGAAATGCCGTTGGCTACTATGACCCGACCGTCGTCCACGGGAAGATGAATCAAGATCGTGGCATGTTTCAGTTCAAAAACGGCGGAGCCAGCAGCCCTCAGCCGGATGATCTTCTCGTTTTTGACATGGCTCCCTACGGCCACGTCTCGGTGATAACCGCAGTCCGGGAAAACGAAATCGAAGTTGTGCAACAGAACATCGCAGGCAAGCCCCGACAGACCTATGTTCTCGATAAGAAAGACGGCCTTTTTAGCATTGTCGCAAAAAATAAGCCCATCGGCTGGCTCCGTCTCCCTCCCGCAAAACTGAAGAATCCTGTTTTTCCTGTGGAGCCAGATCCTACGCCCGCGATAACTCCCGCACCTTGAGTTCTTATACCCAATCGGATGATACGCTTTTTATTTCGCGGCGAGCAGCGGGCCAACCCGGGCGTGGCGGACGAGGAATTCGTCGGCGAGCTTGCCGTAGGATAGGGCTCCGATGCCGGAGGGATCGTGCTCGAAAATGGTTTTTCCATGCGAAGGCGCTTCACCAATGCGGATCGTTCTGGGGATGACCTGTTGGTAGATTTCCTCGGGGAAATATTTTGTGACCTCTTCCACAACCTGACGGCAGAGCAGGGTGCGGCTGTCATACATGGTCATGACGATGCCTTCGAGGGTGAGATTGGGATTGGCTCCGGAGCCGCGGATTTCATCGAGGATGCCGACGATTTTCGCTAGACCTTCAAGGCCGAACCATTCGCATTGGAGGGGAATGAGAACCTCATCCGCGGCGGCGAGGGCGGCGGTCATGAGGACGCCCAGAGAGGGCGGGGTGTCGAGAATGCAATATTCGAAAAGATCGTTTGGCTTGAGTCCTTGAAGGATGCCACGCAGACGGGTGAGGTGGTCATCAGAGCGGGCGAGCTCGATTTCGATACCGGCAAGATCCATTTCGGAGGGCAGGAAGGTGAGGTTCTCGCGGCCGGAATCGATGAATTTATCACGGATATCCGCGTTGCCGAGGAGGACGGGATAGATGGAAGAAAGCGGTGGAGCTTCGATTCCGAGGCCGGAAGTGCAGTTCGCCTGGGAGTCGAGATCCATGAGCAGGACTCGTTGGCCACGCAGCGCGAGGGCGTGCGAGAGGTTCATGGCGGTGGTGGTTTTACCGACTCCTCCCTTTTGGTTTCCGATGGCGATGACTTTCACGAACCGGAAGAATGGCGGGAAACTTTAAGTTTTAAACTCTAAACTTCAACCAAGGCAGATTAAGTAGTGAAACCGACCCTCCTTCGCATAGACTACGGCGGACAAGTTGGAGATTGAATTTTGGAATTTGAAATTTGAAGCTTCCTTCGTGAGGAAAGACCGACTGGATGCTTTGATGTTTAATCGTGGGATGTGTGATTCTCGGGAGCAGGCGAAACGTCTGGTTTTAGCTGGGGAGGTCAAAGTAGATGGCCGGATGGTGGATAAGCCGGCGGATAAATTTGGCGAGGATGTGGTGGTGGAAATCAAGGAAAAGCCCAAGTTTGTTGGGCGGGGGGGCTTGAAACTGGAGGGCGCGCTGGAGGCGTTTGGGATCGATGTGACCGGCTGGGTTTGCATCGATGTCGGAGCATCGACCGGTGGATTTACCGATTGCTTGCTGCAACGCGGGGCGGTGCGGGTCCACGCGGTGGATGTGGGGACCAACCAACTGGTGTGGAAATTACGGAACGATCCCCGAGTGATATCGAAGGAGAAATTCAATGCCCGGCACATGGAACCGAAAGATATTGGGGAAAAAGTCCGGCTCGCGGTGATGGATTTATCCTTTATTTCACTGACCAAAGTCCTACCTGCGGTTTTCGGGGTGTTGGAAGAGGGCGGGGAGGTGGTTTGTCTGATCAAACCTCAGTTTGAGTTGGATCGGGAAGACATCGGTAAAGGCGGAATCGTAAGGGACGAGGAGCTTAGGGAGCGTGCAGTGGAGAAAATCCGCAAGTTCGTGACCGAGGAGCACGGCCGGACCTGGCGGGGCGTCATTCCGGCCAGTATTGCGGGTATGGATGGCAATCAGGAATTCCTCGCTTGGATAGGCTGATAATTTTTTTTGAATAAAATCTGCTACCGTGTATCTAGTTAAGGAATCCCCTGCCGGGGCTTTTATCAGACCATCAACCAAACTAGAAAAAACAACCATGAAATTACTGTTAACCTCATTCTGCGCAGCCCTGTTCATCTCTCCTCTCGCATTCGCTGAAGGCGAAGGCAAGAAGTGCGATAAGAAGTGCGACAAAGACAAACAAGAAGAAACTTTAGTCGCCGAAGCCGGTGAGAAAAAGTGCGACAAGAAGTGCGACAAAGAAAAAGAAGCTGAGAAAGAAGCTACCCTCGCTCATTGCGGTAAGTGCGAAAAATGCAAAGACTGCAAAGAAGGCGAAAAGTGTGAAAAATGCAAAAAACACGAAGCCGAGAAAAAAGAAGGCACTCTAATGGCAGAAGCCGGTGAGAAAAAATGCGACAAGAAGTGCGACAAAGAAAAAGAAGCTGAGAAAGAAGCAACTCTTGCCTAATTCTTGATTCTTCAAAAATTTAAAAAGCCACTGGAGCAATCCAGTGGCTTTTTTGTTAGGGAGAGGTGCAGCCGGAGGCGCAGAGAAGTTTTGCTTCTACTCAGGGTGTTCGCCGCGGATGATTTCTAGCAGTGAGCGGTTATCATACTCTGTAAGCTGGAACCATCCGAAATGAAGGGCAGTAAGGCCGAAACCAAGGCCGCTCAGAAATCCACCAATGTGCGCCCAATAAGCAATCATTCCCCCACCGCTAACAGCACCCCAGATATCAAACAGAAACCACGCCCCGATAACCAACCAAGCCTTACACGAGGTGGTTCCTCCTTTAATTACAAACATCCAAAAGAGATATACCCGATTCAATGGATACATCGCAAGAGTCACTCCAACGATTCCATTGATCGCGCCGCTGGCACCAATCGCCAATGATCCATCCAGCACAATATGCGCGACTGCCGCTACCAACGTGCAAACTAAGAAGGTCGCTAAATAGATCCAGTTATTTGTGTTGGTACAGACCGCATTACCGAACACCCATAAGAAAATCATATTTCCCACAAGATGGATTAAATCCCCGTGCAATAGGACATGTCCGAGAAGGCCGGGAAATGAAAATCCATTTAGTATGAGTGTATCGAATTCACCCGACTCCAAACCACCACCAAATATGGCAACCAATGAGACTAATGTGCAGGCTGCCACAATCAGCCAGTTAGCCCAAGGCCGCTCTTGCTCAAGCGTTTCAATTTCGTATGGGACGAGTAGTAACATGGTTTTTCTGATTATTATTTGATGGTCTTCAATGCTAGTTGGTTCTTAGAGATTTGATTCATGATGCTGCTGAATCGATGGCTTTGTAGACTGCTTGCCAATCTCTAACAATCCTACGCTGCTCATCAGTATGTGTTGTCAGTAAATGCGCGTTAAGGCAGACGTAGTCTGCTAATGAGCGAATAGCTGGGAGAATAGGAATTAGATGTATGGCATTGTTCAATCTGAACTGCATAGCAACGCATGAGCCAGTATATGCTGCCTTAGATTCACCTTCGTGCTCGGCCAATCGAAACTCGCGGAGAAATGTATCGAGCACCGGAAAGTAGAACACGAAGGCGCGACTTCCCATAAACATGAAATTTTCGAGATAGTGAATTGGGTTCTCGCGTAGCACAGACAAGGCTTCTGGAATTGAAAGTTCACCGAAGTTGCGCCATGCGCTCTGTGCATCCAAGCAGCCTCCAGATGGATCGAAGTCCTGCTCGGTAGGAAGTCTGACTTCGGTGTCTGCTCTATTGCTGCTTTTTCTCATTGGGAGGAAAAATGTCTAACATGAGAGTTGGGAATAAAGAATCCCAGCAGTCCAGAGCTCTGGGCGAAAATTTCTAACAGATCAAAAATCAAACCTCAACAATCATCAATCGCCAATCAGACGAAAAGGCAAAGTGTGCATTTCGCAGAATTGATCTCCGATTGACGAATGACGAATGTTGATTTTTGAATGAAGATAAAGGGACAGGAATGTCCCTTCTCCTTATTTTTTGATATCCCAGCGGAGGATGCGGCCCCATTTGTTCCACTCGGTGGTGACGACGTTGCCGTCTTTGTCGAAAGTAACGCCGTGTGGGGAGGTGGTGACGCCTTCGCGCCATGCTTCGGGTTTAACTCCGTTGGTGTTGAATTCTTTCGGGTTGTCGTTCGGGCCGAGGACTTTGACGACTTTGCCTTCTTTATCGAGGATGCTGACGCCGCTGGCAAGTTGGGCGACGGCGACGAGTTCACCGTGGAAATCGACGGTGCAAGGTTTCGGGATTTTTTCCGCATACACACCGAGGAACGTGCCATCGAGGTTGAGGTGGATGAGGCGATCATTGGTGCGGTCGCAGACGAGCACGCGAACGGGGTCGAAGCGGTAATCGAAGGCGAATTTGTGAGCGGTTTTCAAATTGTATGGTTCGGCTTTGCCTGCGGTGGTGGATTTGAATTTTCCGTCTTTGTCGAAGATGAGGATACGGTCGGAGGCGTAGCCATCGATGAGCCAGATGTCGCCGTTCGGGGCCCGGTCGGCGTGGGTGAGGGAGAATTTTTTGCCGACTTCCTCGGGAATGGCGGTCAGCGGGATTTCCATGAGGACTTCACCTTCTGTGGAAAGTTTGATGAAAGCGGATTTCGGATCTCCCAAGCAGGCGGCGTAGATGACGTCTTTGCCGTCTTCCTGGACCATGGTGAAACCGTGGTGGTTGTTGCGAGCATTGGGAAGATTGCGGAGGTATTTGCCTTCGTGTGAGTAAACTTGGATACCGCTTTTATCTCCACCAACGATGGAGACGTAGAAATTTCCTTTGGAGTCGACATCGATTTCTCCATGTGAGTCGCCAATGTGGGCTAGGCCTTCCGGGGTTTTCAGCCAGTCTTTGTGGTGTTCGAATTCGTGGGCGCTAGCAGCGGTCATAAGTGCGGCGAGGAGTAGGATTGGTTTCATATTCTTTTAGTTAAAAATTATTAGTTAGAGTTTTTAGTGAAAAATTTGGAATTTGGAAATTAAGCGCAGCGTGGGCAGGTGCCGAAGAATTCGAGTTCATGATACAGGCCTTGGTAGCCGGTTTTTTCGCGAATTTCATTTTCCAGTTTATGGACAGGGCAGGGAGCTTGGATAGCTTCGATTTTTCCGCAGCCTGTACAGATCAGGTAATCGCTGTGTTTTCCGGGTTGGAGCAGGGTGAAATAGGCGGCGCGCTCGTGAAGACCGAGGCGGCGGATGATGCCGTGTTCAGTTAGGCGCTGGAGCAGACGATAGACCGTGGCTTTGTCGCAGAGTCCGGTGAGGCGTTCCGAGCTACCGAGTTCGGAAAGGGTCATGGGCCGGGGATTTTCGATGAGGGTTAAAATCAATTCCTCCAATGCCTTCGTGCGACGCAGGCCGAGATCGCGGCAGCGAGTGATGACTTGTTTGAGAGGTGTTTCCATGGAAGCGGCTAGGTTTTTTTGGGATGCGGGTAGGAGACCCGGGCTCCCGTTAGAAGAGTTTTGTCTGGGGATCCTCGGGTTTCAAGGGCGGAGGAAAGGGCGCGCCGATCTTTTGGTAAGCGGCGGGCATGGCGGTGCGGCCGCGCGGGGTGCGCTGGATGAAGCCCTGCATGATGAGGAAAGGTTCGTGAACTTCTTCGAGGGTTGCTGCGTCTTCGCCACAAGCAACCGCCAACGAATTCAATCCCACCGGACCGCCACCGAATTTGTAGATCATGGCTTCAAGCAGCCGTTTATCCATTTCATCGAGACCATCAGAGTCGATTTCGATCATGGCCAGTGCGGCGGCTGCGCTGGGTTGGTCAATGATACCGGTGCCCCGGACTTGGGCGAAATCGCGGACCCAACGCAAAAGGGCGTTAGCGACGCGGGGCGTGCCACGGGAACGGGAAGCGATTTCGAGGGCGCCGGGGCGGTGAATTTCCGTTTCGAGCAGGCCGGCGGAGCGCTCGATGATGTCCGCGAGTTCTTCGCGGTTGTAGTAATCGAGCCGGTTAATCAAACCAAAGCGTGAGCGCAGCGGAGCGGTGAGCATGCCGGAGCGGGTGGTGGCGCCGACGAGGGTGAAGCGGGGGAGGTTGATCTGGATGGAGCGGGCGGAAGGGCCGGAGTCGATGATGATATCGAGGCGGTAATCCTCCATTGCGGGGTAGAGGTATTCTTCGATCGCTGGATGGAGGCGATGGATTTCATCGATGAAAAGGACGTCGCCTTTCTGGATGTTGGTGAGAATACCTGCGAGGTCGCCGGCTTTTTCGATCTGTGGGCCGGAGGTGGTGTGCATCTGGGTGCCCGCGGCCTTGGCGATGAGGTTGGCAAGGGTGGTTTTTCCTAGGCCTGGAGGTCCCGAGAGGAGGACGTGATCGAGAACATCTCCGCGTTGTTTCGCGGCTTCCAACATGAGTAAGAGGCGATCTTTGACTTTTTCCTGACCGATGAATTCCGAAAACGCAGGCGGACGCAGCGAGACATCAAAGGTAGTCGGCGGGTTTCCGATGGTTTGTTGGTAAAAGTTCTCGGGCATGGGATAGGAATAAACGCTGAAATACTGAAAGCCGAATGAGCTTTAGCGAATCTTTATGAAATGCAAGGCGTGATCGCTTGGACGAAGTGTAACGTAGTCAAAGCAGAATGAGCTTTAGCGAATCGTTAAAGAATGCAAAGCCAAATGGCTTGGACGAGCGAAGCGGAGTCAAATGGGGAAGTGCCGAGTGATTTGAGGCAGATTATTATGATTGAATCAGTGCCTCCATGTCGCTGCGCTCCATTGTGGAAGAAATATCGATTTTTGGCTCGCCTCTGGGGGTGCTATCGAACTCATCATCTTGAGTTGAAATGAAGCTGCTATTGATATTTTTCCTATTTTGTCTGCCGTTGCCTGCGTTCGCGGGCGATTTTGATGCGTGGTATTTCAAATTTCTCTCTGTGGAGCGCAAGGTGGTGGGCGAAACTTTATCAGCCGATGGAAAAGTTGTCGGAACCTATACCGGCACGTCTTCCGGCGAATCCTCGATAGATGGTAAATCGTTCACGGAGAAATTCGAATATCTCTACATGCCTGAAGAGCATCGGGTGAAAGAGGCGTTGGTCTGGACGAAAGATCTGAATGGCGTGTTTCGTTCTGCATCTGAGTTTCCGGTGGGCAACAAGTTCACGTGCGAATTAACTGTAAAAGATGACCATCAATACCATTTGAAAACGACCTTTGAAGACGGCAGAACCTGCGAGACTTCGGCGCAACTCAAAGAAGACGGCGTGCTCCACGCGGTTGATACGGCGAAAGACAAAGAGGGAAATGTGGTATTCATCCTAAAATACACGAGATCCTGAATTCATGAAACAACTCCGGCTCATTTTCCCCATCGTATGCCTGATTGGTCTGGCGGTTTTATTTTTTAACCGACCCGTATCTTTAAACACCCAAGCGACGAAGAAAACGGATCCCGTTACGGAGGCCGCAAAGGTCGAGGTTAGCCAGCCGATCGATGAGAAGATGCACATTTATCTTCTCATGGGTGAAGCGCAAATAGGTGCGGATTTAACCGATCCTAAGAATGCCGAGTTGATTGAGAGCTGTGTTCAGCTGAATGAAAACAAGGAATGGATGCCGATGGTGGATGCTAAATTACCGGAACATTCTTTTGTTAGGAAAATGCTGGAGAAACAACAATCGCGCAAGATTGGTTTAGTTTCAGCCACTCGCGAGAGTACGAAAATCGATGATTGGATTGATAGGAAGACGCCTGAAAACCGTCAAATGCGTCAGCTTGTAAAGGATGCGATGCAGCATGGAACGATCAAGGGCGTGTTGTGGTTTCAGGGTGGTAACGAGGTTGCGGAAGGGTTTTCCGATAAAATGAAATCGTTTGTCAGTGAGTTACGCAGTCACATTCAAGATCCAAACCTGCCTTTTGTTATAGGCCATCTTCAAGGTTCGCCAGCCACCCAAGCTCCGTTCGCTAAATTTTCAGAGGGCGTTCACGTGACTGCCATTGCCAGCCCCGAAAAGAATTTCAAAAGTCACGCGCTATTAGGCGAACGCTGCGCGGAGCAGATGTTGAAATTGATAGTGCTGCACGATAAACTCACTCCCAAGGCGCCAACCGATATGAAGTTTATCGATCCGCATGTGCATGCGATGTCGGTGACGCCGCTTGGACTGCGCGCGGTGTCGAATTGGATGGATGAGCGAAATGTCGAGCAATGTATTGTGAGTCCGCTGAATCACAAAGGATCACGACCTCAGACCGAAGAAGAGTATCAGAAGATGTTAGATAATTTCCGTCCTTATCAGGGTAAGATTTTCCGCATGTGTGTCATCAAAAAGGATGAAGTGAAATCGGTGGACGAAGCGCTGACGATTTTGAAGCGGGAGATGGCAGATGGGGCGATTGGTTTTGGAGAGCATTACGGTGAGGGTTTGATGTTCGACGATCCTCAGAATCTGATGCTTTACGAGGCGTGCGAAAAAGTCGGACTTCCGGTCATGTTTCACATCGATCAAAATAAAAACATGGTCGAGCAAGGGATGGAGCGGGTGGATAACGTTTTGAAAAAATATCCCAAGTGCACGCTCGTGGCGCATGCGTATTGGTGGCGGCAGTTAGGAAATGGAGCATGCGATCGTCAGCTTCAGGAACATCCAAATTTATACGCCGATATGTCGGGCCAAGTGGTGATTGATGTTCTCAATCGGGATCGCGTTTATGCACGCGAGTTTCTGATTCGGAATCAGGATAAAATTCTTTGGGCGACGGATGAGGGATGGTGGTCGTTTTCTAGCAAAGATAAGCAAATGAAGCAGCACTACACGTTTCTAGAAGGGCTTGATTTGCCTGATGAGGTTAGGCGTAAAATTTATCGAGAGAACTCGGAGAAGGTTTATGGGTTGAACGCTAACAAGAAGTGAGAATTTTTCACCGCAGAGAAGCAAAGGTCGCAGAGGTCACAGAGGGAACGCGGAGAAGAGTATAGAAATAGCTGGGGTTATGGAAAAGCCGGGTGAAAGCTCGGCTCTCCAGTATTACTCAGGTTGATTTCGCATGAAGTCGGCGACTTGGGCGAAGAGGGCGTCCAGGAATGAGCGGGCGAATGGGGGGACTTGGGTTTCGTCCATGGCCTCGCCCATGAGTTTTAGCCAGCGGTCGCGTTCCGGGATGCCGATGCGGAAAGGAACGTGGCGCATGCGCAGGCGTGGATGGCCGCGCTTTTCCATGTAAGTGTTAGAATGTCCGAGGCGGAACAACATGAACTCGGCGAGGCGTTCTTCGGAGCCTTCCCAATCATCTGAAGGATACATCGGACCAATGAGATCATCGGTGCGGACGCGTTGGTAGAAAGCGGCGACCATGGCACGGATGCCGGATTCGCCACAGGCTTTCATGACGTCTTTTTCGGTGGGGGTCAACATATTGGAGAGCCGTGCTTTCAGCCGGCTTAGTTAAGATTGGGAAATTTTCTGGTAACTCTAATTTGCTTTCAGCCGGTCAGAGACCGGCTCTCCAATTACATACCCGCCTCGGCCAGGCGTTCGGTCATTTCGGATTTCATCAGCTGGCTGGTCATTTCTGTTAGATCTCCAGACATGATTGCGTCGAGGTTATGGGAAGTATAGCCGATGCGGTGATCGGTGCAGCGGCTTTGTGGAAAATTGTAGGTGCGGATTTTTTCGGATCGATCTCCCGACCCAATGAGCGAGCGGCGGTTTTCCGAATAGGCGGCTTGTTGCTCCTGGAGTTTTTTCTCGTAGAGGCGGGAGCGCATGATATCGAGGGCCATTTCACGGTTTTTGATTTGGGAGCGACCGTGTTCGCAACGGACGTAAAGCCCTGTTGGAATATGGAAAATTTGCACCGCGGAGTCGGTGGTGTTGACGTGTTGTCCGCCCGCACCGCCGGAGCGGCAGACTTCGATGCGGAGGTCTTCCTGTCTCATTTCGACATCAACCTCTTCGGCTTCCGGAAGAACCGCGACGGTGATGGTGGAGGTGTGGATGCGGCCTTGGGTTTCGGTGGCGGGAACGCGTTGGACGCGATGCACGCCGGATTCGTATTTCATGTGGCGGAACACTTCGTCGCCGGTGACTTTGAGAATGACTTCTTTGAAACCGCCGACCTCGGAAGGTGAGCTTTCGAGGTGTTCGGTTTTCCAACCTTTGGCATCGGCGTAACGCTGATACGCGCGCATCATTTCTCCGGCGAAGAGCGAGGCTTCATCGCCACCAGCGCCCGCGCGGATTTCGATTAGCGCATCGCGGTCTTCGTTGGGATCGGCTGGCAGCAAGGCGTATTGCATGTCCTCACGGAGTTTCACGAGAGATTTTTCGAGCTCGGGAATTTCCTCTGCGGCCATGGCGGAAAGCTCTTTATCATCGGAGCGGGCGAGCTCTTGGTTATCAGCAAGCTGCGCTTCGGTGTTCTGCAAATCATCCCAGACTTTCAGGGTTTGCTGAAGCTTGCGATGCTCGCGAAGGATTTCGGTGGCGCGTTTCGGATCGTCAAAAAGATTCGGATCGCCGATAGCTTCTTCGAGTTCACGGAAGCGATCCTTGCGTTTGGCGATGAGTTGGGAGTAGTCCATTTTTTGGGTAAATGCTAAAAAACTAAAAAGCTGAAATGATAAGAATGCTTTAAGCTGAGATTATGCTGCTGTCCAATCTTCACAGCGAAGATCTGGCACGCGTGCGAACTCACGGATATTTGCGGTGACTAAAGTTGCTCCTGCGGCACGGGCGGTGGCGGCGATAATCAGGTCGTTCGGGCTGATGGGCGTGCCTTTTTTTTCTAGAAGGAAACGAATTTCCGCATAGTGGATGGCAGTTTCGGAATCGAATGGGAGATAAGTGAAGGGAGCGAGAAGCTCGTTGATTTTTGAAGTTAATTCTTTAGCTCGGTTGCTTCGTTTCGCGCCAAAAAGAAGCTCTGCTCGAATCAGTTCGGTCAGGCAGATTTCGGTTGTGGTATGCGATTTTAAGTTCTCGATAAGCGCGGTGTTGGGCTGTCGCAGCAAATAGGACCAAATGTTGGTGTCGAGGCAATACACGTTGCGGAAAAATTAGAGTTCGGGAACGGACCGATGCGTCGTTTCGCGGGTGGGTGGCTCAAAATCGTTTTCTGCAACACCTGTGAAAAGAGAGATATGATCCCATGCTGTCGATTCCGATACATCGGCAGCTTTTGCCAAATGCTTGCGCGCCCAACTTGAAAGAGAAATCGCCTCACGTTTTGCGGCGAGCGTAAGTTTTCGCTGGGTTTCGGAGTCTAGATAGATGGTCAGTTGGGACATGAGATAAAAATACCAAATAAAGTATACTTGGCAAGTATAAGTGAAGATTATCTCGTGGCGATGACTTGTGAGGTGAAGCCTTTCAAATAGGAAGTTTCCGGAAGCGAAATTAACACGGGGTGATCGGCGCGTTGGGTGTGCTCGGCGACGAGGCGGAGGGATTTTTTCGCGTCCACTGAGGCATCCGCCAGGTTTTCCAGAAACAGTTCACGCGAGGCGTGGTGGGAGCAGCAAAAGGTGGAAAGGAGTCCGCCTTTTTCTAACAACTTGAGAGAACGAAGGTGGATTTCTTTGTAGCCACGCATCGCATCCATCAGGGTCTTTTTGTTTTTCGTGAAACTCGGAGGATCCAGAATGATGAGGTCGTATTCGGGTTGGGCGGCTTTCAGGAAATCGAAGACGTTGGCTTCGATGACATCGATGGTGAGGTTGTTGAGCTCGGCGTTTTTACGTGCGGCTGCGCAGGCGGAGCCAGAAATATCCACAGCAGTGACCTTGGCTGCTCCTGCTTTTGCGCAAGCGAGGGCGAAGCCGCCCTGGTTGGTGAAACAGTCGAGGACGCGGAGGCCTCTGGAAAATTTAGCGACTTCGTTATGAGCCTGAAGTTGATCGAGGTAGAGGCCGGTTTTCTGGCCATCGACGAGATCGATTTCGAAATCCAATCCGTTGGCGTGAACCATAAACGGGCCGGGATTTTCGCCAAACATCAGTTCAATGCAGGGCTCCATGCCTTCGGCTTTGCGCGAGGACGAATCGTTGCGAAGGGTGATGGATTTTGGCGCGAGGATTTCGATCAACGCATCGCGGATAAGATCTTTGCGCAGATCCATAGCGAGGGTAGTTGTTTGGACGGAGAGGTGATCGCCGTATCGATCGACGATGAGGCCTGGGATGCCATCTGACTCGGACCACACGATGCGGCACAGGGTTTCATCGAGATCTGGGGTTTCAATGCGGAGATTCAGTGCTTGGCGGATGCGACGAATAAAGAAATCGGCATCCAGGTCTTGGCGACGACGCGAAAAACGACGAGCGACGATCTGGGACGCGGGATTGTAGATGGCGGAGCCCAGCGGGCGGTCTCGGAAATCTTTGAGCGTGATCACATCTCCTGGCTGGGGATTGCCAAATGATTTTTTGATTTCGGAAGCGTAAATCCATTCGTGGCCATGAAAAATTCTGGCGCGTGGGGCAATGATGAGGCCGGGCATATGGTGTGAAACTTTAAGTTTTAAGCTCTAAACTCCAAAGAAGAAGAAGCTTGTCGAGAGATACGTGATTAGGGTGGGCAGGAGAGAAAGGTATCAAGTGCTGGGTTACAACTGGGAAAATGGATGAAATTTAAAATTTTCGGAAGAATATGGATATTAGATGGATCAATTTTTCGGAAAAGCGTTGAGGGATTGACATTCACGCCTGGAACGATTGTTTCAAAGGCATGCGCGTTTTGAAAGTTCCTGAATCTGGCCCGAAGAGAAATTTGTTGGATGCGACTGAGCGTTTGGTGGTGGAGAAAGGCTTTGATCTGGTATCCGTGCGGGATATCACCGGTGCGATTAAAGCGAACGTTGCAGCAGTGAATTATCATTTCGGAAGCCGCGAAGGCCTGATGGATTTGGTGATGTCCCATGTGATGGAGGCCGTCGATGCGGCGCGGGTTGAGGCTTTGGAGGCTGGAAAAAAGGGCGGAGTCGAGGAGATCGTCAGCGCGTATGTGAACTCGGTTCTGAGCGCTGCGGGTCGGGTGGAGATGGATCTGCCGTTTTTCCTGAAACTCGCGGGACGGGTGATGGTTTTTCCAACTGAGTTGATGTCGCAGGCACTGGCCGATGGCCGGAAGCAGATGAACGATTTGTATCTAAAAGCGCTCGCGGGTGCGGTTCCGCAGATGGCAACCGCTGATGTTGAAGCGGCTTGGGCTTTTTTCGACGCGGGGCTGGGTCAGTCATTGGTGAATCTTCTGTCCGATCTTGCGCCATCCGTTCAGGCAGAGCATTGGATTCGTTTTGGCGTGCGTGGTTTGGCGGGGACAGGGATTTCCCAAAAATTAGTTCCGGCAGATCAGACAGATCCGACCGCTCTGTCAGATAAAACCGAGCCGACTGAAGCCGCAGTAGCGCCTGAAACCGCAGAAACTCCCAAGCCAGCAAAAGCTCCCAGGCCGAAGCTTAAGAAGCCTGATGACCAATCGATGATGTTCGATTTTTAATTTTCTGGGAACTTATCTGCTAAAAACTTGACTCCCCCTGGTTTTTCGGCAGTTTTCCCGCCCCGCGCGTTGGCACGTGTGGAAAACCAAATCTTCTTATGAAAAAGGATCTTCATCCAAAATACAATCCAGTCGTCTTCGTTGATATGACCACTGGCGCACGCTTCATCACCGGTTCAACCAAGACTTCCGACAAAAAAGAAGTCATCGACGGCGTCGAGCACTCCGTGATTTCCGTTGGTATCACTTCCGATTCCCATCCGTTCTTCACCGGACAGAAACAATTCGTGGATACCGAAGGTCGCATCGACAAGTTCCAGAAGCGTTTCGGAGCGGTCCGCCGCGTCGGCAAGCCAAAGGTTGGCTAAGCCACAGAACGAAACCATTTCGTTCCTCTCAAAAAAACGATGTCCGAAACGGCGTCGTTTTTTTATTTAAGGATTTTAGCTTTTCAGTATTTCAGCTTTTCAGCATTTACCCAACATAGTGTTAGCAAAACGCATCATTCCATGTCTCGACGTCACCAATGGCCGTGTGGTCAAGGGCGTGAATTTCGTGGATCTGATTGATGCGGGTGATCCGGTGGAATGCGCAATCGCTTATAATGAGCAGGAAGCGGACGAACTGGTTTTCTTGGATATCACGGCGTCATCCGATGCCCGGGAAACCATGGTCGATGTCGTGCGGCGAACGGCGGAACAATGTTTCATTCCCTTGACCGTGGGTGGCGGAATTCGATCAGTGGAAAACATGCATACCATGTTGCAGGCCGGAGCCGACAAAGTGGGGATCAATACTTCTGCGGTCACGAATCCGAATTTGGTCGATCAAGGAGCGAAAGCATTTGGCAACCAATGTATTGTGGTAGCGATCGATGCGAAGCGCGAAGGTCCCGGAAAATGGGGAGTTTACACACATGGCGGCAGAACGCCGGTGGGGCTGGATGCGGTGGAGTGGGCGAAAGAAGTTTGGCGTCGCGGGGCGGGGGAGATTTTGCTGACATCGATGGATGCGGATGGCACTCAAGCAGGTTACGATTGCGAGCTGACAGCGGCGATTTCATCCGCGATCGGGATTCCCGTGATCGCTTCTGGCGGAGCGGGAAATTTGGATCACATGGTTGAGGTGCTGGAAAAAGGTAAGGCGGATGCCGTGCTCGCAGCATCGATTTTCCATTTCGGAATGCACACCGTGGGTGAGGCGAAGAAACATTTCGCGAAACATGGGGTTCCGGTCCGGCCGAGTTTCAGGAATTCGGTCTGAATTATCCCTTCTTGCAGTGCGCGGCGAGAACGCTAGTTTTCCCACGATGAGCAGGCGTGCGCGAAGGAAAAAAGGAGCGGGTAAAAATCCGTGGCTAGGGAAGGCGTTGGTGATTTTTGGAGCGGTGGTTTTGTTGGCAATCGGTGTCGGTTATCTTGCGTTGCGCGCCTATCTTCACAGCGATGGATTCCGAAAATTCCTTTCCGCTGAGGTCAGCAATGCGGCTAAAGTGGATGGGCATTTCGGTGCGTTTTCCTGGGATGGTCTAGCCGTGGAAACCGAGCGTTTCGATGCCACTGGCAAAGGGTTGGTGAGCGATATCATGGCGGAACGGATCGGCACAGAAATCGGTTTCGGTAGTGTTGGAAGAGGAGTGTGGGAAGTGAAGTCGACAAGGATCAGTCGTCTCCAACTGAGTTTGAACATGGTACCGTCGGATCAGCCTGCTGTGGTTGCGCCGATCGTGCCGCAAAAGAAGGTTAGTAAAAAGCAACCCGGTTGGGTTCCGAAAGAAGCGGAGCTGGAGTCGTTAGAAATTGGCGATCTCGGCCTTCAGATCATCACGAAAAAAGGGTTAGCAACGGCCAAAGGCATGAGTGTGATGGTTTTACCGGCGCGCGGAAAACAGGCGTACACGGCAGAGATCGCAGGTGGTAAGGTTACACTTCCCATATCGCTGGCACCTGAGCTGCGGGTTCAACGGATCGAGGCCGCATACCGCGATGGCAGTGCGTTTGTTAAAAATGCCGAACTCACCGGATGGAAAGAGGGACGCATCGTGGCTTCCGGCGAATCAAATTTTTCACAGAAAACCCATGCCTATGATGGAAATGTGGATGGTGTGCGTTGTGACGAAGTGCTGAATGATAACTGGGCACGACGTTTGACTGGCGATCTCAGCTCCACTTTTAAATTCAGCAAAACCCCCAACTCCCAAGTTGTCTCCGGGGATTTGAAAATTAGCAATGGCACTATGACCGCTTTGCCCATGCTCGATGCTTTAGCGGCGTATGCGGATACGCGTCGATTCAGAATTCTCCAACTCAACGATGCGCGCACGAAGTGGCAGGTGTCGGATGGTGAAATGTTGCTAACCGATTTGGTGTTAGGTAGTGAGGGGCTGATCCGCTTGGAGGGTAGTTTGTCCATTAAAGGTGAAATCATCGACGGCAGTTTCCAGCTAGGCTTGGTTCCCGGTACGTTGGCGAAAATCCCGGGAGCGGAAACCGATGTGTTCATGCCTGGAAGGTTCGGTTTGCTGTGGGCGCCTATTCGCGTAACGGGAACACTTTCCGATCCGAAAGAAGATCTCACCCAGCGTTTAACCGATGCCGCAGGCGCACGGATGTTCGAGATGCTTCCAGAAACCGGTGAAAAAGTTTTCAAATATACCCGTAACGCACTCGGCGAGACTCCGACCAAAGTCATTGAGACAGGAGTCGATGTCATCGAAAAAGGCGGGGATGTTATCAAAGATGCCAGCGGAATTTTTAAAGGGATTCTCGGTAATTGATCTATGAAATTGAAAGGCAGCGGCTAAGTTTGGCGTTGACCCCTGCCAGTATAATTAGTTTTTTCAAAATAACCCCTCATGAATATAAATAAACAAAAGAAGGCCATTGTGATCGGTCTGTTGGTTGGTTGTGGCAGTTTTGCTCTGGCATTGCCCGATGGCTGGAAAATCACGGAATTTGCAGCGCCTCCAGAAGTTGAATACCCAGCGGCTCTCTCGGCCGCAGCCAATGGCGATGTCTATGTTTCTGTGGATCGAAACGGCTCGCTTGGTCACAATCCGGAATTCGGGAAAATTGTTCGCGCAACCGATACCGACGGCGACGGCAAGGCTGATAAATTTCAAGATTATGTACCGAAAGTCACCAGCCCCCGAGGCGGGCATTTTGTAGGTGATACGTTTTATTTGATTCATCCGCCATATCTCAGCTCTTATCGCGATACCGATGGCGACGGCGTGGCTGATGAACACAAAGTGTTAGTAAAGGGTTTTGGGTGGGGCATCGAGCATCCACGCGGCGCTGACCACACGACCAATGGTGTGCGCATGGGTATTGATGGCTGGCTTTATGTAGCGGTCGGCGATTTCGGAATGCCAGATGCAGTGGGTGCCGATGGCAAGCACGTGACTCTTTGGGGCGGTGGCGTCGCACGTGTGCGCCCGGACGGTTCGGAACTGGAGATTTACTCCTATTATTTGCGTAACATTTGTGACGTGGCCATCACGCCGACTCTCGACATGTTTTCCCGAGACAACACCAATGATGGCAAAGGTTGGAACACGCGCTTTCATCATTTCGTGCCAATGGGTGACCATGGTTATCCTCGACTCTATCAGAAATTTTCCAATGAGACCGTCATGGCTCTCAAAGACTACGGCGGTGGTTCAGGCACCGGCGCTCTCGCTCTGGATGAGCCAGGATTTCCTGCTGAATATAAAAACGCCGTTTTCACCTGCGACTGGACGACAGGAAATATCTACCGCCATCCGATGAAACCGAATGAGGCCACGTTTGAGGTGCAACAAGAAGTTTTCCATCCTCTCACCCGTGCCACCGATATCGATGTCGATGGATCTTCCCGTATGTATCTCGCTGACTGGAGAAATGGCAGATTCAACTACGATCCCAAACAACAGATTGGAATGGTGCATCAAGTGCTGCCACCAAACTGGAAAAAAACGGAGTTTCCCAACCTCAAGAAAATGTCCGATTCCGAGCTTGCGGATCAGGCCGTGTCTAACAGTGCAGTGATGCGCCTCGAAGCACAGCGGGAAATGATTTCACGTGGCAAGAAGCCAGTGTTTTCCGAAAAACTCACCGCACTCGCCAGCGATACCAAAGCTGATCTCGGAAAACGCGTCGCAGCCATCTTCACTTACAAGCAAGTGTTCGGTGATGATGCCAACAAGTCGCTCGATAAGTTGGCTGGAGATGATTCGGTACGAGAGTTCGCGTTGCGCGCATTAGCTGATAGAAAATCTCAGATCAAAGGAGTGAATCCCGCTACATTGGTCGGTTCCTTGAAATCCGAGAATCCACGCGTCCGCCTCCAAGCACTCAACGGCCTTGCCCGTATCGGCGCGAAGGATTCAGCTCCCGCCATTCTGAAAATGCCCGGGATGGAAAATCTCGACTCCGGAAAAATCGACGAAGCTGAGCGCAGAATCGTTCCGCATGTTGCGGTAAAAGCGCTCGTGGCTCTTGAGTCAGAAGAAGCCTGCCTCACTGCGGTGAAAGACGGCAATGGCCGGGCGCTAGCACTGCGTGCCCTTCAGGAAATGCACACAACTGTGGCGGTCGATGGTTTGATTGAGGTTGCAAAAAACAGCAAGGATCCCGCTCTCACCGAGGCAGTCTTACAGACGCTTGCAAGGTTGTATTTCAAGGAAAAGCAATGGGATCTCAACGAATGGTGGGCCACCCGCCCGGATGATCGCGGACCCTATTTCCATCCCACCGAATGGGAAGGCACACCTAAAATTCGTGCGGCGATCGAAGCTCATTTTTCAAAAGTTTCCGAGGCACGTCGCAGTGTGTTTATTTCCAAACTCGCGGATAATCGCATTTCTGTTAGTGCCTTAAAACTCCCCGGGCTCGATCCAGTGATTCTCGCTCTATCTTTACAAGAACCCGATGAAGCAACGTTAGCTATCCTTGCCGATGCGGCGAAAGACAGCAAACGCGACTTGGAGCAGAGGAAACTCGCCTACCAAGCCATCAACCGTGCGGATCCGAAAAAAGCTGTGCCTGTGCTTGTGAAAACACTTGCTGCATGGATGGATAACAAAGAACCAATGGCCAAGACCCAAGTGCAGGATTTCGTGAACGAGACCCGTCGGATGCTTGAGGTCGGTATCCTGAATGGTATCGCGAAAAAGGGCAGTGATACCGAAAGCATGATTGCGTGGAAAGCCATGCTCACCGTGGTCAATAGCCCGCTGGTGAAAGATAAAGATAAAGTTGAAATTCAAAAAATCCTCGCTGCCAATCCCATGGAGATCGGGCTTTATCTCGCCATTGAAGACATGAAGCTTGCCGGATATGAACCACAAATCGCTGCTGCCATTGATAGTGATAATGAAAAAACCATCAACGCTGCAAAGCGTGCTCAAACCGCTTCCACATCAGTCGCAGCAGATGGCGTAAAAGTCGGCACAATGAAGCTGGATGAGGTCAAGGCCTCAGCGATGAAAGGTAAGGGCAATGTAGCCAACGGTGAACGGCTGTATGTTTCTCAAGGCTGCATCACTTGTCACGCGGTTGATGCAAAGGCTCAGCAGAAAGGGCCGTATCTCGGTGCATCTGGCGCAAAGTTCGAACGAGGTTATCTGATCGATTCGATCATCGATCCAAGCGCCGTTGTCGCACAGGGCTTTCAAACATCTATTTTCACAATGAATGATGGTAAAGTCGCCCAAGGTTTCGTGACCAATGAAGCTGATGATGTGATCGATCTTCGCGATATCACCGGACAAGTTTCCCAGATCAAACGTTCTGCAGTGAAAGAAGAAAAACACCTTCCACAATCCATGATGCCTCCTGGTCTCGCGAATAACCTTTCGATTGAAGAATTCACGGATCTCATCGAATACCTCGTCTCCCTGAAAAACATCGGCGGCTAAGCCCATTTATTTAAAAATCTAAAACCATCTAACTAACATTATGAAAACCAATATCAAAATCGCCGTGCTCGCGCTAACGGGGCTTTTCTCCATCCCAACTCTCTCTGCGGAAGAGGTGAAACCACTCAAAGCCCTCCTTCTCACCGGTGGTTGCTGCCACGATTACAAAGCTCAAAAAGACATTCTCAAAAATGGTATCGAGGCTCGTGGCAACATCGTCGTGACTCAGATCCACACCGACAGCACCACAGTCACTCCTGATCTCCCGATCTACGGCATGCCGGAATACGCGGCTGGCTACGACATCGTCATCCACGACGAATGCGCGGCTGGCATCTCGGATGACAAAGTCGTTAAAGGAGTTTTAGCTCCCCATGACAAAGGAACTCCGGCAGTGAATTTGCATTGTGCGATGCATTCCTATCGCATCGGCGAATTTAAAAAACCTATCGAAGAAAAAGGCACCCCGACTTCACAATGGTTTGAGTTTCTCGGAATTCAATCGACCTCACACGGCCCGAAAAAACCCCTCGAAATCGTTTACACCGACAAGAAGCACCCGATCACCCAGGGGCTTGCCGATTGGACCACTGGCGACGAGGAACTCTACAACAACGTGAAAATTTTCGACTCCGCCCATGCTCTGGCTAAAGGCACGCAAAAGGGGAAGGACGCCGTTGTCACATGGACTAACGATTATAAAGGCACTCGTGTCTTCAACACCACGATTGGTCACTTCAACGAGACCGTTTCAGATGCTCGTTACCTCGACCTGGTTACCCGCGGCCTCCTCTGGGCTTGTGGCAAAATGGACGATACCGGAAAAATCACCGCAGGTTACGAGCCTAAAGTTGAGAAAAAATAATTCTCCGGAAAGAATCTCCAAAAAGCGCAGTCTCATCATATGACTGCGCTTTTTTGTTGATGGACAAGGCTTGGAAGGTGGACGGATTGCCCGTGCGGAGTTTGCATCCCATTGCCCCCAGGTGGCTAAAAACAATCCTCTTGCTCAACCAGAAATATCTCTGCAAGAATCCAAAAAGCATGGGAATAGAGATTGAGAGTAGGGTCTTTCGTAGAACTTCACTGGTTGAGGGTCAGTATCCGACGATGGACGTTTTTTTGGATCCCGAATACACACTCACCGGTGGCGGTGCATGGATTAACTATGAGGAACCCGGGAATCTGCTTACCCAATGTTACCCTATTCAAAATCGTGATGGAAAATGGTTAGGTTGGACGGCGAATGCGAAGGACGTCTGGGCATCTTCCAAAGCATCGATCACAGTCTACGCTATCGGAATAAAGGTTATTAAAGATGGCAAGGTGGTTCCGATCGAGCAAACGGTTTTCATCTCAACGACACCGAAGGTGGAGTTGCCTGCGACACCAGATCATGACGGTTGGGTTGCTGTGGGTGGTGGAGTAAAGTGTGAACAGAACGTTTTTGAAAACGTGCTAATCTCAGAGTCCACACCCTTCCGTGGGGTCCCTGATCCGGCGGAAAGCTTTCACAAGATTACGACTTGGTTTGGTGCGAAACAATTTTGCTTCAGTCCCACTAGTAACCGTGGCCCAACGGGTGGAGGGACAATCGCTACGTACCTGATCGCAATACGTGCGCCCGGCATTCTCTTTCAAACCCGGGTTTTCTGTGAAAAAAGTGAACTCACATCTCGACCCGAAGCCGAGGTTATCGCCCAAGGTGGAGTCGTTGTCTCCGGTGGTGCTGTCGATAAGCAAACGGATCTGAGTTACACAGATTTTGCAGACCAAAGCGTGAACATGCTTACCGCAACCTACCCCCTATTCGATGATGATTCCACAGAGAAGATCCATGGCTGGAAAGCAGCCGGTAAAGATCACCACTTCACCAGTCATTCCAATCTCAGAGTCTATTGCGTGACTCTCCACGCGGAAGAGAAATAAGTTTGAACCTCTAACAAAGACGGATCATGTCTTTGATGAATTGGTACCAGAGGAATATCATGCCGCGTTTGGAATATTGAAAATTGCCATCGCCGGTGAGTTGGATGATTCCGGATTTAAGGTTGTGATCCACCTGCTGGCGCATCTCGCATTCGATGTTTTCTTCTAACGATTCGGGGTCTGGTATTAGCAGATCGTTCGGGTTGATGTTCATTTTCCCAAGAAACTGGCGATGATCTTTGAGAATTTGATGAAAGCAGGATTTCTCACACGGCACGTGATTCCATTTTAATTTCGGGCAGCAACGAAGGGTTGGTGCGAAGGGAAAGTTGGTGGTTCGCCAAATTTTACCGGTCGTGTCGGTGGATGTGATGGAGATGAAAGCAAAAGCGACGTCTTCTTGTTCACATAGGCACACCGAGGCGACCGCACGTTCTTCCGGATGCCAGAATAGGCGGAAGTGTTGTTGCATGCCGGACCATTGCCAGCCGCAATCCGACACGTGTTCGAAACCGGCTTCTTCCATAGCCGCTGCGGCTTCGACGGCGTTGGGAAAAAACGAAGGGTTCGGAACCTGGCGTTGGCGCAACCGATTTTCCAGAGGCATGCGGAGCCGACGCACATGGGTGATGAGCTCGATCCATGGCAGGAAAAACCACAAGCTGGCACCCGCGATCCCCGCGAAAATGTTTCCGCTGATGAAATAGAAAAAGCAGAAACTCGCAAACAGGAACACGAAGGCTCCGAGTTTTCGCGAGAGGTTTTTGCGGGATGAGCGCAATGCCATCGCTAAAACGAAGAGACCGATGACGATTAAGGTTTCGCGCATTTGGAATAGGAAATTCTAAACTCTAAAATTTAAATCTCAATGAAGAGTTTAAGACTCGGTAAATTAAGCGAGCGCTAATAGTAGAAAATTGAAATTTAGAGTTTAGAGTTTAAATTTTTAACGGGTTAGGGCGTCCATGAGATATTTTGAAGGACGGAAGTTTTCGATGAGGATCTCCTGTTTTCCACCGCGATTCATGCGCACTTGGCTGACGTTGAAATTGGGGGTTTTGTGCGGGGCGAACAGAATGTCGTCATGGGTGGCGTTCTCATGTTTTTTAAACATGTTAGGAAGAATATCGCCGCCGAGATGGTCATCGCGACCCGTGGCTAGGTGGCAGGTGCCAAGCACTTTTTCATCCTGAATGTCTGCATACGAAACCGGAAGGACTTGGGTGCCGAACCCGAGCTCGCCGAGCGTGCCGGTCATCGGGTCATCCGCAAGGCGTTGGTTGTGCGCGTCGATGGTGGCTTGATTGCCCTCGATCAAGGTGGAGCGGTAAATGCTGCGGTCTTTTACATCTAACACACCGAGCGTGCCGTCTTCGTATTTCATCGGGAACTGGCCGTTGGCGTTGGTGGGGACGAAATAAACTTCGCCAGCGGGAAGGTTCGCGATGTCGGGTTTTTCACCAAGGCACAGCCCGTGGGATTTTTGTGCTTCCTGTTGCCCGAGCTCCAGAGTGGCGGTGAGCACGCGGCCGTCTTCGAGAGTGAAATCGATTTCCATCGAATCCGCCTTATTCAGGGCAAGACGCATTTTTTCCGCATCGCGGGAGACTTCACGATAATCCACCGCGAGGCCGGAGTTCAGGATCACGTCGTTTAAGCCGTGAAGGGTGGCTCCACGGAAGCCATATTCTTTGGCTTTTGCCGTGAGCGGCGCGGTGGCAGAAAAGGTCGAGATGCAGAGGATGAGATCGTAGTTCGGATAGATGTCCTTATCCAGCGAGAGGAGCTTGCCATCGGTGTTCCAGACTTCATCGGAAAGATCGAGGTTGGATCCTTTGGTGCAGCGGTAGGCAAACATTTCACCACCCGACATCCCGAGCTTGTCCATCGCATATTCCTGTAGCGCCATGTAGAAATGCTTGTGGGCGTTTTTCTGAACCGGAAAACCGGACTCCGTGAGGAAATGGAAATCCTTGATGTGAGCCTCCGGCTGGTCGAAGTCGATCAGGATGCAGACCTTGCAGCCTTGGGTTGGCTCGAACACCGTATGCAACAGCCGAACGATATCGAACTCGGGAAACTGCCGTTTTTCGGGATGAAGAAGAATCTCCGGCGAGAGATAATCCGGCGGGGTGGCAAAGGTCGTGGCTGGCATAGTTCCGGAACTTAAAACCTTGTGACGCCACCGCAAGTAGCATTTTTTCGGGAAAAGGAAGAGGATTTACCGCAAGCATCGTAAAGAACGCAAACAGGATTGGAGAGCCGTGTCTCTGGCCGGCTAGAGGTACCGAAGAGAAATATGAGGAGGTTTAACCGCAAGGAAGGCAAAATCTCCGATCCCAACTCTACAAATCTGTATCCATATCCCCTTGTATTTTCATTTGTTCTAAAAAGGAGCTTTTGTCTTCCTGTGAATCCCAGACCTCGCGGGTCACATAGAGTGGTGCCTCAGCGCGGGCGGCGATGGCCAGGCAATCCGAGGGCCGGGCGTCGAGCTCGATGATTTTCTTTTCCATGATCTCGTTTTCCGCAGTGAGAATCAAACGGGCATAGAAAACATCGCCATCGACCGCGTTGATGACCACCCGTGAAACCTGCGCCCCAAAAGCTTGGAGCGTCAGCATGTAGAGATCGTGGGTGAGGGGACGCGGTGTCTTTTGCCCCGTCATCACCGTATTGATCGAAAGCCCGACCGCAGGATCGATGTAAAACAAAATCACTTTGGATCCATCCCCAAGAAAAACCGCACAACCCGCCTGAGTAGGCAGGAGGGCAATCAACTCAACTCGGACAAGATTTGGCATGAAGACAATTTGGGGGAATTTGAGCTAAAGTCGATGGGAAAGGTAGTGGATTGCAGAGCGGGTGTTAATGGGGAATAGAGGGAGATGAGACCTCTGATGAGTGATTTTTAGAAAGCCAAGATCGTGATGAAGGATCTAGCTAAAATGAAACACCTGACCGACAACGAACACCTGACCCCAACGACCTGAGAATCGGGCTTCCATCCCCGCCGTGGATGGCCTATACGTTCGGTCAATATCGCAGCTTCATCCACCATGAGTCCTCGCATAAAGCGGTTGAGTATTTTTCTCCTTATTCTGGCTTTATACGTGGCGACGTATTTTGTTTGCCGGAAGGTTTATGAGGCTCGAGAAGATGAATATTTCACGTTGTATGATGAGGATTCAATCATTGCTCTCGGTGCACGCCTGATACATTCGCCACTGATTGCAGTGGACACTTTTTTCACCGGTCGCAGGGTTGGAGTTGGCAACTGGCGCGTTCCGGCTCCAAAACCGAACAAGTCCGAGATGGCAACGCCGATGGGCGCGTCAGATTGAATTTGAGGCTTTCTACCGGCGTGCCATTCCTCTATCGTTAGCCGTAAGAAATGACCGATATATCGCTCATCACCACTGATGCCGCGTTTGATCAACTCGCACAATCAGGCAAAGTCTTTTGGCAGTTTGACGAGGATGAGCGGTTGTTGTGGGCGATGGCATGCCTTCGACATCATGCTGGTGCGAACGGCTTTAGATGTATCGTAGAATACGACGAGACAGCCGGTTTCGGAGTTACAGCTTACGCAGCATACGCACTTGCGGAACTTGGAATGGATGACTTGAGCGAAGCAGCCAATCGAGAATGGGAGAGAGTCCGTGAAGAGGCCACAAAGTTCGGAATTTCGATTCCGGGGCTATATCCCCGATTGAATGTGGATCAATTGAAGGAGATTCAAAGCCAACTCCATCCGGAAGATGGCGATTGGGTGGCAGTCACAAATCCCTCACCCGATGACTATATCTTCATAGGCATTGCCAATTCAGAATTTCCAGAAAGAGTAAATCAGTGGATTTCCGCATCCCACACATTTAACAAAAAAGGTGGCTAACAAGCCGCGCCATCCAACCGCTAGGAGCCGATCTGTTGACATGTTTTCCCGTAATTACAACCTTAACCCTGTGAGAGACTTTCGCCCCAGCTCCTAGCGGTGGATGTGCTCTACGTTCGGTAAAAAATGAAGACAATCCAAATCCTCTGCGGAATAATACTGATTGCATCATGTTCGCGCGAGACGGAGACGCTTAGTGATACAGAAGATCGCACAGGACAAGGGCGATACGCATCGGGGCAATGTGAGGTGCATAATCGCGATTTCTTAGAGGAGAAGGTTGCGTCGTCATCAGGGACTCCTCTCAATAATCCTTCAGTAAGCCAGGAATATGATCGTGCCGAACGAACTCTTCATCCGAATCACAATTCTTGGCCTACCTATAACTCTGACCCAAAAATCAAATGGACACTTCGCAGATATTGTCCTGACTGCCGTGAATCACTGAAGGCTTGGGTAGAAAAACCATATGAAACCGAACAACCCGCACATGGCGACGCCGAGGAATCCGAATGATTGAACTCGGAGCTTCACTCCGCCGCCGCCATTGCTCTAACGTTCTGCATCATAAACAAAGACCAATATGCTAAAGTATACACATCGCCCTGGAGGATCAGCTTATTGTCCACAATGCAAGGAAGCCATTTCACGGCAAGCTAATGTCTGTCCTCACTGCAGATCTGATTTGTCCACGAATGAGGAGTGGCAGTCTCTGAAGGATAATGGTGCCGGAGGATGTGCTCCACTTGTGATCTTTGGCTTGGTAGGCTCGGGATTAGTCGGCATTTCTCTCCTCGACTTCGTCGGAAGGCTTTGAGACTTCAAGGAAGCACGAACCAAAAGAACTTGCAGAACAAGCCGCACCATCCAACCCCTACCAGCCGCCCTTGTTCCCATGCTTTCCCGTATCTCAAACCTTCACCCCCAGTTCATCTTCCGCCTCCGCTGGTAGGGGTGGATGTGCTCTCCGTTCGCCAAAGAAACATGAGACTGCAGCGTTGGAACGATTGGCTATTTCTTCTCGCAATCGTCTGCTTCGTTTGCTCTCCGCTTGGCAACGCCATTATTCTCTTCGGGATTGAACGCCCTGAGTATAACGAACTAGCCAAGACATATGATCCAAGCACAAGTCGTCCTGGCCATTTTGTGTCTGCGGGAGTTACCAATATATTTCGAGTTGTAGCCACAGTCCTAGGATTTTCATTCGGTATTATCCTCACTCTTGTTGGTAGTATTGGCATTCCACGCTCGGCCTTGTTAACACGTAAGCTTCGTGACTCGACTTGGATCATCTTCATTGTGGCATTTGCCGCATGCTTAGGAATTTCGGTTCTATGACATCCGATAGCAGCCAATCCAACAACAACGGCGAACAAGTCGGCACATGCGACGCCGTGCAGTCCGTCTGATCAATTTTGGACGCTTGCCCCGGCGCCGCATGGCCTCTAACGTTCTGCAAGAAATGAAAACCAAGGAATACACACACTTCTCTCTAATTGCTGCCGTATACTTAATCGGAGGGGTAGCGCTTGGAGAACCGACCTCAAAGATTTCTAGCGCGAGTATAGGAGTCGACGTGGAGTTGATTGGAGAGAGCGGATTACCTTTGGGAACAGTGTTTACAGTGGAAGGTATGATTTTCGTTGAGAAGTCCAAGCATCACAAAGAAGGTGATAGCAGGTTTATTATGATTCGGAAAATTAATGACCAAGTATTGAAGACACCGAAGAAGATTAATTTATGGGATGAATCGGTAACGGAGGAAGGCGAATGGAAGACACTGATCGTCATCGAAGATGCTCAATATTCTTTATCATTTATTCCCAACCTAAGTGCGGATGATGCGGAAAAAGATAAGGGTCGTCAGACCATATATACTGGGCTGCGAATAATCAAAGAAGCAGAACAAGCCGCGCCATCCAACGGCGATAAGCCCTCAAATTGAATTCGAGCTTCCATCCCGCCGTGGATGCGCTCTAACGTTCGCCATCAAAAAATGGAGCCCTTCTGCATCAAGTTTACGTGTCCCGATTCAGAGCGATTGGAAGCCGCAGAGAAGGTCTTTACCCGAATTCAAGAATGCAAGTCCAACGGTGAGTGGCCTGATGATATTGATTCGTGGAAACCATACTTCGACAACCGCGCCCTTGCACACTTTTGGTGGCCAACCGATGCAGAACTTGATGATTGGAAGCGAAGATACTTGGCTGCTCCGGTTGATAAGCGACACACAGATCCAAGTCTCGAACATCCGTGGGATTTCTTGTCGATGATAGACGCGTTTAAGAATGGTGAATATGAGCTTGAATCGTTCGAGTCGGCGGGTGCAGGGCTCGGAATGTTGACTTACGAACCTTTCAGTCACCCCTTTGGTGGGACAGGTTGTATGCGCGCCTTCATTGAAGCATTTGATATGACCGTCACAGAGGAAACCATCTAGGCGGAACAGGATGCCGTCCAACGGGGGATAACGCTCCTGTTTGAATTCGTGATTCTATTGCCGCCTTGTAAGTGCTACACGTTGCCAAAAGAATATGTATCTCCAGCCTTATATCGAGCAGCTTCCGTTGTGGCCACAGTCTGGTCGCCATATCATGGCGCAGTTCGACGATGATTCAATTTATGTGTATCAAGCATATCGACCATCAATCGCTAAGTTTGCCGTTGAGAATCAAAGATTTGGAGCAGACTTCAGTTTCAGCCGCATGAGCTGGATCAAGCCCAATTTCCTATGGATGATGTATAGGGCTGGATGGGCGTCCAAAGAGGGACAAGAACACATTTTGGCTATACGATTGCGTCGACGCTTCTTTGACGAGCTACTTCGTCAGGTTGTTTCGTCCACGTTTGATCCAGCAAAGTTTTCAAATCGCGAGGCGTGGCAGGCCTCTGTCTCTTCGTCGGACGTGCGACTGCAGTGGGACCCGGACCACGATCCATCCGGTAAGCCAGTTCAGCGTCGAGCCGTGCAATTGGGACTTAGAGGTGATGCACTCAGACGTTATGGCGAGCAGGAGGTTATTTCAGTCGATGATATCACAGCATTTGTAATTGAGCAGCGTGACAATCTTGGGGAATGTTTTCGACAACTTATCACACCTGTGGAGAGAGTTTACGTACCTCAAGATCAGGCAGCCATTGAAGCAGTCGGCATCGACAACAATCAAAATACCGGCGAACAAGCCGGCGCATCCAACGGCTGGTAGCGTGCTTCTTTGAATTCTGGCTTCCTTACCCGCAGTGGATGGCCTATTCGTTAGCCAATAAAAATGAGCCTATTCAACGCAATGTTTCGTAACCTCGGAGCTCTCTTAATGATCGTCAGCCTTATCACCGGCTGCATAAGCACACCGCCAAGCTCAACAACGGATGTCCGTTCGTCACTTTTGACATCCGCCCGTAGAGATGATCCTGACTTTCCAGACGGCAAGAGCATGGTTTTGACGCATTTTTCGCACGTTGGACAGCTTGAGTCATCGAGGGGTGAGATGGTTTATGTCGCAGACCGCCGCGCGGTGATTTCAGGTATGATGGCACCACGCGGCCAGAACTACATCACGTTTTTTGATAAGGATTTTCGATACCTTGGGAAGATTAGATATGGTTCTAGTCGACCGCTATGGTGCGATGCGAGCAGGTTATACCTGTTCGGCGCTCTCGACGGATCTTCAGCGGATTTATCTGGCAATGTCATAGACATCGCGGGAGGGTATAATCACCTCGTGGCCTATCAGAGGAGAGCTTATGGAAGCTCGGGAGGTATTGATGATTAAAAGAAGGCTAACAAGATGTGCGTGGCAACGCCGTCCCGCGCGCCCGATGAATTCGTGCTTCACTCCGGTGTGCCACCACTCTACGTTAGGCCAACCCACATGAAGCTTCTTTCCGAGCAAACTGACGAGTCCTCCCTTTTGCGCTTCGGCCAAGAGGCTGTGTCGCTTCTGGAGAAGCGTGACTTCCAGTCACTCGGAGATCAATTTGACTACGCTCTGAAGTTTGACAAAAGTCCTGCCGCCGCCATCGAAGAAGATTTCCAGTCTTGCCTCGCAGAGTTCCATGCCTTGTCACAGCAGCCGACTGCCGTTCCGCCTTCGATGGTCGTCAAGTATTTCAAGCCGAACAGTTCCAATCTATTTGCAGTGGTTGAGTGCGTGTTTACTGTGGCGGAAGGCTGCCCCATCCTGGCCGAACTGATTGTCACCTCCTCGGGAGAGGAAAGGAATGTTACTTTGGAGGAGGTCAGCCTTGCCAAGTCCTAACAAGACGCTCCATCCAACGGCGGGTAACGCTCCAATTTTGAATTCGGGCTTCCATCCCCGCCGTGGATGAACTAGACGTTCGGTAATAATTGAAGACCATGCCAAATCGACTTTACGAAGTTCCGGACGATTTTGAGGCGCAGATTCGCATCTATACAGAAGCGCAAGGCGGTCGGAAGACCCCTCCATTCAATGGGATTCGCTGGGATTTTGCTTACGAGGGAGACGATATTCAGAAGGTTGGTATTTTTATGATCTGGCCGGATTTCTACGATATCAATGGTGATTCATTGACCAAAGACGAACCGCTGCCTCTGGATCAGATACTGATGGCTCGGATGACAATCGTTGTGGACGAGATGCGTGACCAGATCCACAAGCAAAGAGTTGAAGTTGGCACAAGATTCTATTGCCATGAAGGAGGGAAGCGTGTTGCTGAGGGTTCTGTTACTCGAATCACTGGACTCCATGTTCCGTGCCATGATCGTAAATGAAGAAACCGAACAAGATGCTGCGTTAAAAGTGCAAGAGTAATTTGTTGTTTTTAGTG
>JAZKIL010000001.1:471842-624704 GCA_040384845.1 Verrucomicrobiota bacterium | reverse complement strand
GACTCCAAGCGATGAAACCCGCGACGGTCCTTACGTTAGCCCGAAAGGTCCGTACCCGCATATCCAAGCCAGAAAAGGCGAAGAAGAAACCATGATGTGGTGCATCGAACGCGCCGATGGCGGACGCGGCGTCGGCTTCACTGGCGGACATTTCCATAAAAACTGGGCAGACGACAACATGCGCAAGGTCGTGCTCAACGCGTTGCTTTGGGTAACGAAAGTTGAAGTCCCAGAAAAAGGTGTCGAGTCCAAGGTGACGGAGGAAGACATGGCCGCAAATCTGGATCCGAAAGCTGCCCGCAAGAAATGAGTCTTGGCAAGGGAATGCTCGTGGCCTTGCCCGAGCGCTGGGACGAGGCCTGTTTCGCGGTTCCTGCGGTGCGGGCGCTGGTTCGCAGCGGGCTCATCGGCGCGCTGGTTTGCTATGATGAGCAGGAGAGTTTTTGGAAAACGGTTTGCGCCCTGCCGTGTTTCACCTTTTCCCACAAGACAAGCGCGGGTCAGCTCGCGAAACTGTTAGGAAATGATTGGGAGGCATCGCTGGTTTGGGAAGATGGGATCGCTGCGAAAGCGTTCGTGAAAGCGAAAATCACACGCCGGCTCGGACCGTCCGATGAAAAACTAAAAAAGCTTCTAACACATCCGCTCCAGGCACGCGAAGCTCCGACCGAGCACCGTGTGCGACTTTACCTCAACTCCGCCGAGGAGATGGGCGTTTCCGTGAACCAACCCGAGTTTTTTGTCCCCGCTTCATTAGGTATTCCCGCGAAACCGAAATCTGTCCTGCTCTGCCCGGGATCGGATTTTGGCATCAGCCACGAGTGGCCACTGGATCGCTGGCAGATGGTGGGTGAAGCGTTGTTAGAAAAAGGCAAGTGCCTGACGATTGCAGGATCCGTGGGGAGCAGAGATCTCGGGAAAATTTTGGTAGGTCGGTTGGGCGGCGAGGCGGAATTTTTCCATGCCGCACCGCTCAGTGCGGCGTTGCCAACCCTTGCCACGTTTCAATTAGTCATCGCCGCCGATGGCTCACTCCCCCACCTCGCAGCATACACCGGGGCAACCTGCGTAACCCTCTTCGGTCCCAACGATCCGAACTGGAAACGCCCCCTGGGCAAACAACACGTCGTCGTCAAACACCACGTCGAATGCGCACCATGTGTTTCCCCAAAATGCCGCATGGACCACCGCTGCCAAAACGAACTACAAGTTTCTAACATCCTAGCCGCAATACCGGGGAGGTTTTAGCAACTTCGTTGCTGTTCTTAGTTCTTAGTTCTTAGTTCTTGGTTCGTAAAATGCAGCGCGAAGCACCAACCAAGAACTAGGAACCAAGAACTAGGAACTCTTCACCCCTTAATCAGCATCCTCGCTCCTAAGAGAACCAACACCACACCGAAAATCCTAGTCAGTGTATGATTCGAAAGCGAGCGCATGAGATCCGTGCCGAACCATGCGGCGACAGCCGATGCAGCACCGACCATGGCGACGATTTTCCAATCGATGAGATGTCCGGCCTTGGTTGCGTTGTTCGCGGTGGAAACCAGAGAAGTGACAACAATAATAGCCAGTGATGTCGCCACTGCCTGTTGCTGACCGAATCCCAGAGCCAAGACGAATGCCGGAACCATCACAATTCCACCCCCCACACCACATAGGGCTCCTAACAATCCCGCCACCAAACCAATAACTATCGCGATCGCAATGACTTTCACGACTCAAAGCTGACTGGCGCGCTGTGAAAATTCAATAAATGAGTTTGGATAGGACCCGCGGCAGGAGATTATCTATTTTGCGCAAGACCACCCCTTCTGAATTTAGAGTTTAAAACTTAGAATTTAAAACCTAAACACCCCTATGCGTTCTGGCCTTATCCTCAAACTATCCTCCCCTGACCAACCGGGCATCGTGGCGAAAATTGCTTCTTACGTCGCCGCGCATCACGGCAATTTGATCGAGTTCAGCCAGTTTTCCGATCAGATCGGGAAAAAATTCTTCGCTCGCCTTGAGATCGATACCACGGAGCTGAGCATCGATGTCGAGCAATTCAAAATCAACTTCACTCCGCTTGCCCGCGCGATGGATGCAAAATGGCATTTCCGCAATCTTCCTTACAAAATGCGCACGGCGGTTTTAGTGACGAAAACCGATCACTGCCTTAACGAAATCATCTGGCGCTCCGAGCTCAACGAACTGCCCATCGAAATCACTTCCGTCATCGGCAACCGTGAAAACTGCCGCGCCATCGCTGAGCGATCCGGCCTGCCGTTTCACTACGTCGAAATGAATGGCGCAAACCGTGAACCAGGTTTTGCGAATATCCGCGAATTACTCATCGCTCAGAATGTCGAGCTCATCGTTCTGGCGCGTTTTATGCAGATTCTACCTGCGAGTTTCTGCGATGAATTTTCCGGGAAAATCATCAACATCCATCATTCCTTTTTGCCCGCCTTCATCGGTGCAAACCCTTACCGACAAGCTTATGATCGCGGCGTAAAACTTATCGGTGCGACCTGTCACTACGTCACCAACGACCTCGATGCCGGACCCATCATCGAACAAGAAGTCGAGCGCGTGCATCATTTCCATTCCCCCAACGATCTCTCCCGCCTGGGCCGCCAATGTGAACGCATCGCCCTGGCCAAAGGCATCCGCTACCACGTACATGACCGGACACTGATCGACGGAAACCGAGCGATCGTTTTTCCGGATTAAGTTTGAAAATTATTTCAGCACCGGCCCAATCGTTCCACCTTCCACAAACTCCGCCAACATCAGGCCTTGGTGTTTATCCACGACTCCGCGTGCGACCTTTTCCGCCCAGCGCACCATGCGTCTAACAATCGTCCCGCTATTCCAGCTAATGTGAGAGATCGGAGGGTCACACCATGAGAAAGCGAGATCTGGATCATCACAAACCAATGAAACATCCCGGGGTGAGATGATGCCTATCTGCGCGAGATGATCCCGGGCGGAAATAAACAAAGTATGCTCAGAGATCAGAAGGGCGGTTGGCGGCGTATGTTTGAAAAGTGAATCCAGACACCGATGGAATCCCGTAATGTTCTGCTCCCAATCAGGCAAGTGATAAGGGCCGATCTCGATGCCGTGAGCCTCCAACTCATCCAGAAATGCCTGCTCGTAAATGGCAGGTTGCGGCTTGCGGCGCTCTTCCCTCGCCAGCATCACAATTCTTTTATGACCAAGCTCGATCATTTTTCTAACAGCAGCGGTCATTGCCGGAACTTTGTGAACTCTCATCCCGGCAATTGGGAGACCATTAAAAAGGCCGAATTGGGCAAAGACGGGAATTGGCCGACTCGCAAACCACTCCAATATTTCCCTGGATCCCGCACAAACGATCCACGCATCTGCTTTTGATTTTTTCACGAAAGCCGCGACTCGTTCGACATCTAAGCCTAATTCAGAGAGAGATTTTTCGGCAAAAAACGGAGTAAGTCCTGCCTCTTGCAACTGATGGCGCAAATCAACTTGATAGGGGAGGACCATATCTCCCGGCTCATAAAGTAAAATTCCAACTCGCAACGTGGATTTGGCCTTTTCTGCTAAGGGCACAACCTTGCATCTCCGCCGCTCGCCCTGCCCTCTCAACAAACCTTCATGCTCCAATTGAGCCACAGCTGCGATAATCGTCTTTGGGCTCACCGCTAATTCCTTCGCCAAACGATTCACCCCTGGCAATGTATCGCCAAACGAACCCGCAACAATCTCGGTGCGTAAATACGCAGCGAGTTGTTCGACTGAGTTAAGGGGCCGAAACGGTTTCATGACGGACCAACCTGTTACCCGAACGGTAACAGATGTCGAGTGGTAAACTCCCCACCGCCGAGAGATCAGATATTTCGTTGCCATTTCTACCCAACCACGCCTAGTTTCCCTCCCCCAAAGCAGAACATTCATGAACATCGCCGTCGAAAAACAGCCTAAATGCATCGCCATCCTCAACGTTGAGGTCCCATCCGCCGATGTCGCCGCCAAGCGCGAATCCATCACATCTTCCTACGCTTCTCAGGCAAAACTCCCTGGCTTCCGCCCCGGCAAAGCCCCGAAAGCCGTGATCGAAAAGCGTTTTGGAAAACAAATTTCCGAAGAACTCACCGAGTCCTTGTTCGGCGCGGCCTGTGATAAAGCCCTTGAAACCGAGAACCTCAAAGTCCTCGACTTCGGTTTTCCAGACAACATCAACGAGCGCCCAGACGGCTCGATCGCTTTCGAAACCCGCCTGATCCTCGCTCCGGAATTCACGCTTCCCAACTACAAAGGCATCGAGATCAAAGCGCCTTCCACCGAAATCACCGAGGAGGAAATCAACACCCAACTTGAAAGTATCCGCGAGCGCCTCGCTGAATTCGAAGACATCACCGACCGCGCAATTCAGAACGACGATATCGCAATCGTGGATTTCACCACCACTCTCGATGGCAAATCGCTCACCGAAGCCATCGGTGAAAAAGGCCAATACCTCGCGAAGCGTGAGAATCATTGGCTCCCAGTCAAAGAAGGTTCGTTCCTTCCCGGCTACGCCGAGCAACTCGTCGGCTCCAAAACCGGCGATCAAAAAGACGTCACCATCACCCTCGATGACGCGTTTCCATTCGAAGAACTCCGCGGCAAATCCATCGTCCTGCACACCACCGTGCAAGGCATCAAAGCGCCGAAACTCCCTGAGTTGAACGATGAGTTTGCAGAGAAACTCATTCCTGGAAAAACCCTCGACGAGATCAAAGCCGTGATCCGCGAGAACATGGGAGTCGAGAAAATCAAACAGATCAACGAACTCAAAGTTTCCCAGATCGTCGAGAAACTGAACACTTCAGTCAACTTCGAGCTTCCTGAGGAAATCGTGAAACGCGAGGTTCAGAACCAAGCGAACTCCCTCGTCGAGCAAGGCAGCAAACAAGGTGCCTCCGATGAAGACATCCTCAAACAACAGGAGGAAATCTTCTCCGTCGCCACCAAGCGCGCCGTCACCAACCTCCGCACCAATTTCCTTCTCCAAGAAATCGCGCAGGCGGAAAAACTCAGCGTCACCGATGCCGATCTGCTTGGCCACATTTCCCAAATCGCCCAACAGCGCAAGCAGCCGATCAAAAAGGTCATCAAAGACCTTCAGAAAAATCGCCAGATCCAATCGATCCGCAACTCCCTGCTGATCAGCCAGACCATTGACTTCCTCGTGGAACAAGCGAATGTGACTGAAGTCTCAGCCGAAGAATTTGAAGCCAACCCTGCTTAATCACTCATGAATCTTTTTCCTCCGTCTAACAATTCCGGTTCCAACCAATCACCGAAAAACAGCTACTACGTACCCATCGTCATCGAATCCGATGGACGCGGCGAGCGTTCGTTTGACATCTACTCGCGCCTTCTCAAGGATCGCATCATCTTCATCGGCACTGGCATTGATGACTACGTCGCGAACTCCGTGATCGCCCAGTTGCTTTTCCTCCAGATGCAGGATCCGAAAAAGGACATCCACATTTACATCAACTCCCCCGGCGGCTCCGTAACTGCCGGCCTCGCGATGTATGACACCATGCAATTCCTCACTTGCGACGTGAACACCTACTGCATCGGCATCGCCGCTTCGATGGGTTCTGTTCTCCTCACCGCCGGCACCAAAGGCAAACGCTTCTGCCTGCCGAACTCGCACGTGATGATCCACCAAGTTTCAGGCGGAGCCCAAGGCACGGCATCCGACGTCGAGCGCACCATCGGTTTCATGTTCAACCTCAAAAAACGCCTCAACGGGATCCTTGCCAAACATACCGGCAAAACCATTGAAGAAGTTGAAAACGATTCCGATCGCGACAACTACATGACCGCCGAACAATCCGTCGCCTATGGCCTTGTCGATAAAGTCCTTGAGTCACGCAAACAACTCCCCGACGCGGTTAAAGCTGAACTCGACAAGAAAGACTAATCAATTTCTGAATTGGAGTTTGAAATTTAAAGTTTAGAGTTTCCATCCTATGGCCCGTGCTTCCAATCTCACCATGTGCTCTTTTTGCGGAAAGAGCCACTCCGAGGTAAAAAAACTCATCGCCGGTCCAGGCGTGTATATCTGCAACGAATGCGTCGATGTCTGTAGCAACATTCTCGATAAAGAACTCAACCAGCCCGATCCCGCCACCGGCAAAAAACGCAAAGGCAAAACCTCGCACTCCCGCGAGGAAATGCCCACTCCTGCGGAACTCCTCGCCGAGCTGGATCAATACGTGATCGGCCAAGAAACCGCCAAACGCGTCCTTTCTGTCGGCGTTTACAATCACTACCTCCGCCTCAACCAGGACAACCTCTCGGTTTCCTCGGAATTTAACGACGTTGAGATCGAGAAATCCAATGTTCTCTTGTTAGGCTCAACCGGTTCCGGAAAAACCTTGCTCGCCCGCACTCTGGCGCGCGTGCTCGATGTGCCTTTCTGCATTGTCGATGCCACCACCCTAACAGAAGCCGGCTATGTCGGTGAGGATGTGGAAAACATCATTCTCCGCTTACTTCAAGCCGCTGAGTTCGATGTCGAACGCGCCGAGCGCGGCATCATCTACGTCGATGAAATCGACAAAATCGGCCGCAAGACCGAGAACGTTTCCATCACCCGCGACGTTTCCGGCGAAGGCGTGCAACAAGCCCTCCTCAAAATCCTGGAAGGCACCGTCTGCAACGTCCCGCCACAAGGCGGCCGCAAACATCCGCAACAGGAATACATCCAGATCAACACCGAGAAAATTCTCTTCGTCTGCGGTGGAGCCTTCGTTGGCCTTGAGGACATCGTCCGCCGCCGCCTAGGCAGCAAAACCCTAGGTTTCCACTCGGATAACCAAGCCAACGACCTCGACGAGAAAACCTCAAAAATTCTCGAAAAAGTCCTCCCGGAAGACCTCCTTCACTTCGGTCTGATTCCCGAATTTATCGGACGCCTCCCCGTCATCACCGCCCTTCGCAAACTCACCGAGGACGAGCTCGTCAAAATCCTCACCGAGCCGAAAAATGCGTTGGTCAAACAGTATGGCAAACAGCTCGCGCTGAATAACGTGAAGCTCAACATTTCACGCGACGCTCTCCGCGCCATCGCGCACCAAGCCGTAGAACGCGGAACCGGTGCCCGCGCCCTGCGCTCCATTTTCGAAAAAATGATGCTCGACGTCATGTTCGACGTCCCCTCACGCGGCGACATCGAAGAAGTCACCATCAGTCGCCAAGTCGTCGAGGGCTCAAAAGCCCCCTCCCTCCGCCGCCGCAAAGCAACGGATAAGGATAAGGAAGACGCGGCTTAAAGAAATCCCAACGGGATTCCAGATATTAGCGCGGGGTTGAGGAGCGCGGCGACGACTACCCCGGGATAAATCACGTCATAGAATTGAGCACCCCATCGGGGTGCCAGAAGACTTCGAAACAAACAGAAGTTTGCTCTTTCTGTGACCCCTCACGGGGTCGGACATCGTTTCAGACTCTGACCGCGGGGTGTCGCTACACTAAATCCCACGCTAATTTCTCTGATCCCGCTGGGATCAATTCATTTTCCCGAAAATTTCGTAAACAAAACTCAATTCCGGTGTCGCAAATTTGTGAGTTCACCATAAAAACCTCTGCCAACCCATTTTAAATCAGCCATCCCATGATCGAAGTCGTCAATATCAGCAAACATTTCGGAACGAAGCTCGCCGTCGATAATCTCTCCTTCACGGTCCAAAAAGGCGAAGTCCTAGGGTTCCTCGGACCCAACGGTGCCGGCAAATCCACCACCATGCGCATGGTCACCGGCTTCCTCCCACCCAGCTCCGGCGACGCGAAAATCTGCGGCATTTCCATCACCGAAAATCCTTACGAGGCGAAAACCAAGATCGGCTACCTCCCCGAATCCGCACCGCTCTACAACGACATGACGGTCATCGGTTTCCTCAAGTTCTGCGCCGATGTCCGCAAGCTTTCCGGCTCAGCGAAAAACGATGCGGTCGAAAAAGCGATCGAAACCTGTTTCCTCACCAGCGTCGCTCATCAATCCATCGATACTCTTTCCAAAGGCTATCGCCACCGCACCTGCCTCGCTCAAGCCCTTCTTCACGATCCTGAAGTTCTCATTCTCGACGAACCCACCGACGGACTCGATCCCAACCAAAAATACGAAGTCCGCCAGCTCATCAAACGCCTCGGGCAAGACAAAGCGATTTTGTTTTCCACCCACATCCTCGAAGAAGTCGAAGCCGCTTGCACCCGCGCGGTCATCGTCGATCGCGGAAAAATCGTCGCCGACGGAACGCCTGCCGAGCTAATCGCGCAAGCCCCACACGGTTCGCTAACAGAACTTTTCCGCAAGCTCACCACCACCGACACCGCCGCGTAACGGCGATCATCGGTCGCCGTCTTTCCACAACCCACGTCTTCCACTGATCACTGCTCACTTACCACTAGCAACTTTTATGAATGCCTTCACCATCTACCTCCGCGAACTGAAATCCTACTTCGCCCAACCCACTGCTTACGCGCTCATTGTCATTTTCGTCTTTCTCTCCCTCGGCCTGACTTTCACCTTTGGCGAGTTCATGCGCGCTGGCGATGCCTCGCTCTACTCTTTCTTCTTCTGGCACCCATGGCTCTACATGTTGCTCGCCCCAGCCATCTCAATGAAACTCTGGGCCGATGAACAACGCAACGGAACGATCGAACTGTTAGGCACGTTTCCGGTATCCACGTGGTCAGCTATCGCCGGAAAATTTCTTGCCGCCGCCACCGTTTCCCTCGTCGCTTTGCTGCTGACTTTCCCCATGGTCATCACCGTCAATTTCCTCGGAAACCCCGACAACGGAGCAATCATCTCCAGCTACATCGGCTCTTTCCTCGTTTGCTGCACCTTCATCGCCATCACCATGCTCGTGTCAGCATTCACGCGCGACCAAGTCGTTTGCCTCATCGTTGCCGCGGCTGTCTGCACACTGATGGTGCTTTGCGGTTACGAACCCGTGACCCGCGAACTTGCGAAAGCAACATCGCCCGGCACCGTCGAGGCCGTCGTCGCCTTTGGCGTATGGGATCATTTCTCATCCCTCAACCGCGGCATGTTCCGATTCCAGGACTTCATCTGGTTCACCAGCTTCATCGGCATCAGCCTCCTCGGCACCTCCACCATCCTCAGCGCCAAACGCGCTTAACGCTACTTTCAGCTTTTAAGATTTTCAGCTTTTCAGCATTTACCCTATGAAATCCCCAATCACCCGCGCCACCTTCGGTATCATCGCCCTTGTCGCCATCGCCATTCTCGCGAACTGGTTCGTTTCCCTAACACCTTACGGAAATCGCGGAGCCGATTTCACGGAAAACAAAATTCATACGCTTTCCGACGGCACGAAATCCATTCTCGGAGAACTCGATACACCCGTCGTCATCCGATACTACGCCACTCGCAGTAGCGATTACATGCCGGAGCAATTGAAAGTCCACCTCCGCCGCGTCGATGATCTGCTAAAAGAATACGCAAATCTTTCTAACGGAAAACTGCGCATCGAGAACCTCGATCCACAACCCGACACCGATGCCGAGGACTCCGCGAATCTCGATGAAATTTCCGGACAGAACATCAACGAGGACAACCTTTACCTCGGCATGGCGATCTCCGCGTTGGATAAAAAAGTCGTCCTTCCTTTCCTCAATCCAGAAGAGGAAACCATGTTGGAATACCACATCTCAAAAGCCATCGCGGAAGTCTCCACTCCTGTGAAACCCGTGATCGGCATCATTTCAGGAATCGATCTTGCCGGCGCTCCCGCGATGATGCCGGGTCAGCAAGGACAACAACCATGGGTCATTTACCAACAGCTCAAGCAATCCTTCGAACTGAAAGATCTGGGAATGGCTCCCGAAAAAATTGATCCGAACGAAATCAAGGTTCTGCTAGTTTTCCACCCCGCAGAAATTTCCCCGCAAACCGAATTCATTATCGATCAATACCTCCTCAGTGGAGGAACCGTCGTTGCTTGCCTTGATGCGCATTCCGTTGCTGCCCAAATGACCGGTGGCGGCAACCCAATGATGGGACAACCCGGCACACCAACTTCATCCACTTTGCCCACCCTACTTCCGGCATGGGGCGTGAAATTCAATTCCCAGCAAGTCCTCGCTGATCCCGTCCACTACACATCCTTCGGCGATGGCCGTGGCAGCGTTGCGGTCTTGAGCCTTCCTGAATCCGCGATGCCTCAAAAAGACAGCATCATCACCAAAAATCTTCCCTCCGTGACTCTCTATCTAACAGGCACATTCGAGGTCACTGCCCCTAGCGGCATTACAGCGAACTCATTAATCC
This sequence comes from Verrucomicrobiota bacterium, assembly GCA_040384845.1. Taxonomy (GTDB): domain Bacteria; phylum Verrucomicrobiota; class Verrucomicrobiia; order Verrucomicrobiales; family Akkermansiaceae; genus Luteolibacter. Next base: position 614,383 of record JAZKIL010000001.1, on the reverse strand, counting down.
GTTCATCCAAAAAGGCTGGTTTCGTCGATCCCATCAAAGCCTCACAGCTCGATCCATCCATCGACCGAAACATCAAAGCCGAAGGCAAAGCATTCGATCTCGTCACCTTCCTTTCCGGAAATTTCAAAACCGCTTTCCCTGACGGCAAACCGAAAAACGAAGCACCTGAAGGCGAACCGAAAGTTGAACCAAAAGACGCGCCGAAAGAAGAATCGCTCAAGCAAGCCGTAAAACCCGGCAACCTGTTCCTCATCTCTGATATCGATGCTTTCTATGATAGCTTTGCCTACAGCATCCAAAACGCAGGCGGCATGCGCATGGCGAATCCTTCCAATGGCAACTCCGCATTGCTTTTCAACATCCTCGACCAAGCCCTAGGCTCGAACCACCTCATCGGTTCCCGCTCACGCTCCGCCACGCGCCGCCCATTCACCGTGATCAAAACCATGGAGGACGAGTTCAAGAAACATGTCGGCTCCAAAATCGAAGAATTCGAGGTGAAGCAACAAGAAGCACAAAACAAACTTCAAGAGCTCCAAGCGCAAAAAGCAAAAGGAACGGAACTCTATCTCTCTCCAGAGCAAGAAGCGGAAATCGAAAAACTCCGCAAGGAACAGGCCGATTACTCCCGCCGCATCCGCGAGCAAGAAAAAGACCTGCGTCGCCAGAAAGACAGACTCGCCGGCAACATCACCCTGCTCAACGTCGCGGTCGTACCCTCATTGGTCATCCTCTTCGGCCTCTTACTCCACTTCATCCGCCGCTCCTCAACCCGCGCCCGCTGATTCCACAAAAAACTTTTAACTGAAAAATTCTAACATCTAACATTCAAAAAGATGAAACCACGCACCGTCATCATTCTCTGGATCATCGTCTTACTTCTCGGCGTTTCCGTTTTCGCCATTAAAAAGTCCGCCGGCAACGACATTAAAAACACCACGAATCGCTCCGCTGGCGAAACATTCATTCCGGATTTCCCAGTCAAGGAAATCGCATCCATCCACATCGCGGATGCCGAGCTATCCGTCACTCTCCAACAAAAAGACGGCAACTGGTCAGTCGTTGAGCGCGATGGATTCAAAGCGAACCCCACCGAAATCATCGGGTTTCTTCGCTCCTTAATCGAACTGAAAGTCACCCAAGGCATCGAAGCCGGCCCGTCATTTGCGCCACGCTTCGGCATGGATGAGAAATCTTCCGATCCCGCCCAACGCGGCATTACCGCCACGTTCAAAGACGCTTCCGGCAAATCCATCGCTACCATCTCGTTCGGAAAAAATCTCGACTCCGCCGCGTCCTCATCGCCCTTCGGCGGTGGATCGGTCGGTCGCTTCGTCCGCAACCATGCAGATGAATCCGGATTCTACGCCGTATCCGAACTCTTTCCTTCCCTCTCCGCCGATCCGAAAAATTGGCTCGCTGAAGAATTTTTCAAAATCGAAAAAATTCAATCCATCTCCCTCAGCCAACCCGGCTCCGATAAAAATGAATGGGAGCTCGAGCGCGATAACGAAGAAGCCGATTTCAAATTCACCTCGGCATTTCCCGGTGTGAAAATCGACCCCGCCGCGGTCGCTCCTTTGAAATCGTTGTTCTCCTACGCAAGATTCGACGACGTCGTACCCACCGCTGAAATCGAAAAACGTGCGAACCCCGAGAAACTTCAAACCGCCACGATCAAAACTTTTGAGGGCCTAACCTACGTTCTCACGCTTCAACCCTCGAAAATTCAGGGCTCGGAAAACTACCTGCTCAACGTAAAAGTTTCCGGAGAACTTCCTGAGAAACGCAAACCTGCGGAAAACGAAAAACCCGAGGACACAGCCGCCGCCGACAAAGCCTTTGAAGAACGCCGCAAAGCCATCGTCGATAGCATCGCACAAACCAAAAAACTCGAGCCTCTCACCTTCGAGGTCAGCAAATTCACGGTCGATGCCCTGCTCAAATCCCGCACCGACCTAATGGACAAAGGCCCAGGCCCACAAACCCAACCCGGCCCGAACCCAGGTCAAGGACTCGGTCCCGTTTTCTCTCCACCTGTCTCAATTCCCGAGCAGTAAGCATTTTCCGAACTTGGAGTCTGACGTTTCCTAAGCTAACCTCGCCTCCAAGTTCACCATGTCGAATCCCCACGACCATCCCACCGCTCTCAAAGATCTCCAGGATTCCATCTACCGGGAGAAAATCTTGCGCGCACGTTCGATGACGCGGGAGGAGCGCATTACGGAGGCGTTTGAACTTTCTAGCAGACAGTTGGGAATGATGCGGGCCGGTGCGATGGCGAAAATTTCCACTCAAGATGAAACTCTTGGCTGGCATTAGGTCAGTAAAAACATGGAACGCCTCGATCACGTCCGTGAATTTGGCCTCTACTCTGTCGAAAGACCCGCTCAACGCTAAAGTCGAAACCTTCGACATGCCCTACATTGAATCGTGGCTGGGGATTCCAGCCCCAGGCCGTTCTTGGGGAATCCTGCCCCAAGAATCCATCTACTAATGAGGCTTTTGACAAATACTAACCTCGCAAATCCGTCACTTAAAACTAGCCAACTCAGGTGGAGCGAGTTTCCATGGTCTTCAGTGAGCAAGCACCGCACAGACGACCTCCGCATCTCAGGCATCCATCCGCTGATTTCCCCAGCGGTTCTGGAATACTACCTTCAAATCGATGAAAAAGCAGCTTCCGTCGTGCACTCCGCGCGTGCTCAAGCAGATGCAATTCTTGCACACCAGGATGATCGCCTCATGGTCATCATCGGTCCTTGTTCGATTCATGATCCAGAAGCCGCAATCGAATACGCAACGAAACTCAAAGCTGAAGCGGATCGTCTTAAACAAGACCTGTTCATCATCATGCGGGTCTATTTTGAAAAACCCCGTACCACCGTCGGCTGGAAAGGCCTGATCAACGATCCACACCTCGATGACTCCTTCGATATCAACCATGGCCTGCGTGTCGCACGTAAACTACTGCTCGACCTCGCCAACATGGGAATCCCTGCTGGAACGGAATTCCTAGATACCATCTCCCCACAATATATCGCGGATCTCATCGCCTGGGGCGCGATCGGTGCCCGCACCACGGAATCCCAAATCCATCGCGAACTCGCATCTGGCCTCTCCATGCCCGTCGGCTTCAAAAATGGAACCGGCGGCTCTATCCAAATTGCACTCGATGCCATCCAATCCGCCTCCAACCCTCACCATTTTCTCGGAGTCACCGAACAAGGCGTCTCCGCCATCGTTTCGACTGCTGGAAACCCTTCCTGCCACCTGATCCTGCGCGGCGGAAAATCAGGTCCGAACTATGATGCGGAAAGTATCGCCGCAGTTGAAAAAATACTCGCTGAGCAAAACTTTCCTAAATCTTTGATGATTGATTGCTCCCACGGCAACTCGAACAAAGACTACCGCAACCAACCGCTGGTCGCAAAAAACATCGCTAACCAAATCTCAGCCGGCTCAAAAACCATCACCTCGGTGATGATCGAGTCCAACCTGGTCGAGGGAAACCAGAAGCTCCATCCAGACCTTTCCAAACTCACCCGCGGCCAATCGGTCACCGATGCCTGCATCAACTGGGACGACACCGTTGAGACCTTGGAGGTGCTTGCAGAAGCCGTTCGCAAGCGCCGAAGCTAATAGAAACCTACTAAAGAGCCCGGCTCACTGATACAGATCTATCACTTAACACTGGCAAACTGGCCGTGGAGACGTTAATCCAACTCCCCCGTGACCAAGCACCGCACAGACGACCTCCGTATTTCAGGTATTAATCCGCTCATTTCACCAGCGGTTTTAGCCTATTATCTTCCTATCAACGAGCATGCGGCATCCGTGGTTCATACTGCGCGCACCGAAGCAGAAGCCATTCTCAATCTGAAAGACGACCGTCTTCTCACCATCGTTGGTCCTTGCTCGATCCATGATCCTGAAGCCGCCATCGAATACGCCACGAAACTCAAAGCTGAAGCAGATCGTCTCCAAAATGATCTCTGCATCATGATGCGGGTTTATTTTGAAAAACCCCGTACCACCGTCGGCTGGAAGGGCCTGATTAACGATCCGCACCTCGATGACTCCTTCGATATCAATCAGGGCCTGCGCGTTGCACGCAAACTATTGCTCGACCTCGCCAACATGGGTATTCCTGCTGGAACGGAATTCCTAGATACCATCTCCCCCCAATACATCGCCGACCTGATCTCATGGGGCGCGATCGGTGCCCGCACAACGGAATCTCAAATCCATCGCGAACTCGCTTCCGGCCTCTCCATGCCGGTGGGCTTCAAAAACGGCACCGGCGGATCCATCCAGCTCGCACTTGATGCGATCCAATCCGCCTCCCGCCCTCACCATTTTCTCTCGGTCACCAAACAAGGCGTCTCCGCCATCGTTTCCACCACCGGAAACAACTCCTGCCATCTCATCCTCCGGGGCGGAAAAACCGGCCCGAATTACGAGGCCGAACACGTTGCCGAAGTCGAACAAATGCTCACCGAGCAAAACCTGCCGCTTTCCATCATGATCGATTGCTCACACGGCAACTCGAACAAAGACTACCGCAACCAACCGCTGGTCGCGAAAAACATCGCTAACCAAATTGCAGACGGCTCAAAAACCATCACCGCCGTGATGATCGAGTCCAACCTCGTCGAGGGCAACCAAAAGCTCCACCCAGACCTCTCCAAACTCACCCGCGGCCAATCCGTCACCGACGCCTGCATCAACTGGGACGACACCGTGGAGACCCTCGAAACCTTGGCCGAGGCTGTTAGAAAGCGCCGAGGTTAATCCTGGAGAGCCGTGCCTCTGGCCGGCTTCTCGAAGAAAATCCAGCACATGACCCTCACCAAAACCGTCATCCTCCTCGTCATCTCAAACGTCTTCATGACCTTTGCGTGGTACGCCCATCTGCGCGACCTGAAATCCAAACCCCTCCTGATCGCCATCCTCCTCAGTTGGTCGATTGCGTTCTTCGAATACCTCTTCCAAGTTCCCGCCAACCGCATCGGCCATACCGTCCTCACCCTCCCCCAACTCAAAATTCTCCAAGAAGTCATCACACTCGCTGTCTTCATCCCCTTCGCCGTCTACTACATGAAAAGCCCGCTCACCATGAACTACCTCTATGCCGGGATCTGCATGATAGGCGCTGTCTATTTCATTTTTAGACAACCCTGAACACTCAAAGACATACCTCATTCGTCCCGCTCCGCTTTTGAGATAGATGAATCCGCCAGTGCCCGTATGACTTAAACTTCTCCTCTCGGGAGTCTTTTCTACCCATGAAAGACTATACTCATTCGTCATGCTCCGCTTTTGAGATAGATAAATCCGCCAGCACCCGTATGACTTAAACTTCTCCTCTCGGGAGTCTTTGCTACCCATGAAAGACTATATCTCCATCATCCTCTTCCTAGCCATCCAGCCAAGCATTGCCGCTGAAGCGAAAATCTCCTATGCACGAGAAATCCTGCCCATCCTCTCAGATAAATGCTTCTTCTGTCACGGTCCGGATAAGGAAAAACAAGAAGCCGATCTCCGCCTCGATATCCGCGCCGATGCGATCAAAGCCCTCGCATGGGATCCGAAAAACCCACCTGATTCCGAAGCCCTGATCCGGATTTTCTCAAAAGATCGCAAGGAGGTCATGCCTCCGCCGAAATCTCATCTCACCCTCACAGAAAAGGAAAAGAACCTGATCAAAACGTGGGTCGAGCAAGGTGCCGAATACGAAGCACACTGGGCCTTTGTTGCACCCCCGAAAGAAATTCCCCTACCGGAAACCACCGATAAGACATGGACAAAAAATCCCATCGATTCGTTCATCCTCGCCCGACTCGAAAAAGAAAAACTCCAGCCCAGCCCACAAGCCTCACCCGAACGTTGGCTGCGCCGCGTCACTTACGATCTCACCGGCCTGCCACCGACCCAAGCAGAGATCGATGCTTTCCTAACAGATAAATCGCCCGGCGCGAAAGAAACCATCGTCAATCGCCTGTTAGAATCGCCACGTTTCGGAGAACGCATGGCTCCTCCATGGCTCGATGTTGCTCGTTACGCGGATTCCTTTGGCTATCAAGCCGATGTCGACATGGAAGCATGGCCTTACCGCGATTGGGTGATAAAATCGTTCAACGAAAACCTGGCGCTCGATCAATTCATCATCCAGCAACTCGCTGGCGATCTATTACCTAACGCCACCAGCGACCAGAAACTCGCCACCGCTTTCAATCGCATCCATCGCAAAACCAACGAAGGTGGCTCAGTGCCGGAAGAATTTCGACAAGACGGCATTTCAGACCGCGTCCACACCATCGGCACCGGCTTTATGGCGCTCACCATGGAATGCGCCCGCTGCCACGATCACAAATACGACCCCATCTCCGCGAAAGACTACTACTCGATGGGTGCGTTTTTCAACAGCATCGACGAACACGGTCTGATAGGGTACGGAAACGGCGTGCCGCCACAGCCCGCGCTGCTGTTGCCCAACCCGGCACAAGAAGCCCAGCTAGCTGCCGCGGAAAAGGGTATCGCAGATGCAGAAGCCGCCTACACCGCAAGCCTCGCGGCGGCGGAACCGGCCTTCCAAGCTTGGCTGACGCAAAAAACTTTCCCTGAATCCGATCTTGCCTCCCGCTTCCTGTTCGAAGGTGAAGCTGCTGCCGCCCTAAAGAACACAGTCACCCCCACCGAAGCAATCGGGATTGGCGGCAACCGGCTCACGCCGGGAAAAACCGGCAACGGCGTACTGACCGACGGCGACTCCACCGTTTCCATGACCCATCACGGAATCAAGCACGCCGACCAGCCCTTCTCCGTCTCCCTTTGGCTCAAACCTGGCGAGGACTACCCGGAAGCGGTTGTTTTCGCCAACACCACCTCGGCAGACGCTCCCTATTCCGGCTACGAGCTCGTTCTTGAAAAGGGAAAACTCCGCTGGACGCTCGCCCGCGAGTTTCCTGGTAACGCCGCCTCCATTGCCACCACCGCCACAATCCCGACTGGTGAGTGGACGCACATCACCGTCACCAACAACGGTTCGCGTAAAGCTGCGGGCTTGAAAATTTACCTCAACGGCCAAGCCGCTGTAACCACCGTAGCGGCCGATACTCTTACTCGCGATATGGCAAGCGGAGGTGCGATCGGTTTTGCGGCCCGCAGCCGCTTTCCCGGTCTGCGCGGCGGCATGATAGACGAAATCAACGTCCACCTCCGCGCGATCACCGCCGTAGAAGTCGCGGCCATCCATGCAGGAAAACCCCTCGCCGAGATCGCCGCTGCGCCGGAACAGCTCCACGAATACTACCTGTCCGCAATAAATCCCGAAACACGCGCCCTCTCTGTAAAACTTTCCGCCGCCCGCGCTGCCTACCGCACCGCCCAAAATGGAATCCGTGAAATTCCCGTGATGCGCGAGTCCGATAAACCTGTTCCCGCATTTATCCTCGCTCGTGGCGACTACACGCAGCCTACCGATAAGGTCGAGCGCGAGACACCCGATTGGCTGCCACCATTTCCAAAAGACCAACCGCGCAATCGCCTCGGTTTCGCAAAATGGCTGACCTCGCCCGATCATCCACTCACTTCACGGGTCATGATCAATCGTGTTTGGCAGGAAATTTTCGGAACGGGTCTCGTGGAGACATCAGACAACTTCGGTCTGCAAGGCGCTCAGCCAAGCCATCCGGAATTGTTAGATTGGTTAGCTCGGGATCTGATGAACCACGGTTGGGATCACCAACGAGCGATCAAACAAATGGTTCTCTCCGCCACCTACGGCCAGGATTCCAAAGCCTCCCCAAAACTCCGCGAACGCGATCCCGCAAACACCCTCCTCGCCCGCGGTCCGTCCCGCCGGCTCACCGCAGAAATGCTCCGCGATTCCGCACTCGCCCAATCCGGCCTGCTGGCTGCAACCATTGGCGGCCCGCCCGTCAAACCTTACCAAGCTCCAGGATCCATGTGGAAAGAGATCAACAATTTCCTCCCCGAATACAAACCCGACAAAGGCGAAGGCCTCTACCGTCGCTCGCTCTACACATTCTGGAGACGCACCACCACCCCGCCGAACATGACCTTGTTTGACACCTCCACTCGAGAGGTCTGCTCCACCCGCCGCATGCCGACCAACACCCCATTACAGGCCCTCGTCATGCTCAATGATCCGCAGTTCGTCGAGGCCGCACGCAAACTTTCCGAACGCATCATCAAACACGGCGGTACCACCGACGAAGCCCGCGCCGCATGGGCCTTCCGCGAAGTTATCGGAAATGCTCCAAGCGCAGCGCAAGTCGCTCTTCTAACAGAACTGATCAACGAGCAACGCGGCTTTTTCACCACCAAATCTTCCGACGCCAATGCCCTCCTGAAAATCGGCGACGCGCCCGCCGATCCTGCGTTGGATAAAACCGAACTCGCGGCCTTCACCACTCTTGCCCAAGCCCTCCTCAACCTGGATGCGAACATCATGCTCCGTTGATATGTCTTTCCTGAAAACCGGCGGCTCACGTCATTGCGCGGAATCACATTCATTCCGATGGGCCTTTGCCATCTTGTTATTGCTGTCCGCACCCGCATCCGCGGATTGGGAGATTGTTGAGAAGCCGGGCGAGCTTCGTGTGGCCAATGGTAAGATTGCCCTTGAGTTGACGCACTTGCCTAACCGCGCCGCAGTCATCACGGCAATGGCAGCGGACAAGGACGGGAAGTGGCAACCCATCTGCCGCACCGTGCGACCCGACTTCACGAAAACACCCGCCGCTAACAAGTTGTTTGATACCTCGTTAACCCCGCATCGCTACCAGGCCAACGAACTCTTCACTCATTTCTCCGTGGCATCCAAGAGCGACCTGCAGGTAAAAATCAAAATGACCGGCCAAATGAACGGACGTATCGTCGCGGAGCAACTGCTGACCGTCGACCACGGCAGCGCGACGGTGCATGTCGATGTCTCCGCTTCATTGCAAGAACCCCTACTGGATTATTTTCTTTCGGCTTGGGAGTTTCTGCCTGCCGGTATGCCGGATTTTGTGCACAGCCCGACTGCCAAGAAAGACGATGCTCGATCCGGCCCCGCCATCGATCAGGTGATCGGCGACCACGCTTTTCATTCGCCCGCCATCGTGCTTCAAAAAGGTGGCCTGTATTCCTGCTTGATACCCGATCTCACGATGATCAATGCCCACGCGGTGAAATCGCCCGATGCGCGACGCACCCAAGCCGTGGCGCGCAATACATTCTCAGTTCCCATCATCGATGAATATTATACCATGCCCACGGCGCTCGATCTGAACGCCAAGTCCGGACTCACCGACCAGCCGATCTTTTCCTATGGCATGATGGATTTTGTGGTCGGACATCACGTCCGTTATCAACGGGTCAATAACGCTTCAATGGTGCGTCATCTCGCGGAGAAGGAAATCCGGTTCGGCTATGAAATCCTCATGGGAGCGGACAAAGCGGAAGGGACCGCCTTTCAAGTGGCATCGCGCCACATTTGGCAGCGTTACGGCCACCCGCAGTTCCGAGACCAAGCGCATTTAGCCATGCCCTTTGCGGAATATGTGCGCACCATTTACGACGTCGTATCCAAGCCGATGCCGCACACCATTCAGGCACCTGTTCCCGGATTCAAAGATAACGGTGTTTTCATTGATTTCGAACTCAACGGAAAACCCGTAGGCGGCATGGTAGCTCCGCTCGGCGGCATGGGATTCGGTGATGCTCTATGGAACTTCGAGTTCTGGAATAACATTCGTGATGCCAACGGTATGGTGTATTGGGGAGAAAAACTCGACATGCCGCAACTCAAGGAGCGCGGACAGCGCATCATCAACCTGGCCCTCGAAGCACCGCGTAATGAAGCAGGGTTTTTCCCACTCGTCTATCACGCCGCGAGCAAGCAATGGGCGCTGAGCAGTCTCGGGCCAGCCCCCTCACCCAGCTCGATTTTCGACAAAAGCGCGCCCGTTTACAACGTGCCTGCCATGAGCAAATCAGCCGCCCATCTGCTCGAATTCTATCAGCGCTGCGGAAAAGATCCGCGCATCATCGAATACCTGCGTCCCTTCGCCGACGGGCTGTTAGCTCGCATCGACTCGCGTGGCACGATTCCATCGTATTACACATCGGACATGAAACCCATCGCGGATCTCCATTACAGCGCCCAACCCGCTGCAATGATGTGGTTTCTAGCAGAAATGGCAATCGTCACCACCGAGGCCCGCTACGTGACCGGAGCGGAGCGCATCGCTGAATACCTCAGGAAAGAAATCCTTCCTCAACAGCGCTGGGTCGATCTCGAGGTGTATTATTCCTGTGGCCGCAATGGCCTGAGCTACACGACGGATGAAACACAGAATCTAACGATCCGGGGCAATCTGAGCGCCATGTGGGCCGCCAAAGGATTCAAGGCTCTTTACCAAGCAACCCAACAAAAAGTCCATCTCGAGGCAGGCGCCAAAGTCGCGGACTACATCAGCCTTTCCCAAGCGAGTTGGGATCCGCACTACATTTACACGGCCAATCCTTTTGGCGGTTGCACCGCGGACAATCTCGACACCGCAAACTGGCTCGACGCCCGACAGTGCGATCTGGTCGAACCGTTTCTTTGGTATGGATTGGAACTCGGCCGACAAGATCTTGTCGAACGAGGCATCGCCGCCGCACGTGCCAGCACCGTGTTGATCAACCACCCCCGCCACATCGCGAACGGCATCTATCCTTACGTCAACCACTACGGCTTGGGCCTCGGGCCGGAAAATATCAACCACGAGGGTCATAACCAATCCGCGATGCGCACCCACCCCAGTTGGGGCGAATGTTCGGGAATCTTCACCGGCTTGGCCGATGCCGCACGCTTCACCGATAGCGGCATCATCAATCTCGACCATGGCTACGCCGTAGGCACCGACGGAGTGAACCTCTCACTTGAGAATCGCGGCGATTCCTTTCATGTAAGCGCTACCGGCCGCCTCTCGAAGCTGAAGCTTCCTTGGGAACACCCCTACGAAATCGATCTGAAAATCCATGGCAAGAAGAAGCTTCCACTTTTCCTGAACGGAATTCCGGCCACCATCGAGGGACGCGATGGAAATCTGTTCATCCGTTGCAAGGTCGCGCCTGATGGAAACGTTTTACTATTCTCGAATTAACTGTGGTCTCAAAACTCCTCAACCTAGACGCCAACATCACGTTCCCACTCGACACTTAAAACCATGTTCGAAATCACCCGCCGCCATTTCCTCTCCAAACTCTCTACCGGGATTGGTGGAGCCGCGCTTGCGTCGATGCTTCCACAGCGACTTTCCGGTGCATCTGCTTTGGGTGAAAAAATTCTCAGGGATCACGCACCGAAAGCGAAGCGTGTGATCTACCTCTTCATGTCCGGCGGCCCCTCGCACATGGAACTTTTCGATTACAAACCCAAGCTCAACGAACTCAACGGCCAGCAACTCCCAGACTCCGTCCGCCGCGGCCAGCGCCTCACCGGCATGTCTGGCAACCAAGCCAGCCTGCCGCTTGCGGGCTCGCAATTCAAATTTGCTCAACACGGAAAATCCGGCGCATGGGTCAGCGAACTTCTGCCACACACTGCCAAAGTCGTAGATGATCTCTGCTTCGTAAAATCCCTCTGGACCGAGGCGATCAACCACGATCCCGCGATGACCTTTTTCCAAACGGGTTCTCAGATCGCTGGCCGCCCATCGCTCGGCTCATGGGTCACTTACGGCCTCGGTTCTGAAAATGAAAACCTTCCCGGATTCGTCGTGCTGGTTACCAAAAAACCTACCGACCAACCCCTCGCCGCCCGCCTATGGGGCACCGGCTTCCTCGACTCCCGCTTTCAAGGTGTGCGATTCTCCTCCGGAAAAGATGCAGTTTTCTACCTCACCAATCCCGATGGTGTTTGCCAGTCTGGTCGACGCGCTTTGTTAGATAAACTCTCCGCCCTGAACAAAATCGATTTCCAAAATGAGATCGATCCCGAGATCGAAACCCGCATCGCCCAATACGAGATGGCTTACCGCATGCAAACCAGCGTGCCCGAAGTCACCGACATCAGCGGCGAGCCGAAATCGATCAAGGAACTTTACGGCCCGGATGCCGAAAAACCCGGCACCTTTGCCGCCAACTGCCTGCTCGCCCGACGCCTCGCGGAAAAAGGCGTGCGTTTCATCCAGCTCTATCACCCAGGTTGGGATCAGCACGGAAATTTACCTAATGCCATCCGCACCCAGACACAAGAAACCGATCAAGGCTGCGCCGCCCTCATCGCCGATCTCAAACAGCGCGGGATGTTAGAAGACACGCTCGTCATCTGGGGCGGTGAGTTCGGACGCACCGCTTATTCGCAAGGCAAACTCACAAAAGATAACTACGGCCGTGATCACCACCCGCGTTGCTTCACTGCATGGATGGCGGGCGGCGGAGTCAAACCCGGCATGACCTACGGTGCCACCGATGATTACGGCTACAACATCGTCGGAGCCGATGGACAAGCCATCGATCCATCGAAAGAAAAATTCATCCCCGGTGCCGTCCACGTCCACGACTTCCATGCCACCATCCTCAATCAACTGGGCATCGACCACACCCGCCTCTCCCACACCTTCCAAGGCAGACGCTTCCGCCTAACAGATGTGCATGGGCATGTGGTGAAGGAGCTGCTTCTTTAGAAAGAAGACTAGGAGACGCAAGACACAAGACTGGAAGTACCTTCTTTATCGACCGCGCTTTGCTGCACCCTGAGTATTCTGTCTTTTCCCTAACGGGACGCGCGGAGCCGAATTCATCCTTCCATCCACTACTTCGATCACGTTAGTTTAACCTCATGGACCACCCCGAAACTAGCAAGAAGCTTGATCGAATCGCCAATCTTCTCATCGCCAATCTCATTTTTATGGCGATTGCTGCGGCGGCTCTTATCGTTGGACTGCTTCCGAAATTGGAGCGCATCTCCCGTAGCAGCGAGCGGGTTGCCAAAGGCACGGAACGCGTGGATCAACGGTTCCAATCGTTCGCCGACGATGTGCAACCGGTGATTTCCACAGGAGCGGATGTTGCAATCGATTCGCTCAATAAAATCAAATCCGATGAACTCATCGACTCCGCATCCCGGAAAGCGAAGCGTTTTTTGGGCATTGATAAAGAGAAGGACGACTCACAATAGATTCCGACAACTTCACCATTCATACTTACTCCTCACTACTCTTATGAAACATCTCATTCCCGTCATCGCGTTGCTTTCTGTAATCGCGCCACTTTCTGTTTGTGCTCAAGAAGCACCCAAACATCCGGTCAAACCGTTGCTCTGGAAAATCGAGGGCGGCGATCTAAAAAAGCCATCCTATCTCTTCGGCACGATCCATCTCGGTGGTGGCGCGCTCAACCAGCTTCATCCTGCCGCTCAAAAAGCATTCGAGGAATCCGATGTGGTGCTTACGGAAATTCCGATGGATGACAAGACCCAGCTCGGCATGGCAATGAAAGTCATTCGCAAAGATGGCAAGACATTGGCGGAATCCATCGGTGAGGAACTTAGCAAGCAACTCGACGAAGAACTGCGCGCCATCAATCCCGCTCTCGACTCAAAGCCTTTTCAACCGATGCACACATGGGCCATCGCTGTTTCATTGCCCATGTTGAAGTCACAACTCACCGGCGCAACTGCGTTAGATAAAAAGATTTGGGATGCGGCGGTTAAGAAAGGCAAGAAAACGGATGCGATGGAAACCGCTGATTTCCAAGTGGGTCTGCTGAGTTCATTCACGGAACAGGAACAAGTGAATTTCCTCTCTGAAACCTTGCGCTACATGCGCAAAGATCGTGCGGAAGGAAAAAACAGTCTCAAAGAACTCACCGATGCTTACATCCAAGGCGACGCGGATTTGATCAAAAAACTGGTAGAGAAATCTTTTAAAGAAATGCTCGAAGGTCCTCATAAAGAACTAGGTGAAAAGTTCTTCGATAAACTCCTCACCCAACGCGACAAAACCATGGCCGCCACGATCGCCCAGAAACTCAAAGCCTCACCCGATACCGTGCATTTCTTCGCAGCAGGAACCGCTCACTTTACCGGAGACCCGAGTATCCGCAGCCACTTGGAAAAGGCGGGTTATCGTGTGACGCGGATTGAGAACTGAAATCCACTCTACTACTTCACTCCCCAAAGCTTACGAACTAGCGCCGCCATGTCTGGATCGTGTTTTTCTAATTCGTCACGGGTGTAAGGGTAGAAATCGTTACGGACGAAAAACGCCTCGGTGGCTTCAGCGAAGTATTCCATGGGATCGGTCATGGCGTAGGCGCGGTCCATGCGCTTGTTTCCTTTGGAATCGACGCGCTCGACGCTGTCGTATTTTCCGCTGGCTTTGGCTTTCTCGTATGCCGCCTTGAGTTCGGGATTTTCAAATCCTTTGGTTAGAAAGCGATTGTGGTAGGCATGTGCGAGTTCATGGAGCGCGAAGTTCGGCATGCGTTGAGTGTCGGCCTCGAAGGAATTCACGTTGGTAAATTCCACGCCTTTGCCCATGACCGGGTCACGTCCGTTGTCCTTAAGCCAGCCCCCATCGGGATGGAACTCGGCTCTCTCACCGAACTTCGGATAGGCAGGAGAAAAATAGAGCGGCACTTTTTGCAACTCCACAACCGCCGGGGCGGGAACCAGCTTGATGATTTCATCGAGCTGAACCTTCAACATCCCAAGCGCTTTTTCGGTGGCAGGTTTGGTCTCATCCGATAGAAGAACTTTGTTGATATGAACCGGCCAACCGGAGATTTCTCGGCTCTCGCGCACGATGCCCGCTTCCGCTGCTTTGCCACGAGCAAGAGCGTCCGCGCGGATCTCCGCTTTGACTTTCATCAGTCTTTCCGGCCAGACAAAGGTCGGTGCTTTTGACGGATCATAACCTTCCAAGTGACCTGTTAGGCGTGTGACAGGCTTAGTGTATTTCAATTCCGTGTCGCCGAAAATTTCGCGACACAACGCAGCGAGGCCGGGATCGTATTCGAGAAGTTCGACACGGGTGTTGACGTGATTATGATCGTGATCCGGTTCGCGGTTGTTATCGAACCACGACTGCACGCCTTCCGCGAAATACTCGCGATCGTTTACCGATGCGTATTTGCCTTTCCATAGCCCTTGCTCCATCGCTTCATCGTAGGCTTTTTTCAAACGAGCATCGAAGGTGGGATCGAGATTCAAAACCCCTCGCAGATGAATGTTATGCGCGATTTCATGGATGAGAATATTTTCAGTGGCGTACGGATCACCCGGATAACCGAGCAGGTTTTCTTCTCCGCAGGAACAATAAGGATCGGTTTCACTTCCGCCCGTGCCACGCGCACGCGCATCCCAGAAATCCTTCGGCTTGAGATCGGCGAAGTCAGGAACATCCGTGGTGAATTCGTTCCATGCGATGATCGACAAGCGCGATCCGCTTTTCGTCATCGCGGCGCGTACATCATCGCGCTTCACCAACATCATATCGACCAAGTAAGCGGCCTCACGCAGCGCGTAATCATTGACCGTGCCGGATGCGATGATCGGATAACCTTTGGCATCGAGGTATTTTTTGTAAAAGGCAGGAGCTTTCAATCCTGCTGGCGGAGCGGTGATCTCACGCACAGCAGGTGGATTCTGTGAGAATACTGAAGCTACAGAAAACGTCAGTGACGCGGTGATCAGGGAAAACGATACTTTCATAGGAGTTTTTAGCGTGTGCCTACGAAATAGCCTCAGATTCTGATGGCAAGGATAATCACCGGATAATGATAAACAAGGAGGGGCTGCATTCTGCTGCCCTTTTCATAATGAATAAGGCAGGGACGTTTATCCTTAAACGTCCATATCAGACGGCGCATAATATCCCATCGAACTCTTTCCGTTATCAGGGCGGCAAAATATGGACGTTTAAGGATAAACGTCCCTGCCCATTCACTCAGCCACAAGCTTTTCCCCGCTCGCTGGCGGGGTTAAGGTTGCTTTACCTGTTAGAAAACCATGTTTCACCAGAAACTCATCAGCCGCGATAAGAGTAACCGCACGCCATGGATCTTTGTTGAAAAAGGAATGGCCTTGTCCGGGTGCGATCTGGAGATCGATGGTTTTCGTGCCGAGCGTTTTCCATTTTTCATGAGCCACATCCCAACCCTTTTTCCAGGCGTCTTTATCACCAAAGAAAACAATGGTCGGTGGTAGCTCGGCTTTGAGATGGGTGAGGATATCGATTTCAGGATCGGATGCGTCTGTTGCTTCAAAAGCGGGATTGAACCAAAGATAAGCGACCACTTTGGTATCGATGTCTTTGGGATCGACGGGGTCGTTGAGTCCGGGATTCATCGTGGCAAGGGCGCTGATATGTCCGCCTGCGCTGCCGCCGCCGGTGATGATGCGAGCGGGATCGATGCCGAGTTCATCGGCGTTTTTCTTGAACCAACGGATCGCGCTTTTCGCATCGGTGACGCAGGCGCGTTTGCGGGATTCGCCCTTCGCCAGCTTTTGGACCCCCGCCTTTCCTAACATCTGATATTCAGCAGTGGCGCACACCAGACCACGCCTAGCGAAGTATTCAGCAGCGAAACGAAATTGACTGAGATCTCCACCGCTCCAACCACCACCGTGAAACAATATCACGCCGGGAACTTTTGATTTCGTGGGATCGTGGTTGGGCGGAAAGAAAATTTCCATTTTCCGCTCCACGCCGGCTGAGGTTTTGTAGACGTAGGATTTTCCTGCCGGGCCGTCGAACCTTGACTGCGCTTGCGCAGATAAACAACAGAGCGCACAGCAGATGAAAGAGATGAGTGATTTCATATTTAACACACTTCAGGTGAATTCATTTATGTTCCGGCAATCCTCTCCCCCAAGCAAAATCGATTTTCTTGATGGAAAAGTTTCTCCACCAGCGTAAGACATCTTCTAATGAAATCGATCACTTACCTTTTCGCCGCTTCTCTCATCTTTTCTCTGCCTGCAGCCGCGGCGGAAAAACTCAAAGCACTCATCGTCGATGGACAGAATAACCATGCGGTCTGGCCGAAATCTACGGTGATGATGAAACAATATTTGGAAGGCAGCGGTTTATTTGAAGTTGAAGTCGCTCGCACCAAGTTCATCTCAAACCACAAGCGTGAGGAAAAGTGGTTGCCACTTGCTGGCGTAGGGGAATCTGAAGGAACCGAGAAATCCATGCCGGATCCCGATTTCTCTCCTAACTTCTCGAAATATAGCATCGTGGTCAGCAACTTCGGTTTTGGTGCTTCCGACTGGTCGGAACAAACTCGGAAAAATTTCGAGGATTACATGAAGAACGGCGGCGGATTGGTTGCAGTGCACGCAGCCGACAACAGTTGGGGAAATTGGCCGGAGTATAATAAAATGATCGGACTCGGCGGTTGGGGTGGGCGCAATGAAAAATCGGGTCCTTACGTCTATTACGATGCCGAAGGAAAAGTCATTCGCGAAGATACTCCGGGCAAGTGTGGTGGACACGGTCCGCAGGGCGAATTCCTGATCACCATGCGCGATAAAACCCATCCAATCACCAAAGGCCTGCCTGATTTTTGGATGCATACCAAAGACGAGTGCTACTCACGCCTTCGCGGCCCCGGAGAAAACATGACCATTCTTGCC
The DNA here is from genome assembly GCA_040384845.1 of Verrucomicrobiota bacterium. Lineage (GTDB taxonomy): Bacteria > Verrucomicrobiota > Verrucomicrobiia > Verrucomicrobiales > Akkermansiaceae > Luteolibacter. Next base: position 596,739 of record JAZKIL010000001.1, on the reverse strand, counting down.
ACCGCCGCTGACACACCAGAGCTCCAAAAAGCAGGACGCAACGAGCCGATGTTGATGGCGTTGAGTTACGAGAAAGGTCGAGTCTTTCACACCACACTGGGTCACGATACCGAGGCGTTTGAAGGTGTTGGATTCATCGTCACTTTCCTACGTGGCTCGGAATGGGCTGCGACAGGAAATGTCACTCAAGAGATACCTAAAGATTTCCCGTCACGGGAAAAATCTGCAACGCGTGGATTTGAGCTGAAGAAATAAGCGTCTCCGTCACCTCACTCCTTCTGATAAACACGCGCGTAATCGATTTCATAACGAACCGGAAATTTTGTTCCGGCCGGATCACCAGCCGCGTCACCGCCGATGGCGAGATTGAGCAAAAGAAAATGCGGCTGTTGAAACGGATTTTTGGGACCCTTATTATCCGGATTGATTGTTTTTGTTAGATCTATGGCATTAAGCAACTTATCATCGACATAAAGATTGATAACCTTTTCATCCCAATCCATGCGCCAAACATGGAATTTATCGATCCACTGTGGATCATTAAAGGATTTAAGGGGAGTCTTGCTACTGTCCCATTTTGCCTTCCAGCGCTCTTTTGTGCCCCAGCAGGCGTTGGCAAGAATTTGTCCCTTGTAACATTCGAGGATGTCCACCTCACCATTACCGGGCCATTCACCCTCAACTCCAAGTGTCCAGATCGCCGGCCATAGCCCAGTGCTCGCGGGAATTTTCGCTCGAATTTCAAAGCGCCCATATTGCCAAGAGTGAAGCCCAATAGTCCTCAAGCAGGACGATGTATATTCGATCGTGGGCCGGGATTTTTTCCAGTCTTTGCTGGCTTTGGTATATTCAGGGTTCGGTAAATTTACTTTTTTTCCTTCAATGATCAGTAGCCCGTCTTTGCAAGTCGCGTTTTCCTTTTGATACCATTGCAGCTCCCTATTGCGCCGAAATCCTTCCTCAAAAACCCAGTTTTTAGGATTAGGTGGACCGTCTTTATCGAACTCATCAGCCCAGACAAGTTTGTAGCCTTTATGTTGAGTTGGCTCAGCTTGGCAGATAGATGCCAGCAAGAGTGAAAGTATGGATAATGTAAAAAATTTCATGGGATTTGGGTTTTGAATTTAATTTGAGCGATCAATTGTCAGCAACGCGCTGTCGATCAGATCGAGCGCTGTGTTGAAAGTTTCATCCACGTAGTAAAGACCCCATACTTCTTTACCCTTTTCGTCGTCCGCATCGCGTTTCGGGAAGCCCTTTAAATCTAACAACTGATAACCGCGAGGCAATGAGTTGTCGATTTCCACGGCGTAAACCAACGATGGCTGCTCATCGCCGGGTTGGTTAATTTCGAGCAGGAGCTGGTAAGGGGTGGATTCCTTGGAGTCGCTGGGAAGAATGTAGTCGGCAGGATCAAAAGAGCCATTTGGCGTGGGAGAGGTGACGGCATCGATGTCTTTTTCCGCTTCAGCATCGCGCTTGGCTTTTTCCCAACCCGCACGTTTGAACATCCAATAAGAAGTCTCAGTTTTATCCTGGGATTCAAGCAGGGTTTTGATGTGGTAGCCGCCTTGATTTTCTAACCAGATCGCAACTTGGGGTGGCGGTTGGGTTGCGTAAGCAGATCCGGTTTTTACATTCAAACGTATCTTGTATTTGGGCGATGGGCTGTAATCAAAAACCATTTCATCCTCGCTCATCTCAAAACGCTCCATCGCAGGCCCGAGGTTTCCGCTCCAACTAAGAACGGTTTTGACAGGCGCCGGTTGCCACCAAAACAGAACACTCATAACCACGACGATGAGCAAACTGGCCCATAACGTTTTGCTGCGCAGGTAGCTGGAAAGCGGACGGCTGTTGTTGAAAATATGCAGAACAATCAACGCGACGAAAATAAATCCCATCAATGCATGCAGGCCGATGATCCCGATGGAAAACGGCTGAATGAATGCAAGCACGCCTGTCACGGAAGGGACAAGAAACGTCAAGGCAGTGAGCAGTGAAACCGCCCTCCTGCCCAAAGTTCCGAGTTGTGGTTTTTTTCTGTTAGACATCTCCTGGGATGATGGCTCCGTGCTGGCGGAGAAGATCGTGAATTTCCTTAAGCGGAATTTCCAGTGGAGTGGATCCCGCTTTCGCGGCGAGAGCGGCTGCGGCGCCAGCGGCTTGGCCCATGCCCATGCAGGAGGCTTGGACACGCAGGCCTGAGTTCGCCAAACGATCGCTGCTCACGCACCGACCGGCGACAATGATGTTTTTGCTGCCTTTTGGCACAAGCGCGCTCAGCGGAACCGTCGGAACAATACCGGGTTTGAGCGGCTCGGGCTTCACGCCGTTCTTGGTGTGGAGATCGACAGGATAAAACGCGTAGCAAATCGCATCGTCGAATTTTCTTCCGGAACGGTAATCGTTCACGGTGATCAGGGTTTCCCCCTCAATTCGATAGCTCTCGCGGAAACCCGTTTCCGGCTGCATGTGCATCAGGCGCGGGCCTTTCTTCTTACGAAGTGATGCGAGGATGGATTTTCGTCCTGTTAGATTCGCATGGGTAACGGTGCGTGAGTTGGTGGAATCCGCGCCGTGCACATAGAGGCGGTGAATTTGGTTCCGACCCGGATCGTGCGCCTCACCCATCATGTAAAGATAGGATCCGGGCTGGCGTTCCTCTTCACGCAAACGCGCGAAACCTAACAGACCCACCACTTCGGCTCCGCCGGTGCAGTCGATGATTTGTTTGCAGGTCACCCGACGCTTGGTGCCGAATCCGATGCAATCGATCTGCCAACCCTTGTCGGTTTTCGCTACGGTTTGAGGAAACTCATGATAAGCGATTTGCACTCCCGCCTGTTCACATTTCTCCTCAGCCAAAATCGCGTAAAGAAACTGATTGATGAACACCTGGTTCTGCCAGTGCTGTTTGGGAACTTTTGAAAAATCCGGCATCTTGCCTTGATCGAGCTCAACACTTTCCTTGACCAGTTCCCAACCGATTCCCGCGATGATTTGTTTGCCCCATGCATCGAACAATCCGGGAAATGCGACTCCTCCCGTGGTCATCGCACCACCGAGCTGTGCGCCGCGTTCGACGAGCAAAGTTTTCGCTCCGGCGCGTCCCGCTTGGATGGCAGCGATGATCCCCGCCGTACCTCCACCCACGACCAACACATCAAATTCCTGAGTGATTTCAGGAGCAGTTCCATCGGTGAAAGGTGCCGCATGAATTTCTGAAGTGGAAGCGATCCCAAGGCCCAAACCTGCGGTTCCGAATATGGAATGTTGGAGGAAATTTCTGCGGCTACTTTTCATCTTGGGTTCCGTTTGTGGGCTTCTCAAAACGTGGAGTGGCGGGGGATTCTTGCAAAGTGCGCATTTTTATCCCACGCACACCGGGGATTTTTTTGAGCGCTTCCGAACCGTCTTCTCCCAATACGCACGCAGCGGTCGCAATGGGATCGCTGAGCTTTCCAGTATCAGCGATGACAGTAGCGGCGATCCTTCGGGTGAGACCAAGGCCGGTGCGGGGGTCGAGGATGTGGGAATATTTCACGCCGTCGATTTCGACCGATTGATGAAGATCTCCGGAAGTGGAAACGGCGGCATTGGATAGAACGAGGATTTCATCCCGCTTGTTCAGCTCAAAGGTCTGTACTGCGACGTTCCAGCCATCGCGGCCCGGCGGTGGATTTCCGAGCCGAATATCCCCGCCTGCTGTGACCATGGATTGAGGAAGTCCGGCAGCGATGAGTGATTCGAGCATCAGATCGGCTGCATAACCTTTTGCAATTCCACCCAGATCAAACTCCATGTTTTTTTGCCGGATCGTGATGCTGTGATTTTTTGGATGTAGGGTGAAATGTTTCCAGCCAACTGCGGCACGGGCTGCTTCGAGTTTTTCGGGATCTGGCAAACTTTTGCGATGACGTGTTTCGCGCCAGAGTTTCGTCAGTGAGCCCAGTGTGGGATCAAACGCGCCCTGAGTGGACTCAGCCATATTACGCGAGTGATCTAAGAGATCGTAGAATAAAGGACTTAACGAAACGGGTGTATCGATAGGTTTTGAGGCGAGTTGTTTCAGCTCACTATTTGGAAGATAATCAGAGGCGACGGCGTTGACTTTTTCCGCGATCGCAAACGCGGACTCCGCTGCTGCTTGAGCAGCCGCTGGATCATCGCTATAGCAGACGATGGTGAAACGCGTGGCCATCAGCTCGCGTTCAAAACTCCATTTCTCCGCCACCGCCGAAAGAGTGAGCGACATCAAGATAACAGAATTTGTTAGAAAATGACGCATGATCAAGGATTCCAACCTTGGGTCTTCAGCCAGAACAGGAGGTCTTGAGTCCAAGGATGGCGCGTAGCGGGATCACCCTTACTGCCGAGTCCGATGCCGTGCGCGCCTTTTTGATACACATGAAAATCGAACGCAACTTTGTTTTTCCGCAACGCACTCGCGAACAACATGCTGTTTTCGACAGGCACCCCTCCGTCCTCCCATGTATGCCAGATGAAACACGGCGGTGTGTTTGCTTTCACCTGCAGTTCGCTGGAAAGCAAGGTGACGAGTTCTTCAGATGGATTTTCACCTAAGAGGTTCTTCTTCGATCCTTTATGCGTGAACTCACCCATTGTGATCACCGCGTAACACAACACACCGAGATCCGGGCGGGAGCTCTGGCGATCAATCGGATCGGCTGCTTCCGAATTTCCCGCATCGAAATGAGTGAGAAGAGTCGATGCCAAATGCCCTCCTGCAGAAGAACCCATAATTCCGATTTTGGTAGGATCGATGTTCCATTCGGTAGCACGGGCCCGCACGGTGCGGACCGCGCGAGCGGCATCGTTGAGCATTACCGGGTGGCGGTATCCCGCAGAACCGAGGCGGTATCTTAAAACAAAAGCAGTGATACCCTGTTCGTTGAGAAATTTTGCGTAGTGAGAACCTTCGTGATCTGCGAGTCCGCCATAACCGCCACCGGGGCAAATCACCATCGCCGCGCGCGCCGCACCGGGTTTTTCCGGAAGGTAAGGGGTGAGAGTTGGGATATCTTTCGGGGTTTCACCCAACGCAGCCGGAGCTTTTTCTGCCCATAGAGGCAATGGCTCAGCTGCAAAAATCGCGGACATCGACAATACCGACAGAATCAAAACATGTTTCATCATGCCGGAACCCTAGGTTGATTTTCAGAAATGAAAACCACGGATTCGGGCGGCATGGGATTGATGGGGTTCAACGAATCGTCGCGCCCGTAACAAACATCATCGCGTCTTTCTTGATGCTCATGCTGGGTTTTGATCCGCAATACATCCCCCAGCGGAAACTGATTATGTTATCCTCGGCTTTCGGATAAGACCCTTTGGTAACAAGTTTCCATGCTTCATCGAGCGGGGGCTTTTGATAAACTTCGTATTCGTGGCCGTTCGAGCGAATTTTGACGGAAAGAGATTTCCCCGTCATCTTTTCAGCGAGGGTGATGCGGTCCTCCATGCCGGGAATGGGGCGGCGTCGACTAAAATAAATATCTCCTTCATCGCTCATGCGGATATGGAAGGCCCATAGTAAGTCTTTGCCTTTCGCGTCTTTGCCGTTGTGGAATAACTGGAAGATATTTGCGCCGACAGGATCGATGATCGTATAGGTCGCTTCCCATTCTTTCCAGGCTCCCGGAGCAACGGTCAGGCTTTTCGAATAGGTTTCCACTCGACCCGGTGAGGCTTTGTCGCCCGTGCCACTTCGGATATTTTGTTCGTCTTTGAACAAGCGGAATATTTGGGTGTTGCCGTCTTCTTGATACCAGCGCGTCCAATTCACGAAATCTTTTCGGGGTATCCCACCACTATTTTGAGTATGGAGGCCGATGTCTTTTAAAATCGCTTCAGCTTTACCAACCTGCTTTTCTAACAAGTCATTATTCACATCAATGCGTGACCCATGCACGGTTAATTTTGCAAAGCGCTCACCGGGCTTGAGCGTGCCGTTTTCGATGAGAGCGGCGAAGGTTGGATCGGTGCCATCGCGCGTGAAAAGCGGTTCTTGCGCAATCACGCTAGTGACGAGAGCTAAGGAAAGAATGGCGATGGATGTTTTCAAGTGAACCTGCATGATGAGACATTTAGTTTGAATACGGATGTGTCTTGCGGTTTTAGACGAATTTTTGTCTAAGTCTCCACCATGAAACGAGTCATTTGTATTTTGGAAAACGGTTTTGAGGAGATAGAGGTCATTGCTCCGGTGGATTTATTGCGGAGGGCGGGCGTGGAAGTGGTGATGGCGGGGGTTTCATCTTTAGATGTCGTGGGAAGATCTGGGATTCAGGTTCGTGCGGATGTGCGATTCGAGGATGTGAACGCCCGAGATTTTGAGATGTTGTTTCTCCCCGGCGGACCGGCGGTAATGGAACTGCGGAAGAACCCGCAGGTTTTGGATTTGATCCGGCATTATGCAGCGGAGGGGAAAATCATCGCGGCGATTTGCGCGGCACCGTTGTTGTTGAAAGATGCGGGGATTTTAGGTGGCAAAGTTTTCACAGCCCATTTTTCGACTCAAGCAGAACTTTCAGCGGAAACAGGTGAGCGCGTGGCTGTGGATGAAAATCTCATCACCTCTCTGGGCGCGGGAACGGCAGTAGAGTTCGGCCTTGCATTGATTACGAAACTACAAGGTGAAGGGATAGCCGCTGAGGTTTCCAAAGCAATCATGGCCTGAAGTTCTCTGTCCTTGCATCTTGGCGGGATGGCGGCTTGGCTAATCCGCGATGAGCTCTGATGCCCAACAGGACTTCGCCTACGCGTTTTTGAGTATCCTTTTCGAGGGTGCTCCGTTCATTCTTTTGGGGACGATCATCAGTGGATTCATCGATATCTATCTTCCCGCCGGGACGATGGATCGGTTTCTTCCAAAAAACAGGAATCTCGCGGTCTTGGCGGCGGGTTTGATGGGAGCCGTTTTTCCGGTTTGTGAATGTGCAGTGGTGCCGGTGATCCGCAGGCTGGTGAGCAAAGGACTACCGGTAAGTTACGCGATCACCTACATGTTGGCGGCACCCATCGTGAACCCCATCACCGCACTCAGCACATGGAAGGCGTTTCAAGGTCAAGCACCATGGATGATGACCGGCGGACGTGTTCTGTTAGGTTATCTGGTCGCGGTGGGTGTGGGGCTTGTGATTTCCCGCTTTTCGCTGCGTTCGATTTTACGCAAGAGCTTGGTCGAGAAAATCGAGAAAGAAGCAGCAACACCGAAAGCCGATGAATCCTGCTCGGGGTGTTGCGGGCATCATCACGATCATGCACACGATCACGGTCATCATCACGCGGAGCATCATGAACATTCACACGAGCATCCGAAATCCGATAATCGCCTCGTTGCGGCGATGCGTTCCGCGCAGAAAGATTTCGTAGATGTAGGCGTGTATTTCACGATCGGCGTGGCGATCACCGCGCTGTTCAACACTGGCATTGCACCCGGGGCGGTGTGGCTGGATGGGCTTGCAGGAAATCCTTTCATCGCCCCAGCAGCATTGATGGGCTTGGCATTTATCCTCAGTTTGTGCAGCACCTCGGATGCATTTATTGCCGCTACACTCGCGAAATTTACGTGGGGAGCTAAACTGGCGTTTCTTACATTCGGGCCGATGTTCGATGTGAAACTGATGTTCCTTTATCAATCGGTGTTGCGGAAAAAATTCATCCTATACCTCGGTGTGTCGATTTTCGTCGTGATTTGGTTGGTATCGATTGCAGCTCAAAAATGGTTGATCCCATCATGAAACCCGAACTCCGCAGAATCTTCTTTTCGCTCTCCCTCCTGCTTTGGGCTGGGGCGCTGCTGTATTTCTATGGATCGGGCCGGATGATTCACTACCTCGTGTCGGATTTCCGTCCTCTCGCTTTGTTTGGCGGTTTGGGTCTCGCGGTTTTAGGAACCTTCAATTTGCTAACAGCCAGGCAGACAGCGAGCTGCGGACATGACCACAGTGAAGGCAATGAACACGACCACGAAGGTGGCGACATGAATCCCATCGGCTCTCTGCTTCTGATGGTTGCCCCCGTAGCTCTCTCGATGACGTGGACGATTGATGAATTTTCCCAAGCCACGCTCGCTCGAAAAGGTCTTTACGATGGAGCTCCGACCCCAACAGAAAATGCGATGTTCGCCTCCATGTTGCCGCCGCTGACCATGGAGGAGATTGAGAAAGGGCATCGCCGCACGGCTGATGGATATTTGGAGTTCAATCTCATGGAATTGTTTTTCGCGACTGGAGATCGGGAGTTGCAAGGGTTGTTGAACGGGCTGCAGATCGAGACGGAAGGACGGATCGTTGAGGAAAAGGTAAACAATCCAAACGGGACGCGGATGCGGCTTTATCGAGTTTTCATGACGTGTTGCGCTGCGGATTCACGTGCGATTCCTGTGATTCTGGAATTCGGGAAAGCACCCCCTCCACTTCCGGAAAATGGGTGGGTCAAAGTGGCTGGGAAAATGAGTTTTCCTGAGGAGAACGGGACTTTGCAGGCGGTAATTCAAGTGGATCGCGCAACAGTTGCGGAAGCGCCAATTGAAGATAAGTTCCTACGCAACTGATATACAGAGCTCATTTTTCCAGTAAAACAAGCAGCTCATCTTGCATCCAACCCATACCATTTTACCGCGAGCACATTTTTTAATCATGAAACCAGTAACCTTATTTAGCTCCATCTTACTATCACTGACCGCCGCCGGAATTGCATCAGCGGACATTCAAACTTTCGAGGGTGATGGGTTTGGCGATTGGCAAACAGAAGGCCCGGCGTTCGGGCTATCCCCTGTTCACGAAAAGCTCGATGGGTTGAAACAGCCTTTCAGAAATTTCGCAAACGATGCCTTCGCTTTATCCGCTCACGGTGGCGAAGATTCGGTAGGAACCCTGACTTCACCCGAATTTAAAATCGATGAGGACTACATCTTATTCCTCATCGCTGGCGGTGACACCCCTGGGAAAACTGCGGTGCAATTGTTGTTAGACGGTAAGGTCGTGATGGAAGCCACAGGCAAAAAAAGCCACTCTTTCAACAGCGTCGTTTGGGATGTCTCCAAGTTCAAAGGTCAGAAAGCTGTCATTCGCTTAGTGGATGAAGCGAAAGGAGAATGGGGATACATCGCTGCTGACCATTTCACGCAGGACGATTACGCAAACTCAAAACCTCCGAGTTCAACCAAAAAAGGAAAACCTTACGAAAGCGGACTTGTCACCACGCCGGCGCTCGCAGGCGCCATGATTCCAGAAGGCAGCATGATGGCCATCGAAGCCACCTATGAAGAACAGAACGTGAAATCGCCAACGGCCCTAACCTTCGACGACAAAGGCAATGTTTACATCGCAGAAACGCATCGTTTCCGCTTCGGCATTGAAGACGACCGCAATAATCTTTTTTGGTATCTGGACGATCTTCAGTCGATGAAGACGGAAGATCGACGTGCGCTCCATAAAAAATGGGAAAGCAAAGTTTCTCATGAGCACATGACAAAAGTTTCAGAGGTTATTCGGAAACTTTCTGACACGGATGGCGACGGCAAACTGGATAAATCCCAGGTGTTCGCCGATGGCTTCAACGATGTCCTCGATGGCACTGCTGCAGGAATCTATTACTACGACGGCGCCATTTACTTCGCGTGCATTCCGAAGATCTACAAAATGTTTGATGAAAACGCCGATGGTGTGGCGGATAAAAAAGAAGTCATCCAAGATGGTTTCGGAGTTCGGATTTCACTTTCCGGACATGACATGAATGGCTTCACGCTAGGACCGGATGGTCGGATTTATGGTACGATCGGCGACAGGGGTTTCTCGATTACCACCAAAGAAGGCAAAACCCATCATTATCCAAACGAAGGTGCACTGTTCCGTTTCGAACCAGACGGCAGCGGCTTTGAACTCGTGCACACGGGCCTGCGGAATCCCAAGGAAATCGCTTTCGATGAATTTGGCAACGCATTCTCGGTTGATAACAATTCCGACCAAGGCGACGCGGCGAGGATTTTGTATCTCGTCGAAGGCGGCGACTCCGGTTGGCAGATGGAGCATCAGACGATGCATACTTTCCACCGCTCGATAGGCCTTGAAAGGCGTCCTCTCAGCCGCTGGATGGATGAGAAAATGTGGGAGATGCGCAATCCTACTCAGCCAGCCTACATTCTCCCACCTGCCGCGCATCTAACATCCGGGCCATCCGGACTAACGTATCATCCGGGCGTCGGTTTCCTCGAAAACGAAAAAGGCAGATTCCTGATCTGCGATTACAAAGGTGGCGCTTCGTCTTCGGGAATCTGGTCGTTCGCTATGGAACCCGATGGCGCGGGAATGAAAATGGCAAACGCTCGCAAATTCCAATGGGGCGTTGGCGCAACCGATGTGGAATACTCTTTTGATGGTAAAGTTTTCATCACGGATTTCGTGACCGGCTGGCAATCCCATGAGAAAGGACGTTTGCTCTCGCTGGATGCTGGGGAAAATCTCTACCTGCCAGATGAAACTCGCGACGCGGCAAAATTGATCGCCGACGGATTTGATAAGCTCGATTCAGCAGAACTCGGAAAACTGTTAGGACATGCCGATTCAAGAGTTCGCCTCCGCGCACAAGTTGCCCTGACTCGCAAACCGGATGCCATCACCACTTTCCAAAAAGCCATCAGCTCAAATGACCTCATCACTCGCGTCCATGGCATTTGGGGCATGGGCATCGTAGCAAGACGCGGTGCAACGCCTTCGCCAAAAGGTGAGTTTGCACCTGTCTCGGACCTAGCCGCAAAACGCGAGAAAGCCGCTGCCGCTTTGGTTCCTTTACTGAAAGACCCATCCGCTCAAATCCGAATCCAAGCATTGAGAGTCATTCGCGATGCTGCGGTGGCCCCAAAAACCTTGTCGCTTGCTTCCCTTCTTAAGGACGAGTCCGCAGCCGTGCGTTTCGAGGCGGCGATTACGATTGGGAAAATGAAAGCCGATGCTCACTTCGGCGACGTGGTTGAATTCATCAAAACCAATAACAACAATGACCTGTATCTTCGCCACGCTGGGATTTATGCGCTGGAGCACATCGCAAGCAGCCCAAGCCAGATCGGTGATCTGGTGAAATCAGACTCCGCCGCTGTGAGACTTGCAGCGGTTGTTGCTTTGCGCCGTTTGCAAAGCGATGAGTTGAAACGTTTCATCAATGATGCTGATCCATACGTCCAAGACGAAGTCGTCCGCGCGATCGACGACCTCAACATGATCGGTTTGAAGCCTCTTTCCGCTGCGTTATTAGATAAGCTTTCATCCCGCAAATGGACACCGCTCATGCTGCGCCGGTTAGTGAATCATGCATATCGCGTCGGCACTGCAGAGGATGCAGAACGGATTCTCAAAGTGATAGCGAACGAAGAAATTCCCGAGGTCGTCCGAGCAGAGGCATTGCGCCTACTTGGCATGTGGGAAAAACCTTTTCCAGCGGATCCCGTGAGCGGAAAATGGAGACCACTAGCTGAACGCAGCTTGGACACCTTGAAGCCCGCATTAGTCAAAGCGATGCCGAATCTCATGAATGCGAGTGAATTCGTGCTCAGCGGCGCACTTGATCTCGCCGATACTTACAAGATCAGTGGTGACCAGATCAGTTCGAAAGCCCTGCATGATTTGATTTTCAAGGAAACTCTAACTGCCGCAACCCGTTCCAAAGCGCTTACGATTTACATCACCCGCAAGGAAAAAGACCTTCCCGAGATACTCGCTAAATTAGCTGAAGATCCATTAGATGAACTGGCGCTCACTGCGCTTGAAGGAATGGCGAAGTTCGCTCCGGATGCAGCGATTGTTTCTCTGGAAAAAGCGATTGTTTCGGGTGCCCCGATCCGCGCGCAAAAAGCTTGGGGTATCTTGGCAGGCGTTCAAAAACCGGAAGCCGGGAAGTTCATCATCAGCCACCTAACAAAACTTCAGGCAGCAGAGGGAATCTCCACCAGCGCGATCGAGCTACTCGCCGCAGCGAAAAGCCGCAAGGAAGCCGATGTGCAAAAAGCACTCAAGGACTACGAAGGATATTTCGCGGAAAAGGTAGATATCTACGCTCAATACAATATCGCGCTCGAAGGCGGAGATCCTGTGAACGGCTTGTCCCTTTTCAAATCTCTTCCAACTGGCCAGTGCATGCGCTGCCACAAATTTGTTGATAAAGCCACTGCCGCAGGTGGCGACGCCGGCCCCAATCTTGCGGGAGTTGGCAAACTTCATGATAGAAAATATCTTCTCCAATCTCTCGTCAACCCTGGCGCAGTCGTCGCTCCGGGCTACGGAATCACCGCTGTGAATTTCAAAAACGGTGCCAGCCTCGCCGGCAATCTCGTTGAGGAAACGGCGGATACCATTACGGTTTCCACCCCTGAAAAAACATGGTCGATCAAGCGCGCCGATATCACCGCTTTTACTCCGCCCGTTTCCGCGATGCCGCCTATGGCTGGGGTCGTAAAACCCGAGGAGCTCAGAGATCTTGTCGCATGGCTTGTGACTTTGGAAACGAAAGCACAGCCAGGCAAACCTGCTAAAGTTGACGTACTCGATCCCTCAACGCTCCCCGGAGCGAAGTGAGGATCGCCACGCGTTAGCGAATCAAGTCTTCCTCATACATCAGCTTGAAGCCGCTGCGATTGAGAATCGAAGTGGCGAAGTCGTAGTCTTCCACATGCATCGCGAGGAGCGCTTGGCCTTGTGGACCAGGCAACATGGCGTAGGCGAAATCGACATTCGTTTCGGCCGTCATCAGGATATCCAGGCATTGCAATAGCCCGGGACCTGCTTCTTTGAGTGCTAAAACAACGAGCTCGCACATCGTGTAAGGAATCCCCTTCTCACAAAAAATCGCTTCGGCATTATCCGTATCTGTTAGAATTAACCTAGCTACCGTGGCGTCGCGCGAATCTTGCACACTGAGTCCGATCACATCGATGGATGCGGTGCGCAATAATTTCACTAAAGATGCCAGTGCACCCACACGATTTGGCAGCATCACAGAAAATTGTCTCACGGGCGTTCCGCTATCCGCCACTGCTTTGCCTTCAGATTGAAATTCTTGCTCCATGAAACCGTTCGTTGAATTTAGCCTCTTGGGCCGCGAAGGAGTAAAGTGCTTACTTCGCCACTAGTCACGTCTTCAATCACTAACTGGCCCGGACGGACGTCACTTACGATGAATTTCCGGCCATCTTCTGAGGAAAATTTCTGCCCGGTTTTCGCGAGGTAGCGCCGACCCGTCGCCGCATCCTCGACCAAGGCCACTGGATCGTGACCTACGACTGGGCTACCAGACCGCCATTCGCGACGCTGACCCGTTTGCTTGTCCTGGACCTCCACCACACCAATATAGATGGGTTGGCTATTGTTGAGTTTCCCCACTTCTGTCCGAGTCGAGACTTTCACGACGACCAGATTGGAGTTCGGGAGTGGATCGCCAGAGCGCACGCTGATTTCCTTGGAAGGCTTACCACTGAGGCGCAACGTAGCGGTCTCGCCAGAAACCTTTTTCACCTCAACCGGAAGTTCACGCTGCGAGTAATGGCGCATGATGATGGGAGAACTTTGATCTCCGGAAGCGGATGAGTTGCTGCTTTTCGTGAAACTGGAAAGGCGCGCCCCTTCTAACGCAGCAACTTTTGCAGTTGGATCGCCTATCTTCGTAACACCAGTCGAAGGTTTATCCGATTCGCTCGCTTTGTTTACGTCACTCAACATTGCCACCGCGATTTGTTCATCGGAATCCAATGCGATCACTTCGTTTGAGAACCCTTTCTCAATCATTTCAGCGATTTCTTGATGACCTCCAGCGACCGCAATGCTCTGTGCTGTCTGACCCGTTTCTGTGGTCGCATGACGGCTCGCCCCAACATCCATGAGTATGGCGACAGCCTCTTGATGTCCGCCATGTGCGGCCAACATCAAAGGCGTTCTTCCATCATCCATGCGCGCGTGCACCGAGGCTCCATAGTTCGTCAAGGTATCGATAGCAGCCGCGTCGCCTTCCATCGCAGCTAACAATAAAGCGGAGTCGAGATCTTCACGATGATATGACGCCAACTCTTCAATCGCTTTGATCTGATGATTCGATACGGCCAACATCAGGGCCATGTAACCCTTTTTATCCTTCAATTTAGGATCGGCTCCCTGTTTCAAAAGCCAGCGAACCATTTCAGCCTTACCAGACAATACCGCTAGCATGAGAGGCGTTCTTCCTTCTTTATCCACGTCGTTGATCGAAATTCCAGCGTCCAGCAGAAAATCCGCGACATCCTGACTACCAGCTTCAGCTGCGATGTGGAGGCTGAGCTGACCTTTTTCGTCTCGTGCTTTCATATCGAAACCCGACTTCGACATTTTCTTCACCACGGCAAGGTGATCGGCACGGATCGCTTTGAGCCATCCCTCCTGCGTCATCGTGTATCCGGCCTCTTGGATATCCGAGTCCGCGCTATCTGCACTTTTCCTGCAAGCACCCAGCCCCAAAGCCATGAGGCACATCAAGCATATTCCCAGAGGTTTCATCCCTCCCAAATACTTTAGTTTTGTTAATGATTCAACCTCCAATCTTCGGCTCTACATTTCCGGAAAAAAATTCTAACAGTATTAATGGATTTTAGATTGCCAGAATCAGGGCGTCTGTGTGAAATCCCGTGTCACCGAAACTAACCCCCTGTTTCTTCTCCCCATGATCACCACCACACTCAGATGGCTGAGCCTTGCCCTTATCTTTGGTCCTTTTTCGGCTCAGGCGGCCACCCTCGCCAATTTCAACTTCAACGAAGGGTCGTTATCCAATGCGGCATCTCCGATTTTTGGCGTAACGATATCAACGCTCACCAGCGATTCGGCCTTTCTCTTATTTACCTCTAGCTCCGACTGGGACAGCGCCGCCCAAATTAGTGGGGCATCTAATTTCTTCACTACCACCGGCCAATCTGGTGCTGGGAACGCTGTCACTTTCACCATCACCGCAGCATCGGGATTTCGTTTCTCACTGGATGGATTCAGTTTTCAGGCAAGAAGCACCGCTACAGCGCCGGGAGATATTGGGTTTAAAATCGACTCCAATTTTTATGATTTCTCGGAATCCTATTCGAATAATTTAACCATCACAAACATCTCGAATTCATCGCTTGGCTTGATCGATCTGACTTCTGCGACGATCTCGATCCAAGGTTGGAACGCCAGCGGAACCTTTGCTCTGCAACTCGATGATCTCATTTTAACCGGAACAGTGGTTCCCGAGCCGTCCTCCTTTATTCTGTGCATGTTTGGTGCCCTGATATTATTGCAACGGCGGCGTTGATTCGCGATTGCACTCCGCGCGCAAAACGTTTCCCTTGTTTTCGTGAAGCCGAAAAAGTTTGGTGCCAGAAGTCACGGTGACAAGAACCGACAAGCTCGGGAAAACCGCCATGTGAAACCCGTGGAGGAAAGTCATGCCCCATCGCTGGATGAACATGATTTGATGAGGATTGTCGCGGAAACAGAGGTACCATTTTTGCTGATACTCGATTGCGTGCAAGACCCGCACAATCTCGGCGCGATTTTACGCACTGCGGATGGGGCCGGCGTGCATGCCGTGATTGCCCCCAAAGACAAGGCGGTTGGGATCACTGAAACGGTGCGGCGCATTTCCGTGGGCGCGGCGGACTATGTCCCATTCGTGCAAGTTACCAATTTATCCAGAACCATGGAGCAGTTGAAAGAAGCAGGCGTCTGGTTTGTCGGGACTTCGGATCGGGCAGAAAAGACACTTTACGAACTCGATCTCAAAGGTCCGCTTGCCCTAGTGCTTGGCGCTGAAGAGAAAGGAATGCGCCGTCTGACTGAGGAAAACTGCGATTTCCTGGCAAAATTGCCCATGGCTGGCAAAGTTGAGTGTCTAAATGTCTCAGTTGCGACCGGAGTTTGCCTGTTTGAGGCGGTTCGCCAGAGGCAGGTCCACGCTTAGTTTCCCAATATCCATATCGATTGGGGATAGAAACGGGAAATATTTAAGATTTCCGTAATATTGCAGGCCTTATATTAACAGATGTTTAAAATTTTGAGTCGCAATATGCGAGAGTCTATGCTACTATTGTCTCGCTATGGCAACACCTACCAAAAGAACCCGGTTTTCCCGGAGACTTCCAGACCACGTGACCGATGAACTCTGCAATGTCCTTTCTGAAAAGAAAGTATTCGGATTCAACGATCTCTTCGAAAGAGTGTTTGAGAACCTTAAACTACGAAATGCCGTAAGCGGTGGCGAAGAAATGCTTCGCCTTCGTTCTTACGAGAAATTGCAGAATCTCGTCAACCGCGGTCTCGTGGAAAAACTTGGTAAGGAATACAAAGGAACCGCACGTGTTCACGAAGCCTCCAGCGCTTATGCAGCCGCTCAAGAAGCAGCTGAAGCTGAAGCTTAATTCCTTTAGATTTACTGACAAAGCCCGTGTCTGAAAAGACACGGGCTTTTTTTCTACCCAAGGCGCGATCCAGTATCTAGAAATCGCGCAGCGAAATACTTCCCGTCTTTTTGTATGCCTGAAAATTATCTTCCCGTTTTATTCCAAGTCCTCATTGCCTGCGGATTTGCTGTGACAACGCTTGCACTCAGTGTGGTCTTCGGTCGTTCCGCCCGTCGCAATTCCATCAAGGACTCGGCCTACGAATGCGGCATGTTGCCCATCGGCGATGGCGCACCTCGTTTCTCTATCCAATTTTACCTCGTCGCGATGTTGTTCGTGATCTTCGATATCGAAGTCGTTTTCATGTATCCATGGGCGGTGCAATTCCGCGATCTCGCGTTGCATGAAGGCCCAACGGTTCTTGCCAGCATGGCTGGCTTCGCGGGCGTTCTCGCCATCGCTTATATCTATGCCTTGAAAAAAGGCGCTCTCAATTGGAAGAGCTAATGCACTAGCTTCAAGCCCACCTTCTCATGATCCACCAAGTCATTTACCTTACGTTGAATGATTCCGTGGATGCCAAAGTGTTGGAGGAAATGGTGAGAGCTAGCCGCACTTGGCTTTTGAAAATTCCTGAAGTGCTGGCGGTGCATTCGGGTCGCAATTTAGATCCCAATTCTCCTTGGCCTTTCTTCTATTCCTTCGAAGTCGAATCACTCGAGAAACTGAAGTTCGTTAAAGAGGACGCGTTCTATCTTAAGTTCGTCAAACAATACATCGAGCCACACACGAGCCATGGATTAGAGATGGAATTCGAACTCGATCCCTCAAAAGACTTTAAATACTCATAATCGCGTAAAATCCCTCCCTGAAAATTCGTTGAAATTACGAAGATCAACACTTGAAAGATAATCCTCCTGTGCGCAAGTTCCGCAGCCAGCAATTACCGCCTGAATAGAGAAAAATGGCCTCATCGATCCAGATACCAGACAACGCCCCGTTTACCCCCGAACAACGCCTGTGGTTGAGCGAATTTTTAGGAAACATTCTTTCCCAATCAACAGCTTCACAGTCAGCGGGTCCTGCTGTCCCTGTCACCGTTCTTTTCGGTTCTCAGACAGGCACTGCTGAAGGCTTGGCGAAAAAACTCGTGAAAACCCTGAAGAAGGGGAATTTCGAACCGAACATTCAGGACATGGGCAACTATGACAAAGAGCAGCTCTCCAAAGAGAAAAACCTCTTGGTCATCACCTCCACATACGGTGACGGCGAACCTCCAGACACCGCGTTAGAACTTCATACATGGTTGATGAGTGATGCCGCACCGCGCCTGGAAGGAGTTAACTTTTCTGTGCTTTCTTTGGGTGATAGTTCATACCCAGATTTCTGCCAGTGCGGAACGGATTTCGACCTGCGCTTGGAAGCTCTGGGCGCAAATCGTATTTTTCCAAGAGTCGACGTCGATGTTGATGCAGACCAACCCTACGCAGATTGGTCAAAAGGCGTCATTGCGGTTCTGGCGCCGGCTGCTTCTTTTTCGACATCTAACAAAGTTGCTTCCGATGATATCGAAGAGCCCGGCTACTCGAAAAAGAATCCTTTCCCATCATCCGTCCTCAATAATTATAATCTAAACGGTCCGGGTTCTAAACAAACCCACCACATCGAGTTTTCACTTTTAGGCTCGGAGCTAAATTACGAAGTCGGGGATGCTTTGGGCGTCTATCCAGAAAACCCTGCAAGCGTGGTGGATGAAATCATTGCCTCACTGCCTTTCAAAGCAGGCGATGTCCCGACATCGACGGGTGAAGAAGTCAGCCTCCGCGAGGCGCTCATTCATCACTATGACATCGGCACGATCAACAAAGCTCTCATCGAAAAATGGCAGAAGCGCAGTGGCTCTCCATACCTCCGTTCACTCGTGGAAGCGGATGATAAAAAGGAATGGGAAAAATTTTGCTGGGGTCGCGATCTGATCGATCTCGCGCTCGATTACCCGGCGGATTTCACCGATGGCGAGGATTTCGTTTCCGTTTTAAAAAAACTCCAACCACGACTTTATTCCATTGCCTCAAGTCCGAAAGCTCATCCCGGTGAAGTTCACCTGTGTGTCGGTATCGTTCGTTACGACAGCCATGGCAGAAAACGAGGTGGAATTTGTTCAACGTATCTCAGCGATCGCTTGAATGCTAACTCCAAGCCAGGAGTTTTCGTCCACCACAACCCGGCTTTCCGTTTGCCAGCCGATGGCAATGTGCCCGTGATCATGGTGGGACCGGGAACAGGTATCGCGCCTTTCCGTGCTTTCCTTGAAGAACGCAAAGCTACCGGTGCAAAAGGCAAAAACTGGTTATTCTTCGGCAATCCTTACCAACAAACCGATTTTCTCTACGGAGATGAACTCGAAATTTTCAAAAAAGACGGCATCCTCTCACGCATGGATCTGGCATGGTCACGTGATCAAAAAGAAAAAATCTACGTTCAGAATCTTATGCTGAAACAAGGAGCTGAAATGTGGAAGTGGCTCAAAGATGGAGCGGCCTTCTACGTGTGCGGTGACGCATCGCGCATGGCGAAAGATGTGGATTCCGCTTTGCTCAGTATCGCAAAAGATCACGGCAAACTTTCCGAAGAAGCCGCAGCTGCTTACATCGCCCAGCTCAAAAAGGATAAGCGCTACCTGCGTGACGTTTACTAAGTTTTCAGCTAACTTTTCTAGCTAGGATTTTTGAAAGTGATATAGGCCGCTCTGTCATTATATAACCAAAAAAATCCCTGATTGCTATAAAGCAGTCAGAGATTTGAAATTTATAATATGATTCTTGAAATCTTATTTCACACTACTTGGAAGGAAACGATAATAGACTTCTAGAGAAAGAGTCGCCATGCAAGTGGCCATGTGGCCATTGACTGGACCATGGGCCATTTTTTGACTCCATGAACCATCTTTGTTTTGAGCTGCGATCAAGGGATCTCTAACCAATTCATTGTATTTGTCCCACTCTTTACCGCCATAGTTCAACATCGCTTGGATGTGATAGTAGTGGTAATAGAGGTTGGCTGAAGCGTCGTATTTGCCATCTTTCCAATTGAACTTGGCATTTTTATCAATCCATTCAACGCCCTTTTTGACAGCCTTGTGATCGCTCTCATCCCACATTTGGAAAGCAAGAACACCACCCCCGGTAAGGCCAGGGCTTCGGTTTGATGATTCACGATATCCAATTGCGCCATCTGAACCTTGGACTTTCTCGAGCCAATCAAGGGCAAGTCTAGAAGGTTTCTTAAAATCGCTGTCTTTCCATAGAGCTGTATGCTTACAAGCTTTCATCGCTTGGATCTGCCAGTAACCTACAGAGTTATCACCTGTCATTGCTTGACCGTATCTATAGTTCCAACTACCACTTGGGGCTTGGCCTTTCATGATGATGTCGCCTGCTTCTTTGGTTATTTTATCAAGATCGGGAACTTTGTAATCGAGCTTGCTGCAGAAAGTGTATGCCTCGGCCAGAGCGTAGGTTGCGATAGCGTGATCATATACCCACTGGTTATTGGTTTCTACTTTGTTAGTCAGGGTGGCTTTGTTTTTAAGACCCACATCCACTAAATAAGTAATGGCTTTTAAAACGGTGTCGCCGTATTTTTTGGATTGAGGAGTTTCGCAATGTCCGAGGTAAGCGAGAAGAGCGAGACCTGTCATCGCCACTGGGTGATCCTTAGTCCAGCTTCCATCTGCGTTTTGGGTACTCTGGAGATAATCCAGCGCCTTAACAACTGCGGCCTCGCCTTGGGCTGTACCACCGGATTCTTTCAAGCGGGTCATTCGATCTTCAGGATCACATCTCTGACGCATTGCAGCTGGGATTTTTGCAAAGCCACCGCCGGAACCAAAGTCACTGGCGCTGCCCCAACCACCACCGAAGTCTTGGCCGTCACCGAAATCCATAATGGGAGTCGTGACATCGACATCAGGCACAGGAATAGAAACTGGCGAATTCGAACTGCTTGCAGCAATGACCTTTGTCATGGAACTGGATGGAGCCGATGGCTTTTTCTGAACCTGCGTGCTGACCTTTTTTTCCTCGAGTTGGTCCTCAACTTCTGTCGATGACTCGTAGGTAACAATCGTTGGCGATTCTTTGATGCTTAGATCTAGCATTAAAATTCCCATGATCAGGAAGATTAATGCGATTGTTAGTATGGATACTAGGATCGAGGAAATCTTGGAGTTCCTCTTTTGTATGCGTAGGTTTTCCAGCGCTTCTGGACTGAGTTGTACGTGAAGACTCATGGGGGGTTGGGGGGATTGGAGGTTGGGGGGATTAATTCTTTATGAATTAACTTGGTCAGATTATATCATTTTTAAAGCAAACCATCAAGATTTTTTATTATTCAATCCGAGAGCCATTTTATTTAATCGCAGGCTACCCGCTACGAATTGACTCAAAAGCAAAAAAATCCCCGGCTCTATAAAAAAGTCGGGGATTTGAGATTAGAGTGTAATTCTTAAAATCTTATTTCTCACTACTTGGAAGGAAGCGATAATAGACTTCTAGTGAAAGAGTCGCCATGCAAGTGGCCATGTGCGTATTAACAGGTCCGTGATTACCTACTTTTTGGGTCCAAGAACCATCCTTGGCCTGAGCATTGATCAATGGGTCTCTAACCATTTCATTGTATTTGTCCCATTCTTTACCACCGTGGTTCAACATCGCTTGAATATGATAGTAGTGGTAATACAAATTGGTATCGTGGTCGTATTTCCCGTCTTTCCAGTTGAACTTGGCATTTTTATCAATCCATTCGATACCCTTTTTGACGGCCTTGTGATCGCCTTCACCCCACATCTGGAAAGCAAGGACACCACCACCGGTGAGGCCAGGGCTTCGGGTCGATGATTCACGATATCCAATCGCACCATCTGGACCTTGGACTTTTTCTAGCCAATCAAGCGCAAGTCTAGAAGGTTTCTTAAACTCACTGTCTTTCCAAAGTCCTGTGTGTTTACAGGCTTTCATGGCTTGGATTTGCCAGTAACCTACAGAGTTATCACCTGTATTTCCTTTGCCGTATACGTAGTTCCAGCCACCGCTTGGAGCTTGGCCGTTGATGACAATTTCGCCTGCTTCTTTGGTGACTTTATCAAGATCGGGAACCTTGTAGTTAAGTTTGCTACAGAAAGTATATGCTTCAGCAAGTGCGTAGGTAGCAATACCGTGATCATAAACCCACTGAATAGAGTTATCGGGTTTGTTGGTTAGTTTGTTATTGTTTTTGAGACCGACGTTAACCAAGTAAGTGATGGCTTTTAAAACGGTATCTCCGTATTTCTTGGATTGTGGAGTTTCGCAATGTCCCAGATAGGCAAGAAGCGCAAAACCCGTCATAGCTACAGGATGAGTGGTATCCCAACTGCCGTCTGCGTTTTGTGTTTTTTGGAGGAAATCCAGGGCATTCACCACTGCTGTCTCACCTTTGACGCTACCGCCTGATTGTTTTAAGCGATCCATACGATCTTGTGCTGAGCAGCGCTGACGCATGGTGGAAGGAATTTTACTGAAACCGCCGCCATCACCAAAATCCCCTGCGCTACCCCAACCACCGCCGAAGTCTGCACCGTCTCCGAAATCCATACTGGGAGTCGTGACAACAACATCAGGCACAGGAATAGAAACTGCAGAATTCGAACTGCTTGCCGCGATGACTTTGGTCATGGAGCTGGACGGAGCCGATGGCTTTTTTGAAACCTGCGTGCTGACCTTTTTTGTCTCCATCGTATCTTCTACTTCAGTAGAAGACTCATAGGTAACGATGGTAGGAGTTTCTTTGATAGCGAGATCTAGCATGAAAATACCCATAACTAGGAAGATCACTGCTACGACGAGCACAGAAACCAAGATGGATGAAACTGTGGAATTTCTCTTTTGTCTGCGGAGGTTTTCAAGCGCCTCGGGGCTGAGTTGGACGTGTAACATAGATGTGGTAGGTTTTAAGTGAATTTATGGGACCTAGTTTGGAATACCAGCAGAAAATTCATAGGTAGAAACGCCCCCAGATTAAATATCTTAGGTTTATTTTAGAAATAAATATTCTTGAACTGAAAAAAACCTAAAATGTTGGTAAATCCACGTTCTAAAGGAGAAATTAGCAAATTTTTTGAAGTTGATTTGGTAGCTGCCATATTGCTTTTTTAGGTCTTTTTCATCTTTTTGCTGATTGGAGCTGTGGTGAATAGCGGCGAAATGGGATATTTTAGCTCATTGTCTCATCTAACGCCTAGAGCTATGAAATCTTAGATGCTGAAAATTTCCCAAAAACGGAATTCTCATCTTCCTTACCTCAATGCGCAGCCAGCCAGTTTTTGCCTGTGCCTTTTTCAACCAAAATGGGAACCCCATGCGGGAGCGGGAGAGCGGATTCCATGATGTGAATGATTTTCGGAACGAGCTCGATTTCCTCGTCGGGATGCATATCGAACACGAGTTCATCGTGAACCTGAAGAAGCATCTTGGTCTGGTAAGGCTTTTTCCGCAGCAACTCGTCGATGCGTATCATCGCGATTTTGATCATGTCTGCGGAGGTGCCTTGGATCGGCATGTTGATCGCAGCGCGCTCGGCGTTTTGGCGAAGTCCGGCATTGCTGGAAAGGAGATCGGGGTAATGACGGCGGCGACCGGAAAGAGTTTCCGCGTAGCCTTTTTCGCGCGACTCCGCGATGGTGCGATCCATGTATTCTTTGATCGCAGGATATTCTCGGAAATAAGCATCGATGATTTCCGCCGCTTCATTGCGGGGAATGGCAAGTCGTTGCGAGAGGCCGAAAGCAGAGATGCCGTAGATAATTCCGAAGTTCACCATTTTCGCGCCGGAGCGCATTTCGCGGGTGACCTCTTCGGGAGCCACGCCGTGGACTTTCGCGGCAGTGATTGTGTGAATATCCGCCCCATCTTGGAAGGCGGTGATCATCGTAGGATCACAAGCTAACGCAGCCATCACGCGCAGTTCAATTTGCGAGTAATCGCACGACAGAAGTTGGAATTGAAATTTCGACGATTGGGAATCGCGCGGCACAAAAGCTTGGCGGATTTTCCTTCCTGCTGCGGAACGGACGGGAATATTTTGTAAGTTAGGATCGGAAGAGGCGAGCCGACCTGTTCCGGCGACGAGTTGGTGGAAATGAGTGTGGATGCGCCCCGTCTCCGGAGCGATGTGATTTGGCAATGCATCGAGGTATGTCGATTTCAATTTAGCCGCCTCGCGATATTCGAGGATTTCCTCAATGATCGGGTGAATACCGAGTAAAGTAGAAAGCGTTTGTTCATCGGTCTTGTATTGCCCGGTTTTGGTTTTCTTGGCTTTATCTAACAAACGAAGATGATCGAAGAGGATTTGTCCGAGTTGTTTCGGAGAAGCGATATTGAACGGTGTTCCGGCGTGAGCTTGAATGGATTTCGCGAGCTGATCGATGGTCTGCTGCAGATCGTCACCGATGGTTTTGAGGGCATCGAGATCGATGGCGATTCCCTCCATTTCCATGCGCACTAACACAGGTAACAATGGCGCTTCGATTTCGGAAAAGATTTTATCTTGGCCGGTTTGGGCAAGCAGCGGGCGGAGTTTTTCGGCGAGCTGGAAAGTCACATCCGCGTCCTCGGCCGCATATTCCGCAAGGGTCTGAAGGGGAATGGATGCTATGTCGAGTTCCTTGGATGGCTTGGTTTTTTGGGCGAAGGCAAAGAGATCATCGGATCCTTGATCGGAGATCGTGGATAACGGATTGGCGATATCCGCCAATTTCACTGGCGTGTAGCCGAGTAAAATTTCTGATAGATAATCCATGCTATGCCGGCGCTCGGGAACCGCCAATGCATCGGCTAGCATCGTGTCGAAAAACGGTCCGCTCACTTCGATTCCATGCGCGTGCAGCACCGATAAATCGTATTTTAAATTGTGGCCGATTTTTTCCGACGGAGAACGCAAGACCGCTTTGATTTCAGTAATTAGATTTTCGGAAAACGGCAGATACCATGCTTCGTGCGCCTTCCATGAAAACGCGATTCCTAACAGTTTTGCGGAGTGTCGATCCAACGACGTGGTCTCGATGTCGAAGCAAAAAGAAGTTTGCGCAGCGAGTTGTTTGAAGAGTTGGTCTTGAAGCGGTTTGGTATCAGCTAAGGTGTAGGTATGGGGAACTTCGCGAATGGTTTTAAAGGTATCGAAGAGCGTGGGCGCGGACTCTGGTTGCGGCTTGCTCGGCGAGCCAGCTCGGACATTTTCCTCGCCGAAAAGCCTTTTGGTCAGTGTGCGGAATTCAAAGTCGGTGAAGAGTTGTTTCAGGGCTTCGTCGTCGCGTTGGGAAATGATCAAATCGTCCCAGGTCACTTCGAGCGGGCAGTCGATAATGATGGTGGCGAGTTCTTTGGAGAGCAGTGCCATATCCGAGTTCGCCTCGATACTTTCCTTTTGTTTGCCTTTCAGTTGATCGGTGTTTTTCAGGAGGTTTTCTATCGTTCCGAAATCGGAAATGAGTTTTTGCGCGGTTTTGGGGCCGATCCCAGGGACACCGGGAATGTTGTCGGAGGCATCCCCCATCAAGCCGAGTAAATCGATGATTTGGTGCGGCTCGGAAACTCCCCAAATTTCTGGAAGCTGTTTAAGTCCGATGATTTCATGATCCGTGCCCTTGCGGCCGGGTCGCCACATGTAGGTGGTATCGGAAAGCAACTGAGCGAAATCTTTATCCGGCGTAACCATATAGGATTCGAAACCATCTGGCTCCGCGCGTTTCACCAAGGTTCCGATCAAATCGTCTGCTTCGAAACCATCGATTTCCAGCACCGGAAGGGCGAAGGCACGGCAGAGGGCTTTCACATGCGGAATCGCCGCGGCAAGTTCCTCCGGCATCTCGTCGCGCTGCGCTTTATAGGCAGGATAACGAATGTGCCGAGGAGTCGGAGCCGAAGTATCGAACGCGACTCCAAGATGAGTTGGGGTTTCTTTTTCTAAAATCGAGAGCAGAGTATTGATGAAACCGTAAAGCGCAGAAGTGTTGACGCCCTTGGAATTGCGAATGGGATTTTGGATGAAGGCAAAGTGAGCCCGATAAATCAGGGCCATGCCATCGAGCAAGAAAAGGCGTTTCATGCAGCGCACTCTAAGTTTCAGCCCGCAAAGTCCAATGAAGAATTCCAACGAATCACCATTTCCCGGAAAATGCCCGAAACAGCGGGGATTAGCATTTGCCATTAGCCAATGGGCGGAACTAAATTATAAGGAAAGTTACCTCACCCTCGATAGAACAGACCTAATTTTCCGTATCCAAACTCGCTCTAAACTTCGCTTTTTTCTGATGAAACTCATTTACGCCGCTGCCCTGCCTCTATTCCTGCTTCTCCCGGGATGCGGAGATGATTCAACTGCTTCGTCAAAAAAACCCGCAGACAAATCAGAAAAAAAAGCCGCTGAAAATTCGAAAGCTTTACCGGAGGTCATTTCTTTTAATGAGCACATCCAGCCCATCCTTTCCGAGTATTGCTATCACTGCCACGGCCCAGATGCCGGTACGCGTGAGCCTAAGAAAGAACCACTGCGTCTCGATATCGAGGCGGATGCTTTCAAAATCCGCGAATCTGGAACACCGGTCATCATCAAAGGAAACTCTGCTGAATCCGAGTTGATCAAATTGATAACTTCCAAGGACAAGGACGAGGTTATGCCTCCACCGAAAAGCCACAAAGTGATGAACTCACGGGAAATCGCTCTCGTCGAAAAATGGATCGCTCAAGGAGCGGAATACGAAGGCCATTGGTCCTACGAGCCAGTGGTCCGGCTCGATCCTCCGAAGAACGATTGGTCAGAAAAGCCCATTGATGGTTTTGT
Organism: Verrucomicrobiota bacterium; assembly: GCA_040384845.1. Lineage (GTDB taxonomy): Bacteria > Verrucomicrobiota > Verrucomicrobiia > Verrucomicrobiales > Akkermansiaceae > Luteolibacter. Next base: position 570,446 of record JAZKIL010000001.1, on the reverse strand, counting down.
TCACGAAAAACTCGCCCAAGCCGGCCTCAAACCCAACGAACCCGAAGATCCACGTAGATTTCACCGCCGTTTGAGCTTCGATCTCACGGGGCTTCCGCCAGAACCGGCAACCAGCGATGCGTTTGTCGCCGCTTACGAAAAAAATCAAGACGCTGCGATTTCTGCCGAGACCGATCGGATGTTAGAAACCAGCACTAGTGCCGAGCATTTCACCCGTCACTGGCTAGACGCCGCTCGCTACGCCGACACTCACGGCATCCATATCGACAATTACCGCGCCATCTGGCCATACCGCGATTGGGTCATCAGGGCATTCGAAGCAAACATGCCATGGGATCAATTCACCACCGAACAAATTGCGGGTGATCTTTTACCCAAACCCAATCTCGACCAGAAAATTGCTACCGGTTTCCTGCGCTGCCTTTCTACTACCGGTGAAGGCGGTGCGATCGGAGAAGAATACGAAGCCATTTATGCAACTGATCGCGTTGACACCATCAGCGCGGTTTGGCTCGGTCTAACAGCGAGTTGTGCATCATGCCACGATCACAAGTTCGATCCGTTCTCGACCAAGGAGTTTTACCAACTCACCGCATTTTTCCGAAACAACACGATGACAGCATTGGACAGAAACAATGCAATCCATCCGCCATCGATCTTCGCTCCCATCCTAGACGACCGTGAAGTATTCGAGTCACTCCAAGCAAAAATATCCGATGTCGATAAGCGCATCGAATCACGTAAAGCATCCGCGAAAAACGATTTCACAGCATGGCTCGCCAGCGCAGCGACGCAGGGCCCCCGCGAGATTGATTCCACCCTCGCCGTCCATCTGCCATTGATGAGTGAAAGTGGAAAAATCACCGGAAAAATTGATGGTGTGGAGAAAGAGTGGCCAGTCGAACCAAGCCGCATCGACGGCCCACTTGGTAAAGCTGTTGTCGTTTCCGAGAAACCTATCGAACTCGGAGATGTCGGAAACTTCACCCGCAGTGACCAAGTTACCTACGGCGGTTTCGTTTGGTTTGAAGGACAACCTACCGGTGCTGTGATTGCAAAAATCGATCCGTCACAAAGTTTCCGCGGTTGGGATCTATGGTTCGAGGACGGCAAACCTGGTGCCCATGTTATCGACAGTTGGGACAAATCAGCGTGCAAAATCCAAACGGACGCTAAACTGAAACCCAATAAGTGGTATCACATCATGATCGCATTTGACGGCACACAAAGCGGTCACCAATCCCTCTCGCTCTATGTGGATGGTAAAAAAACCGACGCTAAAATCTACCCCAACACCGTCGGTGGAAACATCGTCACTCAAACTCCCCTCACTCTCGGTTCACGCGGCAACGGAGATTCCAAGATCAACACCAAAGTCGCGCTCCAGGATTTCCGCCTCTATCGTCGCTTGTTAAGTGAAAAAGAAATCGCACGCATCGCGAATTCTCAAATGATCGAAGAATGGGCATCGCTCCCCGAAGACAAGCGAAGTGAGATACAAAATAAAGCGCTCTTTGAGCACTACATCAGCGTTGTGGATACGAAATCTCTCGAACTCATCAGTGAGCGCGACAAGCTGTTAGCTGAAGATAAAAAAATCCGTGATCGTGGCTCAATGACTCTTGTTTATGAAGAAAAACCAAACTCTCCACCCTTCGCCCATGTGCTCACTCGCGGGGCATACGCAGCTAAAGCTGAAAAAGTATTACCTGAAACTCCCGCTATGCTGCCTCCTATGCCCGAAGGTGCTCCCAAAGATCGACGCGGCCTCGCAATGTGGTTGAACGATCCTAAAAATCCTCTCCCCGCTCGCGTCACCATGAACCGTTTGTGGTATTATTTCTTCGGAAAAGGTATCGTCGAAACCAACGGTGACTTCGGCATCATGGGCGCACGTCCCACCCATCCAAAACTCCTCGACTGGCTCGCTTCAGAATTCATCGCCAGCAAGTGGAACTTCCGCCACATGGTCAAAACCATCGTGATGTCAGAAACCTACCGCCAATCCGGTCACATCACTCCCGAAAAACTCGAAGCCGATCCCGCCAACAACTTGCTGGCACGCGGTCCACGCACACGCCTCGACGCCGAACAAATCCGCGATCTCGCTCTCGCAAGTTCCAATCTCCTTTCCAAGAGAATCGGTGGAGCTTCAGTGAAGCCCTATCAACCTGAAGGCGTATGGAGTGCAGTCGCCATGCCGCAATCTAACACCAAAGATTACAAGCAAGACACGGGAGAAGCCCTGTATCGCCGCTCGATGTATACCTTTTGGAAACGCACCGCCGCACCGCCGACCATGGAAATCCTCAACGCCCCTACACGAGAAATTTTCTGTGTCGCTCGCGAACGCACCAACACTCCCCTGCAAGCCCTTGCCCTAATGAACGATCCACAGTTCGTCGAAGCCGCACGAGCACTTGCCACCCTCGTTTTGAAAGAAGGGAAGGATTTCGATCAACGTCTCGACATCATGACCCTGCGCTTGCTCAACCGTAAATTAGAAACTGAAGAACGCGCCGCGATTCAAGAAACCTATGTCGCCGCCGAGAAATATTATCGTGAGAAACCCGAAGAAGCGAAACTCGCACTCACCATCGGGGAATTCAAATACGACCAAACCCTTCCAACCGCTGATCTCGCCGCATGGACCTTGGTGGCCAATCAGTTATTCAACCTTGATGAAACCGTAACCCGTTAAACTACGATGACTCCAGTAGATCTTTACAACGAAGCATACACCCGCCGTCAGTTTTTCCGCAAAACCGGAACCGGACTCGGCGTTGCCGCGATGGCATCATTACTCAATCAAGAAGGACTGAGTGCCGCGCAACCCATGGGTAATATGTCGATCCCACAGTTCGCCCCGAAAGCCAAGCGCGCGATCTATATTTCACTCATCGGCGCACCTTCCCAGCTGGACACGTTCGATTACAAACCTGCACTAAAAGACCGATTCAAAGAGGATCTGAAAACCTATCTTGCAAAAGAAGGCGAGCGCCTCACCGGCATGACCGCCGGCCAAGCCGCGTTTCCTCTGGCACCATCGATTTTTAAATTCAAACAACACGGTCAATCCGGCACATGGGTCAGTGAGCTGCTCCCATGGCACGCCAAAATGACCGATGATCTGTGCGTCATTAAATCCATGCACACGGATGCGATCAATCACGAGCCAGCAAACCAACTCATTTACACCGGCTCCATGGTCAACGGCAAAGCCTCCATGGGCTCTTGGTTGTCCTACGGCCTCGGCACGATGAACGAGGATTTGCCGTCCTTTGTCGTGCTTCATGCCAAGCACACCTCTCCCTTCGCCAACGTCCAAGCTATTTCCTCAAGGCTCTGGGGTTCCGCATACCTTCCTGGAAAATACTCCGGCGTATCGCTTCGCTCACTTGGCGACCCTGTCCTTTTCCTAAAAGACTCACCCGGAGTTCCTCGTGAACTCCGCCGCAGTATGTTAGATGGATTAGGGAAACTGAATCAAAAGTCCTACGATGCCATTCAAGATCCTGAAATCCAAACTCGGATGCAACAATACGAGATGGCTTATCGCATGCAACGCTCCGTTCCGGAACTCGCCGATCTCTCAGGCGAATCCGAACACACCTACAACCTTTACGGTGAAGACAGCAAAAACCGCGGTTCCTTTGCTAACTCCGCTCTTATGGCGCGTCGCTTGCTCGAACGCGGCGTGCGCTTTGTGCAAATTTTCCACCGTGGTTGGGATCAACACGGCGATCTCCCACGCGATCTCGCTTCGCAATGCAAAGATGTCGACCAAGGTTGCTATGGCCTCATTCAAGATCTCAAACAACGGGGCATGTTAGAAGACACACTCGTCATTTGGGGCGGCGAATTCGGACGCACCGTTTACTCTCAAGGCACCCTCACGGAAACCAATTACGGTCGCGATCACCATCCACGTTGCTTTAGCATCTGGATGGCCGGTGGAGGCATCAAAGGCGGCCAAGTTTATGGTGAAACCGATGAAATGAGTTACAACATTGCCGATAAAGATAAAGCCGTGCACATCCGCGATCTCCACGCAACCATCCTGCACGCTCTCGGTATCGATCACGAACGCATGACTTACAAATTTCAAGGCCTCGACCAACGCCTCACCGGAGTAGAGCCCGCCAAAGTCATCAAAGATCTCTTCGCCTAGGATTTCCCCGAATCTTTATCTTTTCGGTGCGATATCTTTTGCTTAAAGTAAGGGATGAAAAAGATTATTGCTGCCATCGATTTTTCCAACGCCACCTCAGGCGTCACGTCCACCGCAACGGAAATGGCGAAAGCTTTCGGCGCAGAACTTCACTTGCTCCACGTAATCGAAGCCGAGCCAACCTACACTGCCTACGGCTTAAGCCCCAGCGAGTTCCCTGTAATCCATGACTTTCACGTAGAAGCGCGCAATCGTGCCCAAAAAACGTTAGATGAAGTCGCCGCCAAGATCGCCGCAAAAGGAATCACTCCCACCGCCCACCTCGCCGAGGGCAGCCCCCTCCTTGAGCTCGAAGCCAAGACCAAAGAAATCGGAGCTGACTTCGTCATCCTAGGTTCTCACGGCCACAGCGTCATAGCCGCCCTTATCCTAGGCAGCGTGGCGGAAGGCATGATTAGAAAAGCCCTTGTGCCAACTTTGGTCATACCTGCTTCTGATGTGAAGTAATCCTGCGATTTACAATCGCACTCCCTGAGGGTGATGAAAAACATCGTTTGGGTCGTATTGGCGTTTGATTTTTTGGAGGAAATCTAGATTTCCAAAATAGGACTTCTGGGGATCCGTGAAATTACGATCGGGATAGTTGCAGTAATGACGTTTGATACCGTGATTCGCCAACAAGGTTTGAATGTCATCCACGGTTTTGATCACTCGTGGCTCTCGTTTAGGATCATCCCAGTAACCCTGAATTTCTGACATGTAACTGCAATCGCGATGCGGGAATACGGATGCTGCCGTGTAGGCCGGATCTTGAATCGCTCCACCAAGCGTGTTGCACTGCCAGATTACTCCACTCGTATCCGCAACATGTTGGGCAAGCGCTTCAATAACATCTTTCAGCTCAGCAAAACCTTGGAGCATACCAGCACAGGCATTTTTGAAAGGCAGCGGACCGGGGCGTCCATAATAGGTTTTAATCGCAGCGGGATAAAGTGGCGCGTAATACCGAGTGGTTGTGCTGACGAGCTTTTCCAGCGGCTTCATCATCGCAGTGATGCTCGTTTGGCTTTTTAGATCTGAATGAGTGAGCAAAATGGTCAGCGATTTCCCATTTAACACAAAAGCGGAAAACGCATCGCGCGGTAAATTCCGGGTTGCAGCAAACCATGCTTCTAACAAGACGCTGACTTTTTCTGGCGTCAGATCATTTGCTTTGAATCTACGGTTATAAAGATGTGTCGGGGCTTTTTGTGTCCGGAACTGAAACTGCGTGATCACGCCAAAATTTCCATTTCCCCCACCTCGGCAAGCTTTGAGCAATTCGTGATCGCCCTCGCATTGATGAACCGCTCCTTGCGCATCGATCATCCGTAAACCTAACAATTGATCACACGTTAATCCATATTGTCTCGCCAACAAACCGTAACCACCTCCAAGCGTCAGCCCGCCGATTCCAACTCCGGCGCAAGATCCAGCCGGGAGTACGCGTCCTTTAGATAATAGAAAATCATTGATTTGCCTCAATTTAGCACCGGGTCCGACGGTTAGCGTTTGTGTTTTTTTATCGAACGACATCTGAGCCATTTCCGACATATCCAGTGAGAGTGAATCGTCAGTCATGCAAAATCCCTCAAAGCAATGCCCGCCACTTTTGATAGAGATCGATTTCTTCCGGCCACGAGCCCACTCGATGCCCGAGATCACATCATTCTCCGTGAGGCACTTTTTCACCCCCGCAGGCTTGGGGTTTAACCGACTGTTAAACAACGTGCACGCGAGACGGTAACGATCGCTGCCGGGGAAATCGATGAATGATTGATCTACAACCTCTTGCCCAACCGCCCATGAAGTAAGGAATGCGGCGCCACCTAACTGCATGAATCTACGACGATTCCAAGACGCTTGGGCTAGGGCTTGCATGCTTTCGTTATGTGGAGTTCTGACCATCGTTATGGATCGTTTCACGTTTACCCCATCATTGAAAACAGGATCAGTTCACGACCATGAAGCAGAACGGATTACAAAGACGCAATTTAATTCTCCTCCACACCAACGCGGAAAAATTTAGGCGCTTGCTCTGCACCCCCGCCATCCACCGGGACAGTGGTCGGGAATTCTATGCTCACGGCTTCCAACTCGCTAGAGCCCGCACCCGTCAGTATGCCCAAGCCTGCAGAGCTAGGAGTCCACGCTTTCAGATCCGCACTAAACTGTACCGTGTAGGTCAATCCAGCTGCCACGTAATCTTTCCGACGAGCAAACACTGCGTGGTATTTCGATGAAGCATATCTCAGCACCGGAATTCCCGCTTGAGTCACCTCACCTGCAACAATGAAAGTCAGAGAGGGCATAGTCGATGAATTCGGATTCATCCCAAAGGCATACTCTTGGATGTTCTTCAGGCTGTCGCCATCCGGATTAGCCCCGGCATCAGCATTACCACCAGTCAATGAATTACTGGCTGCCCAGTTAGAAAGGGTGATGGTCCATTTAGCATACAACACCAGTGCAGAGTTGGCGATGTAGACGTCACCCGGGTTGTAGATGGTTCCGGTGCCATCGGCCGCAGTGCTCCACCCCGCAAAAGTGTAGTTCGTCCGAGCTAGGTTGCCGCTGTTAGTTGCCAATGAAAGGCCGATGTTATCGGTCTTGATTTGATCAACGGGTGGAGTGCCGCTGGTGCTGCCGTTACTGTTGTATGAAACAGGGTAAGAGAACTGTGTCGGGGTGAATGTTCCGGTAACACTAATATCATCAATCCCCAACCCGGAACCGCTGTATTGTGAGCCGGAACCGGTCATCGACCAGCGGATATAGACAGTGGGCTTGCCGTCTGCGATCGCGGAGATGTTATAGGTATATTTGACCCAAGCTGTGTTAGTCGAACCGGCCTGCGAGAACAATTGGGTCCAGTTTGTATTGTCATTGGAGACCTCGAATTTAAAAGTCCAAGTGTTGACCATGTATGCGCACGCCCAAAATTCTAGATTCACTGCAGTGTGGTCCGAGCAATTGATCGGTGTACTTGTGAGATTACTGCTAGTAAAACAGGTGCCATCTAGATCGGTATCGTAAATGTTCGTGCCTGTTTTGGCAGCAGTAGGCTTATTAACACCTGATGGCGCCCCAAATTCAAAGAGCCCGGTCGTTGTGAAACCTGGATCCGTATCGAGGTTGGTGTTAAAAATATTGCTTGAGGGAGCTACGACTGAGAAATTCGCCGCGCTAGTGGCGGATACCGACGGTTGTAGGAGGCTGGTGATCTTGATTCGGTAGTCAGCAGCAGCTGTGATGCTGGAAGGCAGGACAACCGTGTAGCTGCCATCGTTTGGCGCGCTGGATGCGATGGTCGTATTCAGGAAGCCGGCTTTGTAGAGTTCAATTTTGACGTCGCCTCCTATGCCGGACGTCCAGTTGATCTGTTTGGGAATTTGTCGAGTCCAGGACTCTCCACCATTCGGTGTGACTAGATAGATGTCATCCGCCGGGACAAACTGCCCTACTACTTGGACATCATCGATAGCTAGACCGTCTCCTCCATAATAAGTATTCGTCCCAATCAATGACCAGCGGATATAAACGGTTCGCTGTCCGTCCGCGACAGCTGAAATATCATAGTTCTTATGAATCCAATTGTTTATTGTTGTGTTCGTGTCGGTAAATAGCTCAATCCAATTCACATTATCATTTGAGACCTCGAACTTGATCGTGCTGAATGTGTAAGCATGGTACCAAAAATCTAAACTGACCCCTATGTGGTTTGAACAATCTAACGACTTGGTCGTTAAGGTGCTTCCAGTAGTGCAGGTGTCCTTAAGATCGGTATCGTAAATATTCGTGCCTGTGTGGGCTGAGAGCACTTTATTGGGAGATACCGGAACGCCGTATTCAAAAAGCCCAGTCGTGGTGAATCCTGGATTGGTATCCATGTTGGCGTCGAGGATGCTATTCGATGGAGTGGCGATGGTAAAATTCGTCGCGCTTTGATCGAACTTGGCGGGCGTTTCGATGCTGGTGATTTTTATTTTGTAATCGACGCCCGCGGTTTGCGTTTTTGGCACCGTCCAGTTAAAGGAGCCATCATTGGTTGTAGAAGCGGCAATGGTACTGTTGAGCACGCCGCCTTTGAACAGTTCGATTTTGACGTTTCCGCCCATGCCGGAGAGCCAGCGGATTTCTTGAATGGTGCTTTTGAGCATGGTTTCACCACCTATGGGCGAAGCGATGAAAAGAGTGTCAGTCGGAATGTAAGTGCCTGTAATTGTGTATTGGCCCAGCGAGCCATAGACGGCGTAGCCCGAAGGGCTGGCGCTCAGTGGCGTGCCCGCGCCCGAGGGTTTGACGACCAAATAGTAGGTGCCAGCGGCGGCGGCATAGGAGATCGACGCATTGACCTCGGCTGCAGGATTGTTAGATGCGACCAGCACATTGGAACTGTTGTAGAGCTCTAGCAAAACATCGAGGTTCGCGCCCCAAGTTTCTGCCACGCAACGGTAGGTATTAGAATTGAAAGTGAGTGTTCCAGCGCCAGTGGAAAACACGAAGTAGTCGGCATCATTGGTTCTTTCGATGATGCCGCTTTGATTGACAGTGCTGCTCAGTAGGACGGTGGAAGTGCCGGGAGTGTTGCCATGATCATCGGAGCGATAAGGAACTCTCCCAGAAATAATCAATAAGTCATCTTGAGTCTGGTTTGCGTTGTAATATTCACCCTTACTCCATTGTGAAAGATTGCGCCCGTAGCCTGTTCCCATGATAGGCCCCCAAGAGGGAGGAGCGCCCGCGTGTCCGCCATAGTATTCCTCAGCAGGTGATGATCTTCCATCGTGAGTAAGACCCATGTTGTGACCCATTTCATGAGAAGCGGCTTCTGCCATGTCTGAAGCGGATGTGCTCGTTTCTCCGGTAACCCAGGCCGGTTGATAGGCAGCAAAAAAGTTACCATCGCCATAGACACCTGTATACGCCACTCCACCAGAACCATAATGAGGACAACGAGCGCTTAGCTTGTCCGTTCTGGGTGTGAACAACAGCCAACCCACCTTATTTTTATCGCCTGTATAGGTGGCAGGATCGTATGTCACATCTGTCGTGACGTTGACATCAAAAGGCGCGTAATCCTCGGAAATCCTCTGCCACATTTGCTGAATTTTAGTCTGCTCTGTATCGGAGAAAGTCGCTCTGTCTGCATCAATACTCCAAGCATGGCAATCCCAGGAATTCCATGTAGTATCATCACTTGTATTTAAGGGCGTCCCATTATCATCTGTTTCAGACCATGACTTGCCTGATACGATAGCACCGTTGAAATCCAAATAAATATGCCGAGTCGCGCCCGGTTTGGAATTATAAATCGGCGGCGAGCTGACTGGAACAGCAGCAGACTCGACGGTTGGCGGCGGCGTTTCGGTTGGTGGCTCATCTATTTGCTCTGGAGTGGAAATTTCCTGGGTTAAAGATTCCGTTTCAGAGTGCTTGTGCTTTTTCCCATCACAATTTCCATGTCCATCCGGACACACGATGAAAATACCGCCTTTATGATCCACGCGCAGATGCTCCGCTGCATCGAATGCGTGGAACGATAATGCATGCAACCACTTCATCGCTTTTTCACGAGTCTGAGGATCAAGTGTTTGTAGTTTTGCTTTGAGTTTTCCCTCTGGCAGCTCACCGACCGTGAACGGGTTTCCTTTACCGAAATTTTTGCGCGCTGGCTGCTGAGCGAACGCCATGGATGAGGCAAGGCAAAGACATGTCAGTGCGGCGATAAAAGCTGATGACTTGGAGTTTTTCATGGGTTTGGCTTGTACCCGGTGAAGCAGATAATGAAAAATGATCTGCTTCGATAAGGTATCACTATCGTCCTTTCAGTGTTACTTGTAAACAAGTAAAGCTTGGCCAAATCGCATCAGCGACGGCCTTTATCATGGAGGAATTAGCCGAGTTAATTATTTTGCACGCCAATACGGAAGAACTTCGGTGCCTGTTCAGTGACACTACCTTGTATGGGAACAGTGGTGGGGAACTCTATACTAACGGCTTCCAACTGGCTCGGTCCTGCTACGGTTAAAACACTCAGGCCTGCAGCACTTGACGTCCATACTTTCAAATCCGCACTGAATTCTGCCGTATAAGTCAACCCAGCTGCCACATAATCTTTCCGACGAGCAAACACCGCATGATATTTAGATGCAGCAAACCTCAGCACAGGAACTCCAGGCTGCGTTACTTCACCACCCACAACAAAACCAAGAGCGTTAGTGGTCGAGAGAGTCGGATCCATCCCGAAAGCGAACTCTTGGAGGTTGATTAAATTATCACCGTCGGGGTTAGCAGTGGTGGCCGTGTCAGTGAATGGCCTAGCGTAGGATTCGCTGGTCCAGGTATTGTATTTCAAATCGTTGTCTACACAGGTGACCGTTACACTTTGATTAACCAGTGGGTCATAGGCGTCGTCGGAGATTGAGTCGTCGACACTTAGGGTAATGATGGCGCTGTCATCGGTTGGTGTCATATCACTGACACCCATGACCGTGATCGTCTGGGCAGCATACCAGTTGGCAGGAGTAAATGTGAGCGCGGCAGAGCTAACGGTAGCATCCGCCGTGCTGTTGCTCACCACTTGGATCACAACATTGCTTGTCGGTTGCGTATTGAGAGTGACGGTAAATATGTCAGTGCCGGCGTTTTCAGCCACTGTGGTGTTGTCGCCAGTCTCAGTGACGTTAAACCCAGCGATATCGCTATCGAGAATGAGGGCTGTGGCTGACGTTGGCGAACCAATATCGTAATTAGCACTGGTGTTGAGCGTAATTGTCACAGTTTCAGGCGTCTCGGTGAGGCCGTCAGCCACAGGTGTCAGGGTGAATTTTTGATCGACGATGCCAGCATTCACCGTCACCGATCCAGTGAGCGCGGTGTAGTCCGTGGCCGAGGTTGCTGTCCCAGAAACTGCGTAGGATACCGTCGTATTGGCCGCAGCTTGGTGCGAGAGCTGGATCGAGTAGTAGGCCGTCGTCAAAGGGCTTTCAATGGCTGCTGAATCCGGCGCGAAAATTTTGATGGTCGGTTTGCCAGTCGTATCTGTGATGTTCACCGCCTGAGCAGTCAGTGTTCCGATGCTGTAAGCGGTTCCGTTTGCTGTGAGAGTCACCGTGACCGTCTCGGTAGGATCATAGATGAAATCGGTATTTGGCGTGATGGTGAGATCAGCAAAGGTTTGGCCATTGGGGATAGTAATGCTTCCGGCTAATGAGGCATAGTCAGTGCCGTTGAGGGCAGTGCCACCAATCGTGTAATTCACTGTCATTGCGCCGGCGGCAACTGGTTTTGTAAACCTGAAGGTGCCGGTGTCTCCAGCTTCCGTCGCGGTCGCATCGGTCGCAGCAAGGGTCACGGTATTTTCATTATCACGGAGCGTGAGCGTCTGTGATGTCGGACCTGTAATGCTGTATGCGGCGTTTGATGAAATTGTTAGAACAACTGTTTCAGGATTCTCAGATAGTACGTCATCCAGGACTGAAATCGTAACATCCTGTTGAGTGCTCGCAGAAGGGAATGTTATCGAGCCGCTGACCGCGGTGAAGTCACTGCCGGATGTTGCTGTGCCACTGATCGTGTAATTGACCGTGACAGCAGTTGTCGCCGCTGCTCTCGCCAGTCTGAAATAACCGTTGCTCGCCGAAGGCTCAGCGGCATCGAGATCGGATGTGCCAAAACTAATAATGGGAAGTTCACCGTCTCCGATAGTAAGCGAAGCGGGATTCGGCGTACCAACCGTATATCCCGTGCCGGATGCAAGCGTCATGATTGCTGTCTCATTGCCCTCGCTGAGCGCATCGTCCGTCGGTGTGAGAGTGACAACTGCGGTGCTGGCGTTTGCAGCAATGGTCGCAGTGCCAGTTAAGCTGGCATAATCGGTTCCGTTCGTTGCAGTGCCGGACATCGTGTAATTCACAGTAAGCGCCGCGAGTGTAGAGCCGGTCCGGGTGATCGTGTATGTTCCGGCGTTTGCAGTCGTAAGCTCACGCACATCGTTATCTGTTGCCGTGACGGAAACGACAGGAGCATCACCCTCGTTAATCGTTACGGTAGCACTTGCAGGTTGGCCTATCAGATATCCTGCTCCGGGCGATAGATTCAGGATTACCGTCTCATTAAACTCCTGCTCGGTATCGTTGACAGGAGCAACCGTAACCGTGGCAACGCTCTGACCTGCCAAGATCGTTACCGTTCCCGTGAGAGTTGTATAGTCCCCACCATTGGTTGATGTACCCCCGAGGAAATAATTTACAGTTAGATCAGCGCTGTTGTCACCCGTTCTGGTAAAGGCAAACACGCCATTGCCATCAGCTCTTTCTGGTTCCGACGCAGTGGCGTCAGTCGCCGCAACCGTAACTGCAACCTGCTCGTCGTCATGGATGGATGCCGTGGCGGGAGCTCCTCCAACGTTATAGGCCGCATTTAGAGTGAGGGTGACGATCACGGTTTCAGCCGCCTCGCTGAGTCCATCGTCGAGTGGGAAAAGCGTCACTGTTGCCATGTCCTGCCCGGCAGGAATGGTCACAGAACCATAAAGAGTTTGATAGTCAGCATACGCGCTCGCTGTTCCGGAAACCGTATAAAAAACCGTTACCGCATTTCTAACAATATCGCTGGATCTGGTAAAGGTAAGGACAGCGGTTGTCAGGCCACTCTCTGTCGCTGTGGCATCGGTAGCGGTGACCGCAACTGTCGGCTTATCATTGTCATTGTTCGTTACCGCCATATCAGCGGGATCAAGGCCGTTGTATGCGAGGTCCGTGCTGGTCGCAGCTGCCGTCACAATCGTGTAAGCAATGCTTCCGTCAACGATCGTATCATCAACCCCAGCGACCGTTACCGTTTGGTTAGTAGCCCAGTTGGTGGTCGAGAAGGTTAGGGAAGCTGTGACAGTTCCCTCAGTCGTGTCGCTACTTGAAAAGGGAATGACGACGTTGGCAGTCGGCTGAGCGTTGAGCCTGACGGTAAAAGTGGCGGCGGCGGTTGGTTCTGCCGTGTTGCCAGTGATCGTGCCGAACACGAATCCGGCCGTATCATCGTCCGTGCAGCTGGCCGTGACATTCGGACCAACAACCGGATCATAGGTTGCATCGATCGTGGTGGCGTCGGTCGTAGTGATGGTGATGGTGGCAGTGTCATCCCGGTCATAGTTATCGTTGACGCCGGTGACGGTGATGGTTTGAGGAGTCGTCCAGTCCGCTGTAGTGAAAGTCAATGAGGCCGGGCTAACTGTCGCATCGGCTGTGCTCACGACACTCACAACCACGTTTCCGGTTGGTTCACTGTTGAGTGTTACGGTAAAGGTATCGGTGCCAGCGTTTTCCGCGACGACCGTGTTGCCGCCAGACTCAGCGACGTTGATACCAGCCGTGTCATCGTCTGAACAGGTGACGCTAACGGTCGCGCCTGAGAGCGGATCATAAGTTGCGTCCAAGGTTGCGGTATCGTCCGTGAGCAAGGTGATCGTGGAGCTGTCATTGCGATCAATGTTATCATTAACCCCAGTGACCGTGACCGCCTGAGGAGTTGACCAGTTAGCACTGGTGAAAGTGAGAGTGGCAGGGCTGACGGTCGCGTCCGCTGTGCTCGTGCTGACAACACCAATCACCACATTGTCAAGCGGTTGAGAGCTGAGCGCTACCGTGAAGATGTCGGTGCCGGCATTTTCCGCGACAACGGTAGTGCCACCGGTTTGGGTAACTGTAACGCCGGCGGTATCGTCATCGGTACAGGTGACGGTGACGGTTTGATTGGCCAACAAGTCGAATGCATTATCTGAGCTGGCGGCATTGATGCTCAGGGTGACAGTGGATGTATCGTTGCGATCAATGTTATCGTTCACTGCGGTAGCGGTGACCGTTTGGTCGGTTGCCCAGTTGATGGATGTGAAAGTAAGTGTGGTGATGTTGACCGTTGCATCAGCCGGACTGCTATTGGCCACATTGATCACCACGTTGCTGCTCGGCTCGGAGCTGAGTCTAACAGTGAAGCTGTCGGTGCCTGCGTTTTCTAAAACCGTGGTATTGCCGCCACTTTGGGTAACGGTGAAGCCGACGGCGTCATCGTCAGTACAGGTCACCGCAACGCTTTGATCGGCCACCGGATCGTAGGTATTTTCCGAACTCGCATCGACAATGCCCAGGGTGATGGTGGTCGTGTCGTTGCGGTCGAAGAAATCGTTCACACCGGTCACCGTGACCGTCTGGTTCGTGTTCCAGTTGGCAGGGGTAAAGGTTAGGGTGGCGGGGCTCACCGTTGCATCGGCAGCGCTTACACTTGTCACGCTAACCACCACATCGCTGAGCGGCTGGGAATTTAACTTAACAGTGAAGGTATCGGTTCCGGCGTTTTCTGCTACGGTTGTGTTAGAGCTACTATGGGCATAGGTGAAGCCAACCGCATCATCGTCAGTACAAGTCACCGCAACGCTTTGATCGGCCACCGGATCGTAAGTATTTTCCGAACTCGCATCGACGATACTAAGAGTCATGGTGGTAGAGTCGTTGCGATCGAAGAAATCGTTCACGCCGGTCACAGTGACCGTCTGGTTCGTGTTCCAGTTAGCAGAGGTAAAGGTAAGGGTAGCTGGGCTCACCGTTGTATCGGCGGCACTGTTACTCGTCACGCTAACGACGACATCACTGAGAGGTTGAGAGTTGAGCCTGACTGTAAAGGTGTCGGTACCGGCGTTTTCCCCGACGACCGTGGTGCCACTGGTTTGGGTGACGGTGAAACCTACGGTGTCATCGTCGGTACAGGTCACGTTAACGGTTTGATCCGGAACCGGATCAAAAATGTCGTCGGAGCTCGCATCTACGATGCTCAACGTGATGGTGGTGGTGTCGTCGCGGTCGATGCTGTCACCAACTCCAGTGACTGTGACGGTTTGTGGAGCCGCCCAGTTCAGCGCGGTGAAAGTGAGGGTGGAGGTATTTACGGTTGCTTCAGCCGTGTTGTTGCTGGTCACACTGATGACCACATCGGTGGTCGGCTGCGTATTGAGCGCAACGGTAAAAGTATCTGTGCCGGCACTTTCAGCTACGACAGTTGTGCCAGAGCTTTGAGTGATAGGAAACGCGATGATATTCCATTTCGCATAGAGAGGCAACGCAGCGTTCGCCGCGTAAGGAGCGCCGACACCATAGTCGATGCCCGAACCATCAGCTGCCGTGTTCCAACCAGCATAGATGTATCCGGGGCGGGCGAGGTTACCGGAATTGATGGCGAGTGTTAGAGGAGTGTCTTGAACTTTGGTTTGGTTGGTAGGGACGGTGCCGGTGGCCGCACTGTTGGCATTATAAGTAACTGGGTATGTCGTGCCGTTCACAGTGATCGTGACTTGATCAAGAGTAGTATCGAAACCATCGTTTGCGGAAAGACGAAGAACATAAGTTCCAGCCAAGGTAAATGTAGCCGTCGTATCGATGCTTGATGCATTGGCAAAAGTAACGGCTCCGGGTCCACTGACGACAGACCAGGCGGTCGTCAGGGTTTGTGGATTGGGATCGGTGACGGTGCCGTTGAGTGTGGCGACGACGCTTGAGTGGGAAGGAGTCAGGGTTTTGTATGGATGATCCGCGGGCAAGGTGTCCAGCATGGCCCATTTGTGAGCGAGATAACCTTCGAGCTTTTGACGATTTTCGTTAGAAATTGTTCCATTGATAATCACCGTCTCACCGAAGCGAACTTGGTCGTAACTACTAGTGCCATCAAAGCCGAGTGAGATGCCTGATGAAGTGGTTACGGCGTGGCCGGTGGCATCGTTGAGAATACGAGTGCCGTTCGCCCATACTTCTTGAGCGGAGGCACTCACAGAGTTGTAAAAGCCGAGTATTTTATTCTGGTTGGCTGCCCAACCAGAGGCTCCGCTGATTCGATTGGATCCGGTGGATCCTCCACAATCGAAATAGATCACACCGTCGCTATAAGGAGAGTGAGCCTGCCAGCGATTGGCGTTGGTGGATGAGCCCGAGAGTGAAAACATCGTGGTGTTGGAGAGATTGCCGATATCGACAACCGAGGCCATAAAGGCGTTGTTGATCGTCGTGCCGAATGGATTGGTTGCGGACTTGAGCCCGTCATTGACGCCGTCAAAGGCAATCGAGTTTCGACCGTTGATCGTCGTGCCGGAGGTAGGTCGGTTAGCCGCCGTCCCCTGTATGAGGTGGGCACCTGTAGCGGTTTTATCAGACCACTGGGAAACGACTCCGGAGCTAAGGATGACGCTAGCAGGATCAGTGGCATCGTACCAAGTGAGAGGTTGAGAAGGCAGATCCGAAGGCAACCAAATCGAACCTGTTAGAACAACCGCCTGATCAGTACCCGCATTGACCGAAGGTGGTGTGTTATCATTGTCGGTGACAGTGATGGTATCTGTGCCATTGAAATAGCCGGAACTGGATGCGGTGATGGTGACCGTCTGAGGACCATCAATGATGAGGTCATCGACGGCGGTAAGATTGAAAGGAGCACTGGTGGTCTGACCATCAGCGATGGTGACGGATGCAGGCACCGTGATTTCTGAGGTGTCGTTAGAAGCGAGGGAAATCACAAGCGATCCGATAGTTCCCAGACGAGTGACCGTACCGGTGGTAGCGGCAGCACCTGCGGTTTCAGCGACGCTGGTAGCGACGACGTTGATGGCAAGTGTCGTATCGTTGAAGTTGGTTTGAATTCCCGAGAGAGATAAATCGTCGATGTGCCAGCCTGCAAAATTGACGCTGGTGTCACTTGGGCCAATGCCCCAGCGGATGTAGACGGTTGGCTGACCATCAGCGATGGTGGAGATGTCATAAGTAACAGGAGTCCAACCCGTGTCCTCAATATTTGCACCGGTAGGGTTATGCCAGATTTCCGTCCAATCGATTCCATTGTTAGAAACCAATAAGTTTGCATCATCCCAATCAGCACTTTCAACCCGCAGCCAGCGGTAGAAAGAGAGCTGAACATTGCCGTAGTCGGAGCAGTCGATGGCAGTAGTGGTTGCGTAGTTGGCCACCGCCAGACTATCCGCATAGTTACCTGCCAAATTATCTCCAAGGACGTTAGCTCCTGTGAAGCCGGCAGTCGGGCGTGGCGTTGAGCCGCCAGTTGGAGGTCCGTAAGACCAAGTGCTGCCAAGCGTCCAGCCGGGATTGGTGTTGAATGGCTGGCTGTAGAAACTGGACTGATCGGAAATAATGAAATAATTATCGCTGGTATCTACTTTGGTTCCGTCCGAAAGGCTAGTAACGCGAATTTTAAAGAAGGGCCCGCGAAGATGACCGGCGGGGATGGCCCAGTCAAAAGTGCCGTCGTTGGGAGTGGAGGCGGCGATCACGGAATGCACCGCATTGCCATTGAGGATTTCGATCGAGACATTGCCGCCGATGACGGAAGCCCAAGTGATGGTGGCGGTACCGCCCGCAAGGTAAAGATTGCCGCCATTTGGCGAGGTCACGAGCATGTTGCTGTTAGGGACGATCGTGCCGGAAATACTATATTTGCCGAGACTGCCATATGAGGTGTAGCCATTAGGCGAGGCGACGAGTGGCGTTCCAGCTCCGATTGGGACCACGTGGATATAGTAGACGCCGCTTGAGGGCAGTGTGTGGTTCAATGTGGCGTGGGTGTCGGCAGCAGGGTTGGCAGAAGCTAACAATGTGTTACTAGAATCCCGGAGTTCGAGAAGGATATCGAGGTTACCGCCCCATGTGCTTGCATCGGATCGGAAAGTAGATGCCGTGAACGAGACATTACCCGCAGCAGCGGTGAAGCTGAATACATCGCGATCATCGGTACGCTCCACGATGCCAGTAGCTGTGGCAGTCGTAAAAGCAATGCTTAGCGGGGAAGAGAGGGCACTGCTGTTGCCGTGATCATCGACACGGTAGGGTACTTTAGAGCTGATGGTGGCGAGGTCGTCTTGGGTATTTGCATAGAGATTCGGATTATCATAGTATGCTGAATTGTAATACTCACCCTTGGACCATTGGGAAACATTTTGCCCATATCCCGTGCCCATGATCGGACCCCATGAAGGCGCCGCAGCCGTGCCAGCATGTCCGCCGTAGTAAGAGGCGGGGGCAGTAGTACCATCATGATTGAGTCCCATGTTGTGACCCATCTCGTGAGAGGCGGCTTCAGCCATGTTAGAAGCAGAAGTGATGGTGACCCACGCAGGTTGATAAGCCGAGAAGTAGTTGCTATTTCCGAACACTCCGACATAGGCGACACCACCTGATCCATAGTGTGGACAACGGGCTCCCAATTTATCTGTCGTCGGAGTAAACAGGAGCCAACCCACTTTGTTCTTATCGCCCGTGTAAGTGACGGAATCATAAGCGGCATCTGTGGTTACGTTCACATCGAAGGGAGCATAGTCCTCCGCAATGCGCTCCCATACACGGCGCATCTCAGTTTGCTCGCTATCGCTGAATGTGGTGGTATCGCCATCCGTACTCCAAGCAGCACAGTCCCAGGAGTTCCACGTGGTTACACCATCGCTTTCACTCCAAAATTTTCCTGATACCAGCGCACCATTGAAATCCAAATAGATATGGTTAGTCGCACCTGGTTTGGAATTGTAGATGGGAGGTGAACTAACTGAAACCGCGGCGGCTTCGACCGTAGGAGTATCGGTTGTTTTGGAAGGAATCTCTTCGATCTGCTCGGGAGCTATCTCTACTGGGGAGCCTTCTTCCGCATGTTTGTGCTTTTTCCCATCACAGTTTCCATGCTCATCTGGACAAACCACATAGATGCCACCCTCATTGTCCACGCGTAGATGCTCTGCCGCATCGAAATCCTGGAAAGACAATCTGTGTAGCCATTTCATCGCTTTCCCGCGTGCCTGCGGATCTAACTTTTTCAGCTTCGCTTTGAGTTTCCCCTCCGGCAGTTCCTCAACGGTAAACGGGTTTCCTTTGCCGAAATGCTTACGAACAGGCTGCTGAGCAAAGGCCATGGACGAGGCGAGACCGAGAAAAATGAGTACAGCGATGGATAGTGAAAACTTGGGGTTTTTCATAGGTTTGGGCTTCACCGTCGCGAGACGGCTCAGGGAATTTTCGTTAGAGGAATGCACTCTGATCCATCAGTAAAACCCATGCAGAGAGGTGCGACCTTAACTAGTGCAGAGAGTCGAATTTGGGCACTACACTGTAAATACCCAAAGCGGGCTTATCTGTACCTCTAAGCTACACAGATTTCCGTCTGCGATCCTTGAAGGCTTATTTCGGGATTCTGCGGCTGGCGAGAAATGCCCGCTCAGCCTCATTTCCGGTGAGCACATGATTTCCTTCCAAACCGGCGGTGAGGATCAGCTCGAAGCCACAGGCGAGTGCCTGATCGAGAAATTCTTCTGCAGGCAAGCAAAGCCTTCCTCCCACCTCGCGGAGTTGGAAATGTATGGGAGTGATTCCATGGAAGCCGCGGTAGACGACCTCGGTGCAAACGAGACGGTCTGCAGTGCGGAAATCGAAAAGGAAATCGTAGGGTTTTCCGCGATGGGTGAGGGCACGCTGGAGGCCGCGTTGGAGTTCCATTTCCACCAGAGGGGGGCGCAAGACGACCAATGCATCGAGCGCCAGTGTTTCACTGACAGGACGGACTTTGACTCCGTCTTTCTTCGCTTCCAGAAACCAGGAATCTGTCTCGTCAGGAGTCGGGAGTTCGCCCCATTCCGGGTTGTGGTTGGCAGTTTTTCCTAGAAACAAGGCAGCATGGGGCCAAAAGCCGGGCAGAAACCAATTGCTTAACGCATCGTCGTGGCGGGTGACGAACACGTCCCCGGGTTTCACTAGCTTGAGGATTTGTTGTTGGAGCGATGGATGGATGCGCTTTGGTGCGCCGGCAGGCTTGATGCCGGGCTGATGCAAATCGGCAATGGCACGGCCGGAAACTTCAAACATCCCGCGCATGACATTTTTCCAGGCGGAGCGATGCCGACGTAGAAACGAAAACCATCGATAAGAAATGCGGCGTTTGATGAGTTCGCTACGACGGCGCTCGATGAAAGGCTCTTCAGATTCTAACAAATGGATAATGGGTCGCATCACCGCATCATCCGCGAGGGTGAAAATTTCATCGCGATGTTGAATGAAATGATCCGCCGCGTTGAGAAAACGTAATTGGTTTCGCGGTGAGGTGAGCGCCTGATAAATCGACGTGAACGATTTTCTAGGAATGCCGGAAATCTTGTCTTCTTCATCGAGCTTTTTCCACAATACCGGGTGATGATCTGCGAGATCCACAATGAAACGATTTGCGCGCAGCAAGATACAAGCCGCAGCAAAGGCGATGGCAAACAAAGGCTGGCGTGAATTCCATTCCACACCTCCTCGCCCGGCAAGTGCGCCGATTTCCTCAATCGTTGCCAACAACGAGGCGCGCAACGTGAGATACTGCGAGTATCGTAGTTTCACCCACTCCTCTTCATCCGGTAGAAAATAACCGCGTCCGGTAGCGGCCTCGATGGTGGAGATTTCTTCTGCAAGGCCATCGCGTTCAGGCAATGAGGCAGCGGCAGCAAGTACCGTAGCAGCCCCGGCTTCCATCGCCCGCTGCATTTCATCATCGTTATTTTTATAACAGGTCATTTCATTTACCGTGGGCTTTGCATGAATTGTCATCTTTCATACGAAATTTCCCAGCCAAATTGTCCATTAGTGAAAATGCCAAAAGAGGGTTGTAATTCAGCCATACTCTTCAAGAATACATGCAATTAAATAATCCATGAACGCAGATCATTCAGCATCTCCCCCTAACATGTTTTCTCGTAGAGGCTTTCTACATGGCCTTACTGCAAGCGGAATCCTAGCTGCCTCCGCACGTGCTGAGAAAACGGAATCCGCTCTTCCGGCGTTACGCAGCCTGACCGACGGGCGTCCGTTGATTGGCACTGCCGTACCCTCCAATTTCGAAAAGGACTACACCGTAGCGGAGAGCGATATTCTTGCTCGTCACTTCGACAGCGTCACGCCAGAAAACTGCATGAAGTGGCAGGATCTATGCCCGAAAGAAGGCGAATACCGTTTCGAGGCGGCTGATAACCTGATGAGGTTTGCCAAGAAAAACCAACAAAGTGTCGTGGGCCACACGCTACTTTTCAATCGGGATGGTAATTATCCAGATTGGCTTTTCCGGAATGGAGAAAAAGAAGCAGATGCCAAGCTCGTGTGGAAAAGAGTTGAGAATCATGTCACAAAACTCATGACTCGCTACGCTGGCCAAATTGAATCCTGGGATGTGCTCAATGAATTTGTGGAAGCACCCACACCTGGATATCGCGTGACCGATCTAACCCGTGTGCTCGGCGCTGATTATCCGGTACGGCTTTTCAAACTTGCTGCGGAGATCGATCCAAAAGCAAAGCTCACCTATAACGACTTCGCGGTTGAAACTCCGGAACGTTTGAAGGCCATCCTGGCCTTCGTGCGCAATCTGCGTGACAAGGGCTGCCGGGTCGACGTTGTCGGCAGCCAGAGCCACCTCGAAATTACAGACCCGGCAGCTGAGCAAATCGACACCATGATCAAGCAGTTAGCAGCGGAGGGATTCAACTGCGCGCTAACCGAGCTCGATATCGATGTGATTTCCCGGAAGAATTTCTGGAATTCTAACGAAAAACCCGATCCCACACAGCAGAATCCCTATGCCGATGGGTGCCCCGCCGAAATACTGGAGCGCCAAGCTGAACTCTATCGAAAAGTCATTGAAACGGTCATGGCCAATCGGAAGCACGTCGACCGCGTGACTTTATGGGGCATCAGCGACCGCCATAGTTGGCTAAACTATTGGCCATGGGAAAGAGTGAATCATGGCCTACTTTTCAATCGCGATTCCAAGCCCAAACCGGCATTTCATGCTTTTGCGGAGGCCCTCACAAAGAAGTGAGGCCGAGCACACGCACCGGTGTCAAATCACCCGCCAAGTGCCATCGGTTTTTTTCTCAAAGGAATGTAGGATATTGCGATTCGCATCGATGTGTCGGACGACCAAGGTTTGCTCATCGGCCTCCAAGTGAGTGAAGCCATAAACCGCTTTGGCAAAGGGGCCGTGCTCTTGAACCGGCTCGCGCAAACGAGCCCCGCCGCCACCGGAGATCACGAAGGAAGTGGGATGATCCTCGAACTCGATGTGCTGCAAATCGTGGTCGTGACCGCAAAAATACCCGTGAACCTTGTGCTGGCGAAAGAGTGGATCCCATTCATTGATCAACTCTTTGTTATCGCCATGCATGCCGTTGCTGTAGAGCGGATGATGGCCGATCACGATCAACCACGGAGTTGTGCGGGGTTTTTCCAATTCTGTCTTGAACCAAGCCAATTGCGTGGCGCGCTCCTCTGGCGTGAGGGAAATCCTGCCGTTTTTGAAGTTCGAATCCAAGGCCAACACTGTGACGAGTGGTTTCTCAGCAGGACCTAATTCCAGCCGATACCACTTCGCAGGCATGTTCCAGCGCGATCCGGGATTGGCTTTTTGATAAGCTAACTCCGCCTCCAATTTTGTGACGGGTTCATCATCGTAATCGTGATTGCCGAGAATCGCGTGAAAAGGAAATGGGAAATCCTTTTTAAGATAGATTCCTGAAAATTGTTCCTTCCAGCGTTTGCAATTCACTCCATCTTTAAAAGGACCGTAAAAGTTATCGCCTAACAAAAACATGTTTTGCGGAAGGATTTTCTTATCCGCCATGTATGCTGTCATCCCACGAGCTACCGCCGTCTGTGGCCGGAGATCATTATGCCAGCCCCAATCACCTATCATTAGAGTGTGAAGTTTACCGGCTACAGGAACGGCGAGTTTTTCAGCCGCTAAAGCTTTTCTTCCCAGCATCGACGCGGCGCTGAAACAAAAAATCTGCTGCAACATTCGGCGACGGGTCGTCATCATGAGAAATTTATTGTTAGGCTTTGCTTGAAACAGGCAACTATGGAGCTTTCCAATCTGGGAACTCTGTTTTGAGCTGGGTTTTATATTTTTCAGCTTCGTCTTCTTTATTCTGTTTCTCTAGGAGCAGGATGTATTTGTGAATCGCAAGGGGTTTTAAATCTGCGTCTTGACTGAATTGAATCACATAAAGGTAATCAGCCGCGGCCGCTCCGATATTTTCTTTTTGAGCATGCAGATCACCTGAGACGATGCGCAATCCGGCCGAGGTGCGACCTTGTGGATTGAGAACGAGTCCTTCGTCCGCAGCTTTCCGCGCTTCATCAAACTGCTTCAGTTGATAATGTCCCCGCGCCCGGTCCAGTAATCCATCTGCTTTCCATGCCGCTTGGTCTTCGACCTCTAGCACGTGTCCGATGGCGATAAGCGCTTCTTTGGTTTGGTTAATTTCGAGACGGGATTTTCCTAAATAGCGCCAAACTTCTTTAGGTGTGGTTCGTGGCTCTTTATCATTTGCGGTGAGGCTGAGAAATTTCGCTGCCGATGTGTAATTTTTAGCGTTGTAGGATTGCATTCCGGTCCACTGCAAAGCTTGAGCCGGTATTTCACTTGCGTAATTACCCTCGATCGCGAGTTCGATTTCTGCGGCAAGCTGGATGGGGTCTTGTGATGCGAAGTGGGAAAGCGCGAGCAACAAGCCAGCGTGCTTGCCGTAGGCATCTTTGCGAAGTTTACGTGCTTCCTTAAGAAACGGCACGGCGTCTTTGGGTTGGTTGGTTTTCACCATTCCCCAACCGATCCAATAATTGGCCTCAGAACGGAGATTTTCACTGAGATCCTTGACTTCTAACAGTCCTTTATAGCGCACCAACATGTTTTCGATATTACCTTCCTTGCGGCGCGCGCGCGCGGATTCCAGCCACGCGAGCGAAACGAGATCGGCCGGTGCGGTTTTGGCTGCAGTCACAAGATCATAATCGGCCATCGCTTTGCCCCCCTCACCTATCTCAACGTATGATTTGGCACGTTTGACTAAGGCATGATGAACGCGCTCATCTTTGGGATATTGGGTAATGAACTCACTGAGCGATTGGATGGACCCTTGTTTGTCACCCGCTTCCGCGAGACACCAACCCCGTTGATATAGAAACCCAGCGCGGTTCGATTCGCTTAGCAATTTAGGATCGATCTTGGCGTAAATTTCGGCGGCGGCTGGAATTTTATTTTGAGAAAACAAGGTTTCGGCTTTGATCAACAATGCGGTATGAATGCGAGTGTCGTTAGGGCGTTTCTTTTCGTAGATCTGTAGAAATGCGTCCACTTGTTCCGTCACATATTCTCCTTTGATTTGGAAAAAGCAGTTCAGGCGATAATATGAGGCTTGGAAGGCGAGATCGTGTTCAGGCGGGACGGCTCGCTCGATTTCACGAAACAACTTACTGGCTTCTGAAACTTCTTTGAGCTGCAGCATGGCGCGAGCCGCAATCATCAACCGCGCGGCTTCTTTTGGACCTTCCGCTTTCACCGTGCTCTTTTTGTAAACGTCGAGGACCTCCTTATATTTTTTCGCAGTATAATAGTTTTCCATCAACGCGATCTGCGCATCCGGGCGTGCGGTTTCCATACCTGGTTTTTCTAACACAATGCGCAGGTAGGTTTCAGCGACTTCGGACTTGCCGAGCTTGGTTGCTGAAATCGCAGCATGCAGCGCAGCCTCGGCACGAACTTTTTCCGGAGCCTCGGATTTAGCGACCTGTTCGAAAAGTTTCAACGCCTCGTCAATTTTGCCTTGTTTGAAACTGACATGTCCGAGGTAAAGTCGCGCTTGATCATGCAAGGCGGCGCCTTTCGGATCATCGATGACCTCTTGGAATGCTTTGATCGCATCGCGCTCCCGGCCTTCCAAGCGATAGCAATTTCCAGCCATCAACCTGCCAGTAGGCTTATCTTCCGGACGCGATCCATTCGCGGCGAATTTTTCAAAAAGAGGCGCGGCAAATGCATATTCGCGCTGGTTGTAATGATCCAACGCCATGCTGTAAGCAGCCACACCGGCGTATTTACCTTCGCCAAAACCATTGAGAAGCGTGGAGAAGCACCGCCTCGCATCATCGTTCATTCCCACCTGATTGTAGCTGCTTCCCAGATACCACCATGCGGCTTCGGCGTTCGCGTGACGCCCGAACTCATTGAGGTAATCGTTAAAAATTCCCACGGCACGGAGATATTCTCCACGACGCGTCTCTGCATCGTCGACTTTCTGTGCCGCATCGTAAATATTCTTTCCGCGTATAAATAAATCATTTCCCGGATCAACCTGCAGCGCTTCCTCGACTATACCTGCGCGTGGCGGTTCTTGCTGAGCTTGAATGATTAAAAAACTACCGAGCAAAAAGCAGGGAATACGCAGCATATAAAATGGGTGGAATTTTGACATTCGTCTTACTCAGAAGGGGTTGGACGCTGGGTGGCAAAAGAGATGTTCCAGATTCCGGCTTTCTGGCAGGTATCGATTACCTCGACGATGCGTTGATAAGGAACTCCACCATCGCCACGAATTCGAACGGGTTGGTTCTCATATTTCTTTGCGATTTCGGCGAGCTTTTCTAACAACTGCGCCAGATCCACTGTGGTCCCCTCAACGCGTATCGTGCCATCACCAAGAATATTGATGACAATTTCACCAATTTGGCGTTGTGGATCAGCACCCTCTTGAGCTGTCGGAACCGAGACAGAAAGCTCTGTTTCGGCACGAGTGAACTGCCATGTGACGATGAAGAAAATGAGCAACAAGAACACAATATCGATCATCGGCGCCAACTGCATGGTGGCGGGCTCGGGTTGTCTGCTTTGAAATTTCATGTTTGGACTGGGTTAGATGCCGTGCAAATCCGGACGGTTGTTATCGAGAAGCGAAGGCACGGGTGTCGAGTAGTCGTCGCGGGTTTTTTCGCTCGAGCTTTGGAAACCACCTCCCAAGGGGCGCTGATGTTCCACTTGAGTGTGGAGCAATGCCATCAAATGCGTGGATGCCGCTTCGAGCTCGGCGATGTATTTTTGAACCCGCCCCCGGAAAATGGAGTAGAATACCAAAGCTGGAATACCGATCATCAGGCCCGCAGCGGTAGTGATCAAGGCCTCGGAAACACCTCCTGAGAGCTCCATGTGACGGACGCCTTGGACGTCTCCGCCGGAAATCTGCATGAAGGATTTGATCATGCCGAGAACGGTTCCCAGCAATCCAACCATAGGCGCGATTGAGCCGATATCCGCGAGATAAGTGATTCGCGAGCTCAACAAGCCCGCCTGCCGGGAACCTTCTGCCTCGGCAACTTCACGAACCTCTCCGAAAGATGCGCTCGGGTATTTCGTGAAGAAATCGAGAGTTTTCTGAGTCACTCTGGCCATGGATTCATTCTGCTTCTTACAAAAAGCGATCAGCCCGAGGAAATCGCGTTTGCGAATCATCGCCTCGGCTGTGTCCATGAAGCGGTCACTGACCACTGCATTGCGGCGGATCGTTACCAGATAAAGGAGAACCAGAACCACTCCCACTACCGACATGAGTGAAAGCGGATACATCATAATCCCACCGTCATCGAAGATTTCAAGGAAGCTCTTCTCATTAAGCGGTGCTGCCTCTTGGGCACTAGCAATGAGCGCACCATGAAACATAGCGGCAGTTGTGAAAATAAAGCACTTCATGGAGTAGGCACAGTGTAACTTAGCTGCTACCCTTGGCAAGCCTTGGAATATTGAGCAAATCAGGCCATTTCTCCGACTAGATCTCCCCGGCGACGGTAACTTTCCACCGCGCGCATCCACACGCTGCCGACTTCTTCAGGAAGTCCCAACCACACGGCCCGATGCATCATCAGCATCGCCGGGGCAAGATAGAGCAATTGTGCGAGTTCGGATTTTTCCAAAGCCTCCGGCCCCTCTCTTAGGCAGCGCCGCGCGAGCGCTTCCTCGATGGGGTTCATATCGGAATGCTCAAGCAGGGAAACATGCACCCCGTTGACGTAAGGATCCACCACTGCGGCAATCACACCTTCCCTACCAATAATGGAGGCACTTAGAACGGTTTGCTCGTGATGCTCCGCGTCATCCGCCAGCTTCACGATGGCGGGCAAATGGATTTCCTCTGGAGTGGCGAGGATGTGAAGTTTCGCCAACGCGCGGCCATAACGCGAGCGGCTCGTCCAAACCGAAACGGGAATACAGAGGATCAAACCTAACAAAATGGGTGCCATCCACATGGTGAACACCATGCCAATGTGCCATGCTAAAAATGCCCAAGCGATGCCAATAATCGTCGGGGCAGCGTGAAAGCGCAGAGCGTCAGACCACGCGGTACCATCGGTCTCGCGGTTCTGATTTCCCCAACCTACCGCATGTCCGGAAATGATTCCCGCCACCATCAGCGTATGAGCCATCATAACGCAAGGAGCTAACAATACGGATAGAATGGTTTCGATAAACACGCCTGTGAGCAATGCGAATGTCCCACCGAATGAGCGGCGAGTTCTTGTGGAAAGCAACGCTCCCAAAAGCGCGAGAATTTTAGGGGCAAAAAGCAGCGTGAAAACCACACATGTTAGAATCAGTGCCTGCAATTGCACATCGATTCCGAACCAATGGTGCACATAACCATCAAACGGCAGCGGGCTGAGATCGCTCATTTTGAAATCCCATGCCAGCCATGAGCCCATCAGCAAAAACAGGAACCAAATCGGGCTTCCTAGATACGCCATAATACCCATGAACAAATGAATACGGACAGTTAGCGGAAGTTTTCGTGCGAAGATCAACCACAAGTGTTGCAAGTTTCCCTGGCACCAGCGGCGGTCGCGTTTCAAGTGGTCCACCAAGGTTGGAGGCGCTTCTTCATAGGTTCCCTCGATGTCCCAAGCCAACCAAACTTCCCATCCCTCGGAAACCATCAGCGCCGCTTCGACGAAGTCATGACTGAGGATTCGACCGCCGAACGGTTCTCTACCGGGAAGCGCGGGAAGCTCGCAAAATTCCGAAAACGGTTTCACCCGGATCATCGCGTTGTGTCCCCAGTAACTTCCCCCACTGAGTTGCCAGAAATTCAATCCGCGAATGAAAAGCGGTCCGTAGAGCCTCATTGCGAATTGTTGCAAACGAGTGAAAACCGATACACCGCGGATCAGCTTCGGCGGAGTTTGTAAAATACCGAGCTTTGGATAAGCCTCCATCACTCTCGCCATTTTCACGATGTCCCCACCGTCCATGAGACTGTCCGCATCGAGCACCAACATCCCCTCGTATCCACCGCCCCACGTCCGTACGAAATCGCCGATGTTACCCGCTTTGCGGTTATCATTGGTTTTGCGACGACGGTAATAAATCTTACCGAAGCCTTTCAACCTGCGGCAAAGATTCGTCCAAGCGACCTCTTCTAACACCCATAGATCGTGATCGCGGGTGTCGCTGAGAATAAAGAAATCAAACGAATCCATATGCCCCGTCGCTTCGATGGAACGATAAATCGCCTCAATCCGCGCACAGAATTTAGCACTGTCTTCGTTGTAAACCGGCATCACCACCGCATGCCGTTTTCCTAGCACATCTGCCGGACCTTCTGCGAGGTCCGTGATGCACACAGCTCTTTGCCTTCCTCTGAAAATATCCAGTGCACCGAACAAAGCGTGAAATGATCCTAGCACCAGTAATCCATTGAGAATCGCAAAGATGATAATTAAAGGAATATGAGCGCGGTGAATACCCAAGCGCCAAAATAAATCAGAAAGCCATAACACAGCTAAGATATTTACCAACAGCACACTCCCGAAAAAAACCAGACGCCGTCCTTTGGCAGATGCTCCTTTATAAAATGGCATCGATTCCGATTTACAGGATGTTTCTTGAGTGTCCATTAGTTAAAGAGAATCATTCAAACGCCCGCCTAAGAAGATGAACCAGACGCCTGCAATCAAAGCAGCCAGCAAGGCGACAGCAAACATGCGCCGCACGATGGGGCGTCTATCCATGGTTTCCCACCACTGCGCCGCACCGGTTCCAATCACATTTAGCTCAAGTACTTTTGGAACCATCGTTAGCTCTGCGAACTGCGGACCGGCTGCAAGATAGGAACTCCGCATCGCCGCGACAAATTCATCTGGCCATGGCTCAGGTGTTAGGAAAATTCCCTGCCAGCGGTCCGGCATACCGGCCAGCAACAACGCGAGGCGACCCCGCGCAGCAAGGCGCCGATTGACCAGTGGCTCGTCGAGCACACGTTCGGTCCATTCACCGATCTCGGAAAGCATTTCCTCCATCGCCAATTTACGTGCCGTGCTGTTTGGTTCGCTCGCTCTGCGGGCGGAGGCACGCCACAGAATTCCGCGCACCAACTCCGCCACAAGCAATCGGTTACGGATATGCAACGCAGCGAGGTAAGCCTCCACTGCGGCGTATGCGTCTTCCCATTCCTCAAGCTCAGATTCGCTGAGCGGCCTGAGTGAGTCTATAGTTTGATTCGGTAAACCCATGTTTCGGTGAGAAAATCTTCTCCTCTTTTTAATGAAGCTTTCAGTTCAAGTGAGCCAACATCGGAA
Source organism: Verrucomicrobiota bacterium (assembly GCA_040384845.1). Lineage (GTDB taxonomy): Bacteria > Verrucomicrobiota > Verrucomicrobiia > Verrucomicrobiales > Akkermansiaceae > Luteolibacter. Next base: position 540,779 of record JAZKIL010000001.1, on the reverse strand, counting down.
AGCTTGCCACCTTCTTGCGCTGGAAGAATTTGGAATCCCAATCTCACGCGTCCTTCGGACATCGACTGAACCGCAACTCCTTGGATTTTGACTTTGGCACCCGCTTCACCCACGGCCTCGACGACTGCATTCGGCATCTTGCCATCTTCACCGACGAGTTTTTCACCTTCGAATTCCACGATCATCGTCCGCTGCTCCGGCTGCCATTCATGCACGCCGGTGCGGGTTGCTACCACATGACCACCCGCATCAGATGGATCCTTATCCATCGTCCAATGTTGGCGGTAGTTAAATTCCAAACGGTCACCCGGTTTGGCAGATTTTTCAGGAACCCACATCGCGACAGTGTTATCCGCCAGCTCATTTCCGGTTGGAATTTCCATCAGCATCACGCTGCCAGATCCCCAGTCAGATGTCGGCTCTATCCACAAGGAAGGACGGAGATCATATGCAGCCTCACCGTCTTCATAAGCACTGAAACGGCGATCCCGCTGCAGCAGGCCGAAGCCATCGCATTTGGTCATGTTAAAGAAGCTGAACTCCAAGTTTCCGGTATCATTGGTAATCGGCCTCCAGATTCTCTCGCCGCTTCCCATACGGATTGCGAGGCCATCGGAATCATGCACTTCGGGGCGGAAATCATCAAAGCGGCGACGTGAATTTTCACCGAACCAGAACATACTCGACATCGGGGCGATCCCGAGGCGCTTGACCTCTTTACGGGTGAAAAGCACGGCTTTCACACTCATGATCGTGTCTTCACCGGGTTTGATCGTAAATTCATAGGCACCCGAATAAGACGGGCCATCGAGCAGGGCAAAGAATACTGAACGCTCATCTCCCTCTTGCGGTTTTTTCAGCCAGAACTCGCGGAACGAAGGAAACTCCTCCGAAACACCTTCCGCTCCGGTATCCACCGCGATGCCCCTTGCGGAAATTCCATAGCGTTGGCCCTTGCCAAGTGCGCGCCAGTAACTCGCACCTTGGAACACTACCAACTCATCATACACCGAAGCCTCATTCAACGGCGCGTGCAAACGAAAGCCTGCAAATCCTGCGTCCGCTGGAAGATCACCGCGGTTTTTCACCAGTGGTCCATAATTGAAAAATGCCTCAGAAAGACGCACGCGCTGACGATGCGTGTCCGTGAACTCATTGATGCTCACCGGCTCAAGAAACAAATATCCCGGATGGAAAAACATCGAGCGGAACGGCGACTTCGTATCTCCCCAGAGAGCACGGTTCGGATCAAAGCGGATATCGCGATATTGATCGTAACTCAGAGACTTCATCCAACCAGGCAACGCGTCTTTATTGGGAGCCTGATACTTTACTTTTGCAAGATCACGAGCACGACTTTCAATCATTCCGAAATCGACGCCTTCTCGTTCCCAATTTTGGGCAGACGCGAAACTCGATCCCAGCACCAATGGCACTAACAAATTGCAGCATTTAGACACGTTCGCATTCTAAGCGGATTTCTAGTGAAAAAGTCAAGAGCGGCATCATTACGTTTCCCTGAATTTTGAATTTTGAATTTTTGATATTCCGTGCAGCCTAGAGCCATGTCGCAACGGACGGGAATATTATTAGTGGTATCAGGGCCTTCGGGATCGGGCAAAACGACCTTATGCAGGCGTTTGGCTGGCGAGAACGAAGCCCACTACTCCATCTCCTGCACCACCCGCTCACCGCGTCCGGGCGAAATCGATGGCAAGGACTACCATTTCCTCAGCCGTGAACAATTTCTCACAAAACGCCAAAACGGCGAATTCCTCGAAAGCGCCGAGGTTCACGGCAATCTCTACGGCACACTCTGCTCCGAGGTGATTCAATACCTCAAGGATGGGTGTGATGTGGTCATGGATCTCGATGTCCAAGGTGCGGAAAATGTCCGGACATGCGAAGACGCATCGATCCGCTGCGCATTGGTCGATCTCTTCGTCATGCTCGCTGACGAACAAGAACTTTTCAAACGCCTCTCCAACCGCGGAACCGACTCTGACGAAGTCATCGAACTGCGCATGAAAAACGCCATCGAGGAAACCCGCCACTGGCCAGAATACACCTACCGCTTGCTTTCAGGAACTCAGGAAGAAGATTACACCCGCTTCAAATCCCTCATCGTCGCGGAGCGACTCCGGGTAAGTAGGATCAACCAGCCTTAAGATATTTCAAAAACCACTCCGCCATCGTCGCGTAGAGCGGATAATCGGTAATCAGAATATTGTTGTGCCCAGCTTGAGGGACCACCAACCACTGCTTTTCCAAATCACTCGGAAACGAATGATAAAGTTTTTCACCAGAAGCCACAGGGATCGTTTGGTCCGATGCACCGTGAATCACCAAAGTCGGAATATGGATCATCGGCGCTTTTTCAGCCGTGTTGATATCTGAAATTTTCACGCCTGTTTTCCATGCATACACGTGTTCCACCGATCCACTCACCGCCGCCCCAACCACATCTCCGAGCAATTCGCTCGTCTCACCTGTCACCACCGTTTGCAACTTGTCAAAGGATGAGACGACCACCATCGCCTGAAAGGGCGACTCATCCAAAGCAGCCACTTGCACCGCATACGCTCCACCCATCGACTGACCCAAGATCATGCATGGCTCTTGAGCGAAACCATATTTAGCCGCAGCTTCCTCGTAACATTTCAAAACCATCGGCGCCTCAAGCACACCGTAAGTTGTGAACCGTTGCTTGTTCGATCCATGCCCCGGCAGATCCGGAATGATGCATCGAAAGCCCACCGCGCAGAACCTTTCCGCGACTGCCAGATAATCCTCTTTCATCCCCGTCCGGCCGTGAAGAATCAGCAAAGTCCCGATAATCTCGCCCGAAGGTGCAAGCGTCATTTTCTTTTCTAACAACTGACCACGAATCGTTTCACCTTTCTTGGAAAAGGCAGCCATCGACTTCGGCGTGCAAACCAAACAGGGCATCCCACCAGACGATTCAAAACTCTCCACCGTGAATCCCGCCAGCGATGTTTCCTCAAAAAATTCCTGACTAGCCGGATTCAACGACCTGCGCCCCGGTTCAGCAATCTCACTCGCACACCACCAAACCATCACCCCAAACAAAATCCCCGCCGCAAGCACCAACCAAATCCCAAGCCGAATCAACATCCGCTTCAATGGAAACGGATGACGCACGGGAGCTGGAATTTCAATGTCCATGAAGTTAGAAACAAGCAGTTCCGAACAGGCATGCCAAGCCGGATCGAACTTCCCCCACTTAAACATCAACTGCGTTGCGATTTGTCTCAGGCAGGGACCCTTTATCCCTAAAGGTCCATATCTAACGGTGCTTAATATCACATCGAACCCTTTCCGTTATAACCGCCGTCAGATATGGACGCGTAGGGATACGCGTCCCTGCCCATGCATCGCGATTCATCTGCGCCAAAAAAAACGGCAGCCCCCCGATATCGGAGAGCTGCCGTGGAATATTTTCTTAAGTGAAATTAGTAACGACGTCCGCCGCCGCCACGCTCTTCACGACGGTCATTGCCGCCGCGATTACCACCACCACCGCCGCCGTATCCACCGCCGCCGCCGCCGCCACCGCCGTATCCACCGCGATTTCCACCACCGCCGCCACTACGCTCTTCGCGGGCTTCGGCTTCGTTTACTTTTAAAGAACGACCACCGACATCCGTGCCGTTGACACCAGCGATCGCTTTGTTCATTGCGTCTTTGCTGTCCATGGTCACGAAAGCAAATCCACGTGGTCGACCGCTTTCACGATCAGTTGGGAGATGAACATCCGTTACAGCTCCGTATTCGGAGAAGAGGTTTTCGAGGTCTTGTTTGGTCGTATCGAACGACAGGTTGCCAATATACATTTTCATAACATTAAATCGGTTCACGTATCGTGACTTCTCTTGAGACTGTTCCCGTGAATCGGGTCTCAGATCGCCAAAGAATCAAAAAAACTACTGGCTAAACTCCAGAACTTGATCCTGCCAAGTCGTGAACCGGATAAGGTTTCTAGTCGACCCGTTCTCCGAAAGCGACAAATTAATGAATCCATGCTTCATTTCACCGAAATCCGGACACTCCGACTCACTCCACGGGTGTCGCTACAAACGACACGGTGAACCCCTTTGCTCAGTGGCCAGAATAACGGGTCGCCTGACTTGGATGCCCCCACATAGCTGTCATTCACGAACCAATGGATATCTGCAGCGGAATCGCCGCAGTTCGCGGTGAATGGAATGCGCTGATGATCCTCCTGATGTTCATCCGGCATGAACCGATAAGCACTGCCGTTGGCTGGTGAGGTCATGACAAGTTCGTTCTTTGTCGCGTCTTTTCCAAGGTCCTGACGGCTCTTCAAGAAGGCATCGACCTGCACGGGCCAAACCGCATTAGGTCCGGACAAATGCGCACCGCACGTTTCATAGCGACTGACACCCCTGATGGCATGATCCTGAATCCTCTCCTGACAATGGTGTGAGGGTGTCTGCCCAGTGATCGCACAGACCTCACGGGATTCGATTCCATCCGGCTTGGCAAACCATGGACCGACACCCGAAGGGTAGATCCGTCTGCAGATGTCCCATACAATCGGAGTCGCCGCTTTGCTACCGAGGAGAAACCGGGAGGGTTTGCCATTCGGGTTCCCTAACCAAACACCAATCACGTAGTCCTGATTGTAGGCAACAGTCCAAGCATCGCGGAATCCGGAAGAAGTCCCTGTCTTCCATGCCAGCCGCGGAATCTGAATATCCGCAACAGTTCCGGAGGAATCCATGGCACGCTCATCACCCCCCAATATGTCGGAGATAAGCCACGATGTTTCCTTGGAAAGCAGTTGGGAACCGGATGCCATCGGAGCAGATTGAATAGACCGGGCGGGCAAGTAAACCCCACCGCGAGCAAGGCAGGCGTAGGCATTGGTTAGATCCAACAGGCTCACCTCGGCATTCCCCAGAACCAAACCAAGCCCATAATATTCAGCGGGCTCGGAAATCGTGTGTAATCCAAGTTCACGCAATTGAGCATAAAACAAGGGCTGACCAATCTGCTTTTCGACATCCAGAGCCGGAAGATTGAGCGAGTGAATCAACGCATCCCGAACCGTCACGACACCACGATGCGACTTGTCGAAATTTGAGGGATCGTAATCGCTGTAACTTTGCGGCACATCATACAAAACCCGCAAAGGAGTGATCTGACCATGATCCATCGCAATCGCGTAAACGAAAGGCTTCAACGTGGATCCCGCTGAGCGCGGTGCGACCGCCGCATTGACTTGCGCACCCTTCATGTTGGCGTGAAAATCCGGCGATCCCACCATCGCCAGCACTTCACTCGTCTTTGCGTCTAACACGACCGCCGCCATACCGTGGATGTCTTTTTCGCGCAAGTTGGGCGCGTATTTCGCCAAGGACTCCTCCAAGGCTCGCTGCATCCTGAGGTCGAGTGTGGTTCGGATCTCGGCACTCGCTCCATCAGAGGAACGGGAAACCATATCGCAAAAATGTGGTGCTAGAAATGGATAACGATCTTGCTGGAAACGCAACGGCTGCCGAAGAGCGTTGTCCATTTGTTCCTGGGTGATGGATCCACATACCACCATTCGGCTCAGCACATAGGCTTGGCGCTTTTTCACCGCATCCAAATATCGGATCGGATTAAAACGTGTCGGCGATTGCGGAATCCCCGCAAGCAACGACGCCTCACCAAGACTCAGGTCATGCGCACCCTTGGAGAAATAACGTTGGGAAGCAGATTCGATACCGATGAGGTTTGCACCAAACGGAGCACGGTTCAGATAGAGCGAGATGATCTCCTCTTTATCTAACTGCTGCTCCATTTGCACGGCTCTGAAAGCCTCGATAGCCTTGCTCTCGAGATTGCGCGGCCGTGGACAGGACATGCGGATCAACTGCATGGAAAGGGTTGACGCCCCCGAGACTCGCCGCATCGAAGTCATCGTCTGCTTGCACGAACGGATCACTGCAAAAACATCCACTCCCTCATGACTCCAGAACCGCTGGTCTTCGGCCGCAACCACGGCTTTCGCAATCCAGTCCTCATCCCGATGAACATAAACCGGCAAACTGTCAAAATCCCCTTCAGACAACTCGATGCGCAGCGGAATTCCTTCGCGGTCGGACCAACGGATGCTGGCCGGAATGTCATAGAGCGGCTTCTGATCAAATGGAAACACCATCCATAAAATCGCGAATACCCCGATAGACACAACCATCAATGCTGTGCCTATCCAGAGGATACGCCGCCCGATACGGCGCATCCATTGACTGTTAGGTAGATATTTCACTTCGTAATAATCATCTCTGTCTGACTGGTCACACTCCGGACATCCGGCTCATACATGCACTCGGCAGAAACCGGAGGAACCAGGAATTTACCCGGTGTCACGGCACGTGCCAGGTAGTAGAATGTCGATTCATCCGAAAACGCCTTGGTGAATAACAACAGACGATCATCGCGAATGTCCCTTCTAACACACCACTCGGACTTCTCCGTGAGCCAAGGCAGTGCTTGGGTGGTGTCCAAATTCGGATTCTCGATTTCCAAGCCAGCCGGCAGGAGATCCTCGATCGCGATGTTATCGTAGGTATGACCATTCGGTTGCAATGTGATTTTCCCAACCACCAAATCGTTTTGTTTGATCTTGGCGATATCGATCGGATTCCCCTCGTCGTCCAACCACTCACGCTTCACAACCATCCCCTGGTTCTTGGCAGTGAGTTTCTTGTAGTATTCGGGTAGATCCAATGGCACACCCTCGGACTCGAACGAGTAATAGAGATTGCCCGGACCTTGATTGGTTAGAATGATCGCCCCGGTTTGGTTGCGCTCGACCATCCAAGTCCGGTCTTTCAACTGATCAAACGCCTCCGAAGTGCCGTTAGGCAAGGTCACCATCGCCTTGTAATCCTGCGTGTCCTGTTTGATCCGCCGAGTATATTTACCCAGTGCCATCAGCGCCATCGCATTTTCCTGCGTAGTTCCCCAGTAACCGTTGTACTTCGCCTTATTCAAGGTGTTCACCAGCTTGATGACATCCTCTTTATTCGGATCGATATCGAGCCATGCCGATAACAACAGCGCGGCATTTCTAACCTGGCTATTGAAACAACCACCCTGATCCCGCGGACTCTTGCTTGGCAGGCCGATTTCCTTCAACAACTCCACCCCACGTTTGGGATCGCCTTGAACGAGCAGAGATGAGGCATTCATCACCCGCGCATAATACGACAGCTTGTCCTTCATCTCTAACATCCTTGCGAGCCACGAGTGTTCCGGTTGACCCGAAATGGCCAACACATAACAGGCATAGGCACGGAGATCGTAGATCTCTGTAAATTGGGAACCCGTTTCCTCGGAATTCGAATCAAGCCCACTACGCACAGCACCGAGCGCCCGGTCCAGGGAGGCTTTCGGAACATCGTAACCCGCCTTTTTCGCCTCAACGAGGAAATGCGTGGCATAGATGGTTCCCCACGAACAAGGAGCATCCGATCCAGACCAATAGGAAAATCCTCCGTCAGCGAGTTGCATCGAAAGAATCCGCCAGATACCAGCCATCACGTATTCTTTCGTCGCATCCTTGTTCATGGACTTGTCGAATGTCCGATTTGCCAGATCTGGCAAATACAGCAATGGAAACGAAGCGGATGTCGTTTGCTCGAGGCAACCGTACGGATATCGCATCAAATATTGCAGTCCGCGGCCAAGCTCGAGAGTCGGTTCTTTGGACACCTGCAACTTGCGCAATACCGAATCAGGCAACCAATTCTCTGGAGCACGCATCTCGATCGTTTTGCCTGGCGGCAACAACCCGGACTCGGCGATGACTTCCGCAGAGATCGGCGGACGAACCGCGATCTCAATCGTATCACTGAACTTCACGTTCTCCGCTTCGCAAGTGATCGTGCACAAGGCCTTGCCGGGAAGTGAACCTGCGACCATAGGGATCGCAATCGATACCGATCCGTCTTTTTTGATCTCAATCTTCTGATCATTCAGCGTCGTGGAAAGCGGACCACCACAGGTGATCTGCAGCTTCGCGGTGACATCTTTTCCGATCTGGTTGAAGATGGTGACATCCATTAGGAATTCATCACCCGGTGCCAAAAAGCGGGGAAGGGACGGCTGAACAATCAGCGGACGCTTCACTTTAACCACTCCGTGCGCGCTACCCAATTGCCGCGCGTTGCAAGCAATTGCCATCACGCGCAGTTCTCCGGTGAACTCCGGCACATCAAACTCCACCTCAGCCACTCCATCGGTCACCTGAATCGTCGATGCCCACAATGAAACCGGCTTGAAGCGATTCGCTTTGATGGGATTCAAACGCTTGGTGAGGCGCTCAGCCGCCTCAGTAGCTTCGTCTCCACCATCACCACCAATCTGTGATTTCTTAGTCAGCACGGATTCGTCGAGGACTTCCATCAACTCCGAATACACATCGTGGGAATTCACTCCCAGTCTCCTCATTTCATACAACCACTCAAGAGGTGACGGAGTCTTGAAGGATGTCAGCATGCAAATCGCTTCGTCCACGGCGATCACCGTCACTTCACCATCCACCGGCTTCCCGTCATCATCCTTGAGCAGGATGCGTGTCTTGAGTTTGCTCTGAGGCAAGATCGTTTGCGGCGTTTCCAGCGCCACATGGATGCGATGCTTCCGTGGAGAAACTTTAAGTGGCACAGACCCGAACGCGCGGTGCCCCTTCCACACGGATTCCGCCACGGCCGGCCGAATCACCGATACGGTGCAATGCACGTTTGGCGCATAGATATCCTTCACCTCCACATCAATCTCCGCGGTGTTCTTCTCAAGGAAGATCACACGACTTAGCAACACTTTGTCCGACTCAATCGTTAGCAACACCGTGCCTGAAAACGGCGCTTGAACCGTCAGCTTGGCCGTTTCACCAATCTGGTATTCCGGCTTGTCGAGCTTCAACGTCAGGCTGTCCGGCTTGTCCCTCTGCGTGGTCGTCCACGATTGCTCGTATTCAGATGCATAGAACGCAAAAGCGAATTTCGAACCGGTCTCCGGATCCTCGATCGACAACTCGTGTTGGCCATAACCGCTGGGAACCAAGGCATACTCCGCAACTCCTGATGATAGATCCAACGCATCCTCCTTGAGAAGCGTGGTCTCACGATGTCCCTCATAAGTGTATCCACCACTCGGGGTTCTCTTATAGTTGTAGTTCCAGTCGATGTGCGTGAGTTTCACGATCAATGGTTTCGCCGGCTTATAAGCCTCGCCGTCGGGGGTGACTGCGACGACAGAAAGCTTGTGCGCCTCTCCGGATTTAAGCCAATTGCTATCGCTTCCTTTCACGCCGATATAAAACGGATACGGATCGATGATGGCTTTTTTCGTAGAGGTAATCGCTCTTCCGCTCTGTTCAAACACCGATGCCTGCACTTGCACTTGAATCGGACCAGGAGCTGAAGATGGAATCTCAGGTTCAATCTCGGCCTGCGTTTTTCCTTCCTCATCCAAGATCAACCCATCCACATCCTGAGATGGCATCGAGAAAGGCTTGGCCTCATTGTCCCCCCAGAACCGGGCGGCCTTGATGCCGAATTGATAATCGCTCCATGACTTATGGCTGAACGCAATCGGCAGGTAGATGCACTTGATATTGGCCTTCAATCCTGCCGCAGGCGCACCAAACAAATGCTCCGCGAAGACATTGGCTTCAATTTTTTCTTTCGCTGGAATCCGTTCTTTCCCAGTCGTAACCGCAACCCGGATTTGTGGCGGAACAAAATCCTCTAACAGAAAACTCGTCGTTCCCAGGTCTTCCTTCGCCTGCGGAACACGAAGCCTCAGGGTATAACGTCCCGTAGGCAGGTACTCCGGCATCACGGTTTCCACCTCAACCGCCCCGAACTCATTCGGCATGGCAGCGATCTCTTTGAACATGCGGCCGTCAGGCTTCATGATTTGGAACACCACAGGAAATGCGGCAGGCGCGCTGAAGTCCGGATTCCGAATGATGGTTCTCGCATGCAGGGTTTCACCCGGACGGAAAATTCCGCGATCCGTGAATAGAAACGCCTCAGCTCCTACCGAGCGATAGTCGCGCGTCGAATCGGTTAGATCCCCTTGCAGTTCATTCTCATCGAGACTGAGATATGACAAATCATCCGCCAGTTGCGCGGTGACGAGAAACGGCCTGGTGTTCTTGTCTTCGGTGTTACACGCAATCGCAGCGACACCATCCGTGTTGGTGATCGCTTTGCCGATCACTTGGTTGTTCGCCGAATAGGCGACGACTTCCACGCCACCCACAGGCTTGGCATCCTTCAAGGAACAGACCCACACAAACACATTCGTTTTTGAACACTTGGCAGAGACACCAAGATCCGTGACGACCACCAGTCGGCTGTCAGAGAGATGCCGTTGATAGTAGTCTTCATTCTCCGGATCATCCGACCGGATCTGAACGAGATAGGCACCCTTCGTTTTAGTATAATCAGCCAATTTCAGGTAATCCGTGGTCTCCACATTCAAATCACCCGTGAGATTGATCTCCTTGGACGTCACATTGCCAATGACATCATCAATCGTGCGATTCCGGTTGTAACGATAATCATCGTCATACTCATAGTCATCGTTTTGACGGCCCTCCCCATCGGCGGTTTCAACAGGAAGATTATAGGATGAGTCTTCAGAATCATTCTTGGCGAAATATACCAAGTTGCTAGGCATCACTGGCGCAACCGACACTTTGCACTTTGATAAGTTCTGGAAGGTAATGGGAACCAACAAGCTCCCTGCAGGCGATAGATACCCCCCCGAACCGGCAAATCCTAAAGAAGAAGCCGCACGGGTGATGGATACCGAGTTAACCGATTCATCCACCAGCACGAATCCCTTCTCCGAAACCAAACCTGCCTTCACCTTCACTTGGTAGTTACGGTTTGGGACAAACGCACCCAAGAGTCGCAACGTGCTTTCACGACTCGATTCCCGCTGAACCGTGAACTTCAATGCAGGTTCGATCTCGATAAACGCCGCAGCATTTCTAACATCCACATTTTCCGAAAGTTGGATTCGAATCGAAGGTTCCTTCTCGTTACCGCCGCTTTGAGTGACGGAATTCACTCTCAACACGGTGGAAATCACCGCGGCCACTTCGACTTTTTCGGTAATCCCTTTCATCCACTTCGATGCACGGAAACCGGGCTCCATCTCAAAATAAATCCGGGCTGTCTGAGCGGATCGGATTCGAATCGTCCGACTGACCGAATGGTTGTAATCATTCTCGATATCAAACGATAGATACTTCTTCTCTCCGGAGCCGTCATAACAGAATACTTTCAGATGGTCAGTCATGGACTGGTTGTCCGGAACCATCGAGAAAGTAAGCATGAACTTGAAGTCGTTGCCGCCACTCAATTGATTGGCTGTTAGAATCGTCAATTTTGGAGAGGAAAAATGCCAGAAGCGCACACCTGTATACTCAACTCCTTCGAGATTGACCCATTTACCTACCAAACGGGCTTCATAGTATTGATTGAAGTCCCACTCAAGATTGGGCTTGAAGGCCAACTCATCCTCAGCAGCCCAGAAATAACTGCCTGCCACTTCGGGCGATAACTTGATGGGCGCATCAACGAGATTTTGACCCAGCACTTCTTTGGACACAACCGGACTCGAGAACTTCCAGCGAAGTTCTTGATTTCCCGACTCCATCACCGTTTGACGACCTTGGTTAAACTGAACCGATTCAAACGGCTTCGCAGCCTTCCCAGCAACAGCATTCCCTGTTCCCGCAACTTGCGGAAGAATCAAACTCCGTGTGGTGTTGAACGGAAGCACCGAGCCTTCCGTCGACGTTAAACCGCTCTTCACTTTAATTTCGTAAGCAATGCCCACTGCAAAATTTCCACTCAATCGCAGCTTATCTGGACGCCCCGAAGTCCTTGAAATCGCCACATCCACCTTCGGTGAAATCGTAATGAAATCAGACAAACCAATGTCACTCGGAGGCTGCGAGAACACCAAAGTGATCTCCGGCTTCTCGTCGGACTTCTGTTCGAACGCAGCTGCAGACAAAGACAGCAATTGCGAGTTGGTCAGTCGGCTCATGGACTTTCCGTGAGTTCCATCCGACCAGCCCAAGGGTTGCAGACCCGCATCCACTTCGCACTCGAATGAAATGGCAGGTGCGATCTTTGTCTCAATCGCAGCGATCTTGCCTTCAGCCTCGAAGTTCACCTGATATTCCAAAGGAAACTTCTCACCATTCGCATCCAAGTAGAAAAGTTTGAGCTTCTCCGACAAGGATTCCGGCTTCGCGGGCATCGAAAAAGTCATCTTGAAAAGAAATCCACCGCGCTTCGAAACTTGAACCAATTTTTCAATTCCAAATTCCGCCGTGCTGAATCTCCAGAACCGACTTCCATCATATTTTTCACCACCGGATGCTCTAACAGCACCCGATAGTTCCGCAGTGAACGATTGATCCAAACGCCATGGATTCTTCGGTCGGAAGACCAACTCTTTGGTCGATTTCCAAACAAACTCACCTGGCACTTCCGGATTGAGCTTCATCAGCGGTCCTTCCACTGGCTTACCAACATCCGACGATCCCACAACGTCAGCGCTGAACAACCATGACAACTCTTGATCCGATTTCTGCAGCACCGGATTTTTGTTTTCCAGAAAGGCAACACTGCGAAAACTTTTCTCGTCCTTTTGTGTCACTTCACCACCCACTTCCGGCGCCTGAGCTTTCGATGGATCCGCATCAATATAATGGATGCCGGACTTGTTGTCCGATGCCACATGTGGAACCGCCACCTGGCCCTCATACGAAGCACCTGCTGACTGACCGCGCCCTTGCCCTTCGATCTGAATCAACTTCCAAACACCCAAGCTGTTAACTGCTAGAAATACCAAAGCCACATACAGCCACACGTTACGCGCCAACCCACGCGAACGTCTCCCTCCACCAGCGGCTAACAAAGCCGGCTCCTCGGAATAACTCGTTGGATCATCCATATCCGCTAGAATGGCTTCAACGGATTCCGACGTAACCGGTCCACCTCCTCGCGTAAGCGCCTCATTGATGTGATCCCGAAGGCCATCCAAAATTTCGTTTTGAATGGATTCCTCCTTATCACTTAAATTGGCCCTAACGGCCTGGAGATGCTTTTCGATGCGGGCTTGGACTTCATTTGGTATGTTCATGGTCGGAATCCTTCTTTGGCTTGGTTTTGAGTTGTGAAATTGCGAAATCAATCTTCTTCAGATGGTGGTTCATTTCGGCCAAACGAACCTTGCCGATGGCCGTAAGCGAAAAGTAACGCCGGGTCGGCCCCTGGCCGGATGGCACATCCCGAACTTTAAGGAACTTCTCCTGACGCAGCCGCGAGAGGATGGGATAAACCGTGGATTCAGCGACCGCGAACTCCTCAATCGTCCCCAACGCCGCTACAATCTCGTAACCGTAGCTCTCACCATTCGACAACACAGTCAGGACGCAATATTCCAGCAATCCTTTCCTAAGTTGGGTGATCCACGCGTCAATCATTGTGCTACTCCGCTTTACAGAGTAGTGGTAGCCGTACCCCACCAGAGGTCAATGGGAATTATAGAATTCCACAAAAAATGATGTTTTCCCAGTGACCGGGGATCAACCGCAGACAAGCAAGGAGCAATTCCTCAAACGTGACATCGGCACAGGTCGTTTCAGGGACGTTAATCATTCTTCCCTAAAATAATTGTCAATTCAGCCCACTGGGAGCAAATTTACGACAAACTCGAAGACTTGACGGCGGGCTAAGTCGGGATTAGCAGTGATTAGTCAACTGACTTCGTCTCACACCTTCCCAACCATCCGCTCTTTTCAGTTATATGAAATCCAAAGATCACAGTATCAGCATGAAAGATCGTGCGGCTGTTAAAAAGGCCTCTCGGCGTAATGATTTTGAGCGAATTGCACAAGGCGTTAGTTCTGCACAAATCCAACGGGAAAATTCGATTTTTCCTCTTGGATACTTTGAGCTTAACCAAATTGTCAATTTCTCCTCAGCAATCGGTAAATGAGTGATGCCGAGGCCGGTGTAGAAGCTTATTTGGAGTATTTACAAAAGCTTCGAAAATCAGGAGCTCAGTATTTTTTAGAGGGTGGCCAAGCTGTCAATTACTGGGCTGAATACGTGGATGCCAGAATACAAGGACATGCCCTCAGCCTCATGCGACCCTTCACGTCCAAAGATTGCGATATCTGGGTGAGCGATCAAACATGGAAGATACTCAAAAAAAATCCGAATGTCTTAAAAGGTAATTCACCAGCCGATGGGCAACTTGGCGTCATCTCTCTGAGTGAAAAACCACCAAGAGTGGTCGATATTCTTTCATCGGTCTACGGAGTCGATGTGAAAGACTACCCACGCCTAATGCAACGTGCCTTGGATGACAAAATCATAAGAGTCATCGATCCGATCTATCTGTTTCTCAGTAAATGTCATTGCTTGCTGAATCTTCCACAAAAAGACAGGCAAGACAAACGCCATGTCCGCATGATGGTCATGATTCTTCCAGAATATCTTTCGCTCTTGATCGCCGATGTGGAGGCGGGCTTTGAGGGTGCACTTTCGGAACGCGATCTGCTCAAAGAAATCAAGTTTCTGAAAAAGATCTCTTCGTCAGGCCCATGTCGGAGAGCCATGCAAGCCGTAGGGATCGAATCGCAATCCCTTATTCCTTGGGACCGTCTGGCAGGCTCCAAATCGACACTTCTCGCGCAGTATGCCACAAGCCAGTCCACAAAAAATGATTAGCTTGGATCTACACGACCTCGCTCTCATCCTCGCCGCCAAACCCATCACCGACATCTCTTTCTGGCTCAGCTCCGCACACGAATTCCAACTCGCCTGCGAAAGCCGTCTCGTCGATTGCTCAGGCCCGGAAACGTTTTATGAAAATTGGGAACTAACCCAAGCTGCATACCAAGGCGATCCTACACTATCGACTGTGACTTGGACGGAGGCGGAGGCGGCGCTCGGTGAAATTCTTCATGCTTTTTCAAGACAGTCGGTTTTTCCGCTTTAAAAAACCCCACTTCTTCTCCACATGAATCTGCTTCGCGTTGATAACAAAATTCTTTTCCGTTGAACTTTGATCAACCACTCCGCTGACCGGGATCGAGATGAGTTCTTTCAGATCATTCACGCCCTTCAACTAATTTTTTGCCTGGGTCTTCCATGGTAGCATGAATGTCCAGTCGTCGACACTGATACTCAGTCCACGATGAGCGTAACCGAAGCTTCGCCGCGCAAAGCCTTCGAGAAAGGACAGGTTTGATGCGCTGCCTCCATGATGCGGCGTGCCTGATCGGGATCAACATCAGGGATCTGCGCATGCAATTCGATCGCATGAACATATTCATCGTTTTCATCCTCCATCAAACTCACCACCGCTCTTACGGTAGAGTCTTGGATAGGAGTTCCAAGCTTCTTGGCGGCATTCACCAGAGCCCCGTGGTAGCAAGCGGAGTAGGCACCGGCAAACAAATGCTCGGGATTGGGACCGCGTGTTTCCATGCCTTTTTCCAAGGGGTTTCCTAAAGTGATATACATGATCCCATCGGGGGACTTCACCGTTCCGGTTCGTCCACCTTGGGACAGCGCTTCTGAAGTAAATAGTGTTTTCATCGTAGCGTGATGATAGGTGCGCACAGCATATTGACGATAAGCAGATACCCTACTTCCGTTACTTGGGTCGCGGCGATTCGCGCGCATCACCTGGCGGCTTGCGACCGCTTCGCATTTCGGTCACCGCCTCCATCAAGGTCTGCGCGGCAATCTCGGCTTCCCCGATAAAAGCCACATCCCGATCCAGCGCCTCATGGCTTTCGGCATAGGTTTCGTAGTAGCCGATGTAGCGATCAAAAACTGCGGCAGCCCCTGCGGACACAAGTCCCATATCTGTTAGCCAATCGTGAAGATTGCGTCGCAGACTTTCGATCCCGGATGAATCGCCGTGAGTGATCACCGAAAAAATCCGGCCTTTCAAATGTCTCGGATAATCCCAGCCCTTGAGTTCGATCGCCTTCGCCTCCGCCGCTTCTTTTCCGTGCGTGCTGGTGGGATCGGGGTTGCCGCCATCCGCGCAAACGAGGCGATCCATCATGAGTTTCAAAACGCTCGGCGCTTGATACCAATGAACCGGCGTCACGATCATCACTCCATGCGCGGCGACCCATCGCGGATACAGCTCATTCATCCA
This sequence comes from Verrucomicrobiota bacterium, assembly GCA_040384845.1. Classification (GTDB taxonomy): domain Bacteria; phylum Verrucomicrobiota; class Verrucomicrobiia; order Verrucomicrobiales; family Akkermansiaceae; genus Luteolibacter. The sequence continues at coordinate 524,525 of JAZKIL010000001.1, read as the reverse complement.
GTCATGAATCTGTCCCATGTAGTGATTGGGATAACAGGAGCACGGCCAATGGCACAGCGGCATCGCGGTGGAAACGCACGCTTTGCACGGGTGAATCTGACGACCGTACTCGGAATTGATCTGACTCAAATCAAGGAAATCCACCTCGAAGTCGCTATTCTTTTCGATGCACTCGCGCACGGCACTCGTGACGCGAAACGTTTTTGCCATTTCACTCGCGCACGATTCATCCGAACGAGGTGAGGCGGCAATCAAGAGAATACGCGACTTGCTTCCGAAGTGCTCGAAGCGTTTTTGAGCCTCCTGAATAGCCGCGCGCGTCTCCAACCATTCGACCGAGAGCTCATGCTCTGGATCAGCAAACTCCGACCCAGCTTTCCGCGATTTCGCATTTTTGCGACTGTCCTGATATGCTTCCCACGCGAGTTCAGTGAGTCGTTGGACTTCGGGCCTAGCCGAGTCGAAAGCAGAATCCATAAACTGGGTCTGATAACGCCGCTCGAACTCCGCGCGTGACAATTTGGTCGAACCTTGTCCGGTTCGAACTGTGGGTATTCCCTCACTCATCGAAACATCCTCCTGTTAGCCCGTTTGGTGAAAATTATAACCCGGCAATTTCTGAGTGTGCGCACAAGTCTATCATTCGAGCTTCCAGCCCATCAATCAAGTAGGGTTAAACCCTATAAGCTCAGTGCATCAATGTTAGGAATTTGCTTCTGTCATCTAATGGACCGCTTGACTCCAGTCACACGGTCCAATTCTTAAAATCCCTGCTGGCAATCCCGACAGTAAATCCCTTCCCCGAACCGCGCTTTGTTGAGCCAGCAAAATCTCGCAACATTGAACTCAACCGCAACCGAGCATTTCGTGCAGATCAGTTTCTTCTTTGGCTTTGGCTCTGCCGCAATTTCTTCCGATCTTTCCTTCACCCCAAACTTCCCCGCCCAATTGAATGCAATCGGTTGATGCTGAGCAACGATAGCTCGCGCGAAGTTTTCCAGCGTCTCCGATCCAATCAGTTTAGCAACTGTTAGAGGATTGTCGTCGCTCTCGTTCGCGCGCTCAACCATCGTCCGGAATTGGTCACTTTTGATCACACTCTCCACACCCTCAACTTTCGTTTTCGGACGAGTCACGCGAGCGTCTTTCGAAACCATCACCACATTGTGCATGTTAGGCTTGATCGCAAAACCCAATCTTGTGGGAAGCTGAACCGTTCCCGTTTTGAACAAGGAATTCAAAACCATGATGTGCTTCTTGTTCTGCTCAAAAGGCGACCCCATTCCGTAAGGCTTACCTTTGTAAAACCGCGCCCACTCCCCTTCTTCATTGATCGCTAACCCATCACTAAAATTTTTCGTCTCACACACCCAAATATCCAGAAACCGACCAATCAACAAATGATCGATCTGCGCAACCCGACCTTCCACCTCAATCCGCAAATCATGAATGACCGCATAATTCTTTGCTGGCCCAAAATGGAAATTGATTTCATAAGCAGCTTCCCTCTCACCTTTTACCCCCGAACGAACTTTAAGAATTTCCTGCTCAATCTTCGTGCGCGTATTTGGAGCCACCCCGAAGCCTGCCGCCAAGGATTCAAGCATGGCAAGATCAGAACTTTTGTCGTCGGCTTCTTTGATGATCATGATTTTTATCGTTAGAATGTTTCCTAACCGTTTTCAGAACGATCTAGGTATCAGGGGAAACTATCTCCAGGATTTGCGCCTTGCGAGATAAAACTGTCACAGCAGACCATCACATATCCACGATCCAAAACGGCAAAGCCATGGAGTCGATGACGTGCAGGGCCGTGAGATAACTGAACGAAAAATGTTATGGTGCGACACCTAGCCCTAATTAAATGAGACACTTGAACCCAATTAGTTTACTCCTTAGTCTTTCTAAGTTTGATCTCAGCGTTTGATCCACCTCTTTCTCTGTTAAATTTTTAATTTTAGAAACGCACCGTATCACATGCGCGGCCTGCCAAGGCATAATTGGTTTGCCTGAAATTTGAGTGAATGGGCCATCACTCTCTGGCAGGAATCTGTTAATGGGAATTGCCTTAAGTAGATTTATACCATTTTCACTTTGTGTCATTGCTGGACCACCACTAAACCAACAACCTAAATCAATCGCACGTTGGAGCTGCGACATTGATCCACTGAACCAGTGAAGTATTGGAGTTCCCGCTTTGGGGTATTGAGAGATTACATCAAGAACTTTTTGTTCCGCTTTCCTACTATGAATACTGATGACTTTTCCTCCTTGTTCTTCGCACTCATGAACCACCTTTTCAAATAGTTCCGTTTGTTGTTGTAACGTTGCCTTGTATCGAACTGAGCCATCAATGCCTACTTCTCCAACAAATTTTGTATTCTTTATGTTGTCAATAAGTAGCCCTATCTCTTTGATTTTCTCAGCAAAAATCTCCGGGTGTAACCCTAGTGCAACCTCTATATTTTCGATATTTTTAAATACTCTAGAAGTGCCCATCCATGCACGAGGGCTGGTCGTGACAGCGAGCGTAAATATGTTTTCTCTGGATGCCTTTTGAGCAACTTCAAGTGGGTTTTCATATAAATCAAGATGGCAGTGGAGATCAATCATCGCACTTTATGTTTCTTTAACAGTTTATTTATTTCCTCCAATCCTCTTTCAATAACGCCTTTGAATTTATCACGTTCATCAGATTTGCAGAATGCAAGCGATGAGCCGATAAAGCGCTCAATACCTTTTCTTTCGATAAGCATGATTGATGTCGCAGCCGCTTTTATATCTGATGATTTCTTGTCAAGTAGTGCTGACCCAAGATCTGGGAACTCGTAGTTTTTACCAGTATTTTTTGATTTCACGGTAGGGTCTTGCACCTTCCGAGCAAAGAAAGCTGAGCGTCTCACCAAGCACGGAACACACCTACCACAGTGAGTTTTTGTTCTGCCAAATCTACCGCAACTTGTCGTGTTACCCATCAGCTTCTTGAGTAAGCCCTGGTCTTTACATTCAATAAGCATCTCGCCCTTTGTTGTGAATTGGTATGGCCGGACGAATTCGACGTTGATTTTGAGCGAGTTCAGGACCCTCTCCAGCCCGTCCAAATAGACTGGGTGGGTAGTTTTTGTGCTATGACTTCCAATTCGTCCTGGCGACAGAGGAACATTAAGGCTTATGAATCCATTTTCTGGGACGATGATCCGTTTCCTCTCTCCGGCCTTGGCTGTAATTGCGGCAGAAGCGAGGACAGCGTATGCTAGAAAAACAATGGACCTGCCTCTTGTTTGGTCGTCGCCTGGAAGTGTGCTGCGACTTTTATGGCTCCATTGGAGATGTCGTTTCCCCGTCTTGAGTGCTTTTGCTATTTCCGTTTGTTTATCGCTGTCTCCATTAACTATCTTTGAAAGGAAGATTGGCTTTTCACCATCAACACATAAATCGATTGCTCCGACCAAACTATCCAATCCACCGGAAAGCAAGCTGACGCATGACCCATCGTAGTCTAGTCTTTTCGGGGGGGTGGGTGGTTCTAATCCGCCCGTGGTTACGCGAATTCTCCAAAAGTCACCTGTGAGAAAGCGGAATGTTTCTTCGAGGCTCTCTAAATAGGGTTTCCAAATCGCAGGGTGGCTGAGTGCTACTTCAATCTCAATCTGCCTAGTCCAGCCATCAGCACTCTTTTTCCTAGGAACAGCTTCATCTGCAGCCGCAACAGCTATAGCCAAGGTGCAAAAATCCCATTCTTGAATACTAGGAGAAAGCCCCGAAGCCCTCACTTCTCTCCTCAAATCTTTGGCTACATCCCCTACAGTAAAGCCGTGGGCTGATCCTGTCTTAAACATGGAAACATACTCACAATTCTTTTTTTTGATCGTGGGTAATTTATTGAGCGGCTTAAATACTATTTTCATATTTCTTCCTCGTAAACTTTGAATGTTCTTTCTATCGCGAGAGATAGCAATTTCGATAAATCGGACTGCGAAGGGGCTGTGTGTTCCTTCCATAGTCTGTCGATCTCCGAGGAAATATCCTCATTTAGATAATCTCTAATTTCTTCCGTTAATTCAACAGAATCACTGGCAGACAATCTTTCAAATATTTGACCAATATCGTTATACACTCTACTAAATGCTTCTGCGGCAATATACGATTTAGTAATTTCTCTAATTTCATCATCTGTTAGACTCATCATATCCGAATCCGGATTGTTTTCCAAAAATTCAGACAAGGCATCAGCTAAAGAAGCGCGACAGGATTCTTCCTCTTTGCTGCCTTGTGTGGGACATATTTGCTGAACAAATAAATCCCTAAGCTGATTGGGATTTAAATCCCTTGATTTGATCTCCTTGACCCAGTCTCTTAATTTCTCACTATTCTCTGAGACGTCTTTTAAGAAGGTCGCAACCCTAGCGCCACTATCTGTGGACACTCTCATTCGTGTGGCCAAATTCCTAGCTCCCCCCATACCCTTCTCAGAATAGTGCCCCATAGCCTTTCGGAATCCATCTCTGGAAGGCTCCTTCGAGTAGGCTGTAAGCGTTGAACGAGCTTGGCTAAACCTTTTGGGGGGTGCTATAACTGGCGAAAGTTGCAGCTCATCTGGATTTGCCCCATCATCCTTAGGAATTTGCTCATCATCATCCGGGCTGTCGTCTCCTCCAGTTACGTCCATATCGGATTCTGGCGCTAGATCATCCAACCACGGAGGGTCGAATGGAACTCCTGAACCGGGTCCTTTGCTTCCTGCTGATGTTCCCATAATTTTTTACTTTTCTTCAATTGCAGTTTTCACGCGGTTATCTACGGCTTCTATCTGAAGCCACGTCTTAAATATTGAGTGACACCAGTCTTCATTTTTAAGAAAAGCCACCATACTCGTCTTAACAGACTTAGGAGGAATATTTCCTAGTAATTCGACAAATCCTGGTCGTAATGACTCGAATGCCGTTGGCATATTAAGAGCACGTTTTATAGACTCTAGGCTATATTGCTCAGACCTAGCTTTTGATGTGATTCTTTTTTGTATTATACTAGCTTCGGTCTCGCCTATTTCTTTCAATTTTCTCACTAGGGCGGGATTAATTCGCGTAGAATTTAGTAAAGCCTGCAATATTTCGCGAGCTTCTTGGCTGAGAGAGTCATATCCGACCAACTGATTCACTTGGTTCTGGCCGAGGTATAAGATCGGTCTAAGGTCGATAGTTCCCAATTTTGGAGAAATTCGAAGCCAATCCTTATAGAAGTCGCTTTTTTGAAGTGTATCTGGAATTTTCGATAGTGCATCATCTTTACCATCGGCCAAGAAACTTTCAGCTTCCTCAAGCCACTCCAATTTACCATCGGATGATTTTGACACCTCGGTGGTGAAGGTATCAAGGACGCTAGGTGAGGCGCACCTTTCAAGGAGTAACATTTTGACTAGAGCATCGTATTGGAGGGTCATTCCTTGTGACTCCGCCATGCTTTGTCGAATCGATAGGTCATTTAGAAATCGCTTGATGAGTCTTGGGTTGCCAGCAATTCGATCCGAGGTGGTCATGATCTGTGCGACTTCATCCGCAAGAGTGATATAATCTTTGATTATTTCTCCTGAATCACCAAAGGCTTCTTTCATCACCTTGGACGTCAACGCCCCTTTCCAAGACTGATTTACTGCATTGAGGATCAACTTCTTGGCTGCGACGTGTTTTTCATGTGTCAGGTCTCCTTCTCTCATCAGGTAATCAGCGAAGAGCAGAATCAAGTATCCCTTTACTTCGTTAATTCCCAACCGTGGAACTTTCAGGGGAACTTGGATGAGTTTATCAAAGTAGCTTGTTACTAATTGATCTCCTATTTCAAGACCATCGAAGTGATTTCGAACGGCATGCCTGATCATTTCTTCGTCAGCCGCTATAATGAAAGAAGTTCTCGGCATAAACAGCATCAATCGCATTGCCTCAAGTGTAGAGATTGCTGTATTCGGTAAGCAGCGGTCTAGATCATCAACAAGAACGACGAGTTTAATCTTCAAATCATCCAGAATCTCAGCAAAGCACTTCCTCAGCTCATCAATCTCCTTAGGGAGTGATTTTGATCCCGATGGATTGCCAACACCCTCGAAAGCTGGGGCAATCGCAGAATAAGATTCTTTTAGTTTTGCTAGATCCTCTGCATTGTTAAATCCATTCTTTGCTATTGCTCCCGCAGCCCCAATAAGTGCACCGAGTGGACCAGCCACCAATCCTCCTGCAACGGAAGCCCCAATTATTGGCGTTGCCTGTTTGCCTAGTCTTAGCCAGTTGATCTTTTGGATAAAGCTCACGACTTTATCCACTGCTGTTTCCCGTTCAGTAGCTTCTTTTAATAATAAGTCTCCAATAGAATTTAGAAGAGCCATTCGTGCATCGTCATACCCTTGGTAGAGCCACGCATTGAAAGTCGTGAACACAAACTCCGATTGGCCTTCCTGTTCGCCATTTTTGAGTTCTTTTTCGATCATCTTAACCAGAGATGACTTTCCTGTTCCCCAGCTACCAGAAACTCCAATTGAAAGAGGTTCATTGTCTGAGTCTCTAATAATTTTTGCCGCGATGGTTGCCAATACTGAGAAATTCAGCAGGTCATTGGTGGTTTCGATGTCATTCCACATATTTAGAAAAATTTATTATTATGTTTAGGATGCTCGTGATCATCTTATTACTAGCTAATAATGCCGACAAATTCCCCAACCACATGGAGGTCATTTGCTGCGTCAGGATCTAGTGTTAGTGATTTAAAATTCTTGTCCATCGAATCCGGTTCAAGTCGAATTCCAAGATGAGACCAAGATCCTTCGGTTTCAGCAATCTCGCTACGATAGATCTTAACTGTATATTGTCCTCCGGTGTCAGGATCTTGGATATCTCGGCTTTGAACGATTACGACCTTACCCTTCCTTGAGCCGTCTGACACTTCACGGAAGAGACACCACGAGCCATTGGGTATGCGTTTGTTCATCGACTCGCCGATAACCTGCGCGATGAAAAATCCGGGTTTCGCGGTGAAGTGGTCGGGGAGTTCGGCGTATTGGCAATCCTGCAACCACTGTTCCTTACTGAAATCCCCTGCCGCTATTTTTATATCGAAGACTGGAACCGCATTGGGGCAAGTAACTGCCTCTTCTGGTGAAAGAATTCGGAATGGATAGGCTGGAGGAGTGTTTGAAATTTCAGGCTCTTCGAATACTGGGGTGAGCGCGCCGACTCCGTGTTTGGCAAAGTAGCGATTTGTTTCCGGATCTGTGCAGTAAATGTAGCAGCCCTTCATGCCGCGAGTCATCAGAGTGCGGTAGGTATTTTTGATAATGAGATCAGCTTTGGCACGAGCTGCTTCTGCCTCCGTCTTTAGCATGCCTTTGTAACCCTTGATCGAAGCGTCATTTTTTGAGCGCTTGGCTCCATCTGTGATTATTTCCCCCTCACGAACGATAAGATCAGGACCAATGATAACGCCTATGTAATCCAGCTCCAGCCCCTGGCAGGTATGAATACAACCGATCTCGGAAACGGATTCTTTTGAAATCATCCAGAGAGGTCCATCTTTAGTTAGATTCCATCGCGCTCTGAAGTTTTCGGCTGGGAGCTCTATATCAAACGCGGCGGGAGTTTTCTTTGATTTCCAGTCCCAGCAATAACCAGCGACCATGCGGGCGCGGTTGGCTACATCGTTTCGTTTGTAGATAAGATCGCGAAGTTCTGAGGCGCTATCGCAAACATTGAATTCGTAGTTAGCACCTTCAAGATTGGTGTTAGCAGTCTCACGGATCTGTAGCACATCATCAATCCAAGCAAGATAACCATTGGAGCCGTTGCAACGGAATTGGGATTCAAGCTCTAGTTCCGTGATGGTTGCGCCAACGTGTTTTGCCCATTCGCGGAGCTGAGTGGCTTCACCGATATCCTTCCAGTGAATCCGCTGATCTTCATCCAGAAAAAAGATTGTGCAGTTGGAAGCTTCGATGAGTTCTTTGATTTGGTTCTCACCAAGATTTCCATAAAGGCCAGATTTCTCGTTGAGCCGATGCGCTTCATCAACGATGAGAGCGTTAAAGGTATCTTTCGGAGTATTGGAAAAACCACCGGATCCTACAAAGAGATTGGAAATGCGATTTCTCCGCATGGTCCCGGTAAGTTTGCTTTCGTAAACGGCCCGCGGCGCGCTGTTTTTCGTCACATATTGGGCGACTAAACCGAGATTCGTAAGTTCTACCAGAAGGTTGATAGCTACCACGGTCTTTCCTGTGCCGGGTCCTCCATTGACGATGATAACGTTTTTGTTCTGCGCACTGGACATCACAGAAAGATCCAAAGCGGTTTCATAAACCACTTTCTGATCATCGATCATCGTGAATTCTTTATTTCCCTGCATGAGGGAAGCGAGGTGATCCGCAAGACCTTTGGAGGGACGAATCTTACCATCACGGATTCGATACATCGTCTCGCCTTTGTCACCAAACTTGACGTGCTTTTTAATGAACTCACGTAGCTTTAAAGCATCGTCGCGAAGAAAGGCCGGAGCCGCCGTCGTGTGTCGTGAGTAAAACGGATCGAGAATGACTTCCGGTGTCTCGCAATTATGTAGATAAGCACACGGATTGAGATGGATTGGATCAAGCCTTACGGTTTCGTTGTAATCGTTGATTAACACTGCATAAGACCACGCTTGATAAGATGGGTGGCTCACTTCCCTCTCCCGCCCACCAACAAAGGTTGAGACGATAGCATCACGCTTAGTCGCTTTAGCTGTTTGCCATTGCTTGAGTTCGACGATCACAGCGGTGCGTTGCCCGTCTTCCCTTGTGCCGGTGAGAATGAAATCAATTCTCTTGCCCGTATTGGGAATGTTGAACTCGATAGCCACACCCGTATCAGAGGGAATGCCTTCATCTCCTAAAACAATGCTCATCTCTTTGAGAGAATTCTTCCATGAAGCGAGTTCGCTCTTACCGACAGACTTTCCTGTTGCACCTTTCAGCGCATCATGAACCTTTTCTTCAATCCGATTGGAAATAATGTCTTCTTGAAATTTAGTCTTGGTCTCGAGGTAAACGATCACAGTTCGCCTCCTTTGGAATCAGATTCCTCGGAGTATTCGTTATATTTCTTCGAGCTGCCTTTCACTCGTTGTGCTGGATATTTGAGAGCGTTCTTTTCGATCTTTTTTTCCATCACAGCTAGCAGATCGATCCCAAGGATGTCTGCGAGTTCGGTCAGGTAGATTCCAATGTCAGCGATCTCTTCTTCGATTTCCTCGCGCTTTTCGGAAATCCGAGATTCGAGTTCATCAGGAGATTTCCATAGAAAATGTTCAAGCAACTCACTGGCTTCAATGGAAAGGGCGATGGCCATATCCTTTGGGTTGTGAAATTGAGCCCAATCCCGCTCATCGCGGAAATTACGAATCTTTGCTGCGATATCTTCTAATTGCATGCTTCAGGATTGATCCCCCAAAGTTAGAAACACGATGAGAAGACTTATGCAGACTAGGTACAAATGACTTTCTGGCAAATCATATCGTCGGCGGCGGCTATCCTAAATTTTCCAGTAACTGAGATTTTAAAATCACGGCCGCCACGGCGTGGCGTCCCAACCTTTTTTGCGGAACCCCTCACTTCTCCTCCACATGGATTTATTTTCCGCCTTCTTCCTTGATTACCAACCATGCCCGCGAGATCTCGATGGCGGCTTGGAGTTTTTGTTAGAGAAGTTCGATGATGGCTGATTCGATTTGGGCTTCGGTGAATTTTATGAACGCATATTGACTGATGGAATGTGCCATTGCCGATCTGGCAACCAATACTGATTGGAAACCTGATTTTGAAGGACAGGAAGAAGAAATGTTGCGATATCGATTAGCACAATTTTCAACTCCAAGTGAGGCAGCTTTCCTTTTCGGAGAAAGGCGGACCATTGCTCGATCTTTTGTGCATCAGAACTGAACTCTGGACTGAAAGGCACAGGAATGGTAACCGGGATGCTCGTTGAGCGCCGGGCAAAGGTATTGGTAACGGCTTGGGTGAGAACCTTTCCATCGAAGTTAAGGCGGGACTGCATCCAGTATAGATCATAAAAATCCTTCATGCGGCTATTGTTGATGCCAAGTGAAACCGCTGCTTCCAATTTCTCAGCGATGACGGTCTCCATAGGATATGTCGCAAGGGAAATGTCCTCATAATCGAGAGGCGCCGCCCACTTCTGAATACGCACTTCGGGAGTAATGATGTCCCCGAAGCCAATATCAAATTGCAGGGGGATTCTCACCTTGCCGAGCTGGCAGGTGATCAGCACCCGCACCCCGCCATAGCTGTTCTCTTCCCGGATGGCCGCCGCCCGGATGTTTCCCCAGCTCAGGGCATCTTCCTTTTCAGGGGTAAGCTGGCAGACCTCGGTGAAAATCTCTTTCAATGCCGCGGGATTGTGATCGCCAAAGCTAAGAAAATCCGCATCCCGCGTCGGGCGATGTCCGTCTGGTTCTAGAAAGCGAAAAAGTTGGGCTCCTTTAAGAATCAAACGATCCGCGTAGTCACTCTGGGCCAAGCGCGCAAAAAATCGACTCAGGGCAAATTGCTCCAGCAATGAGGCATAGCCGATGCCGGTCTGGGACCCTCATTTCTCAGCCGAGCTTGGAGTGATGCAATCAGGTTCATGACTTAAACAAGGGCATCAAGGTAGGGACGGATCACGCTGGTGACACGCTGAGATTTTGCATATTCCATAATCTCAGTGGGCTTCACGCCGTTCTTGAGAAGATCTTTGAGCGCTTCAAGGCAGGCATCGAGACCTACCCGACTGCGGTATTTGAAGCAATCGACGACGGTGCGCGCCGGAGTGGTGATCTGGGTGGGAATGTCGTTCAGGAAATGAGTAACGACGCCATTGGAAAAAGAACTGGCCAGCTTGCTGCGGACGACTTCCAGTGAAGGATAGCCGATCTTCGGCGTGACGGCGTTCTGCTTGAGGAGAATCCACACCGCATGGGGTTGCTGGGTTCCGAGCTGGTGAAACTGCAGCGCGGAGAGAAGCGTGATGACCGCGTGAGGCACTCGGGCAGCCACTTCGGAAAGGCTCAGGTTTTCATCCAGCTCCGCATCGGGATGATGATAAATTCCACGCGATAGCCGGATCAGCTCACCTGCCTTCACCGCCTGTGAGATCACCGTACTGCTGATCCCCGCCTCACGCAGGCTTTCCTCACGGAGAAGCCGTGAACTTTGTGCAAGTCGCTGGAGCTGGGATCGCTGATTTTCCATTTCTTAGTAACTAGAAACTAAGTTACTTGTTTTTAGAAATTCCGGCAAGCTTGAAATTTCCCCTTTGATCACTCCCAAAGGAGCCATGCGAATGTCGGAAAACGTCACACATGGCTCACAGGGTGTGACGCATGGCAATGATAAAAACCACGCTGGGAACTACGGATTTTAGGACAAATCATTCTTGGAAATCCAACCCCCTCTGGTGGCCGTAGATCCTGTAAATGACCTTGTCTTCAATGGATTGCACACCCACTGATTAAACGTTTTTTGTCACAAATCATGCCATCTTTTTGCCTCGGCGCAGACATATCGACGGCGGTGACATCCTCGTCACAAGCGCGACTGGAGTCGCGCGGTCCAATTCTAAAGAAAGAACCTCACTTCTTCTCCACATGGATCTGCTTCGCGTTGATGATGAAATTCTCTTCGGTTGAGCTTTGGTCAACCACTCCGCTGACGGTGATGGAGCTGAGTTCTTTCAGATCATTCACGCCCTTCAACTCACTTGCGATGACACGACCGTCTTCTCCGAGAATCTGGATCGAGGCGATGCCGATGCGTTTGAGTTCTTTGGAATCACAGCAGGCGTCCCATGGTGTTGTGCAGTTGTCGCCGGGCATTTTGTTGCAGGTCGTGAGCTTTTCTGGATCGCCGAGAATGAAGGCGGCGCGGCCATCGACGAAGACTTTATCGCGGCCCATGACTTCGCCTTTGAGCGTGATCGTATCGCCGGGTTTCGCGGTGGTGCGGGCGATGTGGATGGCTTGCGCGTCCGGTAAAGTCTCGGTGACAAAATAGGCGGCGAGCACGGGATCGGGTGCTTTCGCCTCGGCGTTGGATGCGGATTCCTTGGGCTTGCAAGCATGCAGCGAAAGCAAGGCGATGGCGATGATGGATAGGTTGGTTAGTTTCATAGTTTTGGAGGTATTAATTGAAATTGAAGAGGAACCGCGGATGGACGCAGATGGACACAGATAAATAAAGACTCCTTAAATATTTAGTCTCTTAGTCATTGGATGATAATTTGAATTTGTCACAACTCTCTTAAAAATCTGCGTCCATCTGCGGTTAAATTTCTGTATTAGTTTCATGATCTCAGAGCTTTTGGCAAGGCGGGCATGAGGCAACGGATGGCGGGCGGGATGGAACCGAGGATTCCTAACAAAATTCCAGTCACCAAACCGATTACCGCCACGCCCGGCGTGATGCCTATGGTGAAGGCACCGATGGAAAACGGAATGGTCAAGCCATCCAGTAACCCTAATGCCAAAGCAGAAGCGAGCAAGGCACCGGTCATGCAGGCAACGAGGCTTTCTTGCACGAGACTGAAAAAGATCGCGAACCGACCGAAGCCAATCGCCTGCAGCGTCGCCAGCTCGCGGATACGCGAGGCGAAGGCGGCGTAGAGCGTGTTGAAGCCGCCGAAAATCGCTCCCGCCGCAACCAGTCCGGCGGTCAGCCAGGTCATGATGCGGATGGGTTTGTAGAAATCCCCGAGCGCCGCGTAGTAATCGCTTTCACGCATCGCAGTGAGTTCCAAGTCGAGACGTTGTTGGGCGAACAAATCGGCTTCTGAAAAATCCTCCGGATGATCCATCCGCAGCACCACACACGAAACGGTCTCGCGTTGCGCCAACATGCGGAGGTCACCAATCGCGGCCCAGATTTCCGATTCCATCACGGTCCCCGGCGCGGCGAACACACCGGAGATGGTCATCTCGGATTTATCTAACAAAACTTTCCTGCCGATCTTCAACGCATCCTGCTCGAACCCGAGTTTGCGCCACGCGAGTTTCCCGACCATCACTTCTCCCGCTTGTGGAAATGTGCCTTCGATCAATCGCACTTCCGGATGCACCAGCAAAGCCGATGGCGTCACGCCACGAAACAATGCCTGACCTTTTCCGCCATCCGCGGTGTGAAGGGTCGACATATAATGAATCTCAGGCGTGGCCGCCGGCCGACCCATCACTTTCGAAACACCCCGGATCGTCGCTTCCGCAATCCCCGACAACTGCGCGCTCACCTCACTGCGCTGGATACTCTCCTCACTACCCGCGCCTAACAGAATCGCATTTCGCGGAGAACCGGATGCCGCGAGCACCTGCTTCATCCCGCCGTTCAAAGCCGCCGCCGCCATCACCAACATCACCACAAGCGCAGAACCGCCAACTGTCTGCAACAATCGGGATTTGTCGCGAAAGAGGTTTCGGAGGGCGTAAGATAGTGGGAGCATGGAATGTTAATTTTTCACCGCGGAGGCGCAGAGGTCGCGGAGGGACGCGGAGGTTTTTAAAAATTGGGTTAACCGAATTACAGAAACTCGTGAGAAAATGGACACACATAAAAATAATTTCTCTGCGACCCTTTGCGACCTCTGCGCCTCTGCGGTGAAAGAAAACCTCAAAGCTGTTTCCACAACCAAGCCGGGAATATATAGAAACATTTTCATGATCTGAGGGATTTCACGATGGGTTGGCGGATGGCGATGAAGGCGGGATGAATGGAAGCTATGATTCCTAACAATAAAGCGGCAGTAATCGCGAACAGGACGGTTGAAATTTGGGGCAGGATCGCGAGGGTCTGGCCTTCGCTGCCCATGGTGAAACTTTGCCAGCGCAGAAACGCCCATGCCAATCCCGCGCCGGTGAGCCCGCCCATCAAACCTAACAGACCTCCTTCGCTGAGCACCAGAAACATGATGGCGCGGCTTGGATAGCCCAGCGTGCGCAGCACGGCGTTTTCTTTGACTCTGCTCCGAACCATCAGCGAAATCGCGTTCGCCACCAACAATACCACCGCCACCACGGCCGCAATCCCTAGCCAACGCGTGAATCCGATCAGCTCGATGAGCTGCCCCGCAGCTTCCGCAAAGAAGGCTTTTTCCGGACGGGTGTTGGTGGGCATTTGGTCGGATTTAAAACGGGCATCGATCATCTCCGCCACGGGTTTCAACTGCGAGGATTTGTCCACCCGCACATTAAACTGGGTAACGATTCCCAAGCCGGTTTTGGAGGCTTGTTGCAAAAATTCCAGCTTCACATACGCAACGTTGTTGTCCTGTGGAAACGGTGAACGAATGATCCCGGCCACGTGCACCGTGACGCCCACCGCATCGAATTTATCTCCGGGCTTGAGTCCGCGCCGCTTGGCAAATTGTTCTCCTAACAACGCGCCGTCGCCGCGTTTGAGCCATTCGCTCTCATCGCCTTCGATGATCTCGATCTCCGGCGCAAACTTGCGCAGCATCCCTTCCGGCACTCCGCGAAACGTGATGACATCCAAGCTCGCTCCGCAGTTGTTCACGGTGATCTTGATGGGGATGACTTCTTTCACGCCGTCCATTTCACGAATCTCATCCTGATAATGCTCGGGCAACTGGCTTGCCATCGGGCAGAACCGATTTTCGCGATACACCACGAGGGTTGTGTCAGCGGCGGTTTCCTCGGTGGCAGATGCCAGCGAATCCTGAAGCGTTTCCACGGCGGTAAAAAGAAACATCCCGGAAGCCACCCCGCAAACGGTCAGGGCGGTCCGCAGCCGGTGGCGCAGCAGTTGTTTGGTAGAGAGTTGGAAGAGAGCGATCATAAGTGGGGTTCGTTTTCTAACAATTTACCTTTTTCCAAATGCAAGGTCCGGTGCGCCGCCGCAGCCGCGCGCGCATCATGGGTCACCATGACGATGGTTTTGCCGCGCTCGCGTGAAAGCGATTGCAGCAGTTCCAGAATCATTGTCGCGGATTCTCTATCCAAATCACCGGTGGGCTCGTCCGCCACCAGCAATGCCGGATCCGCAACCAAAGCCCGCGCGATCGCCACCCGCTGCTCTTGTCCTCCCGACAACTCGCTCGGCGTGTGGTGGGATCGGTCTTTCAGTCCCACGATTTCCAATGCCTCTTCGGCTTTTTGTCTCCGCTCTGCCTTGCTCAGCGAAGTGATCAACAAGGGCAACTCTACGTTTTCGAAAGCTGTTAGAACCGGGATCAGATGATAAAGCTGAAAGATGTAACCGACTTTTCGGGCGCGCCATTGTGTGAGTTGTTTGCGACTGAATGCCGCGATGTTTTCGCCATCGATGACAAGGCTGCCCGAGGTTGGCGAATCGATGCCTGAGATCAAATTCAGCAAAGTGGTTTTGCCGGAACCCGAAGGCCCCATCAGCGCGAGAAATTCTCCGCGACCCACCTCAAGATCAAGATTTTCCAGAGGCGTGACGATGTTCGTGCCTTTGGTGTAGGATTTGGAAATGGATTTGCAGGTGATCATAAACGTTCTTTGAAAATGGGGTTGAGGCGTTGGCCGGTTTTGAGATCGAGCGGTTTGGTGATCACCCATTCGCCGGGACGGATTTCCGGACTAACCAATGCCATGCCGTCTTTGATCACGCCGGGATTCACCGCACGCCGCTCGGCGCGCTTGGTATCGGGATCGCAGATCCAGACCTGGTTGTCTTGGATCGCTTCTTGCGGAACATACACCGCGATGCCCGTCGATTCCACTACGGCATCTGTAGTAGGAATGATGGTTTCAAAAAACTCGACCCGACTCAGCATTTCCGGACGGAGTTTGTCGCTGGGGTTTTCAACGCGGACTTTCGCTTGCAGGGTGTTGCGTTGCAAATCCGCCGCGCCTTCGATCCTTGTGACTTCACCTTCGAAGACCTGATCCGGCAAAAGATTGGAACGAATCTTGGCGCGTTGACCGACGCTGAGGCCCGCGGCATCCGCTAGCGGAACATCGACCCGCACTTGGAGGTGCGCTGGCTCGTATAAAATCGCAATGGTCGAGCTATCCTCATCGTCCATGCCCACCATTTTTTTCTGACCCGGCGCGGCTTTCAACGCGAGCACCCGACCATCGACCGGAGCTTTGATTTCTGTCCGCGCATGCGCGAGCTCGGCTTTTTGTAAGGAAATTTCCGCCTCCTTGATCTGTGCTTGGATCGCTAAAATTTCGAAAGCGATCTGATTGATTTCTTGGGTGATCCCAGCCATACGCGCCTTCACGGCATCGACTTCCGCAAGGCGGCGTTTTTGATCCAGCCGTGTTGCCAACATGTCGTCTTCGGGAATCGCCCCCTTGGTCAAACGATCATAACGGCGAAGTTTGTCGCTCGCCTCCTCGGCATCCGCTTGGGCAATAGTGAGAGCGGCCTTTTCTTCTTCCATCCGCTGCAAGGCCAGTTGGGTCTTCACGCAATGCGCGTCGAACGAGGCTTTCATCTCCGCCAGCTTCGCGGCCATGGCGTCGCGCTCCAGTTGGGAATCGATCCGAATCAAGGTCGCCAGCAGATCGCCTTTTTTCACCAACTCGCCTTGCAGCACATGGATGGAATCGACGATGCCATCTGTTAGGGCGGTTGCTTTGATTGGCAGCGGATCCGGCTCGATCCAGCCTGAGGCTTGAAACATCAATTTCCCGGCGAGGTTCGCGGATTTCTTGGGCGTCGAGGCTTTGATGTTTTCCTCGATACCGACTGCGGAAAAGACTTCGACTTCTTTGGCGGGAACCAGGCGATCCCGGAACAGCAGGGCGAAGATCAGCAAGAACCCAAGCAAGAGTCCGAGCGGCAAAATCCAGACCGCCATGCGTCTGCGGGCGCTTGGAGAGAGGTTGGCGGTGGTGAGAAGTTGCCCGGGATTGAGGCGGTTGTTTGGCATAAGTGAAAAAATTTGAAAATGGCGGGTTAGAAACCCAACGGGGAAAATCGTGCCGCGAATGCATCGCATCGCTGGACACCATCAGGTTTTCCCGATTTTCAAATCAGCAATCGTTGCTGCTTCACATACCATTCCCGTGAATCCGGCGGACCGCGACGGTGCTCGGAACGGGCGGGAGAGGCATCAATTCCTCTTAAATCCGCTACCGAAAGCCGAAGATAAATCACTTCGTCCGCTTTCAAAAAAAGCATCTGGGCGAGATTCGGCGGTTCCGCATCGGGCAGGAGGTCGGTGGCGACCATGCAATCCGGGAGCCCTTGGGATTCTCCATCGCAATCATCCCCATTCATCGGGCATTCATCCACATTCCCGGAAAACTTCATATCCATCGTGCAAACATATTGCTGCACCCCAGCCATAGGTAAAACCACAGCCATGAGGGCAAATAAGATGGAGGAAAGAACTCGCACTAACTGGAAAATACATGTCGAAGCGGCCAAAGCAAGGTTGATATGGAGCGGTCAGTTATTCTAGTTTTGATAGATCAATATTCGGAGCCGAACCATCAGCGGGACGTGAAAAAACACTTTGATAAGGGATGCGTTCGCTAAAAAAGCCGCAGTTTCGCAAATAGAAGCCGCTACCCTCCACCCCTCCGCTGTAATCAAGCCGATGATTTTTTGCCGCGGTATTGTCATAGGTGAATTCGGCCTTTGTAACACGCTGCCATTCTTTACCTTTGGCTCGCACCCACTGATTTTGATAATTCGCCTGACGGGCGATGTTTCCGGTTTTCGTGTCAAAATTTTCGAGGAACGAATGAAACGAAGTTAGGTGTGTGGTGGTCGCCGGGCGACTAAAGCTCGCAATCAAGCGCCATTTCCCCTCGGCAAAAAACCAAGCTGTGTAGTTCGTGTGATTATTTTCAACGGGTTCGCCTTTGAGTAAAAATTGATAGGTTTCGCCCGCTTTCCATGGGTAGCGCAAAAAACTCTGACCGCCCGAACCTTCGTTGCCAAAATTGCCGGTCACCACGTCTTTGCCTTTTTTGAGCATGAGTATCCTTTTATCCGGCGGGATTTCAGCGGGATTGTCCGTCTGAAAGGGACTCCAAACGGAAAACAAAACGCGTCGTTCTGTCGGGGAATTGACCTGAATTCCGAAATATCCTTCAGCAAAGCCATTCGCCATAAAGTAAGAACCGATCACATCATTACCTGCCGGCACGTTGATTTCGCTGTAAAAATATTCTATCTCTCTACCAGCGGCGGAAGTGTCGTAAGTGAGATGCACCGAAGGCCCGCGTCGTCCCCAATAGAAGGAATTGTCTTCATTGTTTTTAACGAAAGCCGTTTTTTCATCCACGGATGAACCCGAAACCAGTAGGTTTTCAACCGTGGCAAAAACGGCTCCGGTCTTGCTTGTTCCTCTCATATCGATGCGGAGATAACCGGCTTTTTTGACGGTCCATTCGCCGATTGCCGTTTCGTTTCCACTGCCTGCAATCGCCACGGATTTGGTCTCATTTTCAATCGTGCATTGAATGACGCTTTCTCCGGTCGGCACATTGAAAATAGCAGATAAGGAAAGTTTTCCTGGTTTCTCCAGATAGAGATAAGTGCTGAAAGTCGTGTCGCTTTCCGACCAGTTCTGCCAGCCATTTTCAGTAATGGTCTCATTTCCGGCTTTTGAATGGGCGGTGATCCACGAATTTCCTCCAAGCGGGACTGACAATTTTTGCTGGCCATTGACCGAAACCAGCACTCCCGCGAAACACGCAAAGATCATCAACATTTGGTTCATCATGAGTTTTTACGGCTGAATACTGTTAGCTAATAGGGGGGTTATCATTTGCCGCGAGGCTATCTCTGAGGGTCGCTTTATCAAGATTTCTCTGGGCGGATGATGCCATTCGAGCTTTCCTTCGGCGACACCATTCCTATATCGTTAGTCAATAAATTATGCGCATCATGATCAAACGCTTCTTTGGCTTTGTCGCATTTCTTTTCGGGATCGCGCTAAGCTGCTGGTTCGTCTACAACCAATTTTGGCCAACAGAAGAGTTCAAGTCTGGCTTCCGAAGCATATTCCAACTTGCTGTGCCAATTGCGTGTCTCGTAGTCGGATGGAACTGGATGCGATATAAGGGCAAGGGCATTAATTCGGGGAGCCTTCAGCCTCACTGCCCTGTTTGAGTATTGGACACGACAGGGCAACAAGCTCTCACCACTCATGAAGGAGCAAAAGGCTCAATTACAGTCCAAGATATGACTCACGATGGAGAGTCGGATCCTTCACTACCCTGCGTGCGGCTTTAACTAGGCGCCTCCGTCCTTGCAATCAGGCTTTCATTCCTTTGTCCAACATGGATTATTCGGTTTGCAGATTGGTCATTTAGCATCCCTCAGCCGCCCAGATTCCCCCTTTCTAAAGATTCTCCTTGACCCATCCCTCCGCCGAGCCTAAATCCGCCGCCCGTTTCTCAACTCAACACTTTCAAATTATGGCCAACGCACAAGTCATCCTCAAAGAAAAAATCGAAGGCCTCGGCTCCGAAGCCGATGTCGTTAAAGTCCGCGCTGGCTACGCCCGCAATTACCTTGTGCCACAAGGAAAAGCATACGAAGCAACCAAAGCGAACCTTCGTCATGTCGAAGCCCTGAAAACCGAGCGTGCTCGCCGTGAGGCCGAGGAACTCGTTGTTGCTCAAGAGCTCGCCACCAAGATTTCCAAAATCAAGCCATCCTTCACCCTCTCCACCGGCCAAGGTGGCAAGGCGTTCGGATCGGTCACCAACATGGATATCCACAAGGAGCTCGAAGCTGCAGGTATCGTCATCGACCGCCACGCAATCCAACTCGACAAGCCGATCAAAAAATCCGGTAAAACCGTTGTTGAGATCAAACTCAACGCACAGGTTACCGCCCAACTCACCGTCACAGTTGATGCTGGCGACGTGAAAGAGGAAGACTGAAATTCAGTTTTCTAGATTAGAAATTTCAAAAAACCGGTTCCGTTTTCGGGACCGGTTTTTTCGTTTGGAGGGAAAGTTTGTCTCGCGCAAAGCCGCAAAGACGCAACGTAGAATTGAAGCTATCGGATTTTCATAAACGACGAGTTGCTCCAACCCAAGCCTTCCTCCAAAATTCTCTTCCTTCGCGTCTTTGCGGCTTTGCGCGAGACCTCTTCAGACAAATTCGGAGCCCAAATCGATATCTTTCGTCAGCATCCGCTCGCCTTCGAAGACAAATTTCCCGATCAGGGTCTGCCCTGTCAAAACCAAGGGCAGCCAATGGCGGTCGTCTTCCCACATTCTTTCATAGGGAATGTGATCGAGCGGTGCCCACAACGGCACGGCTTCCGGGGTTTCGGTGGGTTCGCCCTCGAACTCGTTCGCCAGAAACACATGGCAGCGCAGGCTGGGATAATCCGACATCTGGAACCACAGCTCGGCGACTTTTCGGGCGTCTTTGACGGAAATGCATAGCTCCTCCTCGGTTTCCCGCACTGCGCCTTGCAGGGGGCTTTCACCGGGGTCGATTTTCCCACCGGGTCCGTTGACTTTTCCTTGGCCGTGGCCGCGTTTTTTCTCGATCAGTAGGATCTGGCCGTCTTTGACCACAAACATGAGGGTCGCCTCGATTTCGGCCTGCCAATTTTTCCAATCTGTTTCGTCCATGCTCGAAAGGATCCATAGCGGGTTGAGGTAATGATCCCGAGGGGATTTTTCATTCCCTGTCATTTTTCTTATTGCAAACCAATCTCAATTAGCCGAACTTCTTCTCGATGCCAGCCAGCCCATCAGCTCAACGCCAACTTACCTTGAACGAGGTGAGCCTGAACTGTGACGTTCGGATCAGCAGCCTCAATGGCCCTGCATGCGATCGTCTACGGGATCTGGGTTTTTGTGAGCAGATGCAACTGCGCAAACTCTCCAACGGCCGTAATCTGGTTTGCACTGTCTGCGGTGCGAAAATGGCGATCAGTCGCGAATTGGCCGAGCAAGTTTTGGTTGCTCCGATCCGCTAATCCTGACGAAACATCCCGTGTCAGAAAACCCCTCGATCATCGCGCTTGTCGGCAACCCGAACTCGGGCAAATCGACGCTGTTCAATGCCCTAACAGGAAAAAACCAAAAGGTCGGCAATTACGCCGGCGTGACGGTGGAAGTGAAAAGCGGCGAGACCTACACGCCTCATGGCAGGAAACTCGAAGTGCTCGATCTGCCAGGTTGTTACTCACTACGCGCGGATTCCGGCTCTCCTGATGAACAGATCGCGCTCAATGCCCTGACCGGAAAGTTAGAAAATCTCGCCAAACCGGATCTCGTGGTCTGCGTGGTCGATGCTTCGAATTTAGAACGCCACCTCCAGCTCGTCCTGCAAGTTATCGAACTCGGCCTGCCTTGCGTGTTGGCTCTGAACATGGTCGATGTTGCGGAAAAATCCGGACTCAGGCTCGATCCCGCGAAACTCTCCGAAGAACTCGGCATTCCTGTGGTGCCGATGCAGGCGAATGCATCGAAAGGAATCATTGAGCTCAAACAAGCCCTGCGTTTTCCGTTTCCGCATGCTTCGAATGTTTCATGGCTTTCTAAAACCGGTGACATCGATACGAACCGCCGCGCATTCATCGCCTCGCTTTGCGAACTCGCGGCGCGCCGGCCCGATTCCCAACAACGCAATTTCACCGACAAGCTGGATTCAATTTTGCTCCATCCGTTTTTTGGTTGGGTCGCTTTCCTCGCGATCATGTTCACCTTGTTTTGGGCGGTGTTTTCGTTCGCATCCATCCCGATGGATTTCATCGACACCACACTCGGTGGCTTCGGGAGTTGGGTGGAATCCAAGATGACGGAAGGCGATCTGCGTTCGTTATTGGTCGAGGGCATCATCGGAGGCGTGGGCGGGGTAATGGTGTTCCTGCCGCAAATCCTCTTGCTATTTTTCTTCATCGGTTTGTTAGAAAGTTCCGGCTACATGTCGCGCGGTGCGTTTCTCATGGATCATGTGATGGCCAAAGCGGGACTCAGCGGAAAAGCTTTCCTGCCATTGTTCGGTTCTTATGCCTGCGCGATTCCCGGCGTGATGGCGGCCCGCACCATCGATTCCGCAAAAGAGCGACTGGTCACGATTTTCGTCGCGCCATGGATGAGCTGCTCGGCGCGACTTCCGGTCTATTTCCTCATCATCCCTCTGCTGCTTCATGAAAAAGAAGGTTCATGGAAACAAGCGCTGGTCCTATTTGGAATTTACGCCGTCGGAACACTCACCGCCTTCATCGTCGCGCGCATCTTGCGTGGCAAGCTCGGCCCCGACAAAGTCGTCACGCACTTCATGTTGGAACTGCCGTCCTACCGCAAGCCGCAGTGGTCATATATTTTCCGGCACGTCTTGGATCGCGGATGGGCGTTTGTGCGCAAAGCAGGAACCATCATTCTCGGGCTTTCGATTCTGTTGTGGGCGTTGCAAACCTACCCGAAATCCGATTCCGAAGATCAGGCGGAAGTTTTAGCGCACAGTGCGTTGGGCAGGATTGGGGATGTGATCGAACCCGTCTTCGAGCCCATCGGATTCGACGGCCGCACCGGCACCGCCATTCTAACAACTTTCGCGGCGCGCGAAGTTCTCGTTTCCTCGCTTGCAATCATTTTCAGCGTCGAGGAATCCGATGACGAAGTGAAAACCCGCAGCCTGATCCGGGAGAAAATGCAAGCGGCCACATGGCCGGACGGGCGACCGCTGTTCACAACCCTGAGTCTGATTTCACTGCTCGTGTTTTTCATCTACGCGCTTCAGTGCTTGCCGACATCCGCAGTCGTCGCCCGCGAGGCTGGCTCATGGAAATGGGCTGTCGGGCAATTTGTTTTCATGTCGGGTTTTGCGTATCTTGCCTCGTTACTCGTGTTCCAAGTTGGCTCACTGATGGGCTTTTAATCTCATGGACTGGCAAACTTTCATCGCACTTGGAGTCGTCTGCATCACGCTGGCGATCTTTATCCATCGGATCTTTTTCAGAAAAAAGTCCAAACCCTCCTGCGGCCACGACTGCGGTTGCGGATCGAACAAGAAGCCGTGATGGATCTTTTTGTTTTGTGACGAATTCGTCACTTCGCCGAGGATGTATTTCATCCTCATAGATGGCTTTTGTGTCACACGGAAGTGGAAGTCATTTCCGCATACTCTATGAAAATCGATATCGTGACGGATACCTTCGCCCCAGATGTGAATGGTGTGGCGATGACTTTAGGAAGACTCACCGATGGCTTGCGCAAGCGCGATCATCGGGTGCATGTGATTCGCACGGGAGATGGTAGAGAGGATGAAACGATCGTGGCTTCCATCCCATTGCCGGGATACCGCGAGGTGCGAGTCGGGTTGCCCGCATCGCTGATGCTGCGCATGCGTTGGATGAAACGCAGGCCCGATGCGATCTATGTGGCGACAGAGAGTCCGCTTGGAAAATCCGCTGTGAAAGCCGCGAAGATTTTAGGCATTCCGGTGATCACAGGTTTTCACACGAATTTTCACGAATACATGAAACGCTACAGCTTGGGGACTTTTCAGCCGATGGTGATGGCGTATCTCAAACGCTTTCATGATCGCGCGGATTGCACGCTCGCGCCCTCGCCGGAATTGGTAGAACGGCTGCGCAGTGAGGGATTTGAAAACGTCCATCTCATGGGTCGCGGCGTGGATACGGAATTGTTCTGCCCGAGCAAACGCTGCGAAGTTTTGCGCAGCACGTGGGGCGCGACGACGGGTGCGCCGGTTGCCATCGTGGTCGGCCGCATCGCTGCAGAAAAAAACCTGGATCTAGCGATCCAATGCTTCAACGAAATGCGCGCTTCGGTTCCCGATCTGCGTTGCGTGATGGTTGGCGACGGACCGATACGCGAAAAACTCGCAGTAAAACATCCGTGGGTACATTTTTCAGGAGTCCAAACCGGAGAAGACCTCGCGCGACACTACGCCTCCGCAGATCTGCTGCTTTTCCCTAGCGAGACAGAAACCTTTGGAAACGTAGTGCTCGAAGCGATGGCAAGCGGGCTCACAACAGTTGCTTACGATTACGCGGCTGCGGCCAAATTTTTGAAACATGGAGAGAACGGCTTGAAGGTAGAAAAAGGCGATGCCGCGGGTTTCTTACAGCAAGCCATCGCCGCTCTCGAAATTGGTCACGGCCACCCCTTGCGCATAGCCGCGCGTGAAATCGCACTCACCCAAGGCTGGAGTGACGTGGTCCAACAGTTCGAAGGCCACTTGCGCGAAATTTCTAACAACGCTGAATTTACGCCAACATCGACGCCACAGGTCGCACGCTCCAAGAAGCGTAAAAAGGTTTGTTACCGAACGGTGTTTCTCTCCGACATCCACCTCGGAACTCCTGATAGCAAAGCGACCGAAGTGGGCGATTTCCTGAAAATGCTCACCTGTGAAAAACTCATTCTGAATGGTGACATCATCGATGGTTGGGCGTTGAAACGCGGCTCAAAATGGTTGCCGCGCCATAGCCGTGTCATTCGCAGAATTCTCAAAATGACCGAGAAAGACGACACCGAAGTGATCTACCTGCGTGGCAATCACGACGATATCCTCGAACGTTTCCTACCCCTGATGTTTGGGAAAATCCGCTTCACCAAAGAACACATCCACACCGCCGCGACCGGCCTCCGCTACCTCGTTGTCCATGGCGATGGGTTCGACAGCGTTTCCACCAACCACAAGTGGCTCGCCTCTCTCGGTGCCGTTGGTTACGACACCCTGCTAAAGGTGAATCGCTACTACAATTACTGGCGAGCTTGGAGAGGGAAAGAATACTTCTCACTGAGTAAAAGGGTGAAAGCAAAAGTGAAATCCGCCGTCAGCTTCGTGGATAAATACGAGGTTCTCCTCCAAGAACTCGCGCTTCACAAAGAGTGCGATGGCATCATTTGTGGCCATATCCATACCCCCGAGGATAAAAAAGTTGGCGAAGTGCATTACCTCAATTCCGGCGACTGGGTGGAGAGTTTGACTGCTATTGTCGAGCACCACGACGGGCGTATGGAGCTGATACATTATAAGGATTTTCTCCTGAATGAGCAATTGTGACGAAATTGTCACAATCCCCATTTTGCGAATCTGTCAGCGATTAACCTTTAGTGTCACCACGTTTCCGGCAGATTGTATCGGAAAGAAGCCAAACAAACTCTCTATGAAAACAAAATTAAGTTGGATGATGTTAGCCGCGGGATTCACCGCCATCAGTGCGAACGCAGAGGAATCTCATATTGATCCTGCAATGCCAAGTTACAGCGCCGTCAGCGGCGTTTCCGGAAACCTGAACTCGATCGGTTCCGACTCCCTCAATAACCTCATGACCCTCTGGGCTGAAGGTTTCAAAAAAGCTTACCCAAACGTCAATATTCAGATCGAAGGCAAAGGCAGCTCCACCGCTCCTCCAGCCCTCATCGAAGGTACCGCTCAAATCGGTCCGATGTCCCGCCCGATGAAAGCTGAAGAAATCGACGCTTTCGAAAAGAAATACGGCTACAAGCCAACCGAAGTCAAAGTTGCCATCGATGCGCTCGCCGTGTTCGCTCACAAGGATAACCCGATCAAAGGTCTTTCCATGAAGCAAGTGGACAGCATTTTCTCCTCCACCCGTAAAAAAGGCGGCAGCGAAATCAGCACATGGGATCAAGCAGGTCTTGACGCATGGAAAGGTCGTTCGATCTCACTCTTCGGTCGTAACTCCGCTTCAGGGACCTACGGTTTCTTCCAAGAAAACGCCTTGGGCAAAGGCGATTACAAATCCTCTGTGAAAGAGCAGCCAGGTTCATCCGCAGTGGTGCAAGGCATCGGTGCAGATCCATATGCCATCGGTTACTCAGGTATCGGCTACAAAACCTCCGGTGTCCGTGCTGTTCCGCTTTCCAGCGAGGATGGCGCTGAGTTCTTCGAGGCAAACTACGAAAACGCGCTTTCCGGTGATTATCCGCTCGCTCGTTTCCTCATCCTTTACGTGAACAAAAAGCCCGGTCAGCCACTCGACAACCTCACCCGTGAGTTCCTCACCTTCGTGCTTTCCAAAGAAGGTCAACAAGTCGTTGAAAAAGACGGCTACTTCCCAATGCCAAAAGATTTCGCAGCAGAAATCGTCGGCTCTCTTTCTAAGTAAGCACCGCGTTTTGAAATTGTAGTTATTTAATTTGCATTAGTAAGGGGCGAATCCGAAAGGGTTCTCCCCCATTTTTTGCCTGAACAGCCGAAATGGATGTTCGGGCTTTTTTCTTACAGGGAGAGAGGAGGATAGGGAGAACGGGGAGTAAAATTCTAATTATTATTCTCCTCTCCTCCTATTCCTCCTCTCTCCTTGTAAAAAATGCACGTCCTAGCAGATCAGCCCGTCTTCCGCGTCAGCACCATCACGTTTTCCACGTGGCGGGTATGAGGGAAAAGATCGAAAGGCTGCACTTCTTCTAACAAATATCCCGCTTCGCGGAGAATTTTGTAATCCCGCACTTGGGTAGCGGGATCGCAAGAAACATAAACCACCCGCTCCGGCCCAAATGCCACGAGCTGTGCTAAAAATTCCGGAGTGCAACCCTTCCGCGGAGGATCAATCACCACCACCGTTTCGTTAGCTGGAGTATCGATTTTCCCGAAGATCGCTTCTGCATCCGCTTGCAGGATGCTGACGTTGGTAAAGCCGTTGAGCGCGACGTTATTTTTCGCCCATTGCGCGCCCGCTTCGTTCACTTCCACGCCCATGACTTTTTCAAACCGCTCCGCAAGGCACAGCCCGAAAAGTCCGGCGCCGCAATAGGCATCGACCAAATATTTCGCGCCTCCCGCCAGCGCTTTCTCGCCGACGTAGCCCGTAAACTTTTTCAGAATGAACGGATTGTTTTGGAAAAACTCTCCCGCCACGAAATCAAACTTCACCCCGCCGACCTCTTCCCGCGCGATCGCTTTTGGATCGCGTTCGATCCGACCATTTGTTGCTCTGAGTAATATCGTCGCGCCACGTTTGAAACGTTTTCCGTTTGCCCGGATATCAGCGTGCGCTTCTGGCAAGGCCTCGTTGATTTCACGCATCGCGATCGGACAGTTCACGACATCTAACAATTCGTTGCGTCTGCCCACTTTCAGGAAACCAATTTCTTTCACCACCCCATCGATGGGTTTCTCGAAATGTGGAGTGATCTTCGAGCGGTAGTTCCAAATTTGTTCAGAGGACTCGCAGAAATTCACCTCCCGCTCCTCGCCGGCCATGTGTTTGAGAAGTTCCCGAATCTGCCGCGTCTTCCACTCCAACTGCTTGTCGTAAGCGAGATGCTGATACTGACAACCGCCGCACTCACCAAATAACGGACAACCCGGCTCCACCCGATCCGGCGATTTCTCTAAAATCTCCACCAAATCCCCCTGCGAGTGATTTTTATCGTTTCGGAAAATCCGAGTCCGCACCAGTTCACCCGGCAAAGCATACGGCACAAACACCACCCAACCATCCACCCGCCCCACACCGGAACCCAAATTCGTTAGGGAATCGATCCGCACATCAATCTCCTGATGATAAGTAAAAGGAGTCGGAACAAATTTCTTAGGTGGACGATTGTGCATAGGCAACGCACTGCTAAGCCATTTCCAGAAAGAAAGGAACCGCGATTTTCAATCGCGACTGCAACCGGACATATCAACCGACAGGAACCGCGATTTCCTATCGCGACTGCAACCGCCATATCAACCAGAGGAATTCTCTTGAGGTCGCGATTTTGAAAGCGCGTTTCCTTTCAAAACTCGACGAAGCCGATTCCTTATCTAAGCTCTGCTTCATGGATAAAGACTCCCAACCACAGAAAATTCTCTCAAGGTCGCGATTTGGAAATCGCGGTTCCTTTCTCGGAGCCATCCTCTTGTTGGTTATTTGTCTCATCCCCCTGACCGCCGACGCGCGCGAAGCCAAGGAAAATGCACGCATTGAGCATTTGATCAGCTCCGTGGAAAAACTCAGCGGATCCAAGTTTATACGCAACGGCACCGAATACGAACCCGCCAAAGCAGGCTCCCACCTACGCATGAAACTCGATAAAGCCGGCGATAAAGTCAAAACCGCCGAGAATTTCATCGATGGGATCGCTGCGAAATCGTCGACCTCCGGAAAGCCTTACCAAATCCGCAAGTCCGACGGAACCCTAGTCACCACCAGCGCCTACTTCTACGCGCGGCTCAAAGAATACGACCAAGCCAAATCCTCCCCCTGAGCTCTCCATAAAGCACTCTCCTTTTCCATACTTCCCTCTGCGTCCCTCTCCGATCTCTGCGTCTCGGCGGTGAAAAATTTAACGGTGAGCGCGGTTTTCACGATCAGGGTTGGACGAATCCACCCCAATGTTCAATAAACGGGGCGTGATCGACGCCGCCTATCCACTCGCCCGCAAAATCCTTTTCGCCCTAGATGCAGAAACCGCCCACCACACCAGCATGGTCGGGCTACGTCTCGCTGAAAAAACTGGCCTGCTCGAAATGCTTTCCGATCCCCTGCCGCAAGCAGAGCCGATCGAACTCATGGGTCTGAAATTCCCGAACCGCATCGGCCTTGCCGCTGGCCTAGATAAAGAAGGCAACACCATCGATGCACTTGGCCGACTCGGTTTCGGCTTCATCGAGATCGGCACCATCACCCCGCGTCCCCAAGCGGGAAATCCGAAACCCCGCCTGTTCCGCCTCATCCCGCACGAAGCGATCATCAACCGCATGGGCTTCAATAATCCCGGCATCGATGCGGGTGTTGCCAACGTTCGTGCTCATCAATCCTACACCGGCATCATCGGTTTCAACATCGGGAAAAACAAAGACACGCCCAACGAAAATGCAGCGGATGATTACCTCGCGTGTTTGGAAAAAGCGTATCCCGTCGCCGATTACATTGCGGTCAATCTCTCCTCACCCAACACCCCGGGCCTGCGCGACCTACAAGCAGCCGATTCCTCGGCGCGGTTGTTAGAGCAACTTAAAACCGAGCAACAAAAACTCGCCCTCATCCACGGCAGACACGTTCCCATCCTGTTCAAAGTCGCTCCGGATCTCACCGAACCGCAGATTGCCGATCTCGCCAAAGCTTTCCTCGATGGCGGACTGGATGGCTTGATCGCGACCAACACCACACTGGATCGCGAAAAAGTTGCCGATCACAAATGGGCCAACGAAGCCGGCGGGCTCTCCGGCAAACCCGTGCTCGAAAAATCTAACCAAACCCTCGCCGCGTTCGCCGCAGCCTTTTCTGGAAAAATCCCTATCATTGGAGTCGGCGGCATCGCTTCAAAAGAAGATGCCGAAACCAAATTCAAACTCGGCGCCGACCTCATCCAAATCTACACGTCGTTCGTCTACCAAGGCCCAGCTTTGGTAAGAGAACTCATCTTTTGAAGCAGAGAGCTAGGAGCTGAGAGCATGGAGTTAAGAAAAACTTCTCACTCTCCGCTCTAAGCTTTAAGCTCTCCGCTATATGAAAACCACCCGCCTCCTCATCACCCTCGCGATCGCTTTTGGCATGATCGGCTATCTCGTATGGCGTAGCTCGGAGACCCACGTCGCTCCGGTGAAATTGGTTGGTTTCCAAGAAAGCGACGTCCCACCCATCATGCCGAAATCCGGCGAGGTGGACATGCGTTTCCACATGATTTCCGCATGGCAGGCAAACCAGATTCCTAACATTTCTCAAATGAGTGCGCCGCTGGGATCCGAAAACGGTGCACTGGTGTACAATGCTCAACCGTATTGGGAAATGAACAATGAACGCGGCGGTCATCATACCGGAGACGATCTCAATGGGATCGGCGGCCAGAATACCGACTTGGGCGATCCTGTTTACGCCGCTGCGGATGGCTTGGTCATCTACGCTGGAGAACCAGCACCAGGTTGGGGAAACATCATCATCCTCGCGCATCGCGGCCCGAATAAGCAACCGCTCCAAACCATGTATGCCCACCTTGAAAAATCCAAAGTCTCACTAGGTGCACTGGTGGCACGCGGTGAAATCATCGGCACCGTCGGCACCGCAAATGGCAATTACCTCGCACACCTTCACTTCGAAATCCGCCAAAGCGACGGCGTTGAAATCGGCGGCGGATATTTGAAACGCTTCCTCAACCACCTCGATCCCTCCGCCGTCATCGCTTCGATGCACGATGCAGAAGCCAAAGGCATCTCCACCTCCCTCCTGAAACTCGCCAACCTCTCAGCACCCAATCCATGGACCACCTTGGAAATGAAAGGCGCAGAAAAATTTATGGAGTTGAAGAACTAACAATAGTGGCTGGGACTTGCAGTCCCAGGATGCTTCTGTCCAAAATGAAATACTCCACTAATAAATTTAAACTCCGAGTCCTATTCATTTTCGTTATCGGAGTTCTCCTTGTAATTGGAGTTATCCAGCTTTGTTCCACCGATCGGTCTGCCCTCTCATACACTGGGAAGATTGAGCGGCGTGACTACAATTTCATTGTGAGTCCCCTTGATGGAACATCACTAGACGCACGACTGGATCGAATCAAACACCGAATGAACAAGCCCGGCCAAGCAAAGCTGATGAAGCTCTTCACCAGCACCGAGCCGCCTAAGGACTTTCAGTCAGCATTGGAGAAGTTTGGCTATAGATTTCCGGCCGGAACAGAGGCCGTATTGCACGTTGGCACAACGGCACGCTTCTACATTCGACATTATCCTGAGGTTCTCGACAGCCTTGAGGAGGAATTTCAATTAGAACAACGATAACGCCAACAGACTTGGATCAAACCGGAAATGCTTACTCATACGTTATTTCCCGCCTAAAATATACAAGTCATAGATTGCCGATATATTAGAGGGAAGTAGATCGGCTATCTTCGCTACGCTTCGATTCACGCTCCCCGCCAAATCAAAAATCTCCCCTGCAATGCTCCTCAGGTTTCACGGCGGATCCAGTTTCGTTAACAGGATGAGTGAACAGATATTTCCATACATCTTCGTAAAGGAATTTCCCATCTTTGCCTTTCGGTGAACTGCCGTTTGCCGGCGTACTGGCACCGTGGGCGCGGTTGGCATCGTTACCTACGTCCGCGGTGGAGATGAGTCGGCGGGTGTTGCCGTAGGGTGGACTTGCTTCATCGACATTCGCAATGGGTCCGAATTTGTGTAAATCCAACATGAGCCATGAGCGGCAGTAGTGATGGTTTTTCCAGCCATCGTCGAGGGTGTGGCTGAACCCGAAGAATCGCTCGGGCGGTGTGGCGGAGCGGAGGCTCTGCCATTTCTCGGTTTGGTCGCGCGGACCGGATAACATCACCACGCGCGCGACTTTAATTTCCTTCGCCAACCTCGCCGCAGTAGTTGAGCCGTGCGAGGCACCGCAGAGGATCACTTTTTCCCAATCCAGTCCCTTGCCATCGCGTGAGAGAAACTGCTTCCAGTTTCCGTCTGGATGTTTTTCATCGAGGTGTTTCACAAACTGATAGGAGCGCTCCATCAAGCCATCGGGCTTGGGGATATCGATGAGTTTGGTGTGGTCTTCACCAGTCGCCGCTTCGAGGCGGATGCCGGAAAAATGATCGGCATCGCCGTCTTTGCGGAGCTTATCCATTTTCGCAAACCATTCGCGCGGGTAAGTGACTTGGATGGCGTGATGGCCGTAAGAGTTCACCACATCGAAAAGCGGCTGCTTCGGCTCCATCAACCAGATGATGAGATAACCGCTGGACTTCACACGCGTATCGACCGAAGCGAGTTGGAGGTCGGCTGGTTTGCCCTTGCGATTGAAAACGTAGTCGATGTCTGGATGCTCTTTCGTGCGTGAATCGATTTCCGAGGCACGCGCGGTTAGAGTGAACTTTTTTCCTTCCGCAAAAAGAGGAGTGCAGAGGACGAGTAGAAGCAGGATGGGTTTCATCGTGTTTGTGGAAGGGCAACGATCGGATTGTTGAAATCACTCTTCGGGCGCAGTGCCCACGGCCTCTTCGATGGTCGGGAGTATCCCCGCAGCATCGGCTAGGTGACGGAGTTCAAGAGGAATGCTTTCTCCCACCCAGACCCGTGATCCGGATGCATCTTGAAGCGACATTTGGTAACTCCACTCGCCTTCGCCAGCGGATTCGATCTTCACGGTGACGGAACGTTCTCCAGCATCTGCCGCGAACCGGCTGTCCACTTGTTTGGTTGCGTAAAAAGCCTCACCGCGCTCAGCGCCGAGAGTTTGGGTCACTGAGCTCATGAATTGCTTAGCGATATCTTTTCGCTCTTTGGATAAATCTGGCAGCGACAACACCACTGAACCATCTTCCAAATCTTTCGTGGTGAGCGCAGTGATTTCGATCTCCCGCACCTTTTCGCTGGCGCGCTGCCAATCGTTCTGGATGCGATCCTTTTCCACACTCGTCAAGCCGAGCGCCGCCTCGACGGGATCGTTATCATCTAAAATGGCCTGACCCATGGTGTGATTTGATTTCGCGATACTGAGAGATTTCAGCAGGGAAATGGGAACTGAAATCATGGATTCATCCGTGCGCAGAGGACGAGGCTTTTGAGTCGGACGCTGATTGACTTCGCGCTCGCCCCAGTCCTGCCCGAAACGTGGCTGCTTGGTTCCGAGTGGCGCGGTGTTTGCCGATTGGCCGGAATTTTTTGAATCTGAATTGTCGGCGTTGGATAACAGGAATCCGCCCGTCACTCCACCCAAGATAAAGGAGACGACGCCTATACAGATGGATTGACCGTTCATTGAGAGCTTGCTTAGCACATCCATGAATTTATGGGAAAATCCCCACAAGTCCATGGAATTGCAGGCTTACAGGATAGATAAATCGTTAGTAACACGTATGATGGGCTTAATGATTTTTTTAAACTTGGTCACCAAAGGATTTGTTATTTTCGCAATCTCTTTGGGCGGGATGCAAATTTCCACGGGGCAGTCGGAAAAAAAACCTGTGACCTACGAAGAATTCGGCGCGGTGGGCGATGGAGTGACGGACGACATGCCGGCCATCCAAAAGGCGCATGAGCACGCCAATAAAAACGGTTTACCGGTCCGCTCGAAGCCCGGCGCCACGTATCATCTTGGCAGCAAGGCTATCGTCGCCTTTATCGAAACGGATACCGATTGGGGAACCTCCAAATTCATCATTGATGACAGCCATGATGTGGAAAATCCCAGCCGGCCTCTCTTTCAGATCCGCTCCAACCTGAAGCCAATTCCATTGAAAATCGAAAAACTCAAACGTGATCAGGCACGTCTCGACATCAGACCCCCAAGCGACTGCCTAGTGTATGTTGAAAACAGCAAAAAGAGGATGTTTATCCGCAAAGGAGCCAATCAAAATAGTGGCAACGTACAGGAAGAGGTTTTTATTCTGAAAAAGGACGGATCAATCATCGGCGCGATCGAATGGGACTATGATGAAATCACCAAGATCACGGCCCAACCCATCAATGAAACATTGCTCCACGTTCGCGGAGGGATTTTCACCAGCATCGCCAATCAGGCGGATCCGAAGGACGAATCGAATTACTGGTCTCGTAACCTATCTATCGAGCGATCCAGAACCGTGGTTGATGGAGTCGTTCACAAAGTTACCGGTGAAAAAGAGCACGGTCATCCTTACCGAGGCTTTCTTACGGCAGACAAATGCGCCCAGGTCGTCCTGCGCAACTGCGTGATCGACGGGAAAAAAACCTATTTCAAAATGGGCAAAACGGGAACGCCCGTTCCCATGGGCAGCTACGGTTACCATGCCAACCTCGTGGTCGACTTCCGTATGATCCATTGCCGTATGGGCACGGATATCAACGACCGCAGCCGCTGGGGAGTTGTCGCTTCCAATTTCATGAAAAACTTCCTCGTTGAGAAATGCGTTCTCTCACGCGTCGACGTCCACATGGGGATCTCAGGCTCCTACATCATCAAAGACAGCACCATTGGTCATGCAGGAATCAACGCAATTGGACGCGGACAATTGATCGTTGAAAATACCATACTTCACTCGGGGAACGTGATTAGTTTCCGCAGTGATTACGGCTCCACATGGGAAGGCGATGTCCTGATTCGAAACTGTCGTTGGATGCCGCCTAACAAAAATCCCACCATGTTCGGCATGCAAAACAATGGCAGCCACGATTTTGGTTATGCCTGCTTCATGCCTAAAACGATACGCATTGAAAATTTAACGGTCGATGACTCCAAAAGCCCCAAAGATTACAAAGGTGTCTTATTGTTGGGAAATCCTATCGGCAAAGCAAAAGACAATCGCCCGTTCCCTTACCAGCTAACAGAAATAATCCAGATCAAAGATTTTAAAGCCAGCAGTGGCATGCCCCCGCGCGTCTCGGACAATCCAGAGATCGCCAATGCCGTGAAGCTGGAGTTGAACTGAAGGTATTTTAGCCGATCCCTGTCTTCCCCTTACGAAAAAACCGCCACCCCAGAACGGGATGACGGTTGTGAAAAACGATCGAACTTAAAATTAGTTCACGGCCACGGCGGAAGAGCCAGTCTCGCCTGTGCGGATGCGGATGGCTTCTTCGATGGTTGAGATGAAAACCTTGCCGTCACCGATTTTGCCGGTGTTTGCGCTTTTGACGATGGCTTGCGCAACCCCTTCGGCTTGTGCGTCATCGACAACGATTTCGATTTTGACCTTGGGAAGGAAATCAACGGTGTACTCGGAACCTCGATAGATTTCAGTATGACCTTTTTGACGTCCGAATCCTTTGACCTCAGTGACGGTCATGCCTTGGACTCCGACCTCTGAGAGGGCCTCTTTGACTTCTTCAAGCTTGAATGGTTTAATGATAGCTTCGATTTTTTTCATGATTGCGGCGGATTGGTGAAAATATGGAAAGCAAGGCGTGTGCCAACTTTCTTCAAGCGGATAACTCCGCTTGCTTTGTAGTAAAGCAGATAAGGGAGGCGATACTAGATGGAAATCAGGAATTCTGAAATATTTTAATCCATGGGTTGCGATTTCCTGAAAACTGGATAAGGCTCCCGCCGTATTCTTTACGTTCTTAACACCCCAATCACTATCATGAAAAAAATCGTCATCACTCTGTTGTCAGCAGCTTTCTGCCAATTTGCGATCGCACAAGACACCAAGATCGAAATCACCGGCAATGACCAGATGCAGTATAATATCAAAGCATTTGAGGTTACTGAAGGCCAGAAAGTGGTGTTGTCGTTCAAGCACATCGGCCAACTTCCTTCCGCTGCCATGGGACACAATGTGGTGATTCTCAAAGCTGGCACCGCCGCACCTGCATTTTCTGCAAAATGCGCGCCTGCCAAAGAAAACGGTTACATCCCGACCGATGAAGAGTCCAAAAAGCTCATCATCGCCCACACCAAAATGTTGGGTGGCGGCGAGTCCGATGAGGTGACCTTCACCGCACCAGCAGCGGGCAGCTATCCTTTCATCTGCACCTTTCCCGGCCACTTCGCCATCATGCAAGGCGTGATGACCGTTAAAGGTAAGTAAGTTCAACAAAAACTCTCAACGTCGATCCGCCCCAGTGGCGGGTCGGCGTTTTTTTATGGAAAAAGCCCGCGTGTGGATTTCGCGTTTGCCACCGTGGTAATGGCGATGGCTTGCGCAGCCATCCGATTCGGGAGCTTGTTTTTAGCGGCGTAGGACGTGACTTGCTCAAAGGCGGCGTGCAATTTGGTTTCGAGTTTGCTGATGACTTCTTTTTCCGTCCACTGGAAGCGTTGAAGGTTCTGAACCCATTCAAAATAGGAAACCGTGACCCCGCCGGCATTGCATAAAATGTCTGGAATCACAAAAATATCATCGCGTTTTTCGATGATCAGATCGGCTTCAGGAGTGGTCGGACCGTTCGCGCCTTCCGCCAAAATCTTGCAGTTTAGTTTGGCAGCATTATACGCATGAATCACTCCTCCGACCGCGCACGGCGCAAGGATGTCGCATTTCCGGGTCAACATCTCATGGGGATCGATGGATTCCGCCGCAGGAAAACCCGAGATATTCTTGTGCTCAGAAACATAGGTGCGCAGGGCATCGATATCGATCCCGTTTTGATTCCAGAGCGCGCCGCTGGCATCGGAAATTCCGATAATTTTAATACCATAAGACGCCAATGTCACCGCGGTATAGAGCCCGACATTTCCGAAACCTTGGATGATAGCGGTGGCGGATTCTTCCTTGATACCGAGTTTGGATAGCGCATTGGAGGCAAGGAAAGCAACTCCATGGCCAGTGGCTCGGGTGCGCCCTGCTGAACCTTGAAGCGTCAGCGGTTTCCCCGTGACGATCGATGGCACCAAATGTCCGGAATGCGTGGAATACGTGTCCGTGATCCATGCCATGGTTTGTTCGTTGGTGCCCATATCGGGAGCCATGACATCGATTTCCGGACCAATGAAGGGGATCATTTCCATGGTGAACCGACGGGTCATACGCTCGAGTTCACCTTCAGACATTTCCGAGGGTTTACAGGAAATGCCTCCTTTGCCACCACCAAACGGCAGATCGAGCAAGGCACATTTCCAGTTCATCCACATGGCTAGAGCGGCGACCTCGCCCACATTCACATCTGGATGATATCGAAGCCCGCCTTTCACCGGACCTCGGGTAAGATGGTGCTGCACACGGTGCCCGAAAAACACTTCGGTGGTGCCGTCATCGCGCCGGATCGGGACCGTCACGGTGATGATTCGCTTAGGCCATTTGCAACGTTCACGGATATCCGCAGGAAGGTTGAGAAAGTCCGCCACGCGGTCAAACTGGCTGACTGCCATAGCAAAGACCGGATTGGCTAAAAGCTCTTCTCGCATATTAAAAAAGAAAAATCAGCGAGCAAGGATCACCACGGCATGTTCATCGTAGCGGATCTTGGTATTGGTTTGACCGTGAATGAATTGCAGAATGGCGCTAACAGGTACGTTTTTGAGATTCAACGTCACCTTGGCATCCACAAGCTTTTTGGTTGGGTCTTCGATGACAAAATTAGGGGCCACTTCGTCTTTCGATTGTTTTTCAATCGCCACGGCCAACACCTCAAGAGCCTCTTTGATCGGGACTTCCTCGATTTGATAAGTGGGAATCATGATTCCGCCGATTTTCGCTTCCATCGCATTGGCCTTCATTTTAGGGGCATTGAGCTTCACCTCTCCAAGACGAAAGCGTGCGTTTGCGTGCTTGGGATTCAGCTCAAGCGCTGCTCTGAACGCATCGATCGCTAGTGCTGGCTCGCCAGTTTTTTCTGCGGCCAAGCCTTTTTGGTACCAAGCCTCAGCTTGTTCGGCGGCGGTTTCTGCAAGTACGAGCGGAGCGCTACATGCTAACACGATAAGAGCAATGAGGGTTTTCATAGATTCGCTACTCTAACCATAGATGTTGGACGTATCCAGCATCTTCTCGAATTTCGGGTGAAATTTCGTTTTACGACTCCGTAAGCAACTTTCGAAAATACTCGATGGTCGGGTCGAGTCCCTCATCCAAGCTCAGCTTCGGCTTCCATCCGAGCTGTTCACTTGCCAGCGTGATATCCGGGCAACGCTGTTTCGGATCATCTCCTGGCAATGGATGAAAAGTCAGTTTTGATTTTCCGCCGACCTTTTTCAGGATCTGCTCCGCGAGCTCCAGCATGGTAAATTCACCGGGATTACCTAAGTTCACTGGGCCAGTAAGCTGATCCTGATTCATCAATCGGATGAACCCCTCGATCAGATCATCCGAATAACAGAAAGAGCGCGTCTGCGTGCCATCGCCGTAAATAGTTAGATTCTCGCCGCGCAGGGTCTGGACGATAAAGTTGGAAACCACCCGTCCATCATCCGGTAACATGCGTGGGCCGTAGGTATTGAAAATACGAGCAACCCGAATATCGACCCCGTGCTGGCGGTGGTAGTCGAAAAACAAAGTCTCCGCGACACGTTTACCCTCATCGTAACAAGCACGAATGCCGATGGGATTGACTGAGCCTTTGTAGGATTCCGGCTGCGGATGAATTTCAGGATCGCCATAAACTTCCGAGGTCGAGGCCTGAAAAACACGGGCTCCAATGCGTTTTGCGAGGCCGAGGCAATGCATTGCGCCTAGAACTGACGTCTTCGTGGTTTTGATCGGGTTGTGCTGGTAGTGCGGCGGCGAGGCAGGACAGGCGAGGTTGAAGATTTGATCGACCTCAAACATGAACGGCTCCGTGACGTCGTGGCGAACCAGCTCGAAATGCGGATTATCCATCAAATGCAGCACGTTGCTTTTCCTGCCGGTGAAATAATTGTCCATGCAGATGACGTCGTGGCCATCTTTGATGAGACGATCACAGAGATGAGAGCCGAGAAATCCGGCACCTCCGGTAACAAGAG
Source organism: Verrucomicrobiota bacterium (assembly GCA_040384845.1). Classification (GTDB taxonomy): domain Bacteria; phylum Verrucomicrobiota; class Verrucomicrobiia; order Verrucomicrobiales; family Akkermansiaceae; genus Luteolibacter. Next base: position 486,255 of record JAZKIL010000001.1, on the reverse strand, counting down.
TGCGCATGACCAAGATGTTTGTAGGGCTTGTGAGAAACATCAAACTTTAAACTTCAAAAGGTCGCCAAGAGCGGCGAAGTTCCGCCCATGAGAATTCTGACGGGACTGCAGCCAAGCGGGAAACTGCATGTGGGAAATTATTTCGGGGCAATGAAACCTGCGGTCGAACTGCAGCAACAAGGCGAGGGCTTCTATTTCATCGCGGATTACCACGCGATGACCTCCGGGCGCGACGCCGCAGCTTTAAAGGAAAACATCCGCGAGCTCGCCATCGATTTCCTCGCCTGTGGACTGGATCCTGAAAAATCCGTGTTTTTCCGCCAAAGCGCCGTCCCCGAAGTTAACGAACTCGCATGGATTCTTTCTACGGTTTGCCCGATGCCAATCTTGGCAAAATGCCATTCCTACAAAGACAAAGTCGCCCAAGGCATTTCTCCTAACCACGCCCTCTATGCTTACCCCGTCCTGATGGCCGCGGATATTTTGCTCTACGATTCCCAAAAAGTCCCAGTCGGAAAAGATCAGAAACAGCACCTTGAAGTCACCCGCAGCCTCGCCACCAAGCTCAACGAAGCTTACGGCGAAGGCACCGCCGTCATGCCTGAAGCGATTATCAAAGAGGAGACCGAACTCATCATCGGCCTCGACGGACGCAAGATGAGCAAGAGCTACGACAACACCCTGCCCATTTTCGGGGAGGAAAAACAATTGCGTAAATTGGTGATGAAAATCGTCACCGACTCCACGCCTGTCGAAGACCCAAAACCCACCGAGGACTCCACTATCATCGCGCTCTACCAACTCTTCGCCAACGATGCAGAATTCGAGAGTATGATCGCCGATCACCAACGCGGCGGCTGCGGCTACGGCGATTTCAAAAAACGCCTCGCCGATGCCTACTGGGACTATTTTTCCGAAATGAGAAAACGCCGCGAAGAAATCCTCAAAGACCCCGGCTACGTCGATCAAGTCCTCACCAACGGTGCCAACCGCGCCCGAGAAGAAGCCGCAAAAGTGTTAGGCCGGATTCGTAAAGCGGTCGGCTTGGCTTGAATCTCTTAGTGGCCCGCTTCACCTGCCTGCATCCGAAATCATTTCTCGGATTCCCTGATTAAACTCTATTTCTTTTGCAAGCGCCTCCATATTCATTTCCATTCTCCATCGCCAATAAAACGGCGTGATCGCAGGCACATTGATGCGTTCACCTTCGATGTTTTCGCTACGCAAGATTTCATCCATCGCTAACAGATCTTGGAATGGAAACACTGCCCACATCGCCGGGGAAGCGAGATGTTGTTGGATGATGCGGCGTGCCATTCCGCCAGAAAGCTCAGGCTCAGGGGAAGCAATCCCAAGCATTTCCCGAGCAAATCTCGAACGCACTTTTTCATCATCCTGCCACCATTGACGGAGCGTTTCCATATCATGTGTTCCGGTGGAGATCACACTCATGTAAGGCGCCAAGGCGGGATCGGAAAACACGCCACCGTAAATTTTAGGCCAGCGTTGGATTTCGAGCGAAAGCATCCCGAGCTGACTCATCACGCCCGGCACGCAACCCGGCACCATCCCGAGATCCTCGCCACACAAGAGCATGTCGCTTGCGGAGCGCATGACGGGAAGTTTCTCGTAAGCTTTCACCTCCCAGAATCGATCTTGGCGCAGGTAAAAATAATCTTCGTGGATCTGTCTCAACACCTCCTGAATTTCCGGAGCCAAAGCTTTGAACGATCGCGTTTCAGAAAGCCTCATCCGGGGATGAAATTCTTTTCCGTGCGATCCCCCGACCTCGAAGAACAATACCTCACCCGCCAGATCTAACAATGCAGCGCGTAACCAAGCTTGATTCGCCCAATCACTCGGCTTGAGTTTCTCGAAAAATTCCAGAATACCTCGCTGGGTCGAGAAGTCATTTTTCAACCCGTAACATCCCAATCCGTAATCCACCAAAAAATCCTGCCTTACTCCGTGCGCCAGCTCACCGAATATTTCTAACAGATCATTCTCCTGAATGAACGGCTTACAAAAACGATCATAATCAAACACCACCCCGCGCTCCGCGAACTCTTCCAATTTCACCGGCAATGCCGGCTCAAACCAACCCATGATGCCATCCACATGTTGGGTCGGAATCTGCCAGATACGGAAAAATCCCAGAATGTGATCGATCCGATACGCATCGAAATACCGGCTCAATTTCTCAAATCGCGAACGCCACCAAGCGTAGCCGTCCTTGCGCATCTCATCCCAATCATAAGTTGGGAATCCCCAGTTCTGGCCTTTCACTGCAAACGCATCCGGCGGCGCGCCCGTTTGCGTATCCATGTTGAAAAGTCGCGGTGCAACCCATGCATCGACCGATTCTTTATCGACGCCGATCGGCAAATCCCCTTTCAGCGCAACGCCTTTCGCGTGCAAATGCGCGACCGCATCAGTGAGTTGCTTATCCAACTCAAACTGCAACCAAACGAAATACATCACGCTGGCATCCGACGAGAGCGCATCGATTTTCTTTGCATCATGATCTTTCCAATTTCCCCATTTTGAAAAATCGGCAGTGCCGAACTCATCGCGTTTCAATGAGAACACCGCGTAGTCCAATACCCAATCGCGATTCCGTTTCAGGAAATCCAAAAATGATGGATCGTTCAGAATCGATTTCTGATGAGCATCGAACATTTCGCGCGTGACCCGCCATTTCACCGCCATCACCGCCTCGTAATCGAGCTGCTTGGCCCGATTCAACACCTCGCGGGTTTCCCGAAATTCCGCTTCATTTGGCAGCGGAACCGTCATTCCATCCAAACGCAGATAGATCGGATGCAACGCGTAAACACTGATTGCGGAATACGGATAACTGTCCGTCCATGTCCGCGACGAAGTCGTGTCATTGATCGGCAAAATCTGAATCATCTTCATCCCGCAGCTCATCGCCCAATTCCCCATCGCTTTCAAATCTGAAAACTCCCCGACTCCGCATCCTTCCTCACTTCTCAGAGAAAAAACCGGTATCGCCACACCCGCCGCACGAAAGCGCTGATTCGCACTGCGGCGGAAACATTCATCGGAAACCCTTACCATGCCTGCGCCGGATCGATCGCCAAGCACTCGGTTTTCTGCACCGCCCTCCAAGCGAATCGCGTTCGCTTCCGAACTACGATAGATCCCGTATTTGTATTCCGAGCGCTCATCCATCGGTAAATCCACATTCACCTGCCAATGATTTCTCGCCACCTCAACCATAGGCAGCGCTTTCGCGTAATCCCAACTTCCCAGCCCATGGCACCCTCCGAGCAAACAAGGAACCGCACCTTCCGGCAGACGCGCCATGTGCAAATGAAACTCGTGGTTTCTTTTGTTAGAAATATTTCCGAGCTCGCGTTTTTGTGCGTCAGCGATCTCGAAAATTTTTCCTTCGTAAACCCTGTCCTCACTACCCGCGGATTTCCAATCATCGAGAAAAAGCACGTGCTTTGTAGCATCTTCGCCCTGCCATTTCCTGACATCACCGAACTCCTCCAGCTCCAACCCATCCTCCCGCTTGAACACATAACGATATTCCAACTGCTCCACCTTCCCCGCTTCCACCTTCAGCTCCCAATGCTGCGCATCCTTCCATTTCATAGGCAGCACTTGGCGAACCGTTTTTTTACCAACCCGCATCGTCATTTCGAGCCACAGCGATTCTCCAACCACCGTCGCGTATGCCACTCGAAACTCAAAATTCATAAGCGATTACTAATCGATGCTTTGGCATAACTGCCATTCAAAAAACCACACTGTGCAAACGAAGTCGTTACTTCATTTTTTGCATGCCCGGGGGAAGCTCGGCAGTTTTACCAGCGGGTTTGGGTTTCGAATCGGAAATCGATGGTCCTGGGCCAGGTGAGAAATATTTCAACAGATCCGGAGCTTCAGCCGTCCATGCCCCGCCTTTCAAATGGAACACCACACCGAGCGGAAAATCCGCATAACCATTTGGCTGCCATTCGCCCCAGCGGTTAGCTTTGGCATCCCACGTCCGATTCGCATCGCACCCAAAAATGACTGCGTATTTTTTGGTAATGCCATTCAGTTTATCCGCCTCGCTAACAGGTTTGCTATCGATACGAAAAACAACAAATTTCTGCCACTCCACGGTTTGCCTCTCAGCCGCGCTGTAAAACGCCGATGCCGATCCATCCGCTCGGAAAGTCAGATGCTTACTCAACAAAGTCGCAGTCGCTGTTACGAGTGCCTTTTGGTCTTCTGCCGAAACAACCGGTTTTTTAGACTCATCTGGTTTCAAACCTTGCGATAACAAATCGCTAACACTGGTTTGTCCAAAAGCCGGACAAAAACTCAGTAACAAGCATAGGGAGATAAATTTCATACCTCATAGTTCAGCACAGGTTCCCAACTCTGGCAATCCAGGAGATGAGGGAGAAACCTCATCGGAAGAACGCGGCGACCGCATGAAACACCGCTGCGAAAAGGATCAACTGCAACGCACCGAGTGCTAAGAGCCTATTGAACCCTTTCCCCGGAGGCATTGTTAGAACACCCCAGATAATCCTCATCCCGATCACGAACACCGGCACACTCGCCAAACCGAACAGTGGATAACCTTTCACCAACCAAACGATCCCCAGAAATGCCGCGACCTTGATTTCCAACCAAATCACCCCCGCCGCAAATTTTGGCCCGAAACGCACCGCCAAGGTTTTTTTCCCGACTGCGGCATCCTGTTCTCGATCACGGAAATTGTTCACCGAAATCAGCACCGCCGAAAGCAAGCCAACCTGTGCGCCGAGCAGGATCGCTTCGTTCGGCCAAGTTCCGGTTTGCACAAACACGGTTCCCATCACCGCGATGAAGCCGAAAAATAAGATCACGAAAATTTCCCCCAGCCCCCGATACGCTAAAGGAAACGGCCCGCCAGTGTAGCCGTATGCAAGAAACAACGATGGCAAACCGATCGCAAGCATCGGCCAGCCACGGGCCATCCATAAAAACGCACCAAAAACCGCAGCACCTGTTAGAAAAACCGCACCCAACAGCATCACTTGCCCGAAGGACATTTCGCCCGTGCCGGTCAATCGACGCGGACCCGTGCGATTTTCACCATCGGCTCCCTTTTTTCCATCCACTGCGTCGTTGAAAAAATTCGTCGCGATCTGGATACACAACGCACCGAGCAACGTGCAGCTCCATAGCCATGCATCAAAATTTCCCGTCAACTTCCACGCCAATACCCCACCCAACCAAACCGGCACCAAACCCGCCGCCAAGGTTTTCGGCCTCGCACCCGAAACCACCGCTTTCAATAAAGTTCCAAAACTCATCACTTGCCGATCAGTGAAAACTGCAATCGCCCCTCACGCGACTCCAAATCGCATATGATTTTTTAAATCACAAACCCACCCGAATCTTGGCACTCGTCTTCCGCGCTTTTTCTCGAGCATTTTCAACATCCGCGGGATTTTTCTGCAAGTTAACCGTTTTAACCACCGCAAGATATGGACGCGTAAGGATCCTAATACGCCAAGGCTACGAAGGACGCGTCCGCGTCCCTTGCCAACAAAAAAGCCGCCGGATTGCTCCGGCGGCTTTTGCGTGAATTGTTAGATCAAGCGGCGAAGTTTTTCGCGACTTCGTCCCAGTTGACGATGTTCCAGAATGCTTCGATGTAGGCAGGGCGCTTGTTCTGATAGTTCAGATAATATGCGTGTTCCCAAACATCGAGGCCGAGGATAGGGGTGCTGCCGCAGCCGCCGAAGTCGGTGCCCATGAGTGGGTTGTCTTGGTTGGCGGTGGAGCAGACGCCGAGTGAGCCATCTGCTTTTTTGCAGAGCCATGCCCAACCGGAACCGAAACGAGTTGCGCCGGCTTTTGCGAACGCTTCTTTGAATGCATCGAACGAACCGAAAGCTTTGTCGATTGCAGCAGCGAGTTCACCGGACGGTGCTTTTGCGCCGCCTGGTGCGATGACTTTCCAGAAGAAACTGTGATTCACGTGACCACCGCCGTTGTTGCGAACCGCACCGCGAATTTCTTCCGGCACTGCAGCGAGATTGGAGATCAGCTCGAGCGCGGATTTCGATGTAAGGTCGGCTTTGCCGTCGATCGCTGCGTTGAGGTTGGTGATGTATGCCTGATGATGTTTGCCGTGATGGATTTCCATCGTGAGTGCATCGATGTGCGGTTCAAGGGCATTCAATGCGTAGCCGAGTTCTGGTAGGGTATGTGCCATAATTTTAAAATGTTTGATTGATGTAGTTTGAGTTGTCGCGCTTCTTGAGGGAAAGCAGAATCGCGCGAACGATTAACATCAACGCCAGCAACCGCCCTCCCGCAAGTAGAAATCACGTATGCCACCAGAACTTCAGTCCAATCTCCCGTTTTTTATCAGCGCTCTGATCACCTTTATAGTGACTTGGTTGATCGCCTCGTCGTCGAAATCCGCGTTGGCGGAACGTTTGAAAGCCGAGGAACGCCGCGCCACCGAACTCGAAGCCCGCCTCGCTTCCACCACCGCCGAGGCCCAACAAAACGAAATCGAAGCCCAAAATTACCGCACCCAACTTGGCGAGGTGAGCAGCCGCCTCGAAGCCGAGCGCCAAGCCGCGGCTGAAAAACAAGCCCTGCTCGAACGCGCCGAGGCCCGACTTTCCGATACGTTCAAAGCCCTGTCGGCCGATGCCCTCAAAGGAGCTTCCGAGCAATTTCTCCATCTCGCCAAATCCACCCTCGCCTCACAAACCGAAGAAGCGAAAGGCGAAATCGAAAAACGCAAAACCGCCATCGAAACGTTGGTGAAGCCAGTCGCTGACTCGCTCGGGAAATTTGAACTCCGCATCGGCGAGATCGAAAAAATCCGCGAGGGCGCGTATTCGGAATTGAAAGAACAAGTCCGCGCGCTCGGCGAGGGTCAGCTCGGCTTGCAGAGAGAAACCGCTTCGTTGGTAAAAGCGCTGCGTCAACCGACCGGTCGCGGCCAGTGGGGCGAGATGCAGCTCCGCCGCGTGGTCGAGCTCGCCGGCATGCAGGAGCACTGCGATTTTACCACCCAAACCACCACCACCAGCGATGAAGGCAGACGCCTGCGCCCCGATCTTGTCGTCAAACTTCCCGGAGGAAAAACCATTGTGGTCGATTCCAAGACGCCGATGGACGCCTACCTCAACGCGCTCGAAGCGATGGACGATTTGGAGCGTGATCGATACCTTGCCCAACACGCGCAGCAAGTCCGAACCCACATCAAACAACTTTCCTCGAAAAGATACACCGAGCAGTTCGACGACACCCCGGAGTTCACTGTGTTGTTTCTTCCCAGCGAATCGTTTTTCTCCGCTGCGCTCAACTCCGATCCGGGCCTGATCGAAAGCGGAGTGAACGAAGGCGTGATCCTTGCCACTCCCACCACCCTGATCGCTTTGCTGAAAGCCGTCGCTTACGGGTGGAGGCAAGAATCCCTCGCGCTCAATGCGAAAGAAATCTCCGCCCTCGGCCGCACGATGCACGAACGGTTAGGGAAACTTGCCGAACATTTTTCCAAACTCGGAAATTCCCTCAACAACGCCGTAGATCATTACAACAAAGCGGTCGGTTCCTACGAAACCCGGGTGCTGACCACCGCCCGCAAGTTCGAAGAACTCAAGGCCGCACCCGAAGGAGTTGTGCTCCCTGACTTGGAAATCATCGACAAAACCGCACGCCCACTTTTCATGAATCCAAACGTCGACCTCGACGTTGCCGAAGGTTTCTCATTCATTCCTGAGCAAAATGAAAACTCGAAAAACGCCGCGAGTGAATGGTAGCGGCGATCATCGGTCGCCGTTTTCACTATTCTAGACGGCTACACCCTCACCCGCTCAACATCCGCGCCTAACATGAGCAGCTTCTCATCGATGTGTTCGTAACCACGATCAATATGATAGAGACGAGAAATTTCCGTGGTGCCTTTTGCGCGTAGCGCAGCGAGAACCAGCGCGGCGGAGGCACGAAGATCAGATGCCATGACCGGCGCTGCGGAAAGTTTTTCCACTCCTCTAACAATCGCTGTGCCGTGATCCATTTTGATATCCGCACCCATCCGTTTCAACTCCGCGCAATGCATGAAGCGTTGTGGGAAAATGCTATCTTTCACCACGCTGATCCCCGGGGTCGTCGCTAACAACGCTGTCATCTGCGCTTGCATGTCAGTTGGGTAGCCCGGGAAAGGTGCGGTATTGAGATCAACTCCTTGCAGCACCTCGCCACGCTCAATGAAACAGGAAGTTCCAGCTTCGTTGAACTCAACCCGATGCCCCGATTTAATGATGGCCTCGGTGATTGCTTTCAAATGCTCGCGATTGACGCGATTCAGCGTCACGCCCTCTCCAGCCAAAGCGGCAGCGGCCATGAACGTTCCAGCTTCGATCCGATCGGGAATGACCGTGTGCTCGACTCCTTTGAGTTCTTTCACGCCCTCGATCACGATCCGACGCGTGCCTGCTCCGGTTATTTTCGCGCCCATGCCGTTGAGGAAATTCGCAAGGTCTAACACTTCAGGCTCAGCGGCAGCGGATTCGATCACCGTGATGCCTTCAGCCAGCGTCGCGGCCATCATCACGTTATCAGTTCCGAGAACGGTGGGTCCGCTTTCACCACGCAAATTGATTTCCGCTCCACGTAATCCATTGGGAGCGGTGAGAATAATATTTCCTCCTTCAAATTCAATCTTCGCACCAAGCGCTTCCATCCCTTTGAGGTGGAGATCGACAGGCCTGTCACCGATCACGCAACCACCCGGCAGTGAAACCACGGCGCGTCCTTTTCTAGCAAGCAAAGGACCCATCACACAAATCGACGCGCGCATGCGCCGCACCAATTCATACGGCGCTTCATCAGAAATGTCCGCGCAAGAAATCCGAACGGTTCCTGAAGATCGCTCCACATCCGCACCCAGTGCGCTGAGAATCTGGATCATGTAGTTCGTGTCCGATACATCGGGCACACGGCGAATGATGCAGTCTTCTCCTGTTAGAATCGTTGCGGCGAGAATCGGCAGCGATGCGTTTTTGGATCCAGAAATATTGATTGAGCCCTTGATGACAGAGCCGCCGTGGACGACAAGTTTATCCATTTCGATGTATGACTTTATTGATGTTGCGCGAATGGAAAACGGGCGATCCCACTGAGATCCTTGCGAATCTCGATTTCCGTGAAGCCAGACTTTTCCAAACACAAGCCCACCTGTGAAGCCTGATCGTAACCAATCTCAAGCGCCAGCCAACCGCCGGGTTTTAAGAAACCATGAGCCGCGGGAATGAAACGCCTGAGCAAATCCATCCCGTCCGCCCCAGAAAACAAGGCCAACGCGGGATCGTGCGCCAGCTCGCGGGCCATCGTCTTGGCTTCGCTTTCCGCCACGTAAGGTAAATTTGCGACGATGAGATCGAAACTTCCGGTCACCTGATCGAGTAGATCGCTACGTAAAATGTCCACATTGCTGATTCCTAGCTTTTCCGCGTTCTCCCGCGTGAGTGACAGCGCGTCTTCCGAAATATCCACTAGAGTAATATGGCTGCTTGGCTTTTCGGCAGCGAGCGAAAGCCCGATCACCCCCGAGCCGCAACCGACATCGAGGATCTGCAAGTTTTCCCCAGACAGCTGTTTCAGAATCATTTCCACCAGCTCTTCGGTCTCTGGTCTCGGGATCAGGCCACGGCCGTCGCATATAAAATCGCGGCCATGGAAGGGCACCTCGCCGAGCAGGTGTTGCAGCGGAATTCCCTCGCCCCGTTTTTTCAAAAGATCACGCAGCGGTGCCAAAGTGGATTCTTCGAGAGGTCGGTCAAACTGTGTGTAGAGCTGCATGCGCGAACAATCCAGAACCTTGGCCAGCAAGTGCTCCATATTTCTCCGCGCGTCTTCAATTCCCCGTTTTTCGAGATAACTCGCTCCACCATTGATTGTTTCAAGAACTGACTTCATCCGCCACGCCGCTTATGAGGCATCTTTCCGTCCCACGCAAAGGCGGAAAGTCATCCAATGTGCAGTTTTAGAAAGATCGCTGCCTATTCGTTAAGTTGACGAAGATGCAGAACCCGTTTAACCCGAGAGCATCACAACCGCACTTTCTATCGCAGGCATCGGAACGCTCTCGGCACTTGGCCATGATGTGAAGTCGCATCTTAAAGCCATATCATCGGGTGTTTCGGGAATTCAGCCACTTGGAAAACTTCTCGGAAATGACAGCCCGCACGCCCATCTCCACGGCGCATGGATCACGCCGAGAGAACTTCTCACCCATCGCAAATGGAGTCCCGTGACCATGGCCGCGCTTCATGTTGCGAAACAAGCGGCGAAGGATGCGGGGTGGAATAGTGATGAACTGGCGAGCGCCGCGTTAGTCGTCGGCACCAGTCGCGGAAATGCCGCAAGCTGGCTGGGCGAATGGCCTAACAGACGTCCGTTCAAATTGATGGCCGCGAGCAACACGATTCACAGTGAACCCGCAACGGCCATCTCAATCGAGCTCGGCATCTATGGCCCGAACCACGTCGTCGCCAGTGGTTGCTCTGCGGGTCTTGATGCACTGGGCATTGCGAAACTTCTCATCGATTCCGGCCAAGCCGAACGCGCGCTCGTTGTAGGTGTCGATCTTCCCTTGGTTCCGCTCTTGCTTGAAAATTATGCCGCTTCTGGCGTACTTGGAAGCACCACCGTCCTGAACCCTTACTCCCCAAACAGTGATGGATTCCTACCCGGGGAAGGCGCGGCGGCGATTGCTATCAGCTCGGCTCCTGTCGGCAAATTACGGCTGACATATTTTTCTAACAATTCCGACGGAGCCGATCCTGTGGGAATTCCTAAAGACGGCGGGCGCACTCCGGAGCTTTTGAAAAAAGCCATCGCTCTTTGCGGGAAACCAAGTGCGATCTGTCCGCATGCCACGGGAACCCAAACCCAAGCACGTGCGGAAAGTCTCTTTCTAAACACCGCCACCCTCGGATCGCAGCCCACGCTGCATTTGTTAAAACCATTCATCGGCCACAGCATCGGCGCGAGCGGACTTATCGAAAGCGCGATCCTGTTAGCCTTCATGAGACAAGGCACGCTTCCATCAAATTTACGCGGCACATCCGGATTGAGCGAACTTTCCGCGCCAACTCAATCCATATCACTCACCGGCCCCGTGTTCAAACTTGCCCACGGCATGGGCGGACACAATGCTTTGGCCGTCTTTCAAGCGACCTCATGAACGATAACCCCCGACTCGAAATTTCTTTAGATGATCAAACGCTGCGTGTGATCACTGGCGAATCGACCCTGAAAACATTCCGCATTTCTTCTAGTGCCAAAGGCATGGGTTTCATTGAAGGCAGCTACCGCACGCCGACCGGAAATTTTGAAATCTGCGAAAAAATCGGGGCCGACACTCCGATCAGGACGATCTTTAAAGCGAGAAAGCCGGAGGGAATTTGGAATCCCGAAAGCACTTATGATGAAGATCTTGTGCTCACACGCATTCTCCGACTCGCGGGCAAAGACCCAGAAAACCAAAATACGTATGATCGTTTTATCTATATCCACGGCACCAACCACGAAGACAAAATTGGCAGCCCCACAAGCCATGGATGCATCCGGCTCAGCAATGATGATATGATAGAACTCTTCGATATCATACCGACCCAAACCGAAGTTTTCATTCATCCCATGAAACAGCCAAAAGGAAAATTATTGTTTCTCGATTGTGACTCCACACTCAGTTCCATCGAGGGCATTGATGAATTAGCTAGACTCTCCGATCCTGCGATTTTTGAAGAAGTAGTGAATCTCACCAATGCTGCAATGAACGGGGATGTTCCGTTGAATGAAGTTTTTAAAAAACGCATGGAGATCATTCGACCGAGCTTGGATATGGTTCGCATCGTCAGCCAATGCTATTTGGATCACCTTGTCGCCGGAGCAGAGAAACTTATTCAACATGCCCGCGAGCATGGCTGGATTCCTGTTATTTTATCTGGGGGATTTGAACCCATCATTCGCCCGTTCGCTGATCAGCTTGGCATAGAACACGTCGAAGCTGTGCCTTTGTATTTCGATATATCCGGCAACTACGCAGGCTACGGAGAAGATTACCCAACCACGCGCAACTTAGGAAAAAACGAGATCATCCAACAATGGAAGAGCGCAATGCTTCCAGAGAAAGTGATCATGATTGGCGATGGTACGTCAGATCTTGAAACCCAACCCGATGTCGATCTGATGATTGGCTTCGGTGGGGTTGTTTCCCGCGACAAGGTGAGGCAAGGAGCGAACCTGTGGATCACTCGATTGGATGATTTATTACTGTTTGAGAAGTTATCATCGGAAGTTTGATATCAATTTAATGTGACATTCATACTTGCATATTCGTTGGGCCAAAACTACGTTGCGCGCCTAATGAGCACCAAAAAAGTAATTCGTGGTAAGCGTTATAGCGCAGAAGAAAAAAGTAAAATCGTTGCTTTCGTGACTGAGCACAATGCCAAGAACAAGCGTGGCGGACAACTCACAGCCGCCAAAAAATTCGGCATCTCCCAAATCACTATCGCCTCATGGCTTAAGAAATCCGGAGGTAAAGCCAGTGGCAAAGCTGCTGCGAAAGCCACCAAGAAAATTGCTAGCAAGTCCGCTGGCAACGCTGTTTCCAACACCGGCAACATGCAGAAAAAATTGGGTAGCTTGCTTTCCCTCGGCAAAGAGATCGAAAAACTTGAGCGGGATTTGAATGCCAAGCGCGCCCAGTTCAATACGATTAAAGCTTCGCTTTAATTTTTACCTGTCTTAATCAAGAGCCGCTTTCCTATATGGAGAGCGGCTTTTTTGTTTTTCTGGATTTCGATTCTCTACTTGCCCTTCTAAATTTTCAGTATATTGTGAAAGTTATGAACGCGAGCAGTGATAAGTTGAAAGTAGCCAAAGAAGAGTTCATTGCGCAATGGGGAGCGCTTGGAACGCAGTGGGGAATCAACCGCACGATGGCTCAAATCCATGCCTTGCTGATGATTTCCCCACAGCCGATGTGCACGGATGAAGTGATGGAAGAACTCGAAATCAGCCGCGGCAATGCGCATACGAATCTTAAAGAACTCGTCGCATGGGGTTTACTGCGGATGATTGTTATCAAAGGTGATCGCCGCGATTACTACGAGGCTGAGAAAGATGTGTGGCAAATTTTCCGCATCATCGCTCGTGAGCGCAAACGCCGTGAGATCGAACCCGCATTGGCATTATTGAGCAAATGCGCGGAAGAGACCAAAGGGCTCAAAGGCGAGGATGCGAAAGCATTTCATCAACAAGTCAGCGAGCTCCAAGAATTTGTCGGACTCGCCTCTCATTTATCGGATCGAGTCGCATCGATGAAACACAGCTTTGCCCTGCAGATCGCCACGAAATTACTTGGATAAACTTATGAACACGACTGTTGTCATCATCGGCGCGAACGGCTTTCTCGGTCGCTATCTTTGCCGTCACTTTTCCAGAAACGGCCGCGAAGTCGTGGCCATCGCAAGGAACCGTAAAGGTTGGAGCGGCGATGGAATGTTTCTGAAATGGGATGGCGAAACCATCGGCCCGTGGGCGTATGCGCTCGAGGGCGCTGAGTTGGTCATCAACCTTTCCGGGCGGAGTGTGAACTGCCGCTACAACGCGAAAAATCGGGAGGAGATCACAACGAGTCGCGTGAAGTCCACCCAAGTGATCGGCCAAGCTATCGCCGCCTGCCGCGTTCCGCCGAAGTTGTGGATCAATTCTAGCACCGCGACATGGTATCGCCACGCAGAAGATGAGGCACAAAACGAATGGAGCGGCACTGTGGGCAAAGGATTTTCATGCGAAGTTGCAACCGCTTGGGAAGACGCTTTCTTCGCTGCTCATGTGCCGCCTGAAACTCGCAAGGTTGCGCTGCGAACCGGCATGGTTTTAGCCAACGAGCCAGAGACGGTTTACGATGTACTGAGCGATCTAACAAAAAAAGCGCTCGGTGGCACCATGGGCAAAGGCACCCAACGCATCAGTTGGATCCACATGGAAGATTTGCTGCGCGCGGTGGATTTCGTGATGCGAGATCCTTTTCTGGAAGGGTTGATCAATGTGACCGCGCCAAATTTCCCAACTAACAGCCAGTTCATGAAGTATTTCCGCGAAACCACTGGCATGCCTTTCGGGATTCCAGCAACCGAGTGGATGCTGAAAATCGGCGCGTTCTTCATGGGTACAGAAACCGAGTTGATTGTGAAAAGCCGTTGGGCCGATCCATTGAGACTGCGCGAAGCAGGCTTCCGCTGGCGCTATCCGAAAGCTGCAGAGGCCATCGAAGATCTGGAGACGCGTCAGGGTCTCACTGGTTTTTTCAAAGACTACGAACGCCGCAGCGCTGGTGCCCGCGCGTGGTTGCCCGCTG
>JAZKIL010000001.1:441994-471832 GCA_040384845.1 Verrucomicrobiota bacterium | reverse complement strand
CTCGGTAACAAAAAAACGCCCGACCTCACGAAGAGATCGGGCGTTTGTTAGATAGTAATGAATTACTTGGAGCTCGAGATGAGGCTCGCTTGGCTTGCGCCTTTTTTGATCTTGCTGTGTTTGATCCAGCTCATGGTGGAGCGGAGTTTTTCACCCACTTTTTCGATCTGATGATTTGCGCCTTCTTTACGAAGCACGTTGAACTTTTTGTAGCCGCCTTCGTATTCAGCGATCCACTCTTTGGCAAACTTGCCGTTCTCGATTTCTTTGAGCTGTTGCTTCATGCGCTTCTTAACGGAAGCGTCGATGATTTTTGGTCCAACGGAAACGTCACCCCACTCGGCGGTTTCGGAGATTGAGAAACGCATGCCGGCGATGCCTTGCTCGTTCATGAGGTCGACGATGAGCTTGAGCTCGTGAAGGCACTCGAAGTATGCCATCTCTGGCTGATATCCAGCCTCAACGAGAACTTCGAAGCCTGCTTTGACGAGTGCTGATGCACCGCCGCAGAGGACTACTTGCTCACCGAAGAGATCGGTAACGGTTTCTTCACGGAAGTTGGTTTCGAAGATACCTGCGCGTCCGCTGCCGATACCGGCGGCCCATGCGAGTGCGGTTTCTTTGGCTTTGCCAGTGATATCTTGATGGATGGCGATGAGGCCAGGAACGCCTTTTCCAGCGACGAACTGCGAGCGAACCGTGTGGCCGGGGCCTTTTGGTGCGACGAGAATGACATCGATGTCTTTAGGCAGCTTGATGGTTTTGAAATGAACCGCGAAGCCGTGAGAGAAAAGCAGGGTTTTGCCTTTAGCGATGTTTGGAGCGATGTCCTTGTTATAAACCGCAGGGATAACGGTGTCTGGAGTTGCGACGAAAATGACGTCAGCAGCTTTCACAGCATCCGCAGTGTCCATCACTTCGAAGCCAAGCTTCTTAGCGACTTCACGGGATTTGGATTTCTTATAAAGGCCGATGATGACCTTGAATCCGCTGTCCTTGAGGTTGAGCGCGTGGGCATGGCCTTGTGAGCCAAAGCCGATCACGGCGAGCGTCTTTTTCTTAAGCGATTTGAGATTCGCATCTTTGTTTGTATAAATCTTCGCAGCCATACCTAATCGATTTGTGAGTTCGTTTGTGCCCTGCGGTTTGCCACCAAGGCTCCCACGGGGCGCACAAACTGCCTATCTCACCCCGCGGGGTCAAGCCTCCACTTGCAGCAATGTATTGTAAGATGCGGAAACCCTGTCGAAATGGCGTGGCGGAAATATGAAATCTGAATTGGTGGAACTGATATGTAGCGAGTTGAGGGCGCGGCTGGAGCGCTTGGCTAAAGCGGCCATTGCTGCCCATGAAGCCGCGACGGATCCGGGCTCAAAGGCTGAGAGTAAATACGATACTCGTAGTTTGGAGGAATCCTATCTAGCAACGGGTCAGGCCCGTCAGGTAAAAGAGTTAGGCGAAACTTTGCGGGCTTTTGAAAACCTGAAACTCCGCGATTTTTCCGAAAACGAACCCATTGATGCCGGAGCACTGGTCGCACTGCGCAAGCCCGGCAAATCACACAAGATCCATTTCCTCCTTGCACCAGCCGCGGGCGGACTTGAGATCCTGTTTCAAAAAAACGAGATCACCCTGCTCAGTCCGGAAAGTCCGCTTTACGCAAAACTGGTCGGTAAAACGATTGGGTCGGAAATTGAATCGCCGGATTTCGAGATCGCAGCGGTTCGTTAAAATCCAGCCTCTTCGAGCGCGAGGGCTGCGGCGCCAATCGTGCCCGCTTCGTGCCCGAACTGCGCGGGGAGAATGGCGAGGTTGTCTTTAAAAGGACCGGAGAGTTGTGAAAGCAGGTGCTCGCGAAACGGCTTGAAAAGCAACTCCCCCGCGCGCGCGACTCCGCCACCGATGATCGCCGCTTCAGGATTGAGCAACCAACACGCATTCATCATCGCAGTGGCGAGCATGCGGCCGGTAATATTCCAACGCTCCAATGCAATCTCATCGCCGTGCTGCGCGGCCTCAGCAAGCGCTGCTGGCGAGCAGTCTTCGATGTCTTTAGATAAAATTCCCGCAGCGCGATAGGCTTGCTGCGCATCGCGGGCGATCTCTAGGTTTCCGATGTAATCTTCCAACGCACCTAGGTTTCCGTAATGTCCCCGGCGGCCTTGGAAATCAATCGAGGTCTGGCCGATCTCCCCCGCGCCGTAATTTGCACCGCGCACCATTTGGCCATTCACGATCACACCTCCACCCACACCCGTGCCCAATGAAGCGCACACGATATGTTTGAAACCTCTGCCCGCACCGAGCTTCCATTCCGCAAACGCCATGCAGTTCACATCGTTATCCGCCACGACCGGCATGTTTAATTTCGCCTCAAGCATTTCTTTCAGCGCAACATTCTGCCAGCCCCTAACATTTGTTAGATTAAAGACCAAGCCTTTTTCAAAATGTACGAAACCCGGCACGCCAATCCCGATCGCCAAAATTCCCGGATGCCTCAAACGAAGATCCTCAACCGTGCGCACGATCATCGCGATCAGTGGCTCCGGCCCCTCAAAATCTTGGGTTGCGATCGGTGGAGCGTGATCCACTATTTCCGTCCCGCGTACGACCCCGGTTTTTACACTGGTGCCACCGAAATCGATGCCGATTGCTAAAGGAATTTCACTCATTGCCACGCCCTGCCTAATGAGCATCGGGGAAAATATCTACATTAAATCCACTCAAATTTAAAATACTCGTCCAGCCACGAGCCGCAGGCCTTCTAAAGTTAAATCGAGATCCACTGAGGAAATTTCGGGTAAGCTTTGGGCCGCGAATGCCGCGCCCCCACCCGTGGCGACGACCGTCACGTCACCACCGATTTCTGAAACGATCTCACGTAAAATTTCCCTAACCATCCCCCGATGCCCTGCAACCGCCCCGATCCGAAGCGCTTCCAAGGTGTTTTTACCGATGGCGGAAGCGTATTTCTCCGGATTCACTCGAGGCAATTGCGCGGTTTTCGAGGCGAGATAATCTGTCATGCAGCCCATCCCCGGCGCGATCACTCCACCCGCGAAATTTCCATTTGCCGAAATCACACTGAAAGTAACGGCGGTCCCGAAATCGATCGCGATGCCGGGTGCACCGTAACTTTGTTTTAATGCGACCCCATTCGCCAAGCGGTCGTGGCCGATTTGCTCGGGAGCATCGAGCTCAAATCCATAGCCCAACGGACTTTCATGACTTAGCTTGTGGTAGGCAGCGGTATTTTCAAAAACCTTACGGAACACGGCTTCTTTTTCCGGAACTACAGACGCGACCAACACCGCCGAAAAATCCAACCCATTAACCAACGCCTGGATCGATGCCGTATCTAGATCCTGCGTCGGCATCACAGCATTCCACTCCAGCAAACGCTTCGCATCACCCAAGCGGAACTTGGTGCGCGAATTCGAGTTATCGATTAAAAGCCAAGCCATGAGGATTCCCAGTCAGAGGATTTAAAAACGGTTTCTTTATTACTACCAACCCCTGGTGCAGGCTGGGAACTTTTGATTTTCAGCGTCCCGCCGTTCATTTTAAGCACCATCTCGCCTTTGAGTGATCTTTTATCTAACCAGAATTTATACCAAATTTCGGTAAAACCCGTTTGCGGAGTGCCCGCAAAAGTCGTATCCGCGGGTTCATGTTCTTCACCATCTGCCGTCAGCAAGCGCACCGGCTGTTTGAGATCATGCTCCTGATCGCCGCTTTTTTTCAAATGCGCTTCTAACCATACATAGCCTTTATCTTCCTTTAATTTAACGGCCTGCACTTCAAAACGAGCTTTGGGATCGGGCGAGGACTCATATTTTTCTGCCAACAGCATTCCCAAAAAAATTGTGGACGCAGCTAAACACCCCGCCATCAAAAACCGCATCGCCTGACGTTTCATGCCCCATTCCTATCTCAACTTCATTTTCCCGCAAATGAAAACGGGCGAGCCGTTACCAGCTCGCCCGTAGGATAATTCTATATTCTTAAAGAATTAGTAATCGTAACCTTCTTCGCCGTGATCCGTGATATCGAGACCTGAGGTCTCAGCTTCAGGTGTTGGGCGGAGTCCGATAAGAGCTTTAACCGCGTAGGCGATGACAACAGTTCCAACGATGGAAAGAACGAGTGTGATGCCGATAGCCATCAACTGTTGACCAAGAAGACCACCGTTTTCAACCAACTTGTCCAAGCCGTTTGTAGCGGCATAGGTGTTAGCTGAGGTAAGGTTGCCGTTGACGTCGCTGGTTGCAAGCACACCGGTCAGGATAGCGCCCAAGGTGCCGCCAACCGCATGGATACCGAAGGTATCAAGTGCGTCGTCGTAACCGATGGCTTTCTTGACATACATCACGAAGATGTAAGGGACGATAGCAGCAAGAACACCGATGATCATTGCGCCTGTGGCGTCTACAAATCCGCAAGCAGGAGTGATGACCACGAGACCGGCGACGATACCCGAGCAAATTCCGAGGATGGATGCGTGCCCTTTGAGCATTTTCTCCAAAATGGCCCAGACAAAACCTGCGGTAGCAGCAGCAAGCGTGGTGGTCATGAAGGCGTTGGCAGCAACACCGTCAGATGCGAGCGCCGAACCGGCGTTGAAACCATACCAGCCAACCCAGAGCATTCCGGTGCCGACCATACACAGAACCATGCTGTGCGGGGACATTTTGTCCTTACCAAAGCCGAGGCGCTTGCCAAGGATGATGCAGAGAATCAGGGCACTCCAACCAGAAGTCATGTGAACGACTGTTCCGCCAGCGAAGTCAATCGACTTGATAACTGCGTCACCGTTCCAGACACCGTTCATGTAACCGGTTACACCCCAGATCATGTGAGCCATTGGGATATAGACGACAAACATCCAGATGAAGATGAATGCCATGATTGCGGAGAATTTCATGCGCTCTGCGGTGGCACCAATAATAAGTGCAGGGGTGATGATCGCGAACATCAACTGATACATCGCGAAAACGTTTTGTGAGACCCAGTAACAGTAATCTGTGTTCGGTGCACTTGTTACACCTTTGAGGAAAAAGAACTCTGTTCCGCCGATGAAAGGAGAATTAAAGCTCTTCCCGAAAATCAAACTGTAACCAACTGCCCACCATATCACGGTGACCATACCAGCGCAACCAAGGCACTGAGCCAAAACACTGAGGACGTTTTTCTTACGAACCAAGCCGCCGTAGAACAGGGCAAGACCGGGAAGGGTCATGAACAGAACCAACGCCGCGCAGGTCATTAACCAGCTGTTATGACCAGGTCCGGGAGTTTCCCCAATATTGGAGTCCCATGTGACGTCGCCCGAAGCGCCGACACCGACGTTACCGAAGTAACTTTCTAAGTCGGCGAGCCGTTGTTCTGTAGTTGCTTCAGCGGGAGCGGCCGCGGCGTCAGGCGCAGCAGCTGGTTCAGCCACCGCTGTGGTTGCTGGAGGTGTTACCTCATCCTGACCGAGAGCAATCGCGGGCATGAGGGGTATGGCGAAACAAGCTACCGCCGCAAGGGCTAGAGCTCGCAGTGTTGTTGGATGTCTTCTTATCATATGAGTCGGGGTTGTCGGATGTTGGGCTGTTACCTTGCGGATTGAATGGCTTGGAACACAGCAGTGTCCCTCCTAAGCAAAGGTCGTGCCAAAACTGTGGACACTCGATTTCAGCCCTATTTTCCGATCCAATAACAATTAGGCGGCATGGATGAGAAATCAGATATTTTCCATTGAAAGAGAGATATATGAAAAAAGCGTCTGTGTTGAGTGCCTGATCCAAATGTCATTTTTATCTGGACAGATCATAAAGATTGATTAAATACCCCTTGCAACGGTTTGCCTACGCCTCTCCTTGGTACGCAGAATGCTAACTTCTGAAAACCAAGTCTGTTCCTTCACAGGGGCAGTTTGAGATGCTTAAAGCAATCGAAACCAACAACAACAAAACTATGCAAAACTACTATAAAACTATTGGCGCCCTCGTTGTAGCCTCCGCTTTCGCGGCTGGTAACGCTTCGGCAGAAGTCGAATCCGAAGTCCACGTTGGATATACTTCCGAGTATCTCTTCCGCGGTCTTAACCTTGGTCAAGACCTTGTCGAAGCAGGTGTTAACGTCTCAACCGAATATAACGGTTTCGGCCTTAGCGCAGGAGCTTGGTACGGTTCATTCGGCGACAGCACCGGTGCTAGCTTTGACGAACTCGACCTCTACGGTGAAGTTTCCAGAGACCTCGGATTCGCTACCGCATCCATTGGTTACATCTACTACGCCAACCTTGGTGCAGCAGGTGCCGATGCAGAAGAAGTTAAATTCGCTCTTGCTAGAAACTTCTACGGCGTTGACTACTCCATCGCTTACTTCTGGGATATCGAAACCGACAACGATGGCTACACCGAACTCGCAGCAAGCAAAGGCTTCGCACTCAACGAGTGCCTTACCCTCAGCACCAGTGCTGCTCTTGGTTACCTCTGGGAACACAGCGAATTCGCGCACGTAACTGCTAAAGTTGCTCTCGACTACGCATACAGCGAAACAGCGACCATCTCGCCGTTCATCGCTCATTCTTGGAGCCTTACCAACGACGCAGCTACCACACACGCTGTTACCGAAAACGAGTTCGTTGCAGGTACCATGCTTTCCGTTAGCTTCTAATTTGAAGTTTACGTAAACTGATTAACTTAAGAGCGGTTGCTTCGGCAGCCGCTCTTTTTTTGTTTCATACTTGAACGTCGGGGAATTAACCGAAAACTCTCGCCATGTTCCTTGGCTTCGATTCCTCCACTCAATCCTTCAGCGCGATCGTTCTTGATATCGATCACAACAGAATCATAGCCGAAGCATCGGTAAACTTCGGCAAGGATCTGCCACATTACGGAGCACCTAGCGGCTTTATCCCGGGTGGCGTTGCTGGTGAAGTTCACACCGACCCCATGATGTGGTTGGAAGCGCTAGACTTGGTTTTAGAAAAGCTCTCTGCCCAGATCGATTTATCAAAAGTCACGATGATCGCCGGCTCCGGTCAACAACACGGTTCGGTTTATGTAGATGAGACCTTTGGCTCTATCATCGCGAATCTCAATTCCGCTACCTCTCTCAAAACACAGCTTTCAAATTCGCTTACGCGCTCCACTTCGCCGATATGGATGGATACTTCAACCGGTGCTGAGTGCACTGAAATCGCCAATGCGATCGGCGGCGATGCTGAAGTCTGCGCTCTCTCTGGTTCGATTGTGATCGAACGCTTCACCGGCTCTCAGATTCGAAAATTTTTCAAACAAGCACCGACGGCCTACGCCGCCACGGATAAGGTTCACTTGGTGAGCTCATTCATCGCATCGGTTCTCGCCGGCAAATCTCTACCTATCGATTTTGGCGATGGCGCAGGCATGAACCTTCTTAATCTGAAAAATCTAACATGGGACAAAAATTTGATAGATGCCACAGCGCCTGAACTTTCAGATAAACTTTTACCAGCAACCTCCTGCCTGAAACCACAAGCGACCATCAGCTCCTATTTTGTGGAGAAATATGGTTTTGCTGAAAGCTGCCAAGTGTGCGCGTTCACCGGTGACAACCCGGCTTCTCTTGTCGGCATGGGAGCAACCACTCCCGGCCAGGTTGTTATTTCTCTCGGCACCAGCGATACCTTTTTCGCAGCGATGACAGAACCAAAAACCGATCCACAAGGTTTCGGTCACGTGTTTGGAAATCCAGCAGATGGGTTCATGTCACTCATTTGTTTCCGCAACGGCTCACTCGCTCGCGAGGCCATGCGCGATGAGCTCGGTGTGGATTGGAGCGCGTTCGATCAAGATGCCCTTTCCGCCTCAAAATCTTCGGCAGGAAAAAATCTCACCCTGCCATTCTACGGAGCGGAAATCACACCTCGTCACGACTTTGAAAAACCGGTCACGGAATTTTCAGAAAATCCAACTGACGCCCTGCGTATCCGCTCTCTGTTAGAAGGTCAGTTTCTTAACATGCGTTTGCATTCGCAATGGATGGGAATCGCACCACAACGCATCCTCCTCACGGGTGGAGCATCCAAAAACAACGGCATCGCACAGATTGTTGCCGACGTATTCCAAGCACCGGTCGAGCGTTTGGAAGTCGCCAATTCCGCCGCATTGGGAGCCGCGCTCATCGCCGCAACTGCGGCTGGAAATGATCTCGTAAAACTCCAAGCCATTTTCTGCAAACCATCCCCAGACTCACGCATCGAGCCCGATACCCATTTGGCATCCAGCTACGCATCAGCGCTCGGCCAATTCAAAAGATTGCTAGACTCCCAGATCTGAGCCTTTAATCCAACCAACACATCACCATGCAGTTCAAAGACCAAATCGTTGTCGTCACCGGAGCCGGAAGAGGAATCGGCCAAGAAATCGCAAGAGCCTTCGCCGCCGAGGGTGCGAAAGTCGCTTTGATCAGTCGCAGTGAATCGAGCTGCGGAAGCGCAGCAAAAGAGATCAATCAAACTTTCCCGGGCTCCTGCACCGCGTATGCAGTGGATATTTCTAACCACGATGCCGTTCAAGAAGTCGCCAAGCGCATCGGTGATGAAATCGGTGCTGTTTCAATCTTGGTCAATAACGCCGGCATCACTCGGGATGGCTTGTTGATGCGGATGAAAGAAGACGATTGGGACACCGTTCTCGACACCAACCTCAAAGGCGCATTCAACACCGTTAAAGCCTTCATGCGCCCCATGATGAAAGGCGAACATTCCCGCATCATCAACATCGCTTCCGTCATCGGCTTGATCGGGAACGCCGGCCAAGCAAACTACTCCGCAAGTAAGGCGGGACTTATCGGCTTTACCAAAGCAGTGGCTCGTGAACTCGCTGGCCGCGCTGTGACCTGTAACGCAATCGCACCCGGCTTCATCACCACCGATATGACCGATGAACTTCCAGATAATGTGAAAGAGGCCATCGTTGCAAAAATTCCTCTCGCAAGCTTCGGAACCACCGAGGACATTTCCAAAGCCGTGCTTTTCATCGCCAGCCGCGATGCGCGTTACATCACCGGACAAGTGCTGGCCGTCGATGGCGGCATGACGATGTGATGCCTTTCAAACTCGATAACCTGAAATAAACCAAATGAACCTTTTCCTCCTCCGTCACGGAAAAGCAGAAGATCGGAATGCGATAAGTCCCGAAGATTTTTCGCGCGCCCTAGTGGAAAAAGGTCATCAACAAGCACGCAACGCCGCACGGCTGTTGTCTGCTTCCGCGATGCTGCCGGATATCGTGTTGTGCAGTCCATTGGTCCGCGCTCGCGAAACTGCGGAAAGCTTCACACAAGCCGCCAACATGCCGGGACCCGTCATGCAAACCTGGCTTGCTTGCGGCATGAGCCCTGAAACAGCCCTCACCGAGCTGCGTGGATTTACGGATTTCAAAAACGTCATGATCGTTGGCCACGAGCCGGATTTTTCTCATCTCGTTCAATATCTTCTAGGCTCCGCCGCCGATTCAGTGGAAATCCGCAAAGGCTCACTGACCTGCCTGGAAGTGTTTCCGCCATCAAGACATGCCACCCTCCAGTTCCTGATTCCCTTCAAGCTCGCCAAACACATGGAATAACTCCATATTTCCGGCGTCCGTTCTTTCATTAACACTCTTTCCATTCATGTCATCGACCTTCGGCAAACTTTTTCGCATCCATACCTATGGGGAATCACACGGCGGCGCTGTCGGCGTTGTCATCGATGGCTGCCCAGCCCGCATCAAAGTCACCACGGAAATCATCCAGAAAGAGCTCGATCGCCGCCGCCCGGGACAATCGGAGATCGTGACCCCTCGCAAAGAACCCGACACCGCAGAAATTTTATCCGGCGTCCAAGACGGCCAAACTTTAGGAACCCCAATTTCCATCATGGTTCGCAATACCGACCAACGGCCATCCGCTTATGACGAGATGGCAGAGAAATATCGGCCATCTCACGCAGATTATACCTACGATGCGAAATACGGCATCCGCGCAGCTTCGGGTGGAGGTCGCGCCTCGGCTCGTGAAACCATCGGTCGAGTCGCCGCAGCGGCCATCGGAAAACAAGTTCTCGATCAACTCTGCCCCGGCATCGAAATCCTCGCATGGGTCAAATCCATCCAACACATCCAGGCAACCGTCGATCCCAACTCGGTAACCAGCGAGATGATCGAATCTAACATCGTCCGCACTGGTGATCCGTCGATCGCAGAGGAAATGATTTCGCACATCAAAACCATCCGCTCGGATGGCAACTCCGTCGGCGGCGTAATTGAATGCGTCATTCGCAACTGCCCTCCAGGTCTTGGAGAACCGATTTTTGATAAACTTGAGGCAG
Organism: Verrucomicrobiota bacterium; assembly: GCA_040384845.1. GTDB lineage: Bacteria > Verrucomicrobiota > Verrucomicrobiia > Verrucomicrobiales > Akkermansiaceae > Luteolibacter. Next base: position 461,487 of record JAZKIL010000001.1, on the reverse strand, counting down.
AGCTCGCGAAAGCCATGCTCTCCATCCCGGCGACCAAAGGTTTTGAAATCGGTTCCGGATTTTCGGGAACCCTTCTCACCGGCAAAGAGCACAATGATCCTTTCGAAATGCGCGATGGCAAAATCCGCACCACCACCAACCGCTCCGGTGGAGTTCAAGGCGGTATTTCCAATGGCGAAAATATTTTCTTCCGCGTCGCTTTCAAGCCAACCGCCACCATCATTTCCACGCAGGAAACCGTTACCAGCAAAGGTGAAAACACCACTCTACAGGGTAAAGGCCGCCACGATGCCTGCGTGCTTCCGCGTGCCGTGCCCATCGTCGAGGCCATGGCAACTCTCGTCCTAATTGACCACGTGCTGCTCCAACGCGCAAGTGGTCCGATCTGTTAGAACATGGAGGCTTTATCGCAGATCTCCCTCGGCGCCGCCGTACTGCTCATATTCGCAGTCTGCGCCGTCTACATGCTGATCCGCGGACTACTCAGAACCATTACCAATCTTTCTGTCCTTGGACTGAGTATTTGGATCGGTTTTCTAACATGGCAAAAAGCCCCGTCCCTCGCCTTCCAGTGGACCAACCAAACCTCCTCTCTCATCACCACAGGATTGCCGATTCTAACATTTATCCTGTCATTCATCATCATCCGGAAAATTCTCAGATTCTTCTTCACCCCCATCTCAACCCCACCCCAAGAAAACGACGACGGTCCACCGCCCTCCCGCTCACTCACGGGCAAGCTGTTCGTCACTTTTATTTTCGCCTCCGTGTTCTGTTTGATCGCTGCTGCCGTGCTCCATCACATCACTTCTGTGGCTGAAATCCGTGATCACGCGGAAAGTGGAGGTGCTGAAAACCCTTTTCCCGGCTTCGCCGTTCGCCTTAAAAACTCCCTCACTGGCGCGATCCCTGCCTCGCTCATGGATAAGCTCGATCCTCTGGCTTCAGAGCCCCGCGTTCAACTCGCCAAAATGATCGCAGGCAGCTCGGAAAAGTCCTCCCAACAGGAAATGGATCCCAAAACTGGCCAGCCCATCCCCTCTGCCGGCGTGGTCGATAACCCCGAACTCGTATCCCTCGCAAAAAAAGGCCGTTTCAGTACCTTGCTGCGTCATCCCTTACTCACAGAAGCGATCAACGATCCAATGGTTAAAAAGGCGCTCGGCATCAAATAATTCTCTTTTGTGCGAGGAAACACAGCCTGCAGGAACCATCTTGCGCCTTTACTTACCCGCCTCGAATCTTGTTCACTCTCGCGTGATGCCGATCCACCGTTTTTCTCTCGCCACTTTATCATCGCTGTTCTTCTTGGTCTTGGTTTTAAAAGCTCAGGAAAATTCGCTTCTACCTAAGGAAGAAGCGGTGCCGTCGCCGGTGGAACTCATCCAGCCAGTGCCCGCGCCGGAGATTCCTATCGGAGGAGTACAAGAAGAACCTGTTCTGCCCGAGAACCTCAGAATCAATAACCATGGTGGAACGATCGAGGGAAATCTCGAAGACGGCATCAAACTCGGCGGTCCTGTTCACGTCATTGGAGACACTGGATTGGAAATTTTTTCGAGACGCGCAAGTGTCGACCTCAAAGCCAAATCGGTAACTTTTGATGAAGACGTATCGGTCTACCAAGGCAACATCCTACAACGCGGAACACGTGCGGTCTATTTTTACGAAACGGGTGTTCTCGACGCCGCGGAACTGCGCATCTCCATGGATTCCATTCTTCTGGAAGCCGGAAAATTCACGAGTGAAGGCTCCGGCTCGGATCGTGTATTCATCGGTGAAAACGCCGGTGTCACAACTCAAGATGTTCAAAATCCTAATTTCTGGGTTCGGTCAGATAAGACCACGGTTTATCCAGGGGAACGGGTCACTTTCAAAAATCTCAAACTATACGCAGGAGACACGCCCGTCTTCTGGCTTCCCTATCTAAACCAACCTCTCGATGGCGAACTCGGATACCACTTCACACCAGGAGCTCGCACCAACTGGGGACCATTCATGCTGAACACATACGGCATCATGCTCGGTGGAACACCCAATCCTGTCACCGGCGAAAAAGAGGACGCATGGCTACTTTCTCGATGGAAACTCGATCTCAGAGCCACCCGTGGCGCAGCATTTGGTCTCGACCTTGCGGATACTCGGCAAGACTACAAAGAGGAGATCAGCGGGTTTAGTTTTTACTACGCGCATGATTTGGATCCTACAAATTCACGCACAGGCATTCCCCGAACCTCGGTTAATGCCAGCCGTCTGGAGATCGCACTGAAAACTCGCTACGAGTTCGATTTAGAACAAGACGCAAATTGGAGATTAGATACCAACCTTAATTACCTCTCTGATAAATATTATCTCGAAGATTTCGATCCACACCTCTACCGCACCAACCCCGCACCAGATAATACAATCGGTTTATATCGCCGGGACGAGGATTCCTTGCTGTCCGTATTCGGTCGCTTCCGTGTGAACGATTTCTACCGGGCAGACACTCAATACCCGGAAATCGCTTTTGATCAGGTCCGCAAACCGATCTTTGGTAGTCCCATTTTACACGAAGGCCAAACATCGTTTTCCATTCGTGGTGTCGCTGCGGCAGATATTACCCGACGTAATATTTTAACTCCTTTGCTAGCCTTACCGATTGGCGATCCTGCGGTGCCCGGCCTACTCCGCCAGCTGAATGGATATGAGAGAAATCTCGTTGAGCAAATCCGGGCACTGCCTCCCGGAGATCCTCGCATACCGGCCTTACGCGCTCAACTGTTAGATACCGGCTTCAATCGCTTTCATACCAATCAAACTTTCACCGCACCTTTTACTTACAAAGATTGGTTCACACTCACCCCGCACATCGGCGCGGCTTATACCCATTACTCAAGCGTGCAAGGCCCTGCCGCTTCAGATGCACGGTTCATGCTGCATGGCGGAACGGAGGCCGCGCTGAAATTTTCCAAAAACTACGGGGATATCAGAAACAGAGACCTGGGCGTAGATGGACTACTGCACGTCTTCCAGCCTTATGTAAATTGGTCCGTCACCTCATCGGACGAACTAGATCCGGATTATCCGAAAATCGATCGCCTAACATTTACCACTCGCCCGCGTTCGCTCGATCCGATGCGCTACACCGCGATTGATGAATTCGAGAGTTGGAACATCATCAGGATGGGTGGAAGGCACCAGCTCATCACTCATCGGGACGATCAATCACACGAATGGTTGTATCTCGATACCTACATGGATTCATACATCAATGACCCAGAGGGGAATCGTGACTACTCCAACCTTTACAATGATATACGCTGGCAGCCGCTACCTTGGCTTGGAATTGATTTGGAAACCCAGCTTCCCGTTTTTGCCAGCGGTTCCGGCTTCTCGGAGTTGAGCACACGGGTTCGTTTCATGCCTAACGAAAACTGGGAGTTTTCTGTCGCTTATCGCGAACTCAATAACCACCCGGTTTTACTGGATTCCACCCGTATTGACCTCGCTACCTACATTCGCTTGAGCGAGAACTGGGGAGTCGGATCCCGGCATATTTTCGAAATGGATGACGGCACCATGGAGCTCCAACAATACACCGTTCAAAGAGAACTCGGCGACTGGATTGCCGGCGTAGGCCTCAGCCACATGGACAATCGCTTCGAAGACGAATTCGGAATCATTTTCAGCCTCACATTGAAAAGCTTCCCTTCTGCCTCACTGCCTTTGAGCCTCAGCCAAAACTAGAATCGATATCATGCCCATTTCACCCAACGAGTTGTTAGAAGCCCTGAATTTCAGGTACGCAACCAAAGCATTCGATCCCACACAGAAGATAGCTCTGGAAACTTGGTCTCTGATCGAAACTTCACTCACTCTAACTCCCTCGTCATTTGGGCTTCAGCCATGGAAATTCATCGTCGTGAATTCCCCCGAAATTCGGGAAAAGCTTAAAGCCGCATCTTGGGGACAAAGTCAGGTGACGGATGCTTCGCATCTCATCGTCTTGACCGCACGCACAGATCTTTCTCAACAGGATATTGACACATGGATCGCTCGTCTTGCCGAAGTGCAAGGCACTCCTTTAGAAAACCTAGCGGGATATGCATCCATGATCTCATCGTTTTCAAGCAACATGAGTCCCTCCGAAAAACAGGCATGGAACACCCGCCAAGTCTACATCGCGCTCGGTCAACTGATGACCGCTGCGGCTGTGACAGGAATCGATACCTGCCCGCTCGAAGGCATTTCATCCAGCGATTACGATGAAATTCTCGGACTGAAAAACTCCGGATACGCCACTGCGGTCGCTTGCGCATTGGGCTACCGCTCAGCAGAAGATGGCTACGCCAAGGCGAAGAAAGCCCGCTTCTCTGCCAGCGCGCTCATCACGCACGTTTAGATCGCTTAGTCCTACGTTTTCTTCCATATCCCAAGCCAGCGATCCACGCTCTTCCCCTCCGCATCAGGAAGCTCACGGGATTGAGGATTTCTAACATTCAGCAGCACTTTCGCCCCACGCTCTCGCATACTGGCTTTAAAGAGATCATGCTCTAAATCAAAGTAGGAAGTGCAAACAAGATACCCGTTTGGCTTCATGGCAGCAAGAGCTTCATCCAAAATCCCCTCCCACACCATTGGCTCATGCCAGTAGTTTTGATGACGCACGAAAATCAGATCAAAGTCCGGCAAGGTCTTCATTCTCCCGAGCATGGCGGCATTGCCCTCCATAAAATGAATTTCACCAGCCGTCGATTTCCAACGCCTCGCCGCCTCTTGAATCGCATCACCTCTGAGATCGATTCCCAGATAAAACCCAACCTCCGCAGGAGCCAACGCCTCCACCAAAACCCCCGTCTCATCTGCGCGACCACAGGCAAGATTGAGCACGGAAATTTTTCCCTGGAGCCGCATCTCAGCCGCCCTGAATCCATCTTTCAACATCACCCCCAGCCGTTGGATATCTCCGGCTATACCCTCGTATGAAAAAGGTAGCTGCTGGATCATGGGCGTTTCATTCATCCAGCAACGGAATGCTCAGCTTGAGAACTGTCTCGTCCGGCAGCGTGAAATATAGATTTTCAGATGACTTTTTGCCGTAAATTTTTCCGTTAGCTTTATTAACACCAATCGAAATCACTTCGGTTACTTGACCTGTCTCTCCTCCAAATTCATCAACCACTTTTTGGGTGATTTCATACGTCAGCAATGGAGCTTCTAGCGCGGCGGCGGCCTCTTCATCATTCTCAGACAGCCAGCTCGCGACTTCCAAGCTTTCGATGACACCTATCAGGAAATTTGCTTTCAGCTGGTCCAAGCTCCCCGTCACATCATTGCCTCCCACTGATGCCTCCCATTTATCTGCAACGTATTGATACTTGAGATCCAAAGGCTCCATTCCAATTTGTTGCCGCTTCACAGTGGTGATATCTACACGGTTGAATGAACCCAATCTAGCATGTCTCCACTCATGCTGACGAACCGCGATCTTTTGCAAAAATTCCACATCCAGCGACATGATGCTCGTGCTGCCTTTTCGCATCGCGTAAAGACTTCCCTTCGCATCGAGGCCGAAGTGAATCGATAAAGCCTGATTGTTTTTTGCTAAAAATGTCAGCTTGAGAACGGGCCGATCCAGTCCCCATGGCGAAAGATCTTCCGGTGCCGAATCAGTCACGAATGAAAGCGCACGGGTTTCAGTTACCGCTTTCAGCAATTCAAAAAGTCGCTGCTCATTGGCGATTTGTTCCTTGTTGTTCACGGTGGCTATCCACGGTGCGGGCGGCTCACGGGACACTAAAATCATGGGCGAAGCAACGGACTCGATCGCTATTCCACGAATCGATGCGATGTTGAGATTTGTCAGCGTGGCTTCCCGGAGTTCATTAACGGTAAGTGGCAAATCAGAAATCGAAATTAAATCGGGTTCGGATTTCAGCGGCAAATGAAATACCGTGTTAGGGCGGTCACTCACGATCGCCTGCACTGTGCGCGCATTCGCATCCTCGGCAGGGAAAATTTGCAAAACCGTTTCATTCGTGGAACCGAAATCACTTATCCCGATTTCTGTTTGGTGAGAACTCACTCCCTCGGTCGGGATCGTTACCTCGGACCGATCACTGAGTTTGATTGCCTGAAACTCAAACAATCTTTCTAACAAGCTTTTCATCGTCGTTGGATCAGTCGCGAGATCAAGTGGCTTCACAATCCGCCACGGTGAATGGAGATTTTCCCTTCCCAAAGTAAGTTCTCCCTCAGATGTCTTGATGCGCATCTTTTGGAGATTGAGCGGATTGAAATAAAACGGCCGGTGATCGCGAAAGTATTTAAAACTATCTTTAAACAACGGCAAAATATCTCCCGTCGCGGCATAGACATGCGATTTTCTTCCGCGCTCCAACGGTAGTAAATAAAGCGTGGGTGATGATTTCGCTCCTTCGGAGTGCGGTAGATATTCCCATGGCGTTCTGCGACCCAAACGGAAAAATGCGAGGGTTTCACCTTTTGCATTTTGAATACGAACATCATGGCCCTTTGCTCCAAAGCCAGCTAGTTCGGGATCAAGTTTGTCTCGCGGAACAAGATCCTCAGCGATCGTGCTGCTCGTGAAACCAAGGATCGCAATCGCTGCACGTGCATCCATGCGATCCTCCCAAGGCTTGGCCGCCTGCCAACCGGTTGCCGTTTTCATGAAGGTCGCCTGCACATCTCCGGATTTCAGGCGAATCATTGCTGCGTCGTTCGGATCAAATTTTGGAAAAATCCTTTCTCCCACCGGGGTCGGCGGCATGCCCAGCATTCGGTGCAAATTCCCATCACGAAACTGCCACAGGGCAATTGCTCCGAGAGCAGCCGTTATGAACGCGATCAATAAAGTGATGAAAATAGAGCGCACGATGAAAATGTTAGAATCCTATGAACGCCTGGAAGAATATACCAAGCCGCCAATCAACAGAAATGCCAGTGGCGCGAAAATCAAATTCAGGCGATTGATGAAAGACACCTGAGCTTGAAGCAGCGGCAACTTGTATGTGCCGAAAGAACGCGGCAACAAGCCAACCAAAGATTCCCGCATCACCAACCAATTCGATGCGGAGGCTAAGAAGTCCATGTTCTCCGCCCGTTGGCGATTGCTCGCCAAAAAGTCGGTATTTGAAATCAACACCATGCGCGAAGTATCGGCGGCGAAGCGATCGTCGTTTGCCGCTCCACGGGTTACAGCGGCGGCGATGTAGAGTGGGGCACCGTTATCCCTGATCTTATCAAAGGTTTCACCGGCGTTGGTTTCATCCATCTGCTTTCCGAAATCAGATTCACCCCAGTAACCATCCATTACCTGGATCAATGGCATCGGTGAAAGTTGCCTCACCATCAAATCATCCGCGTTCTCGCGAACTTCAATCGAAGAGGAAGCCCCTTCGAACACCGCGGACTGCCCCTCAAGGTCTTTGAGAAACGAAATGCCCACAGTGAAATTTCCTCTCGCCGCAGTGATTACACGCGTCGCGTCTTTCGTGATGACTCGGTCATTTCTCGGCGTCACACCTTTTGAGCGTAAAAACGTTTTCAGTTTAGGCGGGCATTCGCCAGATTCTAACAAAATTAACAAAGCCGAGCGCGGCGTATTCCAGTACGCTTCCAAGGTGGAAATCTCCTGATCTGTAAAATCATATTTCGGGGCAACCAGCGCCACCCCATGAACATCAGCTGGGATTTCCTTCAAGCCGGCTATATTAACCGACTTAATTTGGATGTTCTGATAACGAAGAACCGTGGAGAGATTATTCCATGGTGAAGTTTCACCCTCGGAATCGATACGAGATTTATCCGCTAAAAATAATAAGGTCTTTGGTTTTCCCTCAATGCTCTCCACCAAACGCGCGGTGAGCAGATCTTCGCCGCGAAAATTCTCAGGCCGACGCTGCCCTTTTTCATCGACCCTGTAAGTAATCATCTCTTCCACCAGCGCCAAGGTAATGTGCGGATTAAGCGCAGCTGTCCCGGTTTCCACTTCACGAGTTACCGGAGCATCATCGGTCGGCCTTGCGTCGATGAGAATCATATCGCGAACCAGTTTGAGATTGTACGCCGCCGCAAATTGCTGCGCCCGATCAGTCGAACGGATCGGATCAATTACCTCCAATTCAATCTTCCCGCCAGATTCCCTTTCATACTCCTCCGCCAAAACACGAACCCTCTCATAAATCGGCGAGGATCGACGGAACACCATGATCCATTTTACCGGCCGCTCGCGCTTCTTCATCTCCTCACTTTTCAGATAATTCACCGACCAACTCGACAGACTGTAATCCGCCGCACGCGAGTAATCGGCACGAGTGTAGTTGTGCGAGGAAATGTAGTTCATACACACCACTGCTAGCAGCAGCAGCGTGATCTGCACGATGGACAGAAAGCCCATGCCGAATCGGTTCGGTCGAGAGGGGCGGCTAGTTGGTGAAGACATGATGAATAAGTAAAGGGTCGCGTTTATGGGCGCCAGCGGCGCAGATCAATCACTTGGTGGGTGAGGAACAAAGTGAAAACAGTGACAGAAAGATAGTAAACCACCGGGCGCGTATCGAGCAGGCCATTGGCGAAATAATGCAAATGCCGCTGCGAGGAGATGTAATGAAACAAGCCCGCCCCAGAAAATGACTCACCCCAGATGATCGTGACGAAACCGAGAAAATACAGCATCACCAACGCCGTGATCGTGATGATTCCCGCCACGATCTGACTTGAGGTCAGAGCTGATGCCAGGCACCCGATCGCAGTGAACGCGCAGCCCATTAAAAACAGGATCAGGAAACTCCCCCAGAGCGCACCCTCGGTGTAAGCCGGCGGAAAATCCGTGAGCCAAGAAAATGCCTTGATCTGCAACAATGCCGGAATCCAAAGGATCACGTAGAAAATCATCGCCGCGAAATATTTGGACAACACCACCTGCCACGTCCGCACCGGCGCGGTCAACAAGGTTTCCAAAGTCCCGCTCCGCTCCTCATCCGCGAACAATCGCATCGTGATCAGCGGAAAAATGAAGAGGAAATAAAACCAAAACAAGGGCGTATGGAATACCACGTAAACCAAGCTGTCCTTTACCGGGGTATCTCGGAACCCCTTCATTGCGGAAGACAAGGAAAGTCCCTGCATCAACACCACAAACGCGAGCACTACCCAGCCAAAGGGGTTGAGGAAATAGGTATTGAGTTCCTTTCTTGTGAGGATCCGAAGTATTCGCATGTGGGGGTAGTTTGAACGCCTGTGCGAATTCGCCAACCTTGAAATTCCTCTAATCCAAACAAAAAACTAAGTAGCTGCGGCATTTTTCCACCATATCAACCCAAAATCTATGCGGGTTTCACCCCATGGCGGTTCCGCCTCCAGCCAACTAATTTTCTTCGATTGGGAAATCAATACCCCATTTAATAAAAACTAATTACCATGAAAACTAGCATCCTAATCCTTAGTCTCAGCGCACTTGGCCTCCTTTCGAGCTGCACGTATGTCGCACCACGTAGCCCTGCTACACACAGCAGCACCACCACTACATCCGAGGTGAGCCCGACCACTTATGGCACGGTTCAGACCAAAACAACCCGCACTTACTAATCTGATTCCCTGATCTTCCCTCATTATCATCAACCCATCGCCGCTGCCTCCGGTCACCGAATCGAAGGCGGCGAGCGGATAATGAGGGGAAATCATGTGACACATTCCAACGCTAGACACCCCTCCGACTAGTTGAGTGGAGACTCTGCCCGCAGAAGATTATCATCTGCGGGCAAAGTTTTTTCAGCGTTAACCAAACTCTTACGATGACAGGCGGTTAGATACGTCATACTTTGTTAGATTTTCTGGAGCGTATCATTTTCGAGGGAATCAAAACCAACGGGTATCATATGTCGGGTTAAACCCCATGGAAAAAGCTATTTCTGGATGACATCATAGCTGCCCTTGAGGATACCAGAAAACCAAAAAAATGTATCATTCACACTCCAATTCGGACGTCCGCCGCTTACGCATCGCAAGCATATTACTATTACTAAACCGCCTGCTCATTGTAGCCGCCAGCGGACTGCTTGTTGTTTCGGTGTTCGGCAATGATCAACAGCTAAGAGTTATTGGATCTACTTTTCTGATCATCAGCTTCATTCTCATCATCGCCCAACGAATCGCGGCTCTACATGTAGGCTGCTCTTTATGCAGAACCCCCATCCTAGGGCCAATGAGTTACATCAAACATCGAAAAGCCAGGCGCTTACTCGGCAGCTATCAATTACGAGTTGCCATTGCGATCCTGTTCACCGACCGATTCTGCTGCCCTTGCTGCAATCAGAGCAGCTCTGTGTTTATTAAGGAGACGCTCCTCACACCCCGCCCCCGAGAATCTAACATGTATCCCACTTCCCGACTCCTATAGTTTTATTTAAACACTCATGAAGCTCACTCCCACTCATCTCAAGCGCTACAAAGAAATTGCCAAAATTTTCTGGAAATACGGACGTTCGGATTTGGCGCAGCACATGGGAAATCAGGATGATATCGATCCCCTCGAGCTCAACCCCGAGGACAATGGCAAGAGCACACCAGATCAACTCACGGATGACCTCGAAGCCATGGGTCCTACCTATGTGAAACTCGGCCAAGTGCTTTCAAGCCGGCCCGATCTACTCCCCGCCCCCTACCTCAAAGCGCTCGCACGCCTTCAGGACAATGTGAAACCTTTTCCCTTCGAGGAGGTTGAAGAAATTGTTACGAGGGAACTCGGCGTCCGGCTTTCCAAAGCATTTTCCAGCTTCGATTCTGAACCGCTCGCCGCCGCCTCACTCGGACAAGTGCATTCGGCAACCTTGCGTGATGGTCGCCCCGTCGTCGTTAAAGTTCAGCGACCTAACATCCGTCCGCAGATCGCGGAGGATTTCGAAGTGCTCGGGGACATTGCCAAATTTCTCGATGCACATACCGCCACAGGTCGGCGCTATCGTTTCTCCACCATTGTGGAGGAATTTCGCACCTCCATCCAACATGAGCTCAACTATGAGCGTGAGGCGCAGAACCTCATCGCCATGGGTGAAAATCTCAAGGAGTTCGAGCTCCTCCAAGTCCCGCAACCCGTCGCGGATTACAGCACGAAATGCGTGCTCACCATGGACTACGTGGGTGGCCGAAAGATCACCAAAGTCAGCCCGCTCGCACGGTTGGATATCAATGGCGCAGAACTAGCCGAGGAACTTTTCAAAGCTTACCTCCAACAAGTGCTCTTGGATGGCGTGTTTCATGCCGACCCCCATCCGGGTAATGTTTTCATCACCGATGATGGCCATATCGCTCTATTAGATCTCGGCATGGTGGGACACACCACGCCGACGATGCAGGGAAACCTGATCAAGCTGCTACTCGCGATCAGTGAAGGAAAAGGCGATGAGGCCGCCGATCTTGTGATCCGTGTCAGTGAGAAAGATGAACATTTCAAACAAGTCGAGTTCCGCAGCCGCGTCAGTCAGCTGGTAGCGGAGAGCCAAAATCAAGGTCTGCAACAACTCGATGTCGGCAGTATCTTGCTGGGAGTCACCAGCAATGCCGCCGAGAACGGCATACATGTACCGGGTGAACTGACCCTTCTCGGCAAAACTTTATTGCAACTCGATGAAGTTGGAAAAATTCTCGATCCCAATTTTGATCCCAACGCCTCCATCCGCCGCAACGTCGGCGAGATCATGTCTCAGCGGATGAAAAAAGATGCCACGCAAGGCAGCGTTTTCAGCTCGCTGTTAGAAATGAAAGATTTCATCGGCGGCCTACCCTCACGCGTGAACCGCATCATGGATGCGATCACCAATCAGGAGCTTGAGGTTAAAATCAAAGCGGTCGATGCGAAGCTCGTGATGGAAGGTTTCGAAAAAGTCGCCAACCGCATCACCACCGGCATCGTGCTCGGCGCACTCATCATGGGCGCAAGCCTCCTCATGCACGTTGAAAGCCGATTCCGCCTGTTCGGATATCCTGGCCTTGCCATCATTTGCTTCCTACTCGCCGCTAGCGGCGGCTTCTGGCTCGTCATCAACATCCTTGTCCAAGACCACCGCACAAGGAAGAAGCTGCAGCGGTGAGAGAGCCAGTGACGGAAAAATTTAGGTTTTCAAAGTGACATCTTTGAATGGGATAACTTAGCTATACGAAATATGAAATTTTCAGAAGTCGCCTTTATAGCCTACCCGGCCAAAGATCTTGCGGAATCGCGTGCCTTTTACGAAGGCATCCTTGGGCTTGTTCCTAGCATGGGTTCTGAGCATGGAGGGGATGTGGGTTGGGTGGAGTATGAGATCGGTGCACATGTACTCGCGATCGGCAAGGCTCCGGGAATGAATCCAAGCGCCGATGGCCCAAGCTGTGGATTGGAATGCGATGACTTTGATGAAACCATCGCAGAGTTAAAAGCGGCTGGAGTCGCCTTTGTTATGGAGCCTTTCGAAACGCCGGTTTGTCATATGGGACTGGTTTTTGATCCGGCCGGAAACACGATCATCATTCACAAGCGCAAACCAGGGCATCATTAAGTCCCTTCAATTTTTCCTAACATGAACCGTCACGAAAAAATCAACTACGTAGAGTTTCCCGCCAGCGACATGAAATTGACGAAGCACTTTTTCGGCAACGTATTCGGCTGGGATTTCCAAGACTACGGTCCAGAATACATCGCCTTTTCCGACCAAGGACTTGATGGCGGGTTTTATCTCTCGGATAAGTTTTCATCGACGGAGAAGGGCGCGGCGTTGGTCATCTTCTACAGCGAAAGGCTTGAGGAAACCCTCGGCAAGGTCGAAGCAGCAGGAGGGAAAATCATCAAGCCAGTCTTCGCGTTTCCCGGTGGCAGGCGCTTCCATTTCAGCGATCCAAACGGAAATGAATTCGCGGTGTGGTCAGATAAAGCGGAAGATGTCCTGATAACCGGTAACCCCGAAAAATAAAAAATGAGTTCATCTAACACATTCACTTCCAGCCGCGTTCTGGACGCTCCGAAAGAAGCGGTTTTCAAAGCCATTTCCGATCCAGAGATCATCGCCAATTGGTGGGGGCCGTTCGGCTTTACTAACAACATGGAAGAGTTTGATTTCACGCCGGGAGGCAACTGGCGGCATGACATGATCGGCCCGGACGGAACGGTTTACCCCAACCACAGCGTCTTCGAAGAAATCTCGCCCGAACGCATCGTCATCCGCCATCTGGCAACCGTGCATGAATTCGTGTTGGAAATCCTGATCGAAGCCGTCGGTGACGGAAGTAGGATCACCTGGAACCAAACCTTCATGTCCGAAGAGGAATTCAAAAAATGCGAGGCATACGTTCCCCGCTGCAACGTAGAAGTTCTCGACCGTTTGGAATTGGAACTCGCGGCTCTAGCTCCGGGTGCACTGGATCTTGTTTTCCGCCGCATCATCGATGCTCCCTCTGAAAAGGTTTTCCAATGCTGGACCGATCCGGAAATGATCGTGAAGTGGTTCACTCCCCCACCTTATAAAACCGTTTCAGCACAACTCGACGTCCGCCCGGGCGGAAAAACTTTTATCATGATGCTCTCACCGGACGGCACCGAGCTCCCGCATCCAGGGGTGTATCTGGAAGTCATACCAAACAAGCGCCTCGTCATAACTGACGCCTACACCGAGGCGTGGAAGCCATCTGCTAAACCGTTCACCACGATTGACCTTCATTTCGAGGATCTCTGTGGCAAAACAAAATATACTGCGATCGTCCGGCATTGGACGATAGAAGACATGAAAGCCCATCAAGAAATGGGCTTCCATGCCGGTTGGGGTAAAGCAACCGATCAGTTAGAAGCTCTTATCAAATCACAATTATGAAAAAACCGATGATCGAACCCTATCTGTTCTTCGCCGGACGATGCGAGGAGGCTCTTGAATTTTACGAATCCGCCCTCGGTGCAAAACGCGTCATGCTGATGCGTTTCGAAGAGGCTCCGGATCAACCGCCGGAGGGAATGCTAACGGCCGGCTGGGAAAAGAAGGTCATGCACGCCGCTGTTTTCATCGGCGACTGCATGGTGATGATGTCCGACGGCTGTGGACCCGAGGGTGCAAAGTTCGATGGCTTCCGCCTCTCCATTGGCACACACTGCGAAGATGAAGCAAAGCGGTTTTTTAATGCCTTAGCGCAAGAAGGCAGTGTCGAGATGCCGCTTGGAAAAACATTTTGGTCTCCCTGTTATGGGATGTGCACCGACAAATTTGGTGTGGGCTGGATGGTAAGCGTCATCACCGAAGTTTCCTGATAGAAAATAACAATCATCGACTGCAAATTCCATCATCATTTCAAATTACATTTCACCAAACGACACCATGAGCAAATACATCGACGGATTCGTACTCCCCATTCCAAAGGATAAATTAGATAAATACACAGAAATTGCCACCAAGGCGGCAGCCATCTGGAAAGAACACGGCGCATTGGAATACATTGAGGCCGTTGGCGACGACATGGAGGCGCATGAAATGATCCCGTTTCCGAAAATGGCGGGCACAGGCCCGGACGAAATCGTCGTACTCGCCTACATCGTTTACGAATCGCGTGAGCACCGCGATGCGGTAAATGCAAAAGTGTTCGCAGATACGCGACTTCAGGAAATGTGCGACAAGGACAATCCGCTCTTCGACTACACCCGAATGGCCTACGGAGGATTCCGCAGCATTGTTGTCGGTTAGTGAATCATTTCCGGATCTGAGCTGGTGATAAAAAAGCAACGCACGTTGCCTTTGAGAAATAGTGAGGGCTTCACCCCATGGTGATAAGCCGTGGCCGCTTTTACTTTGTTTACTGAAATACAGGATAACTCTGTATGCTCAGTTTATTTCTAACAAATATTTATCATGTATCACCATATTAAATCACTTATGTATCTCGTCCGCGTCGGCACACCGGATCCGGCATTTGGCAACATGCTCCTTGAGCAGTTCGGCGGAGCGAACGGCGAACTCGCTGCAGCCATGCAATACTCCATCCAAGGGCTGAACTCCGATGATGCAGCTCTTAAAGACATGCTGATGGACATCGGGACCGAGGAGCTCAGTCACCTCGAAGTCGTTGGCACGCTTGCTCGCATGCACTTAAAGCCCATGAAAACTTCACGGGAAGCTGCCGAAGCAGATCCGCTTGTTGCCATCGCAGGCGGCGGTGGCGTTACGCTATGCAATTCCATGGGCAATCCATGGACCGCTGACTATTTAAAAGTCACCGGTGAACTCGATGTCGATCTCCGTAGCAATATCGCGGCAGAAGCACGTGCAAAGATTGTTTATGAAAGACTCATCAACTTCACCGACGATCAAGGAACGAAAGACGCTCTCCAATTTCTCATGACTCGTGAAATCACTCATATGAAAGTGTTCATGGCAGCCCTTGAGAGCATGGGCAAAGACCCGCTCGACATTGGTGCAATTCCGCCGACGCCCGGCATCGTCAACCATTACTACAACGATTCCACAGGCGAGAACGAGGACGGCGACAAAGATTTCACCGGTCCATGGAACAAAGGTAACGGCATGAAATTGATCCAAGGGCCGGTTCAGCCAATTGCCGAAGCCACCGTATTCGAAGTGAAAAAAGAAATCAATAAAGCGGTGAGAACCTCATCTCCTAACAAAAAACCGAAGAAGTAGCAGTAATGACTCACATACGGCGGATTATTTAACCCCTTTTGATCAGCGAGGAATACAAGTAAATTCCCCATCGCCGCACAGTACGGCGGCGATGAGAGCATCGCTTTTTCTGGGAAAAGAGAAGATAGGGTGGATTACCGAGTCTCTCGTTAATTCCTAACGATCTCCCCTCTTGAATACCGCTTTTTAAATTGCTTCGCTGAATATCGCTTAGCTTGGGAAGCTGCCAGATTGCATCTTTTGAGAGCTCGTGTCCGATTTCGGAAGTAGGCTGTTGTCACCATTGCTTTGATGGCTTCGTCACGATTGACGTGCGGTCCCAGCTTACCCTGTCCCACGAAAGCTTCATTATGGGAAAGCAGCGGTGCCTCGGATGACTCCGATTCATGTTTTGCAGTGGACCTTAGAGATAACCATGTGACCCCGAACTGGACAAAAAGCAGAAGTGCGAGCGCGGTGATGCCATCCGCTAAGACGAAGGTCTCAGAAAGTAACATGGTCCCGCAGATTAATATGTATGATACCACCACAATCAGGTCGAACGTGTTCATATCCGCGAAGCTTTGCTTTCCTGAAAGTCGATAGATGTGAATCAAAGCAATGTACGCTGGAATGCCGATAATAAGCGTCGATATGACGATCTCCCAGCCTGTAAGTAATGTATCGGGTGGCATAATTTTATTTCACTAGAATTCCAGAACGACGGTTCACATTAGCCAAAATATTTTTTGCTGCGTTGATCCGCCAAAACTCGATATCGCGACGTTGTTGTATCGCTCGTAGATCGAGTTTCTCAAAATCGATTCCTTCCCACTCTGGAAACCAAATAGCGATTTCGCGGAGTGACTTCCACAACAGGCGCTTGCCTTCCACTCCCAGCTCCAGCATCTCCAAGCCTTCTAACAAACCGAGTTTACCTGGCTCAATCTTTTCCCACATGAGCTTGAGGCTGGTAATGCGCGCAGCCATCACACCTGCCATCTTGATCAACACGCTTGGCTCTTTACCGATTCGCTCGAACAAGTCCTCGAGAATTAGCCGATCATCCTTAACTTCTTCTTTGAGTTGAAAGAAAAAATCACGTGCTTCAGGCGCTTGATAGCTCTCGGCAAGTTCCTGAATGAGCAATATTGCAGCGGAAGATCCGGCAAGATGATCATTGAGATAACGCGTAATATCTTGGTCCATGGACGTGGGGCTTTTTTTATCGCTATAGCCTTTACCTATGCATTCTGTGTGGGCACGTAGGCTTGTTCATTGGTCAGTTCTTCGCAACGCGTTGCGCAGACCGCACCCACTTTCCCGCCCCATGTGGCGGCAAGTAATCCAATGAGAAAGGCCACGAAGGCCCATAATGAAAACTTCGCAACTGCATCGGACGCAACATCTGCGGCTTCACGAGCTTTCGTTTCAGCAGCTTCTTTGACAGTAGCGAGATCGGCTTCCAAGCGCTCATAGCTATTCGTCCATTCAGTAACGCTAAGATCTGCATCCGCCTGGCTCATCCCTGCATGATCCTGCAACGCAGTTACCAACGCAGCGCGATTCGCTTCGGTGTTGGCTTCGCCTTGTGCAGGATTAAAAAATCTTGCGACAGCAATCCCGATTTCGCGTTTCGCGCGGATACTTCTATTCGAGGGTCCATCAGCAGGCAACTTGTTCACCGCCTCATCGACAAAACTCGTCAATGTCGCATCCGATCGTTTCATCGCATCTGCGGCAAGGTCGGTGGCATTACTTGCAACGGCGGCAGTGGATTTTCCAACAACTTTTGAAAGTCCGCCCAGCATCACGCCAGCACCAAGAGCGACCAGAATCACTCCGCCTACGGTAGCGGCGCACCAGACACTGAAGCCGTGCAGCCATCCCGTTGAGCGAGCATTAACGGGAGAGAAACGCCCGGCAACCCAGCCACCAAAATAGAGCGAAACAATGGCACAAATGCTATGTATGACCAAAGTACTGATACTAAAATCTGCTACGGGGTTTTCCTCGGTTAGTGGACTGAAGATGGACAAGCCAAGACCTGCGCCCAACATCATAAGCAGCACATGAAGTGCAAGTGCGGCAGTCATACCAGCAAAGATCGCACCCCACGAAACGGTGGAAAGTACAGCAGTTTGACAATCGCAAAAGTTGGGTCTCAAGAGAGTTTCTGATGTCGAAAAAGGTTGTGAAGAATTCATAAAAATTGTATTGTTAGATTTAATGGGGAAAAAGAATTCAGATGAATCAATGATTCATCTGAATTTCTAATTGCCGAAAGTGACATACAAAATTTGCACGTGCGATGGGGTCATTCCCTACAATTTCCACATCTTAAGCAGCAATTGCTGCCTATAGTATTTAATATGCGCCGCTTCTCTCACTCCTTCTTCTAAAGTTGCGCGCTTTCGCTTTGTCCGTCTTCGTTCTCGTCTTCTTTGGCAGATTCTCTGCTTGTTAACTTTTAAAATTCTCACTCGCTCTTCATACACGCAAAAAAGCTGGAGCCACGAAAAGATTAAAAATCCATTCACGTGACTCCAGCGAAGTAGTAGTTGTTGCTTTCTAGACCCTTCCGCGGAAGCCTCCCATCAAATACATAACGAGGGCAATGATAAGCAATAGTCCTAAGATGCCGCCGCCAACCATGGGGCCACCAAGATAAAATCCACCGCCACCAAACAAGAGTAGAAGCACAAGCAAGATAATTATAATATTCATGGCCACCAAACTGACACACTGCGAAATACATCGCCATGGGGTATAACCCGACTTTCGGTTAGAGACCTAGATAATCAGCTATCGACCGTTCGCTTTTCAAGTAAAGTCACCCGTGCAAGGCGATCCAAATCCTCATCCGAGATCGTGGGCAGGAAACGCTTCCGATAAAGTTCCTCATGGAGAATTCCTATGATGGCGACAAGGGGTGCTGCGATAAGCACGCCCAACACACCAAAGACCGCAACCGAAAGAAGCATGGAGAATATGACTGCGACTGGATGGAGTTTCATTCCTCGAGACATGATAATGGGGAGAATGACATTTCCCTCTAGCGCTTGAACTGCAAGATAAGCAATGAAAACCCACACCGGCGTCATCCCACCCTCGCCTAGTGCCAGTAAAAGCGCAGGGATAAGGGTGAGGATGGGGCCCAAAAACGGAATTGCCGAAAGGAGAAATGCGATCAAGCCCAACATAAGCGCATCAGCGAATCCGAAAATGGGCCACATCAGCATGAAGAACAGCGAACCAATGGTCAGCATGCTGATAAGTACAGAAGCGGCCCATCGTGGTACAAATTTGGCGATCCGCACCATGATCGCGAGCGTCCGCATGTGATGGCGCTCCGGCACCACATAGTACAATCCCGTAAAGATCGGGCGGGGGTTCATCAAAGTGAAAATGACTCCGAAAAAGACCGTCAGTAAAACGATAAGCATTTCGGTGGTATTATGCGCCACTCCTCTCATTTGTCCGAAAATGCCCCGTATTAGACCGCCGAGACTGGAGCGAATCGATCCTTCTTCTGGGGGAGGCGGAACCACTGCTGTGCGAATGGGCTCTTTGCGTTTGGGAACTGGTGCAGCCTCACCTTCTTTTGGTATCTCTTGAGCAATCTCTTCGCTGACTTCTTTCTGCAGTTTTTCCTCTGAAATAATTCCCTGTATCTCCATCTTGATCAAAGGTTTCTGAAGACGCTCCCAATAGGTCGGCAAACTTTCTGATAGTGTGGTAACTGCTTGTTTCAAAGGACCCACAGCCGCCCAAATAGCGAGCGCGCCAAATGTCACCACCCCCAGAAGAACCAAGCCAGTGGCTCCCTTGAGGAACTTGGCAAACCTCGCCAGATGT
>JAZKIL010000001.1:0-441984 GCA_040384845.1 Verrucomicrobiota bacterium | reverse complement strand
GTTTTCTTCCACCAGTCCAAGACCTCATTCGTAAAATGATCGGGTTCACAGCCAGTGTGATCAGAACGATCAAAATAAACGACAGCAGAATAGGTGATAACAAGGTGTGGGCATGAATCACCACATACAACCCAGCAGCTAGAAACACGTAAAAAGTCAATGAGGGTGGCTTCTTTTCCCGCGTCTGCGCGGCGGGTTCATTGGGTTCCATATTCGTATTAGATATTGATTGGTGTGGTTGGCTCACAAACCGGTCATTTTACTTTTCCGCTCTTGATCCTCCATGGGGTCTTACCCTACTTCGATGAATAATCAACAAATATGCAAACACCAAGTAGCAATACACCCTATTGAATAATCGTATTAGTTGCTTCCTCTTGAGGCCAGCTTACTCCAAAAATAACGCACATTGAAAACAACAATCAAAGCTCGCTGGGGATCGATCAAGGAGAGTTTTAAACAATGCCATACCGGCTTCTGTAAGCGATTCCCTCGCACCGCAAAATTCATGGGATTCGTGCACCGCCGACGTCGCCCACTGCGAGCCCTTTTCATGGTTTTCGCACACTCCATCGGTTTCGCCTTATCTATCCAAGCGGTCATGCAGACCCGCACCGAGCAAGGAGCGGTCGCTTGGGCTTTCGCATTAAATACAATTCCGGTCGTAGCCGTACCCGCTTGGTTTGTATTCGGAAGCCACGAAGTAGAGTCCTATCAAAGTGCCATGCACGTGGGAATCCTGGAGGTGCGACCCCTCGCAAAAAAATTAATCGGCAACCTAACAACGGATGCGGCATCGGAAAATGAAGTCATGAAGCGGCTGCAGACGATTGGATCCTTACCGATGATGGAGGGAAATTCTGCCAAGTTACTTGTGAATGGAACCGCGACCTTTGAAGCCCTACTCGACGCCATCTCGGGAGCGGAAGACTACATACTCATACAATTTTATATTTTCCGAGATGACGAGATCGGAAAGAAATTCCGCGATTCCCTCGTGGCGAAAGCGCGAGAAAGGGTCAATGTTTATCTCCTACTCGACAACTTGGGTTCGATGGGACTCTCCGAACAATTTATCAAAACGATGGAGAGTGAAGGAATCAAGGTGCGGTATGTCATGAGTGAAGAAGGCAAAGCGAACCGCTTTCAGTTAAATTTCCGCAATCACCGCAAGATCGTCGTGGTTGATGGGAAACGGGGCTTTCTTGGCGGATTGAATATAGGTGATGAATATCTCGGAAAAGATCCAGAGCTAACTCCTTGGAGAGATACCCACATGGAATGGAGCGGTCCGATTGTTAAATGCCTGCAGGTCCCCTTCGCAGAAGATTGGCGGTGGGCAACGGGTGAATTGTTAGACCAGCTGGATTGGGAAATACGACCGAGTGATGTTGTCGGAAAAATGGACGCGCTTTGTCTCGCAACTGGCCCGGCCGATCCCTTTGAAACCTGCGCGATGGGATTTATGACATTGATCGATAGTGCTCAGGAGCGGATCTGGCTCACTACGCCTTACTTTGTTCCCGACGACAAAATCGTTACCGCACTCCAGTTAGCCGCAATTCGTGGCGTGGATGTGCGCGTGATCCTTCCAGATATTTCAGACAGTAAACTCGTTTACCTCTCTTCATTCTCCTATTTGAAAGAACTCGAAGAAGCCGGTGTAAAATTCTACCGTTACCAAAAAGGTTTCATGCATCAGAAAGTGATGTTAATCGATAATTCACTTTCTGCTATCGGCTCGGCTAATTTGGACAATCGTTCCTTCCGCCTGAATTTTGAAGTGATTGGTATTGTTTCAGACACCGCTTTTAACGCAGAAGTCAGCCAAATGTTGGAAAATGACTTCGCTCAATCTAAACCCACGGGATCTAATGCTCTGGACAAAAAGTCTTTCCCGTTTCGACTGGGCGTCAGACTCTCCCGGATGCTGGCTCCCATCCAGTGATGGAAGCCAGTTGGGAACTTATTTCCGCTTCACCAATTCCTGCTTCTGCAAAAAATCATAAAGCTTAGCCGCACCGAAAAGAATCAATGCTGGCGGAGTTAAAGCAGAAAGCACACGAACCTGCGTGACGAGGATCGCACGAACCGGCAAGCGATGTAAAACGTAGCCAACTGCTGCTGCACCGATCACTGCGGACGTCGGGGACTTACGGATACGGTTGTTACACTTTTGGTAACGACGACGAATGCCTTGCCGCGCATTACTTAACAAAACTTGAACCCCTTCTTCCATGGACAGGGGCGTAACAGGCTGATTAGATGAGTCATTCATGGTTTACCAAAATTTGAGGTTATTGCTGATGCGACCGACCCGATCCGAAAACGAATTACCGGCATGACGTGAGCCAATACGGTGTAACCGATCCATTGCTTTTCCAGCACCGTCGCGAGCCATATCATATCCGTTATGGACACGTTGCGTTACAGGAGAGAGAGCGCCCAGAATCGCATCACGCACAGCGCTCATCGGCTCATTCGCACAACGTTCACTAAATGTTTGCTTGCGCATGGAAGCCTGAAGCAAGTAGCCCAAGGCTGCTCCGAAGGCGACTGCTCCCAGAACAACGGTAACGGGATTACGACGCACATAATCCTTAGATATCTCAAGCGTTTCCTCTGCTTTAACCGCAGCGGTGTGATACATTTCTTTTGCCGAATCGGCAGCGCGCTGGACTTTGTCCTTGGTGGCACCCATGGCTTCTTCGGCCATGACGGTGGCAGTGTCATCTGCGTCACGCGGAAAATGATTTTCTGGCGGCTCTGAATAAATGTCTGTGTTCACGATATTAATGTTTATAGTTTATTAGTTGAGATATCTGAATCTCTTGGGTGGATGCCTATAGTAGGCAAAGTGGCTAGCGTTCGCCATGGGGCAAAACCCGACAGTTAAAAAATGATAATTTATTACATTTTTCTAAAAGTATATCTGATGGGGGTTCAAAATTCCGTTCAATAACGGGGGTTATACCCCATAGCGAGGACGATCTTCTTAGCTACGTTGATGAGGCGCTAACGTGAAAGCTGAGACGAAGCACCCAAATGATTTTAATCCAAAATGAATTCAGCGCAAAAAATAATAATATGAAAAACATGACACAAGAAAATGATGACGAGAGCACTGAAACCATGAATAGTGAACTGCATGCGTTGTTTCTCGATGAGCTCGCGGATATTTTGAACGCGGAACAGCAACTGATGAAGGCGTTACCGAAAATGGCAGCTGCTGCAGTTTCAGAAGAACTGAAAATGGCATTTGAATCTCACCTTTCGGAAACCGAATATCAGATCAAACGTCTTGAAGAAGTTTTCGCTTCTCTCGCTGAGCCGGTGCAAAGCAAAGAGTGCAAAGCCATGAAAGGTTTGCTCGAAGAAGGAAAAGAGTTGATGGAAGATATGATTGATTCGTCTGCACTCGATGCAGCACTGATTGCCGCCGCGCAAAAAGTGGAACATTACGAGATCGCATCTTATGGAACTCTCTGCGCATGGGCTACGGAGATGGGACATGATGAAGCATTGGAGCTTCTCACCGCTACCCTTGAAGAAGAAAGAGCCGCTGACGAAACGCTGACAGAAATCGCTGAAAGCACCTCTAACGAAGCCGCATATTAACTGAACTTCAAGTAAAGCCCTAGGTCACATCTTCTTGATGAGGCCTGGGGTTTTGCAATTTTAAGTTTAATCGTTCCACCCTAAAAAGTTGGCCGCCAGGAAACATCAATCCCGCCTAATAACTTGAGAATACATCAAGCCACATCACGCGTTACCTTAAGTCCATTTCATTCGTTTTGGATGGCTGGCTTTGAATGCACAGATCAAATGAACGCGTTCGGCAATCGCGTAGATTTTCTTAATGTCACTCGACACTTAGATTTGATCGACCTCGATTATCAGAATCTCGCGTTGCTAAAAATACGGACAGTGCGTGAGGGAATCCGCTGGAGCCAGGTTGAAAAAACACCTTACACGTATGACTGGACGACGGTGGAACGGATGATGCAAGCAGCGGATGCTCATGGCATTCAGCAGGTATGGGACATTTGCCATTTCGGATATCCCGACGATCTCACTCCGTTGCATCCCATGTTCGCGCGGCGCTTTGCCGCGTTGTGCACCGCGTTCGCCAAATTTTTCCGGTCTATTGACCCCACCCGCACACTAATCGTGACACCGATAAATGAGGTCGGTTTTATCTCATGGCTGGGCGGTGATGTTCGCGGAACATCGCCCTACTGCACGGGGCAAGGCTGGGAAGTAAAATACGGGCTTATGAAAGCCTATATCGAAGGCGTGGAGGCACTGAAAGAGGTGGATGCCAATGTTCGGATTCTAACAACTGAGCCACTGGTGCACATCACGTATGGAAACGGCGCGGGATTGCAAGAACGCGCAACCGCGCGCGAATGCCATGAGCAACAATTTCAGGTAACCGATATTTTGGCGGGCCGGATGTGCCCCGAACTCCGTGGACGTCCTGAATATCTGGATATCCTTGGATATAATTTTTACTACAACAATCAATGGGTGAAGGCCACTAACGAACAGCTGATTTGGAAAAATCACGATTCTCGCTGGAGACCTTTGCACGTGTTATTAAAAGAGGCGTACCTACGTTATGAGTGTCCGGTGGTTTTGACTGAAACCAGCCACCCCAAGGAAGATCGGCCGCTGTGGATGGATACGATTGCCCAAGAATGCGTGGCTACATTGCAAGCAGGCATACCTTTGTTAGGAGTTTGCTGGTATCCGATTATTGACCGGCCTGACTGGGATCACTTGGATGACTGGCATCACGCGGGCATTTGGGATCATGTGCCAGGTGACTTTTCGTTTGCTCGAAGGTTGCATGAGCCAACCGCACAGGCATTTTTGCGGGCACAAGATCTGGTGAGCAACAGCTCAAGCCATTTCCCACTCAACGCAAATGGTGGGAGCAATGGGATAGCGTCCAGCATCGTAATCGTAAACCGTCAGCCCGCCTTGAGGGGACTCAATGACAGCGCAACGGAATCGCAAGATGCCATCTGCAGCGGCTGAATCGGCGATGCTTTTGAGTAGTTCATTATCAATCGTCGCCCGGACTAAAAAACCATACGCCCCGTGCCCACCGTGCAGGTAACTCAATGCACCTCGCGTGTCGTGCGGATGATCTGGCAATTTGCCGCGATGAACTGGAAATCCATTGATCTGAAGTTCAAAGTGACTGGGGTGGAGGTGACTATCAGTTTGAGGCGTGCCCTCACGCCGCGAGGAGGCTTCCACCATCACGCGAATCCTACAAGCATGCTCTAAATGGCGAAGTGCTTCATCAGAAAATATCCATTCAAAATACCCCGCTCCTTGGCCGTAGCACGCGCCGATGCGAGCGGCATCCTCTCGTGAACTTATTTCTCCGAGCCATTCCGCCGAATCCCAATTTTCAACCCGACGCCGCAGCACCAACCTGTGCCCCCCATCCTCACGTTCGAGTGGTGGTTCTTTACAGACAAAATGCTGCACAAAATTTCCCGCGACGATCTCTCCGTTTGCGGTGACTGCGGAAACAGCCAGTGTGCACAGCATGGGTTCTGTTGGGAGAGTAAGTTTGACTAAATGGGCAAGATCTACGCGGTGATGGCGAAAAGGAATTTTCTCACAACCTCGCTGTAAATTTCCATGGCAAATCCCTAACGTATCAATGCCTGAATAGTTCCAATGCAAGGTAACCTCATCGTGAGGCCGACGGGAGAAATGGGAGCTGAGTACTTCCACTTCGATCGTCTCACCGGGTGCAACGCGCAGAATGGGAGCCGCATTAATCGGCAGCACGTCACCTTGGTTAATGAGCCGTGGCGAATAGCCAAACTCTTTTTCGGTTCGATCATAGTTTAGAAAACCATTGTACTCCCATTCAACATCCGTGAGCTCAGTGTAGATGTAAGCGGAAAGCCGACCATGTCGACGCAACTCGTTTGTTAGAAATTTAAAGCTCCAACTGATGTCACGGTCGCCATCCAGCGCACCCACTCCGCCATATTCACTGTTGATAAGTGGGACATCGCGCTGCGTGAAACCTTCAACATAATTGAACTGCGATCCGTGATAGGTCTGAGCGACCACATTTTCAATGTGCGCTTTGGCGCGGTCGTAGTCATCAATGTAGAAATGCCAGGAATTGATGTCGGTGTCTACATGACCATAGGCATCGAGGTGATCCCAAATCACCACACTCATGTCTTCAATGAGTCGGGTGGGGTCGAGCTCCTTCGCAAGCAACCACGTTTCATGGATCCATGTGAATGCGGAAGCATTGGCGAATTTCTCTGCTTTTTCCTGAACTGTGGAAGGCGGGTTCTTAGGATTGAACCACTTGATCAGCTCATTTTGTCCGCCGAAGCCCCAGCTCTCGTTGAAAATGCACCAAGAAATGATCGATGGATGATTGAAATCCCGTTTGATGCCCGCTTTCATCATTTCCACGAACCTTCTTCGCCCCAATGGCGTGTCCCCCCCTTCGCCGAAATTCGGAAAATCCTGCATGAGAAGCATACCGAGAGTATCCGCATAGTAGAGAAAGATGGGATCATCGAGTTTGATGTGAATGCGTAAGAAATCAAAACCCACTTCATGTGCATACTTGATGTCTTGGTACAGTGTTTGGGCATCGCTTGCAGTGTAAACACCTTCCGGATGATAAGACTGGTAAAGTGCCCCGCGTAAATAGATAGGTTTGTTATTCAAACATAACATCCCGGGAGCGTCCGTATCATCAGCCGGCGAAGTGCTGATTTTTCGCATTCCAAAATATCCGCGCACCTCGTCCAGCACATGCCCATCGGGATGGCGAAGCCGGAACAACACCAGATATAATTTAGGACTGTAGGTATCCCAAAGAATGAGCGGATCTAACAGAGTGTTCCCCGTGGCGGTATTTTCGTCACCGTTGAGTATGAGGGTGTGAGTTTCCCCTTCCGGTGGAGAAATCTCCACCTCCACAGCCACTTGGCCAGATACCCCTTCGCACAATACCTCGAAACGAACTTCGCTTGTATCGATGTCCGTGAAAATTTTAAACGAATCGATGTGCGCGGCCGAGCGTGGTTCGATGAACACAGTCTGCCAGATACCACTCGTGGTTGTGTACCATCCCCATTGTTTCCCAACCGGTTGCTCCCTGTTGTCCATGGGATCTTCCACGCGGATGACAATCAGTGCCCACTGCGAATCGCCCTCATTGCTTTTCGCGAGTGTGTCAGTGAGATCGAACTCAAACGGCACATAGCCACCTTCATGGCGCCCGAGATGAATGCCATTGCACCAGCAGTCCGTAAAAAAATCCGCCGCACCTATGGTGAGAATAATGCGTTTCCCTTCCCAATTCGATGAAACGGGAATCTTGATGAGTCGCCGATACCAACCCACTTCGAAACGTTCTGCACTCCGATGGTTATCTTTCGTAACGAGGATTGGATCGATGAAAACACGGGTGGAATAATAATTATCATTGCACGCCGCATCTCCCTCACCCCAAGCCGCAAGCGATTCCCAACAAAATGGAACGATGATTTGCTCACGCCAATCTGGCCCGGACGGCGAAGCCCAATTTTCCACAACGCCCACTCTATGACGATCAAAACGAAACTGCCATGGACCGTTGAGATTCAACCAGTCCACGCCCTCCACACGCCCCCTTTGACGATCTGGACGTGGGTATTCAGGACGTGGGATCGATGAACAAAAGGGAAACATGGCAGCTTAGACTTGGAGATTAAATTTCAAGCTGAAGCCATTGCGGTGCGACGTTTCACACCGGAAAGCTTCTTGAATAGAGTCAGCGCCTGACCCACGACTTGATCCATATTGTAATAGCGATACGTGGCGAGCCGCCCGACGAAATGTACGTTTGGCGTAGCCTCCGCAAGTGCCTGATACTTTTTATAAAGCGCGGCATTATCGGGACGTGGGATCGGATAATACGGATCTCCTTCCGCACATGGAAATTCGTAAACCACACTGGTTAGTGGATGCTCTTGACCTGTTAGATATTTGAACTCCGTGCAGCGTGTGTAGGCATATTCGTTGGGATAATTCACCACCGGTGCTTCCTGAAAAACGGGGCGGTTGTGCGTCTCATGTTTGAATTCCAAACACCGGTAAGGAAGCTTTCCGTATTGGAAATCAAAATATTCGTCCACCGGCCCGGTGAAGATGAGCTGATCGAATTCCACTTCATCCCGCACCTCTTTGTAGTCGGTGTTTAGCATGATCTTGATGTTCGGATGATCGAGCATGTTTCCGAACATATGAGTGAATCCGCGCGCGGGCATCGCTTGATAGCTATCAGTGAAGTAGCGGTCATCGCGATTGAACCTAACTGGGACGCGAGCGGTGACTTGCGCATCCAGCTCAGACGGATCAAGGCCCCATTGTTTCCGGGTGTAGCCACGGAAGAATTTTTCATAAAGTTCCTGACCCACGCCATTAACGACCACATCCTCCGAGTTCACGACCGGACTGCGATTCTCCGCCACTTTAGCTAGGAACGCCTTCATGCCATCGGCGTCCAATTGCGTTCCGTAAAGTGTGTTAATGGTATCCAAGTTGATAGGAATCGGCACCAGCCTTCCATCTACACAAGCAAGTACCCGGTGTTGGTATTGCCGCCATTCGGTAAAGCGCGAAAGGTAATCAAAAATGTCCGCCGAGTTCGTGTGGAAGATATGCGGGCCATAACGATGAATCAGAATCCCAGCGGCGTCATAGCAGTCATAAGCGTTCCCACCGATGTGTGCGCGCTTATCCACAATGAGCACACGCTTGTTCTCTACGCGCGCGAGTCGCTCTGCCAACACGCTACCGGCGAAGCCTGCGCCTACAATTAAATAATCATACATAAGCAGCACGCACCTCCGTTTGAGATTTGGTCCCGGATTGACGTTTAACGGGTAATTCCGCTTTCGAGAATCGACGCGGGTGCAACACATCTTGAATATGGGATTCCATCTTTGCTGCGATTGCTTCCCACGTATTTTCCGCCGCGAGGCTTACCCCGCTGCGAATACGAGATTGATCGGGTGAATCCACTTCACGTTTGCACATCGCGATAAATTCGGCATGCGTATTAGCAACCTGTGAGATTGGACTGAAGTTTGTGCGAACTTCATCAAGCGCAGTGGAGACCACAGGGCGACCCGCCGCCATATATTCCAAGGCCTTAGTGGGATTGATGAATTCTGTTGCCGCATTCAATGCAAACGGCATGAGGCAAACAGAGAAACCTTTGGTGATCGCGGGCAAGCGCTCGTAGGGTCTGCCACCGAGCCAATGCAAATTATGACGTCGCGGCAATGTGGCGGGATCTACTTTCGCAATCGGTCCGACCATCGCGATGCTCCAATCGGAATGGGCATCGGCGAGAGCCGCAAGCAGGTCATAATCAATGCGCTCATCAACGACACCGAAATAACCAAGTACTGGTCCAGGCAATGCTGCAATTTCGGGATCAACCTCAAGTTCATCTGATAGGACACGACCAAAATGCCCGCAATCCACGCCTGTTCCATAGAAGTGAGTGTTAGAATTATAGGGCAGGCGTTTGTCGCGCATTTTCCGACCCCCGCAGAAAATCAAATCCGCGCGGAGCGTGAGTTCATATTCACGCTGACGCAAGAGAGGCGATGCGCCATTGAATTGCGTCAGTTCATCCATGCAATCATAAACGATGATACTTTCGCCGAGATGCCCCGCATACGCTATGACTGCCATGGGATCGTTGAACCACAGGATCGCATCATTATAAGCTCCGGCAAATTCTAATGATAAGCATCGCTGCAAAACTCGCCGGCGTTCCGCGTCTATAAAGTCGCCATCATGCCAGCGTTCCGCAGGCAAATGGATTTCCAAGATCGTCACCGCAGGATGGTTTATCGCTCCCCGGGTGATTGTGTAGCTTTGGCTCGTTTGAGTGCAGTGGGTTTCCACGAAAAGCACCGGATGATTTTTAGCCAAACGTGAGAGAAACTGTTGCGGACGTTGCCAGACCCAGTCCCAACTGAGATGACAGATGGCGATGATAGGTTGTTTCGGCTTTAATAAATCGGGACGTCTAGCTACTGGCTCAGTCACCTTAATTTCCGCATCCCTAACATTAGGTATAAACTCCAAGACATTGTTTTTTGAAAGAAAAGACATAAAAATAAATGATTGAATGGTGATTCATTAGGGATTACTTCGACTTAGCATTGCTCTTGGTTTTAGTGTTGCTCATTTCCACTTCTCCCATGGCATCGTCGTTACTGCTAGTTTGCGCTAAGGCGGTTAGCGCTTTGTTGGTGTCTCCCTCCTCATCAAGGATTTCTTGTAGTAATTCTGCGGCTTTGTTGTTACCGAGTAGTTTCGCCCACTCTTGAAGGCAACCATACGTAGCCATTTCGTAATGCTCCACTTTTTGTGCCGCAGCGATCAGCGCAGCGTTGATCGCTGGCGATCCCTCAAATGTGGTTGCTATCTCTTCCGCCTCTTTCAACAATCCCACAGTTGCCTCACATGTTTTCGCACGGGCTTTTCGATCAAAGCATTCAAAAACCTCGACGACTTTTTTCGCATGACCTTCTGTTTGTTTCAAGTGAAGCTCGAATGCTTTTTGAAGCGGCTCACTAGTTGCGGCTTTAACCATCTTAGGCAGGGCTTTGGCGATGCGACGTTCGGCATCATAAATGTCTGACAGTTCGTTAAAAAATAAATCTTGAAGTGTTTTCATGGGGGTATGTTAGTTTGCAAATAATAAAGACCACGAAAT
Organism: Verrucomicrobiota bacterium; assembly: GCA_040384845.1. Classification (GTDB taxonomy): domain Bacteria; phylum Verrucomicrobiota; class Verrucomicrobiia; order Verrucomicrobiales; family Akkermansiaceae; genus Luteolibacter. The sequence goes on along the minus strand of JAZKIL010000001.1, from coordinate 431,201 downwards.
TTATCGAAGTCTTAGGAGCCAGAAACTAAGGTGGCATAGTGATAATATCTATGGGGTTTGACCCTACTTAAAAAGTATATCATCTCATTTTTCCCAACGGCGGGTTAAACCCCATGGCGCCTGATCAATTATTAGTTATCGTGTGTTCGTCTACCAATAGCGCAGACACGACCTTAAATCGTAAACGTCAGAAGTAAATTCAGACGGCATGATCCCCCCTCTTATCCATCTGATATTCTAACATATTTATGATTCTACTAACCCCAAAAACAAACAAACACATGAAAACCATCCAAAAAAGTCTACTTCTATCAGCCTTACCTTTTCTTACTCCATTATCCGCTTTCGCGGAAACCGAAAACAACCAGGCAGAAGTGATTACCTCTACCTCCCAAACCAAAGTCAGTTCTGACTCCTGGCGCGCCTCGAAAGCCATGGGACTCAATGTAAAAAATGCCGCCGGTGAAACGATCGGTGAAGTTGAAGATCTCGTTCTCGATATGAAAGACGGAAAGATCATCGCCGCGATCATCTCTTCTGGTGGCTTCTTGGGTATCGCGGACACGCTTAGCGCAGTCCCCGTCTCAGCGCTTCGTTATGACGAATCATCCAAGTCTTTCAAAACTTCGCTCTCCAAAGAGCAGTTGGGCAAAGCACCTCAATTCAAGAAAGACGCATGGCCGGACTACAGCGAGGCGACTTCCATTGAAGCACTCCGCTCATATCGCGACTCCATCGGCGGCGAGGTGACCCAACCGGACAACAGTGCGCAGAATGAAAAAGAAATGAGAAAAGATGCAGTGAACCCAACTGATCAAGGAGACAGCGACAAAGACGTCCAAATTACCAAAGACATTCGTCAAGCGATCATGGACTCCGAAATGTCCTTTAACGCCAAGAACATCAAAATCATCACCCAGAATGAGCACGTTAACCTCAAAGGTGTGGTTGAATCCGATGAGGAACATCAGGCAATTCTCAAGATTGCCAGAGCTCATGCCAATACTGACAAGATCAGCGACAACCTAAAAGTTAACCCTAACTAATCTAACAATCTCACTTATAAATTCGAACCAATAAAAATTATGAGCCATAAATCAGTATACGCCATTGCTATCTCAGAAGGACAAGCCAACCAGATCGTGGATAGCCTCACGAAATCCGGATTCTCTTCGAACGATATTTCCGTTCTCTTTCCGGACAAAAACACCAGCCACGAGTTTTCCCATGAGAAAAACACGAAAGCACCAGAGGGCGCGGTCACAGGCGCTGCCACAGGCGGTGTACTTGGCGGAACATTGGGCTTGCTTGTGGGAATCGGTGCATTAGCCATCCCGGGCGTGGGTCCACTCATCGCCGCAGGTCCACTACTGGCCGCTCTCAGCGGTGCTGCTGCTGGAGCCACCGTAGGTGGAATCACCGGTGGTTTAATTGGACTCGGTATTCCTGAGCTTGAAGCGAAGCGTTATGAAAACCGTATTGCTGAAGGGAATATCTTAATTTCCGTCCTCGCTCATTCGAGTGAGGATGTAACGCTTGCCAAGGAAGTGTTGAGTAACGCTGGTGCGGAAGATATCTCGGTTACTTCCATCGGTGAAGTTGCAGCGACTTCAAGACACTAATTTTCACGGATTATTTGAGCATTCAACTTTATACAGCCTCCCTTGAATGGGCGGCTGTATTTTTTTGCGGCTGTTTATCATGATTCACATTATCAGGGCAAGGGTAAAATCCATTATAGACCGTAGGGATACACCCCATGGATATTGTTAGCCTTCACCCTAACATTGCGATATCCGAAAAAAGACGGGAACTCATTCGTCGTTAGTTAGAGTTCGGAGAACGAAATATAAATAGAAACACACGATCATGAATCTCGAAATCAAAAACCTCAATACCTCCGAACCGGAAGTGCCCATTGCAAAAAAAAGCTATCAGCCATTCAAGTCGTTGATGGTTCTTAGCAGCGTAGCTGTTGGCCTAAGCCTTAGTTCATGCGTAGATCCAAATTATAATGCATACGGCCACAACAGTCACCATAGCGGTTACAGCAGCGGATATAGCCCAGGATACCGGATTACCTCTCTACCCCGTGGATACCGCACGGAAAATATTTCCGGCAGAACTTACTACTATCATGATGGCCATTACTATCAGCCAAATTCCGGTGGTTACGCAGTTGTAACTGCACCACGCAGCAGCCGCTACTACACAGAGTATAGCCGTTATCGCCAACCGAGCACCACGACCTACAGAACGAGAGAAGGTTCTTACAACGGCCGCACGGATCAACGCTACGATCGCGATTCAAGATATGATGATCGTGATTCACGATATGGTGGTGCGCAAATTGTAACCCGTCTCCCATCCGGCTATCGTGAAGTTAATCACCGCGGAGTTACCTACTACCAATCTGGCGATCGCTATTACAGCCGCCAAGGTAATGGATACGTTATCGTCCAACGGCCTTACTAAATTAATACTGATGCTAAATTAATATCAGCCCCAAGCCTCCTCGGAATTTTTCCGAGGGGGTTTTTTGTTAGCTATCTCAGCAATCTGCAACAGCACCCACCGATATCGGGGTGCAGCGATCCCCCTCAACTTAAAGGCTTTTCAGATAGGCTGTAATGTCTGCGATGGACTGAGGTGTTAGTCCGAGGTTTGCAGGTTCATACATTAGGGATTGCTTCATGGGTTGCATTGAAGCGATTCGTTTTTTGGCGACGGATTGTATTTGCCCCCCCATACATTTGACCATGACCGAATCCCCCGTGCTGACGACGATTCCTACGATAGTTATACCGTCGTTGGTTTTGATCTCCGTGCCTTCGTATCCGTGGGAGATATCGGCACTGGGCTCGGCGATGGCTTTGACGAGAACCTCGATGGGCTGCTGACGCCCGAAGGTGGTAAGATCAGGGCCGTAGTCGATGCCTTGCTCTCCGACTTTGTGACACATGTAGCAGGCAGCTATGGCAGTTTTACCACGCTCTTTGTCACCAACGAGTTTGCTGATTTCCGCACTGGCGGGAAGCTTCTCGGCATTTGCTGGTAAGGGAGGTAAGACCACAGAAACAAGTTCTACTTCAGCCTGATTTTTACCAACGGCGGTATTGTGAGATTTCCACAAGTTACCTTTACGATTGTTCAACCACCAGAGGGCTAATTCTTTCTGGGTAAATGATGGGCTGCTGGCGAGCTCTGCCATTGCAGTGGCGGCGGCGGCACTTGGATTGAAAGCGATGGCCGTGAGCATCAGTTTTACCTGCTCTGGACTCGTGGTGCTGGCGAGTGCGCGAGCTTTGCAATGGGCGATGGATTGATCCGGATGTAAACGCCATGCAATCCAGGCGAAAACATCTTTCCATGCCTCACCATTCCCGGGTTTCATGAGAGTGAACGCAGCTTCGTATACAGCCGCTTCTTTGTTAGTCGCTCCCAAGCCCAGAGCTTCCAGATAAGCACGATCAATGCCGTCAAACTGCGCGGCAATTTTTGCTAGATATGGCACGCTTTTATCCGCAGGAATATCACGCAAACTGAGTGCAATTTCACGACGCACCATCGGAGCAGGATCGTTGACCATGAGTTCTGCGAGTTTGAGAATATCGTAGCCAGCAGCACGCAGCGCGCGGGTGGCTACGAGACGTTGGCGTGGCTCGGAAGACTTGAGTAAATCGCTAACCATTTTTTGTCCTGCTTCACCCATTTGTGCGAGCAACCACACAGCTCGTGCGGCGATGTAGGGATTTCTATCTTTCAATAATTTCGCCACCTCTGGCACTGCCGCATCCCCCTCAGCTTTGAGGCGTGTGAAGCCACTGTTGCGGACATTCACGGCGGGACTTTTCAACGCTTCGATTTGCCCGGCAGTGGTCTTGAGATCAATCTTGGGCACAACCGATTTGAAACCTTTTGGCGCTATGCGATAGATCGTGCCGGAAATGGTTTTGTCCATCGTGGCATGGCCGCCGACGCGTCCGTCAAACCAATCTGCCACATACAGCGCACCATCGGGGCCGACTGCGACATCACTTGGGCGGAAAAGCGTTTTCAATTCTTCCGATGTGCTGCCTCGCGTAAAGTCTGAGCCAGCAAAATCCTCTTCTTTGTTAGAAGTTAGGAAGTTAATACGCTTCAGCGTGAAACCAGCGCCATTGGGCACAGGCAAATAACCGAAGACGACATTTTTTCCGGCTTCACATGCGAGCAAGAGTCCCTGCCATTTATCGCCAAGTGCGCCGTTTTCATAAAAGGCAACACCGGTCGGAGAACCGCCGCCGTAGACATCGCCTGACGGCATGGTGCCGGGGTCTTCTTGTCGCCATTGCGCGGTCGGTGTGTCTTGGCCAGGACGCTTGTCGGCACTCCAACTGCGCTGTCCATCAGCCGAAGAAAATCCTGCGTTACCGCCTTCGATGACTTCCGTTACGCGACAGGCTGGCGGGTCATCGTTGTCGCTCTGAAACATGTCACCGAAGGAGGTGAGCGCTTGCTCGTAGGAGTTGCGATAATTGTGACCGACGATGCGAGCGTTCGTGCCATCCGGTTTCATGCGCACAGAGAATCCGCCAATCCATACATTACCATCATCGCTCGGCTTGCCAGCGATAGCACGAGTGTCTTCGTACCATGTGCCACCGCCGCTTTTATAATAGCCGCTACCGATGCGAAATGTCTTTTTCGATTGGTCGGTGAAAATTCCACCGCAGTTACCGTTGTTGAAATTCCACAGACCATCAGGCCCAACGGTGACACTGTGCAGGCTATGGTCATGTTGACGGGCATTGAACCCTGTGAGTAACACTTCTCTTTTATCCACTGCAGGATCGAATTTTCGGTCGTCATTCACATCGGTGTAAACGATCAGATCCGGCGGCTGCGAAACCACTACCTGATTATCTAACACTGCAACTCCCAGTGGGGCTTCAAGATTTTTCTCCTGTGTGAATACACTCACGACCTCTGCTGTGCCCGTGCCTTTACTGTCTTCGAGAATGATTATGCGGTCGCCTTCGGGACGGGTTTTTGAAGCTCTGCGATAATTCACGCCCTCCGCCACATAGAGGCGACCATCTTTGTCGAAATCGATATTGGTGGGGTTATGCAACAGCGGCGTAGTCGCCCAAACGGTAACTTCTAATTGTTCATCTGGCAGCGTGAATTGCTGGGTGGGCACCAATGTAGGTTCTGAAGCGGGGATGTTCAGGCTAATCTTCGGAAACGCGCTCTCACGCTCTGTCTGAATAGGCGACGCAGGAATTTTTTTGAACTCACCGGGCTCTACTAATTTCAACCGGACCTCTTTTTCTTTTTTGTCGAGATTCGCATTCAGCTCATCTTCCGTGAGTGGCTTTGATGGCACTCCATCTTTCGGCACATCCAGCCCTGCGGTCCAGACGATGGCATTGAGCACGATCTTGCGGAAGTTATCGACCGACCAATTGCGATGATAATGTCCTCCCGTGAAGCCGACTCCGCGTCCGCCATCTTTCCGCTCGATGCCCCACATGAGGGTCTGCGGCTTTTCAAGGCCATCGACACCGTTTTGATTCCAAAGATTGATATATTTCTTTATGCGCTCGCGATCCGGTGTGGCGGTCACCAGATCGAGCACTTTTTCGCGCTCGGGAATGAAGCGCATGTGGTAGTAAAATTCATCGTAGGCCTCCACTAACGAGCCGACGCCATTTGATACCGCATGATTCGACAGAGTTTTGAGATCGGCTACCCAGTGAGGATTGACGGAAAAACCGTCTTCAAAAGCGCCACCTATCCATGGCCGAAAGTATTTTTCACCATTCGCAGGATCAGGATGAACCGCATAGTGCATGAACATCAAGCCGACTCCGCTTTTTGCCATTTGATCGACTTTTTCCCAGCCCTTACCGACGACGCTGGTGCCATCGGCGTAAATGACAAGGCACTTGATGCCATCGAGAACGGATTCATCTTTCGGCCAGCCTTGGATAACGGTTGCCTCAATGCCGAGTTTGCTTTCATTGAGGGCTTTTGCGAGCAATTGGCAGCCGGCATTGAACTCGTGCTCACCCGGCCCGTGGCTACGTCCGCCTGCAAGAAAAACGATTTTGTGTGCCGCCCATGCTTGAGTGGGAAAAACCATTACCAGGGCAACTGCGACGAATCGAAATAAGGCGAGAGTATGGGAGAAAATCATGGTCGGATGAAATTTATAAGAGTCGTAGATTTACTGATGACTCTAGTGTTAAATTACAATGAAAAATATAAATCGCGATGAGCGTAGCGATTGCGGTCGCAAGTTCAAGAAGGTGCTTGTGGAATTACTGGGGTAGGTTTTTTATAACATTTTGTGATGTTAAAATGAGACATCTGACCGCAATGAGAATCAATGATCGAGACTAGTAGGGTTCTCTTTATAATTAATAATTTTACCAAAGATCATTTTTTCGACATTATCATTTTTACAATTATAAAGTTCATCGAGATGAGCTAAACTATTTAGTATCGCATGATTTCTTGATAAGTAGCGTATTGGCTGATCTTTAGATGAATCCAAGAATTTCATACCTGAAGATAGGCGGAAAACTGTTGAGCTACTTTCTTTAAAAAGCATGTCCTTCCAGCTTGCCGATTTTATTTGGGGTAACCAATTGGGATTACCCCAGCTATTCCATTTTCCTTCGACCCCTAATTTTATAAGCAATTCTGCTTTATCACGAAAACCGTATGGAAAATCCTCATCGTAATGCACCCTAGCGGAACGGTGGATTGCGATTTGCGGCTCTTCATTATTTTTAATATTCCTAATTTTTAATGAAAATAAGTCTTCATTATCATTTAGTCTTGCCATTGGCATGATGATGTAAGGAACATATGGATATTTTGAAGCTGAACGTTCGAAATTCTTAAACGATTCCGCTGTTAAAAAGCAATTTCCATCTAACACCAATGCCCATTCGGCTATACGAAATGCTTCGGTTAGACCCATATTTCTTGCGCCATTTACATTCATAGCATACCTAATTTTTGGTGCGGCTGCGAACAATCGAGCCTCCAGCTTGATCGGCTTAGCCGATGGTGCTTTGAAATATTCTGCCCTCCCAAAAGGCTCTAGATCCCAATCCATATTCTTGTATGAATCAGATTCAAATGGGATTTGAATATAATCACAACCATGGCTGGATAATATCTCAATAATTTTATTTTCTGTCTCCTTATTATAAACACGATTTATAATAAATATTTTTTTAACTCCTGGGAAATCGGATTCGTTTTCGAGCGTAAACCTTAAATTATTAACTGTCTGTTCGGAGTCATGGCGAGGCGGATGATCATTACCTAAAATACGAATTAAAGCGTACCGATATGGCAAATTTTCAGAGGCAGAACCGAGTGGGGTGATTTTTAAGAGCCGATACCATGTTTTCACGGTTCTTATTATGCTTTTGTTATATATATGTGTTTTTTTACCTATCTTGAATAAGTGTTTTCTTACAAACTTTGTAAACCATATGATTTTACGTTTATAATTCTTTTTGATGCTGATTTTTATTGGCGGATTTTTGTAGTCAAGTTGTTCGGAAATGGAACCATATCTTTTGATTTCTCCACTCAGTGATTTCTCAAAATGACTGTAATTCACCTGATCAGGGTAATGTGAAAAATCAGGATGGAACAATTCGATCCGATCTGGAAAGAATTCCGATCGCACCCACTCGTTTGATTCTTTGAATCGCTTCATGAATGCTTCCGCATCCGCTCTTGCGACTTGCCGAATCTCGCCCTGAATTTCTCGCTCAATTTGATTTCGAATCTCTTTACTACCGCTGTGTCGAATCCCATTAGGATACCAGGGCTTCATGAAGCGATTTAGTTTCGAAATAATATATTGAGCTTCTGCTGAAATTGCAGAATTCAAATTTTTGACATTTGAAATATCTATGTGGTCGTTGATATTAACCAACCGTAAAAAATCATTAATTACTGAATTCTTTTTCTTTCCGCTTTGTTGATAAATTGAAATTTTTATTTTCTCTTTCGGAAGATGGGGTAAAAATCTAGAAATAAATTTTTGGTAGTCGTAGTAGCAATCGATGTCAGATGTATTTCGTTGGGGATCTGATTCAAAATATATATGATCACCAATATCATTGAACACATTTTCAAAAACATCATGTCCGGCCCTGAGTGCGGATGAAAATCGGCTTATTGCCAGATCATCTTGACGACGTAGAAACATTATTACTTCGATATCCTTTGCGAAGTTTAACAGAAAATCAAAAAGCCGCCCTATTTCTGAATCTTGGGTCAAACGACTGTGAATTAGCTCCGTGCTAATTATCATCGTATCACAGTCCCCAGACATTTCAATTTCACGACTTAGCTCTGACTTTACAATAGTCCTTAATTTATCAAGCGAACAGCCACGATTAGCCAGAATGCTAGCTTTTATGTTATCCTTGATATTGTCGTCAAGGCACATGGATGAAATGTGCGTATGGTTTTGATGACCTAGTGATTTTGGATATATAATCCCGCGAGATAATAATAAATCTCTGTTACTATGAAGTATATTTTGGATTGTCGTCGTTCCAGTTTTTTCGGTGCCTACATGCAGGTAAATTTTTTTCACAAATTAATTCTAATTTGATTTTTAATATCACGGAACTCCGGTTAATTGAGCTTCAATCAGCAAATTCTATTTTAGCTATGGCGATTTCTGCCAGAAAATAGTGTCAACCATTTGAACTTTGGAGGTGGTCTTTTCAGGATTCCTTACAATCAATTCCGGTCGTTTTATGGAATCGACCCTAGAGATTATTCCCCAAGAAATTCTGTATGCGGCCTGAAGGTTCTCCAGAGACATTTCCAAACAAAAAGGGCGCAGAGTTAATCTGCGCCCTTTTGATGAATGATTTTTATCAGATGAACTCGTTGACCAAATTCTCGAGCATTTCTTGGCGCCCTGAATCGAGGGTTGGTTCGCCGTTGGAGAGGGCGTAAGCGCTGACTTCCGACAAGCTGATTTGTTTGTTAGAAATTTTTGCGCCGATGCCTGTCGTCCAGGATTTGTAGCGGTTGGTGACGAACTCCTGAAGCCTGCCGTCTTCACGGATGGCTGCTGCGATTTTAAGGCCGCGGGCGAAGGCGTCCATGCCGCCGATGTGGGCGTGGAAGAGATCGGAAGGTTCGTGGGATTCGCGGCGGCGTTTCGCATCGAAGTTCAGACCGCCGGTGGTGAAGCCACCCATTTCCAAGACTTTCAACATGATCTCGGTGGTGAGGTAAATATCGGTCGGGAATTGGTCGGTGTCCCAGCCGATGAGTTCGTCGCCTTGGTTTGCGTCCACGGAGCCGAGAGCGTTCGCATCGATAGCGACGGTCATTTCGTGGAGCATGGTGTGGCCTGCGAGTGTTGCGTGGTTGGTTTCCAAGTTCAGTTTGAAATGATCCATGAGATCATACTGACGAAGGAAGTTGAGGCAGGCGGCGGAATCGGAATCGTATTGGTGAGTCGAGGGCTCGCGTGGTTTTGGCTCGATATAAAACTGACCTTTGAAGCCGATGGTTTTCGCGTAATCGACGGCGAGGTGGAGGAGGTTGGCGAGGTTATCGAGCTCGCGTTTCATATCGGTGTTGAGAAGGGTGGAGTACCCTTCGCGGCCACCCCAGAAGGTGTAGCCTTCACCGCCAAGTTTCAAGGTGCCGTCCATGGCAGCTTTGACTTGAGCTGCACCGTAGGCGAATACATCTGCGTTCGGCGATGTGCCGGCACCTTGGGCGTAACGCGGATGAGAGAACAAGCAGGCGGTGCCCCAGAGGAGTTTTTTGCCATTGGCTTTTTGGAGCTGGAGCAAGTGATCGGTGACTTTTTCCAAAGCAGCATTCGATTTTGTGAGGTCGCCGAGCTCAGGTGCGATGTCGCGATCGTGCCAGCAGTAGTAATCGATGCCGATTTTATCGAGAAACTCGAAAAAGACATCGGCACGCTTGAGGGCATTGGAAACGGAATCGCTTTGATCATCCCATGGCATGAGGGCGGTTGGTCCGCCGAATGGATCGGCGAGCCCGTTGCGCATGACGTGCCAGTAGGCAGCAGCGAAGCGGCAATGCTCTTTCATGGTTTTCCCGGCGACGATCTCTTCGGGGTTGTATTGCTTGAATGCGAAAGGGTTCTTGGATTTCGGACCTTCGTATTGAACTTTTGGGATGTCGGGAAAATAAGACATGCGAAGGGTCTATGGCTTCCAATTCCTAGCGGCAAGAGTGAAAATTAAAAAACACGAGGCAGAGGTTGATTCGCCTTCGCGGAAATCATAGCACTGTGGCGTGAGCCGTCCCGTCGATGCCGTTATAGAATTTCTCCAGTCCGAGCAGGCGCATGGAAAAAGCCATGTTTTTTTGGACGATGAGGCACGGGAGGGCCTACGAGAGCTTTTTATACGGGCGAGAAAACCGGTGGATGCGCCACCTGAGGCAGCGGCTGCGACGAGTGCGGCACCGCCGATTCCACAAATCACTGAATTGGTCATCGAAGGTGCTGAGAAATCTGCGCGGCTTGCAAGCATCAAGCTCCAAGCGGCGAGTTGGGCACCCGCGCGTGCACTGGGGAGTCTGCGGGAAACCATGGTGTTTGCTACTGGCAGCGCTGAGGCGAAAATCATGATGATAGGCGAGGCTCCGGGTTACTATGAGGAAAAGGAGGGTCAGCCTTTCGTAGGACCTGCGGGGCAAAAACTGAATGATATTCTAAAAGCGATGGGAGTCTCACGTGAGGAGATCTATATTTCCAATCTGGTAAAATTCCGTCCAGCCATTCCCAAACAAACGACGAACAACCGTAAGCCCAGCCCTGAAGAAATGTCTGCTTGTTTGCCGTTGGTGATGGCAGAAATTGAAGTGATCAAACCCCAACTCATCATCGCTCTGGGCGGAACCGCTGCGGAGGGTTTGTTAAAGCTCGGCGGGACGGTGGGAAGCATGCGCGGAAAGTGGCATGACCTTTCCGGTATACCCGCCCGAGTGACTTATCATCCAAGCTATCTGCTGCAAAGCGGTTCAAACGAGGTCAAGCGCGCGCTTTGGGAAGACATGCTCGCAGTGATGGAAAAACTCGGAATGCCGATTTCTGAGAAGCAGCGTGGGTTTTTCCTCCCGAAGGTTTGATGGACGTTTCACGTTTTACGCCATGCCTTTTTCGCCGAGTGCGGGAATGGGCGTTGGCACAGCTTTTCGGCGCAAGCGGAACTGCCTGACCGCATGACGCTGAAGATGGGCTTTCGCCTCTTCCACGCTGTCGGTGAAAAAGATCAGCTCCGGATCTTCCGGATTGATCATGCCTTCGTCCGCCATCTTGTAGAGAAAATCCATGAGCGGCTGCCAGAAATCCTTGCCCATCAGAATGATCGGAAAGTTTTTGAGCTTACCCGTCTGGATCAAAGTCATGGTCTCGAACATTTCATCCATGGTTCCAGCGCCACCCGGCATGACGATGAACGCATACGAGTATTTCACCAACATAGTCTTGCGAGTGAAGAAATAGCGCATGTTCACCGAGCGGTGGACGTATGGATTCACGTCTTGTTCAAAAGGCAGGATGATATTCACCCCGATCGAGCGGCCACCGGCTTCGTAAGCACCTTGATTGCCTGCCTGCATGATGCCCGGGCCGCCACCCGTGAGCACTGTGAAACCCAGTTCGACACAGGCCGCGCCCATCTCTCTTGCTAATTCATACCAGCGCGTTCCCGGTTGTGTCCTGGCAGATCCAAAAATCGTAACGCAGGGGCCCACGAAATGAAGAATCCGATACGCCCGGATCAAATCCAAGCCCACTCGAATCAGCGAACCCAAATCGTGAAATCGCGAACGCGGACCCGCAAGCCATGAGCGCTCTTCTACCTCAAGCTCGAAGATTTTCTGCTGGAGGACTTCCTCTTCGGTAATGTGCTGCTCTTCACTGATTTCCGGGCTATGCGGAGGGGCTTTTCTTTTACTCATTGGATACTTCTAACATTGAATCGCGAGGCCGCGAAAAGAAAATCATACCTCCTTGCGCAGAAAGATCCCACAGAAATTTTAATGGGAAAATGGAGCCTCTCAGAAAGGGCTGCCTGTTAAGAGGCGACATGCGATGGGAAAGGGCCTCGTAAGCCGACGGGAGTCTTCAGTGGACTTTAAGTTTAAGATCGAAAATTTGATTTCTAAAGTTACTGAAAACTCCCGCCGAATCACGAAGCCACTTTCGCAGCACATCAACAACAGGAACAAAAAAAGCTAGCGGCGAACCCGCGCGAGAGCAGCGGATTTCGTATGCGATGGAGTCATTCTTGCGGCCTCCTGACCGACTCGTTTGAGTAAAGCGATGAGAGAAGCAGTGATAAAATATTCTTTAAGAAGAACCTCGCGGGTTTCACCACTTTTGGATTTGCGGACGATTTTCATGAGTTTAGGGATTAAAGAATGTTTATCAGGATTTGGCTCCGTCAAACAGGTTTGACTGTCTGAGTTTCCCGCTTTCAAGTTATAGAGCGGAACCACTCACTGGATTTTTTTATTTTTATTAAAAAATCTTCATTTCGTGAAATCTAGCCCCTGTTCAGCCACTATTTTTGCCGTCTGAAAAATGAATCTGGCAATTCATCTGGCCTTTCTATAATCCAAAAGGTTATAGAGATCTGCCCCCATGAAACCTTTCCACCCACTTAGTGCCGTAGAGCAGCTAGCGCAGCATTTACGGGCAGAAATCATCGCTGGAACACTCAGCCACACCTTGCCCGGGGTGCATAAACTGGCAAAGGAATTAGGAGTCAGCCCGAAAACCGTGGTCGCAGCTGTCTCAAAATTGGAGCACGATGGATTATTGAAAGCTCAGGGAGCTCGCAAAAAAAGCCTGATCGTAAAGCCCTCGGGAAAAAGCAAGACAGCCCTCCGGGTATCGATTCTTCTCTTCGGCCTCGAAGACCGTGGCATGCCTTTTCCCATCGAGCTTCAACATCAGCTTGAAACCGCGGGGCACATCGCCAATTTCGCCTCTCAGACCATACTCGATCTGGAGCGGAATGTTGAACGGATCGCCGAGTTTGTGACCCGAAACGAAGCGGATGCATGGATCGTTCTCTCGGGTCCACTTGATGTTCTGCAATGGTTCGCCTCGCAGCCAGTGCCGATCTTCGCTTGTTTCGGGCGCAGACAGGAATTGATCATCGCTGGCGGCGGTCCTGATAAACAATCGGCAATACGCCAAGCCGTGCAACGTCTGGTCGAGTTGGGGCACAAACGGATTGTCATGATTTCCCGGGAAGAGCGGCGGCGGCCAAAACCCGGCGCGGGCGAGCAAACTTTTCTAACAGAATTAGCATCCCATGGAATTGCGGTGGGAACTTATAACTTACCGGATTGGGAGGAAACCCCTGAGGGATTTATACGTTGCTTGGACAGTTTATTTCAGGTCACGCCCCCGACCGCACTGCTTCTTGATGAAGCTTCCTTCCTCATCATCGCCCAGCAACATTTGGCAAGACGGGGGATTTTTGCTCCGCAACAGGTTTCGCTGATTTGTTCGGATCCAGATCCCACCTTTTCATGGTTTCTCCCACGCGTCGCTCACATCAGTTGGGATCCTCAACCTACCATTCGGCTAATTGTGCGTTGGGTTGGAAACGTAGCGAGCGGGAAAATCGAAAACAGACAGGTCTCGACTAAAGCGGAGTTTGTAGAGGGTGGGACGATCGGCCCTGTGCCGAAGGGTTAGGCTCGTGGGAACCGGCAAGAGCGTTTGTCGCAAAAATGAAATGATAGATCATTTTTCATCGGCTTTGAGTAGAACGGGGCCGGGATGATTGATGCTTTCTGCTTGTTTTGTGGCTCCGGGAATTTCCGTGCGGGCAAAGGAGTGAGGATCTCCTTTTTTACGGGTGGGTGTGGGCTTTTCGGGAACGGTATCGCCGGTTTGCGCGGTCCACTGAGCTAGGATTTCTGCGAGCTTTGTTTGGATTTCCTGATGCTCGGGTTGGTCTGCGAGATTGGTAAATTGGTGAGGATCGGTATTCGTACGGTAGAGCTCGACACTCGGACGCGGAACCAACTGCACGTCCATTTGCAGAGGATTGAGAGTTCCCGCACGTTGATGTTCCCAATATTCGATCGCAGCGGGATACACGGTGTGATCGCTCTCAATGCTGAGCGCGGCTAGATGAGGGAATGCGTTTTTAATATACAACCAATCGCCATATCTAACTGAGCGTTCGTGAGCGGAATAGACATGCCAGTTGCGCTCGGAAAACGCGAAGTCGCGCACGGTCGCTTTCGGATCTTTGAGAATGGGCACAAGACTCACGCCTTGGATGGTGGGACTGGGGTTGATACCCGCGAGCTCAAGAAAAGTGGGAGCGAAATCGATTGCGCTTGTTAGAGAATTCGTGCGAGCGGGCTGGATTGATCCGGGTTTCCAGATGATCAACGGAGTTTTCATGCCGCTGTCATACGAGCGAGTTTTACAACGCGGAAACGGTCGACCGTTATCGGTGCAATAAACGAGATAAGTATTTTTCTCTATTCCCTGCCGTTGTAACTCAGCCATGAGTTTCCCGATGTAAGCATCACTTCGGCTCACCTCTCCATAGTAAGCAGCGAGATCTTTTCTCGTCTCCAGACCATCCACCATGTATGGCGGCACTTCAATTTCCGCAGGATCATACACTGGAGCATCATCTCCTAAATCCCAACCGCGATGTGCATCGTTCGATCCAAACCATGCGAAGAACGGTTGATCTTTTGGACGGTGCTTTAAAATTTCCACCCAGCTCTCACTTGCAGACGGACCTTTTCCGCCGGAAACTTCTGTGAAGCCGAGTGCCTTGGCATCCCCCATGTGGTTTTTTCCGGAAAGGATCGTATGATACCCGCCTTCTTTGAGTTGTTGGATAAACGTCACCTGATCCGCTGGCAAGGGCATGTGCAGTTCCGGCGCGCCGGTGTTGTGCGGATAACGCCCGGTGATCATGCTGCATCTGCTTGGACTGCAACTGCTAATTGTTAGGTATGCGCGATCAAACACCATACCCTCTGCAGCCATGCGATCGAGGTTAGGAGTCTTCACAAAAGTATTTCCGTAAGGGCCGATGTCATCGAACGAAACATCATCCGTCAGAAAAAAAATGAAGTTCGGGCGCTCCGCAGCAAACGCAGAGGAAATGAACGAGAGGATAACGAAGAGCAGTCGGGTTTTCATGATGATGGTTAATGTTTACGTTTCCTGGCTCAGATAAATAGCATCATCTTCCACGAATCGGTTTGAAGATGAAATGCACCACGATCCATATCGGGACCGCGAAGCCAACAATCGCGATCAAACGATCCCATGTCCATGCGAGATAGTTGGATTGCATCGCGAAAATGGTGATCATGAAATAATTTGCAAATCGCGCGTGCCCGAGAAACGAACAATATTTGGGATATCGCTTGCGAATGCCGCTCATGAACGCCGTGGCACCAATGATCAGCACCAGCAGAGTCACCATGATATTGATCGTCGGCAGGCCGTTTCTAAAGATCAGCGAAAGCCCACCGCCTTTTTGAAAATAGATCTGACTCCAATGCAAACCCGCCCAGAGAAATGAGAATCCACTTTGGATGGCTGTATTGAATGATTTCTTATCACTGGTGAGCTCATTCATCAGCCAACCAAAATAAAGCGGAACAATCCCCCAAATCAACGAACTGTGCAAAAAGGGTGTTCTGAGCAACACCCATAGTGTCTGCCAGTATGAGGAAATTTCCGATGAGAAAGAATCAATCATGAGCCGCTGCGATTTGTAGCATCCCTAAAAACTTGTCACTCATAAAACTCGATTTAAACCCAAAGCAACCTTGCCGCAGCGACAAACGAGAAGCCGACAATCATCCATTCAAATGCCGCTTGTGGAACGCGGTCTATCAACCAACGTCCGATCAGAATCCCTACAAAAACGCCAGGCAGGAGTTTTGCATTTTCCCAAAGGCTCTCCTCCGTAATCAACGCAAGCCGCGCATTGAGCGGAATTTTGATGATATTGATCAGCAGGAAAAACCGCGCGCCGATTCCGATCAATTCCATCTTCGGAATGCGCCGCGCCAATAAATAAAGCTGAATCACCGGACCAGCAGCGTTGGCCAGCATGGTGGAAAACCCACCCATCACGCCCGCAGAATTTCCAAAACCGCGCGACTCCGCCATCGCATCGAAAAGTGCGGGTCGCCATTTCCGGAGAGCTTGCACCGCCACCATAAACAACACGCAACCCCCGATCACGCGCCTTGCAACCTTGTCATCATCGATCTGACCCAACAACCACCAACCCAACAGCAAGCCAACCACGGTCGCGGGCAATAATTTCCAAACCGGCTTCCATGAACCGTGTTTGATGAATGCCGGATAAGCCATCAGATCTGCAGCGATCAACAGCGGCAAAGCCAAGCCCACGGAAGCTTTCGCCCCATAAATATCCGCAAGCAAAACCACGGAAACCATCGAGAGTCCACTGAACCCGGCTTTCGCTAAACCAATGCATACCGCCGCAACCAGTGCAATGGCCAGTAGTGCAGGATCGTTCAACATCGGCGACAATGTGATCACCTTACCCAGATCTTAGAAGCCATTTATTGCAACGAAATCAACTGTTAGGTCAGCTATTGACCCCTTTTTCGAGGCGCCAAGAAATCACATAAAACGCCCTGTCAAGCCCCACTTCCTTCTAGACCCATCGTATCAATTACTCTAGGTTTTATCCAAACGACTGCCCTTTATGGAAACTCTGCTCCAACTTTCTGATTCATCCGCACCATCAACACTCAAAGAAGTGTTAGACGCGCTGAAAAAACAACACCTGGAACCACGCCTTGAATCCAAGGCATGGGGCGATTGGATTTACCTCGAGGGTTACAGGTCTGTGATCAGCATTGAGTCCAACCGTGGGCTCTCATCTTCCGCCACCATCGAACACGCCGAAGGCGAAGAAGAAGGCGAACTCGTACAGTGCATTTTCCGCGCGTTCAAAAAACTTGGCTGGCATGGTGTCGATGGTGATGGTGAATTCGCACTCTAGTCCCCCACCGACCACACACGTTTTACGGTGCAGGTCATTTTTCCACTTCCATTCCATTTCATGAAATTTCTACGTCTCGTTTTTTGCGTCCTCATTTGCGCCTCCTTTACTCTTCAAGCATCCGCTCATCAGGTCGATACCGTTGAGCTAAAATTCATCCAAAGTGAGAA
Organism: Verrucomicrobiota bacterium; assembly: GCA_040384845.1. Classification (GTDB taxonomy): domain Bacteria; phylum Verrucomicrobiota; class Verrucomicrobiia; order Verrucomicrobiales; family Akkermansiaceae; genus Luteolibacter. The sequence continues at coordinate 413,962 of JAZKIL010000001.1, read as the reverse complement.
CCAATGGATTCTCAAAGGCCTGTTGGATATCGCCTACATGATGCCAGAGTCCCGGGGCGTTGAAGATGCCCCGCCGCTCATGCGCAAAGATGTCATGGCCGCACCGAAAGCCACACACGATCATTATACCGCCCAAGCTGAGCGCACCATGCGGAAACTCTTGACGCTGAAATTCAATGGCAAGGTGTTGAAATGGAAAATCGATTTTCCCGAATTCGAGAAACAACCTCTCGTCCTTCCCGAAGAAACCGGCGGCTGGGCCTTAATGAGCGTCATAATTCACGTCGATGCGCAACCCGGCCCGGGCAAGCTCGAAGTTTTTTGGAGCGATGATCTCAATTCCGAACTCATACTGACCACGAATGAGGGCGGAGAATTCGGCACACTCAGCGTTTTCAATGGGTCATCGAACACGCTGCTCAAAGTGAGCGCACCCAAAGCTACCGCCAAACCAACCTCGACCTTGCCTTCCAAAAAAAACCAAGCGGAGAGCTGGATCATCTCCGGTTTCCGCCACGTCATTCCACTTGGGCTTGATCACATCCTTTTCATTCTCGGATTATTCCTGCTCGCACCACGGTGGAAACCCCTGCTTGGCCAGTCTTTACTCTTCACCCTCGCTCACTCCATCACCCTGAGCTTGGCGATTCTTGGATTCATCGATTTACGCGCCGAATGGATTGAGGTCCTCATTGCCGCCAGCATCGCTTGGATAGGAATCGAAAATCTCTTTACCAAAAAACTCAAACCCTCACGCCTCTATCTCGTGTTTGGCTTCGGCCTCCTCCACGGCATGGGATTTGCCGAAGTCCTGCGAGGAAAACTTGGTGGCATTAGCGGAAAAGAACTCACCCTGCCCTTGGTTTCGTTCAATATCGGAGTCGAGCTCGCTCAGATCGCACTCTTGATCTGCGCCTTCCTCATCCTAATCCCCCTCCGGAAATGGACGCCGCAAATCCAAAAAATCGGCTCAGTCTTGATTGCCCTTGCTGGCCTGTTTTGGATGTATCAACGCACTTTTCTTTAAAAAATCCGTAATCCAGTCCCCGTCACCTCGGATTTTTTAAAGATGCGTGTTTGACAGCCATGGCTCAAATTGCTTTTTTTCTTAAATACAAAAAACCACTGCGCATGAGCGAAAACGATAATATCCCGGCAAATAAAATCACCTCAAGCGTGCCCTTGAAAAAAGAAACCGTTCGCGTGACGCTCAAAGCATCAGATGCTCCGCCGGCTGTTCCATCCGCTTCTCTGCCTCCCACTGATCCGAATGCTCCTGTTCGTTTGACTCCTGCGGCAGCCCCTAGACCCACGATCCCTGTTCCCGTAATCAGCCCGCCAGCAACTGTGCCACTCGGGGAAGCTCCGGCAGCTAATCCAATTCCGAGTGCTCCCCGTCCTGTTAGCGCTGCAACCACCGCTCCAATAGCCGGACCACCTATTGCCCCACCAACTCCAATTGGCGGCATCCCTACTCCGCAATCACCTATTCCCGCGCCAACCATTCCACTCAAAACAGCAGGCCCCGGCGGCACAGCACCCGGCATTCCGATCAAACCCCTTACCCCAGCTGGAGCCCCAACCATCCCACTCACCCCGACGGCAAGTGCAGGGATCAGACCACTTGCCCCAACGGGTGCGCCGACCATTCCTCTTTCTCCTACCAAACCTCTCACGCCTAGCGGATCACCCACTAAGCCACTTTCCACCCCGACCGCAGGCACACCGACCATCAAATTGGCCACGTCGAATGCTCCCGTCGGCGCACCAACCATCGCGTTAAAATCGGCCTCGCCCACTGCGGCCGCCTCTCCTTTCGCACAGACGGCATCACTTCCCAAAGCAACCGTTTCCCTGAATCCTGCCACGCAACCACTCTCTCCGCTTGGTGCTCCTACCCGCCCACTCTCCGCTGGCGCGCCAACCAGACCGTTGTCGCCATCCGCTTCCGCAGCCACAACCGTTAGACACTCGACTCTTTCCGCTGTGGAACCAGAAGTTGATGAAAGCGGTGCTACAACTTTCGTCAAAATTCTCGCCGGCGTCGGCTTAGTTGCGGCAATTGTCGTTCTCAGCCTTCAACTCAAAATGTCCCACATCTGGCTCAATGCCGAGGACGTTGATGATTCCATCAAAGGCCAGTGGATGCAAATCCTCGAAACCCCTTAATCTCCTCCAACCTAATTCATATGATTCTCGCAATTATAAATACATTGGCTGCTGCCGGTTTGGCTTATCTCGCTTATTTTGGCGCGAACTTTCCAGATCCGGTCATCCCTTTGTAAGTTTGCTGCTGCGCAAAATCTCACTCTGAGGTTTTTTTGCTTCGTGTCCTTGACGAACTCGTTATCGGGTTCCATTTTCTTTGCATGGCACTCAACCTTACCGAAGATACTTTCCAATCCGAAGTGATCGATTCCGATCTCCCTGTTCTTGTCGATTTCTGGGCCGAATGGTGCGGACCTTGCAAAATGATCGGGCCCGTTCTCGAACAACTTTCCGCTGAAATCCAAGGCCAAGCAAAAATCACCAAGGTAAATGTCGATGAAGCCCGCAACCTCGCGGTGAAATACAACGTGAAGTCCATCCCTCTTCTCCTGTTCTTCAAAAACGGCGAAGTGAAAGACCAAATCGTCGGAGCCAACGTAACCAAAGACATGCTCAAAGCCAAGCTCCTCGCTCTCGCTTAAACTGCTTTGCTAAAATTCAAACCAAAGCCCCACCCTATTTCACGGGCGGGGCTTTTTCTTTGGCGCTGCGCCCTGATTTCCGATTCAATCTGCGTCATCCCATCTTGAAACCTGAAATCTCCGCCATCATCGTTGCCGCCGGCAGCAGCCAGCGCATGGGCTTCGACAAGCTCGCCGCCCTGTTTAATGGCAAACCCGTGCTCGCACATACCCTCAAAGCTTTTCTCGATTGTGACGCCATTACCGAAATCCTCGTCATCTGCCCCCCGGAACGGTTTGAGTTGTTAGATAAAACCACTTTCACCAAACCCGTCTTCCGCATTGATGGCGGGCCCGAGCGCCACCTCTCCGTCGCTAACGGCCTCGCCGCTGCTTCTCCCAACGCAGAATTCATCGCTGTCCACGACGCTGCACGACCGCTCATTTCACAATCCGATATCCTAGCAACCCTTACCGCCGCCAAAAATCATGGTGCAGCCTCGCTCGCAAGACGCGTCACAGAAACACTTAAATGCTCAGATGCCGATGGCTTTACGCAATCCCCAGTCTCTCGTGAAAATCTCTGGTTTATCGAAACTCCACAAATTTTCCGCGCCGATCTGATTCGTTCCGCCTACGAGCATGTGATCAAAGAAAATCTCTCCGTCACCGATGAAACGTCCGCCCTCGAGACGATCTCCGTGAAAACCCAGCTCATCGCTTCCACCTCGCCCAATCCAAAAATCACAACTCCAGCAGACCTCCACTCCATCTCGCCATGATCCAACTCGCACAAAACCAACTCTGGAAAAAGGGTGACCAATATTTCCGCATCGTCATCTGGGAACGCCTCGCGATCCGTTACAAACTGACCGACAGCCCAGAAGCCGAAGAAGGCACTCTGCATGATGTCACCAAGAAAGAATTCTGCCGCCTCATCAAAGGCGCGGAACTGATCGAAAGCTGAGCATTTCAATTCAAGTATCCAAGCCATGAAAACTCTCTGTTCACTCCTCACACTCATTTTTACCTGCGCCCTCGGGTTTTCTGAAACCACAGCGGTTCGTCCAAACATCATCCTGATTATTTCAGATGATCATGCATTTGATAGCTACGGCTTCATGGGCCACCAAACCGTGAAAACTCCGCATTTTGATCGGATCGCTTCTGAGAGCCTCGTTTACACCCGTGGTTATGTGATGCCCGTTTGCTCGCCCTCGCTTGCGAGTTTGCTAACCGGCAAAATGCCGCGCAACCACGGCATCACCGGAAATGATTTAGCACCGGATGCTCCGCAGTTTTCGGGTGGAAAAGAAAACCGCAAACCGCTCATGGATCAGTTGCTCGGCAACTCACTCATGCTTCCAAAAGCGCTGGCCGATTCCGGCTATCTCACCTTTCAAACTGGCAAACTCTGGAACGCCACTTTCAAAGACGTCGGCTTCACCCACGGTATGACAGGCAAACAAGGTCGTCATGGCGGAGACGGCTTAACCATCGGCCGTGAAGGCATGCAGCCGATTTACGATTTCATCGAAACATCTAACAAAGAGAAGAAGCCTTTCTTCATCTGGCACGCCCCGCTCATGCCGCATGACCCTCACACCCCACCGAAGGAAATTTTAGAAAAATACAAAGGCAAAGGCAAAGGCCTCACGCCAGCTGCGGAGAAATATTACGCAATGGTCGAATGGTTCGATCAAACCTGCGGCGAACTCGATGACTATCTCACTAAAAATGATCTGAAGAAAAACACCGTCATTCTCTATCTCGCCGATAATGGCTGGAACGCAGCAGAAGGCTACAATGGCGGACGCGCCAAAATGACTCCCTATGAAATGGGAATTCGCACCCCCATGTTTGTTCGCTGGCCCGAAAAGGTAAAACCTCTCCGTGATGACGAAACACTCGCTCACATCACCGATTTCCCAACCACGATTCTCAAACTCGCCGGTGTAAAAGCTCCAGCTGATATCCATGGACTGGATCTGTTAGATCGCGATGCGATGACCAAACGTAAATCCATTTTCGTCGAGTCCTACTGCCACGACATCGCAGATCTAAAGCAACCCGGTAAAAGCATGTATGCCCGTGTGGTGATCGATGGCTTTTACAAGCTCATCATCCCCGGCCCCGCAAAACCCACCAAACCGTTTCATACCATCCCCACTGAGATCGAACTCTACGATCTCAAAGCCGATCCTGTTGAAAAAAACAACCTCGCCGCCCAGAAACCCGATGAAGTGAAACGTCTCCTGGCCATTCAAGATACTGAGTGGGACGGGAAGTAATTTTAAATCTTACTCGCGCGCTCAGAAATCAACGCGATCAAAGTTTCCATCTCCACGTTTCGCGTGGTGTTTTTTGGCAGGATCAATAACAGCTCCGAGTGAACGGCGGGCGCGCTGAATGGAATCAGAGTGCAGCCATTGTGCGGAACTTTTGCAGCATGTGCAGGCATGATGCCCACTCCGCCACCGGTGCCGATTTCCGCCAACATCATCGGCAACGAATCCATCTCGGCCGTGATATGCGGGGTAAAACCTGCTTTTTCACAAGTGCTGATCAGAAACTCCCGGCGCTTCGGGAAATACGCGTTCGATAACGAAACCCATTTGTCATTTTTCAGTTCGGAAAGTTTCAAAGACTTTCGGCTCGCGAGTCGGTGACTCGATGGAATCGCAGCAATAAACCGATGCCGAGAGAGCGTGCGGACTTCGAACTGCTTCCGCTCGTCGTCTTCAAGATTCGCCAGGATGCCGAGATCGAGCTCACGCAAACGTAGCCGATCCAACTGCGCTCGTGGCGCAAGATCGAACAAGCTGACTTTGGATCGCGCATGACGTTGCTGAAACTCCCGAACCACAGGCGCGATCAAATCATCGAGAAACGACGAGAGAAACCCGAGCCGCAAAGTGCGCTTCATGCCACCGAACTGCTCTTGAGTATGTTGCAAAGCCATTTCCGAATCGCACAACAACTGCTGCGCGCGCGCCAAAAAGAAAGTCCCAGCATCGGTCAGATAGATGCGTTGTTTGATCCGGTGAAACAGCGTAGAGCCTATCTCTTCTTCTAACAACCGGATCTGCCGACTCAGTGCCGGCTGCGAAACATGCACCCGCTCCGCCGCGCGCGACATGCTGAGTTCCTCCGCCGCAGCGACGAAATACCGGAGTTGGTGAAATTCCATAACCGTTTTCTAGCCTTGAAATTTTCCCATGCAAGTTCATAACTTAAATGCATGAAGTTCTGAACAAGGTGGTATTATGCACATCCGGCATCTCATGGCATTCTCACATCGTTATGAAAACGAAATCCACCGAACTCACCATCCGCAGATCATCCGAACGCGGCCACGCCAATCACGGTTGGTTGGATAGCTATCACACCTTCAGCTTTGCGGATTACTACGATCCCGCCCACATGGGCTTCCGCAGCCTGCGAGTAATCAACCAAGACATCGTTGCACCGGGTGCCGGTTTCCCCACTCATCCGCATCGGGAAATGGAAATTTTCAGCTACGTCGTTTCCGGAACGATCGCGCACAAAGACAGCATGGGAAATGGCCGGGAATTGAAACCGGGCCAGATCCAACTCATGAGCGCTGGAACCGGAGTTACACACTCCGAGTTTAATCCATCCCGCACTGAGCCCCTGCACCTGTTGCAAATCTGGATCCAGCCGAACGCGAATCGATTACAGCCATCCTACACCGAGTGGCATCCATCCGCCGATTCAGAGAGCGATCCCAAAGTTCTGGTGATTTCCGCAGACGGTAGAGAAAACTCAGCGACCATACATCAAAACGCTGATGTCTATCGCGTGAAAATCCAAGCAGGTGAGAGCATTTCTCACAACCTAACAAACGGCCGCGGCCTGTGGTTGCAACTCATCAAAGGCCAGCTAACAACCCGCGAAGAAACGCTTTTCCCGGGCGATGCCGCCAGCTCCGAAACATCCGGCACTTTCGTTTTCACCGCCACAGAAGATGCCGAAGCTCTTCTCTTCGATCTCGCATAACTCCAATCAACCAACTCAAACCAAAAATAAAAATATGAAATGTGCAGCAAACATCGTCGGAGGCCTTCTCGGCCTGTTATTCATCGTCTTCGGACTGAACTTCTTCCTGAACTTCATCCCAATGCCTCCCGGTCCGCCAGAAGGCTCACCGCCAGCCCTGTTCTTTGCGGCCTTGTATCCGACCGGATATTTAGCCTTCGTGAAAAGCTTGGAAATTCTCGGCGGTGTTTTGGTCGCCATTCCAAAAACCCGTAACTTCGGGCTGTTAGTGCTTGGACCCATCATCATCAACATCCTTGCCTTCCACGTCTTCCTCACTAAAGGCGCAGGCTTGGCCGATCCCGTGGTGCTCCTCATCGCCATCCTTCCACTGTTCTTGCTTTGGACAGCGAGGAATTCCTTCAAAGGCCTGTTGAACTAAGAAATTTGAACCACGGATTGCACCGAGCACACGGAATGAAATTGGGTTAGCCCAACTCTGTGTATTCTTGTGCTTTCCGTGGTAAATAAATCTCCAACCTTGCCCCAGACGGACTGGGATCGGCTCAGTTTGCATCTCCAAAAAACCCACTTCCCGTTTTCCCAATCTTGGTTATTATCCACGATATGGAACTCACCGAAGAGCAGATTCGCCAAGATGCTGCGGAATGCTATGCCAGAAAAGTCAGGCAGGCGCAGCGGATGACTCCGCTTGAGAAATTCCTCGCTGGAGCAGAATTGTTTGAAGATGCGTGCAAGGTAACCCTCTCCGGTATCCGCAATCAATATCCACATTTCAATTCAGAGGAATGTCTTGAGTATCTCAGGCAAAGGCTTTCCAGAGCTTAGAAATACATGACTGGAAACGAAGCATTCTTGGCAATTCTCAAGGTTCTCAACAATCTTGAAATCCCCTACATGGTAGTCGGCTCCTACTCATCGAACTTCTATGGCATTCCACGTTCTACCAAAGATGCTGATTTAGTGATTCATTTCCAGTCAGGTTATCTTGAAAAAATAGCGGCGAAATTGCCTCCCGAAATCGCTCTGGATCAGCAAGGCAGTTTTGAAATGGTGACTGCCACCCGCAAAGAACTTCTTCGCATCAAAGATTCCATCTTTGAAATCGAACTGTTTCACCTCAGCGATGATTCCTTTGATCTCATGCGTTTTGGGAGAAGGCAAAAAGTCATCTTTCATGAAGATCTCTGTGCATGGATGCCAACCGTGGAAGATGTCGTTGTACAGAAGCTCCGCTGGGCTAAGAGCGGCCGTCGCACCAAAGATTTCGATGACGTCGTAGCGATTCTTAGCGTGCAAAAAGAGGTGGATTTCAGCTACATCACTAAATGGTGTAGCCAGCACGGCACTCTGGAAATGCTGGCTCAAGCGCGCACTGAAGCATCGGCTTGAGTATGTCATATGAAGTAAGCTCGCAGAGACAAAATGATGATCTGGTATTCAGACTATATTGGATGAGGCAAACTCCTCCTGCACTTCTCTAAGCAAATCGGATATCCTGTCGCGATCCGGCTCTTCAGGCAGAGAAGATTTTTCGAAAGCATTGCGAATATCTAACAATCGATCCTCGGTCTGAGTTAAAATTTCTTCATAAGACAACTTCCCGTCCTTAACCTCAAGCAACCAGGTTGCGTTCGGACGTCGAACCCGAACTTCTCCTTCATTCGCAATCTCCAGAGCCATGTCGAGCAAGCGGAAGGTGTGCATGATGTTTTTTGTATCATATTCTAGGCCGTGTTCTTTGTTTGTGCGGTATCGTTCTTCATTGCGCTCTTGCACCCACTGCCAGTATTCGCGATGAGCACGGCAATGTGCCTTGAATGCATCAACGTTGCAATTCAGCCAAGCAACGGGTTTAGCCTCTATCGGAACACTGCTGCATAACAATGCCGCATCGTCTTTTGGCGAAAAAATCCCTCGGTAATTTTGCTGTGGATCATGGAAAAGCGCGTACGTCGATGGAGCATGATTCACTGCCACGAGGCCGCAGTTTTTCTCATTCATTCCCATCCGCTCAAGCCAGCTCCCAAGTGAAACCGATCCCTGCGCCTCAAGCACATAACAAAACTCTCTGAAATGCTTTCTTTGCTCCGGCTGAGGATTAACCATCTTCTTATTCAATCCTCGTGCCTTTTTGATCTGCATTTCCGCATAGCCAGAAAAACTTTTTTCACAAAGCTTAGAGAGAAATAATCGAGGATCGATCAGATCGAAGGCGGGATGTTTGTAACGAATACAGTCCGGCGGCGAATAGAGTATCTCCAACGCTCCCGGATTGTTCTTCTCCAGAAGTTGAAAAAAACGGGTTAGTTCGAAATAAACTTCGTCGTTCTTGTCGTCCGCCACTTGCTCCACCATTTCCATGCTTGCGTGGAATGAATCGGGTGCAATGAACACGCCCCGGAGGTCGATGTCTGACTGAGGCGTTTGAGTTCCGTATGCGTGACTGCCACTGAGAACATCTAACAGCATCAGATCTTTTTGTCTGATTTTTTTGAGTGTGAGATCTGATTTACGGATCAGTGACTTGGATTTGGGTAAAATAATACTTCGAAATTCTCGGTTCAGCGCACACGTAATTGTTTCCGATGAAAGATCGCACACCTCCTCAGTGGGCTTATCCTGCTCAAGCGCTTGCTCGATAAATCTATCGAGAATTTCCTTTCTACCCATGCTTTCCGTCTCGTGTATGCTTGCCTTAGCCGCAATAAGCTCGTTGAGAGAATTCCTCAGTGGATTCTCCGTTGCTGCGACAAGCTCCGCGAACGGAACTGGCGGAGAATTTCCATGAACATCGATCCAGCGCGCGGCCAACAGCGCGCGCATCACATAGAGATAAGATTTCACTGAAGGAGCGTCCTCGGCCAATTTCTTCCTGCTAATCTGCACAGCCAGTCCCATGTAATGATGTCTCAACTTCGAAGCCTGCAAAACCTCGCGGGAAAGCTTTTTCCACCTTTCACGGAAACCATCACGGTCCAAGTAGACAATGGGTGAGTGCAGCCATTCAATGAGCGGACCGTTAGATTTACCAAGCAAACCCAGTGCTTTTCTGATATCCCACCCTCCAGGATCAAGATCATCCTTAATTGCTATTTCAATCGTATCTTTGGGATCCGAAACACTTAAATAACATGAAGGAGGCGAAGCATAAATAAAGCGAATATCGTAATCGCTGTCTTCAGAGTGAAATCCCCAAGCTCTACTTCCAGACTCGCAAGCATACAAAATGCGCACATTTCTTTCGCGTTCAACATCGGAGAGGAGTTGGATGATTTTTTCGCGCATGGATGAACCTTAATGAGTCCGATTTGAATAATGAAGTTTGAATTTCAGCTCGCACTGTCTAAAAGTCGCCATGCTCTCGCCTGTCACCGCAGACAAAGCCCACTGCTGGCATCCGTTTACTCGCCAGTCCGAGTGGTGCGATCCTGCGCATGAGCCACTCATGATCGTGCGCGGAGAGGGCGTTTGGTTGTTTGATTCGGACGGTAGAAAATATCTCGATGGCAATTCATCGATCTGGACGAATATCCACGGGCACTGCCGTTCGGAAATTTCGGATGCGATCGCAAAACAAGCGGCTACTCTCGATCATTCCTCTTATCTCGGACTCGGACATCCGCTGGCATCGGAGCTGGCGGCCAAACTGGTTTCGTATTTTCCTAACGACACTCTCGAACGTGTTTTCTATTCAGACAACGGTTCGACCGCTGTCGAGGTCGCGCTGAAAATGTCGCTTCAATCGAGAATGCAAACGGGGCAGGAAAAACGCACCCGTTTCATCGCTTTCGATAACGCCTATCACGGCGACACTTTGGGCGCGGCGTCGCTCGGCGGAGTGAATCGCTTTTTCTCACGTTTCCGAAATCTTGGGTTCGACACCCAATTCGTCGCTTCGATGGATGATCTGCATTCCATCGATCCCACCACCGTCACCGCAGTCGTCATCGAACCGCTAATCCAAGGCGTGAACGAAATGCGACCTTGGCCAAAAGGCATGCTCCGCGAGCTGCGCGAGTGGACAAGCGCACATGGCGTTCATCTCATTCTCGATGAAGTGATGACCGGATTCGGGCGCTCCGGAACCATGTTTGCCTGCCACCAGGAAAACGTCATCCCGGATTTCCTCTGCCTCGCGAAAGGCCTGACCGGCGGCACCGTCCCGCTCGCCGCAACGCTGACCACCAACGCAGTCTACCAGACGTTTCTGGGATCCGCAGATAACTCATTTCATTACGGACACAGTTACACCGCAAATCCCATCGGCTGTGCAGCCGCTCTCGCCTCTTTGAAAATTTTCGAGGACGACCATGTGTTAGAAAAATTGCCTGCTAAAATCTCATTCCTACACGAGCAACTCGCCCAACTCAAATCCGCATCCGATTTCATCTTGGAAATCCGCCAATGCGGCTTGATTGCAGGCATCACCCTCCAACCACGCCTTGGAGTCAAAATCATTTCCGCCGCCCGTGATCACGGTCTTATCACCCGCAACATACTCGACACTCTCGTCTTCATGCCGCCATTGTGCATCACGCTGGATGAGATCAAGTTTGCGATCGGTGCGATAGAAAAGAGCTTCCTATCTTCTACGACGAAGCAATAACAACACACCCACGCAACCTAACAGCACTGCTTTCGGCTCGGGGATGGCGGTATAGGTCAGCCAGATTTGAGTGTTGTCTCCTCCAATCGAACCAGTGTCTCCCAATGCCACGGCGAATGTGCCGGTGTAAGCGTTTGCAAATCCCGATGTATCCAGCGTGAAATCCGTTGCATCAAAACCAGTGATGGTTGCGAAATCCGCCATCAGCCATGCATAGCTCATCATTTGGTCAAAGTTTACGGCTTCACCAGCAATGTTACCCAGTGTGAGCGAAGTGATTTCGATGATGAACTCCGTTCCAATGCTCGCGGTAATATTGAGTGTCCCTGTTCCGTTGATCAAATCCCAACCCGGATCGGATCCCGCTGTGCTGGTGACGTTGTTGATTTCCCAAACATACGTTCCGCCAGCAGCCCATGTTTGAGCACCCGTGGACGCCGTGCCCGGGCTGTTTCCTGGGGAAATGGTTTGGTTCGCTCCGATCGTGCGGTTATCCAAAGAACCATTCCAGTTCGTGCCGCTGATCGTGCCTGAGGTGTGGGTGAAGGTGCCGGTGTAGTTGTTAGATGAGTTGTATCGAAAATTACCACCGTTGAGGGTGACCTCGCTACTGTTGATCGTACCCGTGCCGCTTACCTCAAGGATGCCGCCACTGATCGTTGTAGCACCGTCAAAAGTGTTCGTGTTCGTAAGAGTCAGTTTCCCGGTGTTGTTTTTCACCAGAAACGCAGTGGAAGCACCGCTAACAACCCCACTGAGTGTTTGCTCAGCCGTGCTGTTGAATCTCAACGTGCTGGTGCTGGTCACTGAGACAGCTGCCGCATAACTGCCGGAACCCAGAGATCCGCTACCGCCAATCTCAAGAGTGCCCGCACTGACGGCTGTACTACCGGCATAAGTATTGACCCCGGAAAGCGTCCAAGTGCTTGTGCCTTGCTTTTGCAAGCTGAGCGCTTGGCCAGTTAGATAATCAGTAGCATTTGAAATTTCACCTGTAACGCGGTTGTCCGCAGAGGTTCCGGTCAGACGCAAAATCGGAACACCATCATTGGCAATTCCGGTGTTACCGCTGGCCATCGTGATGCTGGCCACTGTCATGTTTGCAGTGGTTGGGTTCAGCGCCGTGACGGTGTTTTGTCCTGCGGTGCGCGTCACTAAATTGTTAAGTGTGATCGCGCCGGTCTCCAGGCGATAACCGTTAGCTCCCGTAACGTTGATTGTGGTTGTATTGGTGTCAGCCGCAGTCGAGGTAAACGTGATGCTGCCCGCTTGGATTGTGCTGTCAGTAGTCGTGCCCGAGCTACTGCCCAAGTTGGTGGTGTTGTTGTTACCCACAAAGATGTTCAGGTTCTGCAAAGTGTTCGTTCCGCCAAAACTGATGGGGCGGGCAAAGTTGATTGTGCCTGTGGCGTCATCAAGGAATCGAACCGATTGAACAGCTGATGAAGATTGTGCGAAAACCAACGAGGTGTTAGGCGATAGTGACTGACTGCCTTGGAAAACCAACCTACCAGTCGTGCCTGATGCCGCTAAGTTGGTAACGCCGCCGTAAGTATTGGTACCGCTCAATGCCCATGTGCCCGCACCCGTCTTGGTGACCGTAGTATTTCCTCCGTTATTCACGATATTGCCAGCAATCTGGTTCGTCGCGGTGCTACTGCCGTCGAGGGTGAGTGTCTTGGCACCCGCACCTGTGACGGCAAAGGTGGAAGCAGTGAGCACACCGGCTCCGTTCGCCACGATGGTCGCACCTCCGGTAGTGCCGCCCATGGCAAAGCCCCGACTGAGTGCAGCGCTTCCGGTGTAGATAAAGCTGGATGCGTTTCCCGCATTGCCAATTGTGATAACGCTCGCTGAGCTGCCGAGGCTCGCCACAGAGAGCGAACTCGATCCGGAACTGTTGGTGATGCTGATCGCGCCGGTAAAAGTGTTGGCTGTGTTACTGAGAGTTAGAGACCAACCGTTAGAGGCACCGCTTACGGCCATGGTGCCGGATCCCTGCACAAGGCCGGTTACGTTTGTGCTTTCACCGAAGGCACCCGAGAACGTGGCGGTCACAGCACTATTAACCGTAATACCACGAGCCAACGTGTAGGCATTGTTGTTGTTGTGCAACGTCGCGTTGCCGGTAAATGTGATGACGTTGGCAGCATCTCCCCAGGCATTTGCGTTGGTAGCAGAGTCATACTGCACAACACCCCCACTGATATCGAATCCTCCGGTAAACGTGTTATTGCTGTTGGCACCAAATACAAGAGTGCCTGCACCGCTTTTAAGTAAGCCATCATTGCCAGCTATCACACTGTTAATGGTCAACAATCGTCCCAATTGCGTGACATTGATTGTTGGTTTTGTGGCATCTGTACGATCCATGGTGAGAATACCTGCCCCAGAGATAGTCAGATTGTGCGAGCTGGTGGTAGCATCGGTAAAAGTGATATTACCAATCATACGATTTACATCTACGTTGATGATTTGATCAGCCGTTATGTTAACGCCGGTGAAGTTGGCATTGAAATCAGCACCATCAGCAATCGTTCCGCCCGACCAGGTGCCTGCTGCGCCCCAATCACCAGAGATACCTAGCCACGTACCATCAGCGGCATTGGCTCGTGGATGTAAAAACAGAACTGCACCAGTCACCGCAATAAGGCTTATGAAATGGGTTTTCATAAATAGGGTTTTTCTTGGAACGGTTTAGAGAACGAGAACGTGCTCTTTGCGTTTATGAATCACCCTTTAAAATACACCCGTTCACCACGAATGATAATTATTTTTGCATCTAGGCGCTTCCCTTTCGGGTAACCAGCAGCAGCGATGGCATCATTGGACCGCGTGACTTCTGCCACGCAGGTCTTACCTTCTGCGACGCAGCAGCAACAAGATGCCCAAGCAACCCAAGAGCGCGGCTTTTGGCTCGGGGATCGCGGTGTAAGTCACATAGATCTGTGACGCGTCACCCGGCACAACGCCGCCTCCTTGGGAGATGCCGAATGTGCCAGTATAAGGGTTGGTGAAACCTGAAGCGTCGACCGTGAAATCCGTCGCATCAAAATTTGTCACCGAGGCGAAATCCGCAATCAACCATGCATAACTCAGCATCTGATCAAAGTTCACCGCATTTCCATCAATGTTAGCGAGTGTGAGTGAAGTGATGTCGATGATGAACGTTGTTCCAGCGCTTGCTGTGATATTAAGGGTGCCTGTTCCGTTGATTAAGTCCCAACCCGGATCGGCTCCTGCTGTGCCGGTAACGTTGTTGATTTCCCAAACATAAGTTCCGCCAGCGGCCCATGTTTGCCCACCCGTGGAAGCCGTGCCGGGGCTGTTGCCTGGGGAAATAAATTCGCCAGTAGAAATGGTTTGATTGTTCAGCGAACCATTCCAGTTCGTGCCGCTGATCGTGCCTGCGGTGTGGGTGAATGTGCCGGTGTAGTTGACCGACGAGTTGTAACGGAAATCACCACCGTTGACCGTCACCGCACTGCTATTGATGGAACCGGTGCCATTAACAGCGAGAATGCCTTGATTGACACTGGTAGCTCCAGTGTAGGTGTTGGTTTGATCAAGCACCCATTTTCCTGCCCCACTCTTGACGAGACTGGTGGCTCCAGATCCATTGTTTGCAATGACTTTCCCAAGGGTATTGTTACCAGTGTTGGCTCCCCCGAGGGTGAGAGTGCGCGTTTGGTTGTTGGTGCCCCAGTTGATCGCGACGGTGTTATTAAAGGACAGCGTTCCATTTCCCGAGGACTCAATGATGGCACCGTGACCGGCGGCCGTGCCATTTATTTGGAAACCCCGGTCTGTAAGCACATCGGAGGATCCAACATAGCGGAAGGTCGTGCCATTGCCCAATGAAAGGTTGGTGGCTGTGTTGGCGGATGCACCAATGGAACTGTTGCTTCCACCATTGGCGAGGACAGAAGCTTCAAGAACTCCCGCGCTGATGGTGGTCACGCCCGTGTAGGTGTTCGTATTGCTCAGGCTCAGGATCCCAGTTCCCGCCTTGGTGATTCCGAAGGCTCCTGTGCTGCTAACAACACCAGCGAACTCGGCATCACTATTAAGTGTGAGTGTGCGGGTGGCTCCACCGAGCGCGGCATTCGCGCTGAAGGTGAGTTTTCCGGTATTAGTTGCATTACCAAGAGTCGCGTTTCCTGTAAAGGAAACCGCATTGAGGATCGTCCGCGCGGTGGTATTATTGGACGAAAGAGCACCTCCGCTTAGAGTTAGTCCACCCGTCCCGATTGCACTACTGGTGATGGCCCCCACGCTACCGACGCTATTGCTGCCGATTTGCAAAGTGCCAGCGCTAACCGTGGTTGTTCCTGAGTAGGTGTTAGAGTTGGTGACCACCCACGTGCCGCCGCTGAATGTTGGAGCAAAGGCTCCGCCAACGTTATCCATGAGTTTGCCGTTGAAAGTGTTGATGCCGCTGCCGGCGCGGGTATTGAAGCCGAATTGAATCGAGCGAGCACCGGTGCCGCTGAACCCAATATCGGTATTGATGGTCACGGCCTGATTGCTGGAGTTGTTGAAGAGGACTCCGTTGTTGTTTGCGAGGATGATCTGCCGGTTGTTCAATACCAGGGGAGCAATCGCGCCGCCTCCCCCTGTGCCGTTGGTGCCACCCGATCCGTAATCAACACCCGTATTGACAATACCATTCAGGATGATGTTCCCATAACCTACACCGTCGGCAATGCTATTTAGGCTAAACACCGTCACATTAGCAACATCCTGAGTTGAAGCAGAGCTGGTAATGGCACCTGTAAAGGTATTGGCAGTGCTGTTAAGAAACAGCTTTCCGTGAAACGTGCCCGTTGTAAATGTCACTCCTCCGGAGCCAGAGACCGCCCCGCCGACAGTATGGATGCCACGTGAATTACCGGAGAATGTTAATATAGCACCGTTATTGAGCGAGATTGTTCCTGTTCCGAGGTTGGCATTCGCAGTATTAGACACTGTCGCAATCGTTGAATTTCCATTAACAGTAAGCGTGGCGGCGGAACCGCCGGAATTATTGGTTCCGCCAATGTTGAGGGCGGAGTCGAAGACAAGCGTGCCAGCGTTGAGTACCACGCCCCCCGAGAAGTTGCTGGTGGTCGAGGTTAGGGTAAGCGTGTTGGAGCCGTTCTTCACGAGCGTCACGTTGCCGCTGTTGTTGTTGATAGCCGCAGTGATGGTAATTGCACCGGCGCCTGCGTTGACGTAAAGATTACCTCCACCTGTGGGAGTGGTCAGAACACCACCCGTGCCGGGGGCGACGGTGAGCAGCGTGCCCACACCGTTGAGCAAGCCGTAGGTTTCCAAGTTCGCTCCGGAGGCTAGAGTCAGCACCGTGGTCGCACCCGTGTTGCGGAGGGCTGTGATCGTTCGTGTACCGGTCAATGTCACCGTCCCGCCTGCACTGGTCGTGTAAGCGTTGGCGGCGTTCGTCCAGGTGGTTTCAGCCGAGCCGGCGATCGCGGCTTGGGCGATGAAGTCCGAGCTGTATACGGCGTAATCCGTGGAGGCGAAGCCAGCGTTGTTGCCGCCGGTCGTATACCAAGGCCCTATGATTTGTCCTGCTGTTGTCGTGCCCGCACCGGTGACCTTCCAGCGGCTGCTGTTGGTAGCAAAGCCTGAATTGAAATTCGCCGACGCGGTGCCGGATCTGGACAAGCTAGTCAAAATCATTTGATTTCCGCTGCTGCCACCGTTGGTCCAGTTGAAGTTCATCTGCCCCGCGTTGAGAGTGACTGCTCCGATCGTTTCGTTCGCATTGGCGTTGCCAGCATCCGCAGAAGTCACACCGAAGGTGCTACTGCTATTAACCGTGATGGTCGCCGCGTTATTGATGGCGTCGATATCAGTGGTGCCAGATCGGTTGAATTGCAGCGTGCCGCCATTGAAGTTGATGTCGGTTGTGCCGGAGAGCTTGCCGATGGTGGAGCCTGAGCCTACAGCAAGCGTGCCACCGTTGAGGAACGTCGTGCCGGTGTAGGTGTTGTTGCCGGTGAGGGTTTGAGTGCCCGCTCCGGTTTTGGTGAGGGACATGCCCGTCGCTCCATCGTTGATGACGCCCCCGTAGGCGAAGCTATTGCCAGCTATATTGTTGGCCGCTGTGTTGAGTGTGAGATTGGTCACGCTGCTGTAGCCGCTGCTAAATGAGCTCGAAAGATTGCCCGTCGTACCCACAAGTCCGCCGAGAGTTGGAGTGGTAACACCGCTTAGCGCGAAACTACCACCGCCTGTGGTGTTTAGCGCATTGAACTGGAGCCCGGTGGGTGTGTTGATGGTGATGGTGGCACTGGGCCCAGCAGCAATCGAACCCGACCCGGCGATGTTAGCAAGGAGAGCCGTGCCGGTGGTGGCGTTCTGGTTCACAAGATAAATCGAGTTGTTAATGATCGAGCCAGCGATCGAGCCGCCACTGTTAAGCTGGAGCGTGCCCGCACTGATGGTGGTGACGCCGGTGTAGGTGTTCGCTTGGTTGAGAACCAAGGTGCCAGCCCCCGCTTTGGTCAGACCGCCGATTCCTTGGTTGAGAACCTGATCGACTGTGAAGACGTTGCCTGCATCGTTGACATCCAAGCCAACGGTGGCGCCAGAGTTGAATACAACCGTGCGACCCAAGCTGGAAAGGCTGGTGATGCCAGTGCCGGTGATCTGCAAAGTGCCGCCGTTGAAGACGAGATTGGATGCAGCTGCGCCGAGGTTGCCGGCAACTCCGATACTCAAGGTGCCTGCGGTGAGGGTCGTCGGGCCAGTGTATGAGTTGCTGGCATTGGAGAGAATCCACAGACCCGCTCCAGTCTTGGTAAGACTGGTGGCGTTGTTTGAACCGTCGTTGCCAATCAGCAAGGCCATCGTATTGTTGCCGGTATTGCTGCCGCCGAGGGTCAGGGTGCGCGTGCCGAGCTGGCCGTTGAAGTCCATCGCCCCGGTACCCGTGAAGCTCAGGATGTTAGTGGCAGAAGCAGAAGAAGAATCAATCCCGCCACCGCTGGTGCCGACGCTGAAGAGGCGGTTGGTGGTGGCGACGTTTGCAGCACTGTGCCGCAAGGTGCCGCCATCAAGGACCAGATTGGATGCCGCTACCGAAGTGTTGCCGATACTACTGTTGCTGCCGCCTGCGGCAAAAATAGTGACATCAAGGATGCCGCCGTTGATCGTGGTTGGGCCGTTATAGGTATTTGTAGCGGAAAGGCTCAAGATGCCGGCGCCGGTCTTGGTAAGACCGGCCGTGCCGCTGCTGGTGCGGATGATACCGGACATAATGCCGGTCGCGGCATTAACCTGAACGGTGCGCGTCGAGCCGTTGAGATCAACCTTGTTGGCGAAGGTGGTCGATCCAGCGCTGGTGGCAGCATTGAGTACGAATGTGGATGGATTGAATAACCCCGTCGCCAGGACGTTGCCCGCCTCATTGAGCCCACCCCACACCGCTTCGAAGTTGGCATTGTTGTTCAGGGTGAAAGTCACGGCGTTGCCGGAGCCGAATCCGCTGGCACCGCCGAGAATCTGGACTTGGCCGACGCCCGTGCCCAAGGTCCGGGTGAAGCTGCCGGCAAAGTAATATTCCAAGACACCGCCATTGAGAGTGAGGTTGCCGCTGCCTAGAGTCCCAAGAGCACCAAGGCTATAATCAGCGTTAACCCTCACGACGCCGCCATTGATGGTGGTGGTGCCCGTGTAGGTGTGAGCTTTCATAGTACCAGGAATGTTTTGCCCGCCGATTTCGAGAAACCCGGAACCATTCTTGGTGAGGCCGCCGCTACCGCTGATGGCAGCGTCTTTGATCGTGACGGTACCAGATCCGTCGACAACTAAAAGGTTGCCATTGTTGTTAACCGAGCTGGTGCTGGTGAATGTAATGGAACCGTTTGGAGCGTTGATTACTAATTCTCCATTACCGCTGGTCAATGCACCTGATAAGGCCAATCCGCCGCCACCAACGTTCATGATGCCATTGGTGGTCAATGCTCCCGAAATGGTGCCACCCGCGCCGGTGTAACGTAAGGTATTGATATTTGCGCCAGCTCCCAAGGTAGCGTTCCCACCTGCCACATCGTAGTTGAAGGTTCCAAGCGTGCTGGTGACATTTGCCGCCGTGGCAGCGGCAGTACCGATGTATCCTTGGATCGTCCCGCCATTGTTGTAGGCGTATCTCGTATTGGCACCGGATCCGAAAGTCGCCCAGTTGCCAATGATGCCGGTGGCATCGTTCGGCAGCGAAGTCGTATTGATGTTGAAAGTTCCGGCACCCATTTGGGTGAAGGACAACGTTGCACCCGCAGCGCGGGTGAAGGAGGCGGTCGAGTTGTTGATGGTGAAATTGGCTGCCGAGTTGTTGGTCCATGTCTGCGCGCCGCTGGTCAGACTGAGCAGGACATCGTTGGCAGCCGTGCCATCGCCCAAAGTCACGGCACCGGCCGAAGCTCCGATGGTGATTCCACCGGCGCCGAGCATCAACGTGCGGGCCGAACCGCCACCAAGAAGCGTGGTGGTATCGGTGTTGTTAAAAGTGATTGATCTAGCAAATTGGTTGGCATCCAGAGTAATCGATTGCGCACCGTTGACAGTGGTGATGTTGAAAATGAGATCGTCTAAAAGACCCGGAACAACAAGCGGATCAGGAGTGGTGGCAGAGGACTCAGTGGACCAATTGCCAACGGTATTCCATGATGCGGATGTGCCATCCCAGTAAAGTGTAGCAGCAGAAGCTTGAGAGACAATTGATAGAATCGCACTCCCTGTTAGAGCTGAAAGTGTACGAAGGCGCATGGAATGGGTTTTCATGAGATGGGTTTTGTGTGACGTTGATGATTACCTTTTGGCAGTCATGGCGTCGGATGGCGTTGTTCAAGTATGCGGTCTGATCGCTCTGGGGCAAAAAGATTGTGGAACTCCTCTTGCTATGTTTATGGGCAGGTTTTGGGTGAGGCAGGATAAAGGGAAAACTACGTGCTAAATAGGATTCAGAAGAAATGAAATATGATTTCTAGCTCTCCTTGGGAAATTGAAACGCCCTATGCTCACCTGCCCTTTAGGGAAGGTTGGCCAGAGTCGCGCGATCCTTTCTTATCTTGGCTGGAGCTATTTGAGATTTAGCTGGAGCTGAATGATTTTGATGATGGGCTCATGAATGGTTTTTTTATCGAAGTCGAAGGGATCAGCTCCATGGCCGGCGGGTTTTGTTATATTGATGAGGCTTTTAATGTGCGAATACATGTCGTTGATCGGAATGTGGTTCTCATTCATGACTTTGGCGGCGATGGCGTTGTATTCGATTTCCGATCCGAGTTCGAAGACGTTGGATAACGAGGCGCGGATGGGCGTTGTGCTACTCCAGACGAGTTTTGCATCAGTGGCTTTTAGGCGTTTGACCAGTTCGCGCAGGTTGCTTTCATATCGTTTTGGGTCGGTGTTGCGGATTCCTCCGCTATCGATGGGCATGACGCGAAGAGACTTCATGTCGGGTGCGCGGTAGATGAGATCGCCCAAACCACAATTGAAATGGATCAGGTCCCATTTCCCGCTGCCAAGCAGGGTGTCGAGATCAGCCAGAACGCTGGTTGAGCTAACGACTTCGGTCGTTTTGATCATTGGATAAACCACCTCCACCTTTCCTTTGAGTTCGGCGGCAATGAGCGACGCGGGCGCTTGGTAAATGCTATCTCCAATGATCAAGACACGAGGCAGAGCCGGTGCGGGCTGCTGCGCTTTAGCCATGCTGAGTGAAAACACGGTGAGCAACCCCGCACAGGCGATCAGGAAACGGGAAGATAGGTTCATGCTCTCAGGATGGTCATTTCACCGGTGCTATCGGCGAATTTTTCGGTCGGCACATCGACGGCATTCAGCATGGAGGTGAACAGGTTCGCCATGGGGACTTTTTTATCTCCGGAAAAATCGTGAAGGTTTCCGTGTTTGAAGCCGAGTTTGTTGCCGCCGGCCAAGTGGAGCGGATAATTCTGCGTGCTGTGAGATGCATGAGGATGCGCAGAGCCCCAAAGCACAACGGTGCGGTCTAACATGTTGCCATCGCCTTCTTTGGTATCGTGCAGACGTTTGAGGAAATAGGCGTGTTGCTCCGCACGCCATTTGTCCCACTCTCCGGAAAATACATCGGGGCGTTTGTGTGCGATGTCGTGAGTGGCGCCTTTGTAACCCAGGGCGTAGGTGGCGTAGTTCCACATTTCACTGCTGTTCGAGTTCTCACTTTCCAGCATGAGGGTGGCGTAGCGCGTAGAATCAGTTAGAAACGCAAGATAGATCAGATCATACATGCAGCGGATGTATTCTTGTGGATCTTTATGAGATACTGTTAGATTCAAGCCTTTGGTATCAACATTAGGCAAGGGCTTGTGCGTCCATTCACTGGTGCGCTCGACGCGTTGTTCGAGCGAACGGATGGAATCCAGATATTCGTCCATTTTTCCCTGATCTTCCGTACCGAGCCGGTTTTTCAGGCTTTTGCTTTGGTCCATCAGGAGATCGAGAATGCTTGCCTCACGTTTGAGTTCGGCGCGCACGTTTTCCACGCTCTTTCCGGAATAGGGTGCGAACATGCGGCTGAAGATTTCCTGAGGCCGGTTCATGGAAGGAATGGGGCGTCCTGGACCGCGGTGTGAAAGGGTTTTGCAGGCACCATATGAGCCGGTGCCGCCTTCGGTTCCCAACACCAGAGAAGCGAAACGGGTTTGGTGACCGTGGACGTTGGCTGCGACTTGATCGATAGAAATGCGATTAGTTTTTTCATGATCTGCCATGAAAGCACCTGTGGCAAAAACATCGCCCGAGCTGTGACCGCCTAGCCCGTAACCACCTGCATGATCGAGGCCCCGCAAATAACTCACATAATCTTTGAGCGGTTCGAACGGTGAGCTGGATTTATTAAATGTTAGAGGCCCGGCTTCCGCACATGGCCACCAGCTCCATTCGTGATGGGGTTTGCCTGGTGTTGGAAGTCCGTTTGGTCCATCTGGCATATACGCGCCGTAGGCGAAATAACCGACCATCATCCGCTTGGGAAGGGCGGGTATGACCGAACCCGTTGTAGCTCCCATGGCGCGGCTCATGCTGTTTAAAAAAGGCAAAGCCAATGCGATGCCGCCTCCTCTGAGTAATTCGCGACGACTGAGATGCCATGATTTGGATTTCATATGGATATTTTTGTTAGTGGGTTTTTCGCATTAAAGGACTTTGGCATACGGCTACGATTATGTCTTGGAGACCCATCCCAGGTTTGCATGAATGACTTTGGAGTTTATCAACTTCGGCTCGATCTCGCACCGTCAACTCGCGCCCGAGGCCATAGGTGAGAAGACGCTGCACCATGTTCTGCGCGATGTCTTGTTTGCGGCTCCCGATCAGATATTTTTTCAGTTCATCCATGCC
This sequence comes from Verrucomicrobiota bacterium, assembly GCA_040384845.1. Classification (GTDB taxonomy): domain Bacteria; phylum Verrucomicrobiota; class Verrucomicrobiia; order Verrucomicrobiales; family Akkermansiaceae; genus Luteolibacter. The sequence goes on along the minus strand of JAZKIL010000001.1, from coordinate 391,276 downwards.
GTTGACTTCCGGGCCATTGGGAAGACGCGCATCCGCCTCAACTTTCACTGTATAGATGGTATTGAGATAATCCTGATAGCCTTTTGCATCGATATGCACCTTCCGATCAAATCCTTGGATACGGATTCCAGTCTTGGGTGCTGTTGGCTGGTATTTGCCAATTGCGTTGTAATGCTCGAAAGGGATTCCCCATGGATCGAGACGGAAGTGGCAATCGTTGCAGCTTTCCTGGGTCCGATGAAGCCGGAGCAGATCTTTAATGCTTGAAGCATGTTCCGCCGATTCTCCAGCGGTATCTGTTAGAGCAGGCACATCAGCAGGTGGCGGTTTGACTTCGTCACCGAGGATGGCCTCGCGCAACCACACGGCGCGATAGATCGGGTGCGGTGCTGAACCCGTTCCATTTCCAACTAAAATGGATCCATGAGTGAGCAGACCGCCGAGCCTTTGCTCGGGTTTGATCGGCACTGGGCGAAGTTCCATTCCTTGCACTCCGGGAATGCCATAATGAGCCGCCAACGGCTCGTTCAAATAGGCGAAATCCGAGTCCACGACATTCAGCACACTTGCATTGCGCCTGATTAACTCGCCGATGAAGCCCACGGTTTCCTCGATCATGTAATCGCGGATGGTGGGAAGGTTGCCGACCTCTTTGCCTTTCGTTTCGCCCTCGGGGATGGTGTAGAGGAAGCGCGGAAAGAGATCGAGATTGATCGGCACGGTCTTCATTTTTTCCAAACTCAGCCACTGCATGGTGAAGCTTCTAACAAAATTCTGAGAGCGCTTGTCCGCGAGCAAGCGGCGGGCTTGTTTGGCTATCACATCGGCATCATCCAGTTTTCCTTGGGCAGCGAGTTGCAACAGTTCCTCGTCAGGCATGCTACCGCAGAGGAAATACGACAACCGAGATGCCAGTTCGTAATGGTGACTTACGCCATCCGTAGCGGCGGTGTGGTAGAGGAAATCCGGAGTGATCAGCACCATCGAAAGCGTCTCACGCATCGCAGCTTCCATGGTATCCATGTCTGGCGCGATCATTTCGTAGATCTTGGTGAAACGCGCCACGTCTTGAGTAGTGGCCGGGCGGCGGTAAGCACGTGTGATGAAGCGCTCAAGAACGGCAGAGACGTAGGCTTTCGGGTCGCTGGTGCGCAGCGGTGATTCGCAAAAAATCCGGGTGTGATGGGCGGGCGGCCAAACATCCATGATAGGTGCTTCGAACTCCATCCAGTTGATCACGGCGCGGGGCAGAGACAGATTATGGATGCGGTCGTTGAGCCTGCCGTTGTTGAAAATCACCTGGGGAAGGATCGCCATTTCATTGGGCAATTGCTTGCCGTCTTTGAGCAATCCGGGGCGTGGCGGGTAGTTCTCGATGCGACCTCTGAATTCGAAAATCTGCGGCTGATCCGGATTGTTTTTCAGGTCAACGCTTCCAACAACTTCTAACGGTCTGTTGTTGCTGTTACTGGTGTGGCTGTGGCCCATCATCACCCGCAACGTCGTTTCCAACTCACCTTTGGGGAGAATGGCGGAGGCCTGAAAGCGTATGCGAAATTCTCCGGTGGTTGGGAAACTGGTCAATCCCATGCCTTGAGCCGCTGTGCCTCGGCTGTTTCCAAACACACCTACTTCATCCGAGCCGATTCCTTTGTCCAACCCTCGGTTTAGCCATTCCTGCCGGGATTTGTGCACGGTGGGCGTAATGGGATCGACGATCACGCTGGCCATGGCGCGGCGTGCGGTTTCCAGATAGCGATCGATCTGCTCCGGTCCGATCTGCATCAAATGGGCAGTGTTGTTGAACTTGTAGGGAATCACCGGATCGTTGGGTAATCCGCTGATCAATTTCAAATCGATACCTAACAGATCTCGCATCGTGTTTTCATATTCAACATTGGTAAGCCGACGAGCGATGGGTGGAGTGTGGGTTTCATCGACCTTTTCAGTTTGCAGGTGAAGAGCGGATTCGATCCATTTCACCACAGCCGCGCGCTCCTCATCCGAGGGTTGTGGCTCGTCATCTGGCGGCATTTCCCCGCTTTCAACCATGTCCAAAATCGACTGCCAAAGTTCCAGATTTTCCTCTCCAGAAATCTCGCTGGTCAACGTGTGCAATGTAACCTTGCCCTTGCTTTTTTTGGGGCCATGGCAATCGATGCAATTGGCTTCGAAAAACGGTAGGACTTTGGATTTGAAGGTTTCTTCCGCAGCCGATGCCGACGTCACGACAGCCCAAAGCAAGAGTGCGAGGGTCGTCGGGATAGAAAGTAAGTTGCTGATCATTCGGGTAGTCGGAGTCGTCGCTGGATGGCGATGGATTCACTAGCTACTTGAACATGCTTGGCGAAATTGCGATCAGCTAGCACTTTGGTCGCGGAGATTGCGGTGGTGACTTGCTATATTTTTAGTCAGGATGAAATGAGCCGAAACTCCGTAAATACAAGAGTTCTTCACATTTTGAGGAGGCTAAAAACGGGGATAAACTTAAAATCTTAAGCTTTTTCCCTAGACAGACTTGATAGTTTTTTAAACAGGTGTTGAGTGCCGCATGTCTGAGTTACGTTTTTTGAGCAAAATTGAGCAAGTTGCCGTGCACTTGCGGGAGCAGATTATCGCTGGGAAGTGGGAAAAAGAGATTCCTGGCAGACAAGAGCTATCCTTGGATTTGGGGGTGAGCAATAAGACAGTTGAGAGTGCTTTGCAGCAGCTTGAGACGGATGGGGTGCTGATTCCACAAGGCGCGGGGCGGCGGCGCAAAATTGCCAATATCCAAAAAAGCTCACCTGTGGGATTGAGAATCAAATTTCTGACGTATGAACATGCCGACCGAACCACCGGACATCACATGGATTTACAGCGGCGTTTGCAGGCTGCGGGACACACTTTTGATTACGCGGAAAAGTCCCTGCATGATTTGGGAATGGATGTGAAACGAGTGACGGAATTCGTTGAAAACATCGATGCGGACGCTTGGATCGTTACCGGGGGGTCGGTGGAAATTTTGGATTGGTTCGCGAGACAATCAAAACCAGTCATCGCTCAGTTTGGCCGTTTCTCTGGATTGCCGCTCGCGGCGGTTGGCGTTCGCAAAATTCCTGCGATGACCGCAGCAGTCAAAAAACTCATTTCACTGGGGCATCGGCGGATCGTGATGTTAGCTCGAGAAGAACGACGCAAGCCGACCCCTGCCATTTACGAACAATCGTTTCTCAATGAGCTCGAATCACACGGCATTCAAACAGGGATCTATAATTTGCCGGACTGGGAAGACAACATGAAGGATTTTCACCGTTGTATTGACTCACTTTTTGGCGCTACTCCGCCCACGGCGGTGTTCATTTGTGAAACTCCTCAATTCATTGCTGCTCAAAACCATTTGTCGCAGCGCGGATGCATCTCGCCCAGAGATGTTTCCTTGATTTGCGACGATCCGGACAGCTGCTTTTCTTGGTGCACACCGGCCATTTCTCACATTTACTGGGACAGCCGTCCGGTGGTGAGTCGGATTTTGCAATGGGCGGATCATGTCGCGAAGGGCAAGGTCGACATCAAACAAGTCTACTCGGAAGCCGAGTTCATTGAAGGCGGCACGATCGGTCCGGTGCCGGGTTGAAGAGAGGTGGATCGTGGCTTGCAAAGTTGGGCGGGATGGAAAGAGTTTGCGCAACGTCATGTCAGCATCCCAAACCGCCATCCAACCGACCCGTGAGCAGGATTTTCCTGAGTGGTATCAACAAGTCATCAAAGCCGCAGATTTAGCGGAGAACTCGGAGACCCGGGGCTGCATGGTGATCAAGCCGTGGGGCTACGGAATTTGGGAGCTTATCCAACAGCAGCTCGACAGGCGTTTCAAAGCGACGGGACATGAAAACGCGTATTTCCCGTTGTTGATTCCGTTGTCGTATTTGGAAAAGGAAGCGGAGCATGCGGAAGGTTTTGCGACCGAATGTGCGGTAGTGACGCATCATCGGCTTGAAGCAGTGAAAGATGAAGTCACGGGAAAAACCAAGATGATCCCGACCGGAGAACTTGCTGAGCCTTACGTGATCCGTCCGACCTCAGAGACAATCATCGGTGCGGCGTTTGCGCGTTGGGTTCAGTCGTATCGCGATCTGCCATTGTTGATCAACCAATGGGCCAACGTCATGCGCTGGGAAATGCGGCCGCGTTTGTTTTTAAGAACCGCCGAGTTTCTTTGGCAAGAAGGTCACACCGCTCACGAAACGCAAGCAGAGGCCATTGCTGAAACACGCATGATTCATGCGCTGTACGAAGAATTTCTCCGCGATCATTTGGCCATTCCCGTCATCCCCGGCGAGAAAACCGAGAACGAGCGTTTCCCCGGTGCCGACATGACTCTAACAGTCGAGGCCATGGTGCAGGATAGAAAAGCGATCCAAGCAGGCACCTCGCATTATCTCGGACAGAATTTCTCGAAGGCGCAGGACATTTCTTTCACGGGCCGGGATGGTGCACAGGACTTTGCGCACACGACCTCGTGGGGGGTTTCCACACGTTTGATCGGAACCTTGATTATGGCACACTCGGACGATGATGGCTTGGTGCTGCCACCACGCGTCGCCACCAAACAGGTCGTGATCATTCCCGTGACTCCAAAGGAAGACACCAAAGAAGCCGTGCTCGCGGCGTGTCAGGCACTTGCGGAAACCCTCAGATCCACCCGCACTTTCCACGGCGATCCAATTCGTGTGAATGTTGATACTCGCGATATCCAAGGCGGTCAGAAAAAATGGGATTGGGTGAAAAAAGGCACGCCCATCCGTATTGAGATCGGGCCGCGCGATATCGAATCCCGCAAGGTTTGCATGCAGCGTCGCGATCAAGCTCCGACAGAGAAGAGCTTCATGGATAAAGAAGAATTTATCCAGAATGTGACCGACATCTTGCAGGACATTCACAACAACCTGCTCAACAACGCGACCCAGTTCCGTGATGCCAACATCATCGCCTGCAATGATGTTACGGAGTTTCATGCGCATTGGGGCAAAGAGAATCCGGGTTGGTTGCTCACACCATGGGCGGGAACTTCCGAAGAAGAGGAACAACTTTCCAAACAACACAAGATCACCATCCGCTGTTTGCCGATTCCAGAAGCCGGGCTTTCCAAAGAATTGTTAGAAAACGTAAGCGGCACCTGCCTGCTCACCGGCAAACCAAGCCAGACCATCGCGATCTGGGGACGTAGCTATTGATCGACCGAAAAACAAAAACTATTAAAAAATGTTACCTCAAAAAACATCCGCCCCCAACGTTGCCGTCTTTTGGATTATCTGGTTCATGATCATGAACGGACTGTTTGTCATGCTTTTCGTAGCAGGTGGTGGAATTCCCAAAGGCTCAAACGCAGGCCCTCCGCCCACATGGATTATTGGCGCTTGTGCTGCGTTTACAGTCGTAGCGGTCGCGATTCGCTTCCTAATCATTCCAAGAATCAAGCAACTCTCTAAGCTACTGCCCGCCATGATTGTGGGCATAGCATTTGCCGAAGCAACGGGCATTATTGCCATCTTCGCATTGGGAAAGGAATTTCCTGAAACGCGCATGACCCTGTTTCTCACCTCAGTCTTCACCGTGTTGATCTTCGCACCCAGTTACGCAAGCAGTCTGGCGTATGGAGCATTGAATCCAAAAAGGTGATGGATAGGATTGGCGGCGTGCCGCTGAAAGAAATAAGTTAAGGCACAGTAAACGACTTTGTGAAAAACGCCACCAGACGCCAAACCCTGAAGAGCCTTGCGGCTATTGCCACCATTCAGATCCTTCCGAGCCGACTGCTTGGGCTCAACGGACAGACTCCACCATCCGAGGAGCTGACTCGCGGCATCATCGGCTGCGGAACCATTTGTAAGGACCATCTCAAAATGCCGGGTCGTCTTCTCGCGCTTTGTGATGTCGATAAAACGCATCTCGAAAAACGGATGAAAGAGACGGGCGGCGAGGAGAAAGGAATCACTGGCTACAACGATTTCCGAGAACTGATTGCGCGCAAGGATATCGACATCGTCCACGTCGCGACCCCTCCCCACTGGCACGCGATCATGGCGATTGAAGCGATGAAGGCTGGCAAGGATGTCTGGTGTGAAAAGCCCATGAGCCGGACCATCGGCGAGGGTGACGCGATGGTGAAGGCGACGGCGAAATACGAGAAAATGATGCGCCTGAACACCTGGTTCCGCTTCAAGGATAATTTCTACGGAATGGGTGCGCCCGTCTCCAAAGTCAAGAAAGTCGTGGCTAACCGATTGCTCGGCTGGCCGCTGAAAGTCACGGTTTCCGGAGTGACTGGTTTCGATTGGAAATTCGGCTGGGTAGGGAAAACGAATCTGGAGGAGAAACCCGTACCTCCGGAGCTCGATTACGATTTGTGGCTCGGGCCCGCTCCTTTTAAACCGTATCATCCGCACCGGGTGCACAATACGTTCCGCGGCTATTGGGACTACGATGGCGGTGGTCTTGGCGATATGGGTCAGCATTATCTCGATCCGGTCCAATACCTTCTCGAAAAGGACGATACCGCACCCATCTCAGTCGAGATCGATGCCGATCCGCAGGATGGCGATGCGATCGGAACCTGGCGCCGCATCACCTACACCTACGCCGATGGCTGTCAGATCATTCTGGACGGGGAGAACAAAGACAAAGACGCCGCTTACATTGAGGGACCGCTTGGAAAAATCTTCAGAGGCTTCAAAACCGACATCCCCGATCTCGATAAAAAGTTAGCAGAACTGCCTGATCCCGCACCTCAGGTGACCGATTTCCACCAGAGTATCAGGACGCGTGAGAAATTCGCGCTGAACGAGGTGAACGGCTTCTGGTCATGCACCATAGTCAATATGGGAATCATCGCACACCGCCTCAACAAGAGCATGAAATTCGATCCCAAAACCCTTACCTTCGACGATGCCGAGGCCAACAAGCTCATCCACCAACCGATGCGCGGAAATTGGAAATTGTAGTTCGCTGAACTTCTAACAAATCATTTTCAGTTCCCACTCGCATATGCCTCGACGGAGTCGCAGGTGCAGACGAGGTTGCGGTCGCCGTGGACGTTATCGATGCGGGAGACGGCGGGCCAGAACTTGTGATTGCGGAGATATGGAAGCGGGAATGCGGCTTGCTCCCGTGAGTAAGGATGCGCCCAATCGTTTCCGCACAGAACGCCGCTGGTGTGGGGCGCATTTTTAAGCGGGTTGTCGTTGGCATCCATTTTGCCATCGACAATTTCCTGGATCTCGCTGTGGATGGAAATCATCGCATCGCAGAAACGGTCGAGCTCGACTTTGGATTCCGATTCGGTTGGCTCGATCATCAGCGTACCAGTCACCGGCCATGACATGGTCGGTGCGTGGAAGCCGTAATCCATCAAACGCTTGGCGATATCTTCCACTGTAACACCGGATTGATCCGAGATCGGACGGCAATCGATAATGCACTCATGGGCCACCAAGCCGGATTTTCCAGTGTAAAGAATCGGGAAATAATTTCCTAACCGTTTCGCAACATAGTTCGCATTGAGGATGGCGATCTCGGTGGCACTCTTGAGACCGGATGCGCCCATCATGGCGATATACATCCATGAAATCGTGTTGATCGATGCGCTGCCGTAAGGCGCGGAACATACCGCGTGAGTCTTGTCCTTCATCTCAAAATGTCCTGGAAGGAAAGGCACGAGTTGTTTTGCAACACCGATGGGACCGACACCCGGGCCGCCACCGCCGTGCGGGATGCAGAAGGTTTTGTGGAGGTTCAAATGGCAAACGTCCGCACCGATCAGGCCGGGCGAAGTCAGGCCAACTTGTGCGTTCATGTTCGCGCCGTCCATGTAAACCTGGCCGCCGGCATCGTGGATGATGGATGTGATTTCACGGATGGTTTCTTCAAACACGCCGTGCGTTGACGGATAAGTCACCATCAATGCGGAGAGATTGTCGCGATGCGTTTCTGTTTGAGAAATGAAATCCGCCATATCGATGTTGCCGCGTTCGTCACATTTCACGCCGACCACTTTCATCCCGCACATCACAGCGGAGGCAGGGTTGGTGCCATGGGCGGAAACCGGGATCAAACAAATGTCACGATGACCTTCGCCGCGCGATTCGTGGTAACGACGAATCGCTAACAGACCCGCATATTCACCTTGCGAGCCAGCGTTTGGCTGAAGCGAAACGGCAGCGAAGCCGGTGATTTCCGCTAGCCAGTTTTCCAACTGCGTCAGCATTTCGATGTAACCCGTTGTCTGGGATTTCGGAGCAAACGGATGGATCGATGAAACTTCCGGCCAGCTCAGCGGCAGCATTTCCGAAGTCGCGTTGAGCTTCATCGTGCAGGAACCCAATGCGATCATCGATTCGTTGAGCGCGAGATCTTTCGACTCCAAGCGCTTGATGTAACGCAGCATCTCCGTTTCGGAATGATACGCATTGAATGCTGGAGCGGTAAGGAAATTGGAAGTCCGGTCGAACTGTGTGTCCCATTCTTTTCCGGCTACGCCATCGATGCGCGAGACTTCGAACAAACGGCAAAGCGACCAGATGTCACTTGAGACAACCGTTTCATCGAGAGAAATTCCGACGTGTGAGTCATCGATCAAACGCAGGTTAAATCCATGCTCCGGCGCGGCTTCCACCAATGCCTGAGCTTTGTTGGTTTTGACGATGATCGTATCGAAAAAACCACCGTCCTCGATTTCGTAACCACCGGCAAGCAACGCCGCTTTCAGTTCACGTGCTTGTGAGTGGATCTTGCCAGCGATCGCTTTCAAGCCTTCCGGTCCGTGATAAACCGCATACATCGAAGCCATCACTGCCAACAACACCTGCGCGGTGCAGATGTTAGAAGTGGCTTTGTCGCGTCGGATGTGTTGCTCGCGGGTTTGCAGAGAAAGTCGGTATGCGGGTTTGCCTTGAGCATCGATGGAAACGCCGATCAAGCGACCCGGCATCTTGCGTTTCAATGCGTCTTTGCAAGCCATGAAGCCGGCATGAGGGCCACCGAAACCAAGCGGCACTCCGAAGCGTTGTGAGGAACCGACGCAGATATCGGCCCCGAATTCACCGGGAGATTTCAGTAAAGTCAGCGCCAGCAGATCGGCTGCGCAAATGGTAACCGCACCGGCGGCTTGTGATTTTTCAAAAAAGGCAGAGAAATCATCGATGCGCCCGCGGGTGTCGGGATATTGGACGATCACCGCGAACAAATTGTCAGCGGTGGCGGGATCGAAGTGTTGCCAGTCGCCCACGATCACATCCAAGCCGAGCGGCTCGCAACGGGTTTTCACCACATCGATGGTTTGCAAATGGCAGCGATCGGAAATAAAAACGGTTTTACCTTTCGGTTTTCCGGAAAGCGCAAGCGTCACGGCCTCGGCAGCGGCGGTGCCTTCATCGAGCAGGGACGCGTTCGCAACATCGAGCCCGGAGAGATCGGTGATAAGGGTTTGGAAATTCAGCAACGCTTCCAAACGACCTTGTGCGATCTCGGCTTGGTAAGGCGTATAAGCGGTATACCAACCGGGATTTTCCAAAATGTTTCTCAAAATCACACCTGGTGTCAGGGTGCCGTAGTAGCCTTGGCCAATGAAACTTTTCAAAACCTGATTCTGGCTCATCCACGCGCGCAACCAAGCGAGCGCCTCATTTTCAGAAAGCGCAGGCGGAAGATTCAACTCCCCTTCCATGCGAATTCCGTCAGGCACAGCCTCGGAAATGAGTTCGTCGAGCGTCCCATGGCCGACTTGTTTGAGCATTTCGGATTTCTCCGATTCTGAAGGGCCAATGTGACGGGCGAGGAAGGAAGAAGTAGCAGCCATGATTTCGCCACAGCTCATGCAACAGGAATGCCCGCCCTGCAACCCAGAATCTCGGTTGGGGAAAATTACGTTCAATCGATCCCCGGAATTGGGTCATTTGGAAGGATGGGTTTTCCTTCCCAGATGGGCACGCCATCGCGGTATTCCAAAATCCGATCCTTACTCTTAGGTGCGTGCGGGGCTTGGATTTCTGGGATCCACTTGCCTAGTCTGATTATTTCAGCGGCGTGTTTGGGATCGCTCGCGAGGTTTTTAAACTCATTGGGATCGCTCCGCATGTCGTAAAGTTCCTCGGAGCCATCGACATAACGAATGTAACGCCAGTGCTTGTCGCGGACGGAGTTATTGCCGGGGTTGTGATTGGAAATGGCAGGCCAATCTCTGGTAGTGGTCGCGTCTTTCAATTGTGGGACGAGCGAGTGGCCTTCGAGTTGTTGCGGTAATGACAATCCAGCGAGTTCACAGAGTGTCGGAAAAATATCTAATAACTCCACCGATTCGGCGCATTTGACGCCTTTCGACGAACCTGGCCCGGCAAACATCAATGGCACCCGGGTGGATGGTTCCCAAAGCGTGTTTTTTCCGGTGATCAGCTTTTCTCCGAGGTGCCAGCCATGGTCCGACCACAGCACGATGATGGTATTACTGGCATGCGGTGATTTTTCCAAAGCATCCAAGACCCGACCCAACTGAGCGTCCATGAAACTGATGGATGCGAGGTAAGATCTAACCAAGTTTTTCCATTGGTTCTGCTCTTCCAAAAATTTCAACCGCGGCTCGGGCAAATCCCAATGCAACCACCATGAAGCGCGCGGAGTATCGTCCCTGTCATCTCTGCGGATTTCCGGAAGCATCAGGGTTTCTTCAGGATAAAGATCCATCCACTTTTGGGTCACGAAACACGGCACGTGTGGCAGAAAAAAACCGGTGGATAAGATGAATGGCTGATCTGCCTGCATTTTCCCGAGTTTCTCAACGGCCCAACTCGCGGTTTTATAATCGTCTTTATCCTCGTCTTGATGTGGGAAAGTCCCCCAATCCATCAGCTTTGTGGCACTGGGCGTATTGATCAATTTTTTCGGAGGAAACGGTCCGCCCGATGTCGATGGTCCGACTTCATCCCAATCCGGTCCGTTCGCTTCCCTCCCATATCCGGCATGAAAAACCTTTCCTGCCATGTAGCTGCGATAGCCTTGTTCACGAAAATACTCGGGCAATGTTTTCAAATTCGCAAGCTGCGGAGACTCACGTAAAAACGGTGACAAGCCATAGATTCCCGTCGAGGTCGGGCGCTTTCCTGTTAGAACGCTGGTTCGCGAAGGATTGCATAACACACTCTGGCAATGGGCGTTGGTGAATGTCACTCCCATCTTTGCGAGCCGGTCAAAATTCGGGGTCTTCACTTGCGGATGCCCACCGAGTGGCCCCACCCAATCATTCAAATCATCCACCGCGATGAAGAGGATATTCGGACGAGAGGTTTGGGCATGAGTCGCCACCAATCCCACAAATAAAAACAACCCGGCGAAAACGATTTTTTTCATATTGATATCACTTGAAATCACTTATCGGGCTCCTGCCAAGGCACCAACCGGGCCTCGGCGAGTTGGGCATCCATTGCAGCGGTCATCTGTTTGAGCCGCTCGGGTTCTTTTGATGCAAGGTCGGTGGCTTCCAGCGGATCGTTTTTCAGATCATAAAGCGCGGCAGGACTTTTGATGTCACTGCGGATGATTTTCCAGTCGCCGAGGCGCATGGCTTGCTTGGTGGTTTTTTCCAGCCATAGGTAATGTTCGGGCCGCTCAAACGCGGGTTGATTTCCTGTTAGAAGTTGTTGTTTAAAAGAACGTCCCTCAACCTTGATCGCGATTGGCACCTCGCAGAGGTCGGCGAGAGTTGGCAGGATATCCATGGTCATAGCTTGGAAATGCGTTTTCGCGGCTGGAATTTTCCCCGACCAGCGAATCGATGTCGGAACTTTGGTGCCGCCTTCGTAAAAATGACCTTTGCCATCCCGCAGCGGACCGTTGCTCGCACCGAATTTCAAAGCACCTCCGTTATCCGATGTGAAAACAACGATCGTATTTTTATCCTGTCCGGTTTTTTCCAAAGCCGCGAGGACCCGGCCTATCCCATCATCCATGTGCTCGATCAATGCGACGAGAGCCGCGCGTTTATCTGTAATTCCCTTTTCGCGTTGTTTGGCTTTTTCTAACCATTCCGGTGGAGGTTGTATGGGATCGTGTGGCGCGTTGTAAGCGAGAAATTGGAACCATGGCTTACTCTCATCCTCGCGGCGCTCAATCGATGCGATAGCCCATTCCGTGAAAAGGTCAGTAGCGTGGCCTGTGGGCTCAATGATTTCCCTGTTCAAGCGCATGTAGTTTTGCCCCGCTCGTCTGTGTTTCCAGTAATCATCCATCATGTCGCCGAGCCAGCCGTGAAACTCATCGAAGCCACGTTGGTTGGGTAAGTTTTCCTCGCTTAACCCGAGATGCCATTTGCCAATCAGCGAAGTGTAGTAGCCGTTTTTTTGAAACACGTTCGTCAGCATCGTGCTTTTGGGATCGAGATATCCCCAGTTGCCGTTTTTGTAATGACGGATCACCCCGGGCACGCCGACCAATTCCGGGTATCGACCGCTAACCAGCGCGGCGCGTGTGGGTGAGCAAACGCAACTGTTCGCATGGAATTCATCGAATCGCATGCTTTCCGAAATCAATTTATCAAGATGGGGAGTCCGCATGTCCTTCGCCCCGTAACTGGCAACATCACCATATCCCAAATCATCCGCCATGATGATCAACACATTCGGGCGAGGCGGTTTTGCATAAGCGGAACTGATGAACAGAAATACTACAAAGGCGGATAGAATAATTTTCATGGATTGATGGAATTTCTCTGCTCTTACTTTCGTTATGACAGTGAAGCAGATCAAAAATAGCACGACTAGGATTTTAATGAGTGCGTGCATGGGTTTGATATGCATGGGGATGGCTACTGTTATTGCAGAACCCCAAGCGCCGTTCACTCCCGGGCTTTATGCATTTCAAAACGGGATGAAATTCAAGTCCGTTGAAGATGGAGTCCAGCTCATCAAGGAACTCGGTTATCAAGGCATCGGCTCGTTAGAACCCCGCGACCTTGCAAAACTCAAAGCAGCTTATGAAAAAGAGGGGCTGAAAATTTTCAGTGTCTATCTCGGCGGAAAAGTGAACGCGGAGAATTTCAGTTACGGGAACGAAATCAATGAGGCGATCGGGTTGTTGACGGGAACCGATGCCCTGTTAGAACTCAATGTTCAACGCGGAAAAGATCCGAACGACACGCAGGCAATCGCGATGGTCAAAGAGATCGGAAACAAGGCGAAAGCAGCCGGACTCAAAGTCGTGATTTACCCGCACGCGGACTTTCACATCGAGAGAGTCGATCATGCCGTGAAAATCGCCAAAGCCACGGGCTGCGACAACGTTGGTGTGGCTTTCAACTTATGCCATTTTCTCAAAGTCCAGCCGGCGGACGATCTTTCCAAAGTGCTTGCCGATACCAAACCGCTGCTCTGGAGCGTGAGTATTTCCGGAGCGGATACTGACGGGAAAGACTGGAACACCTTGATCCGTCCACTCGACGAAGGAACCTATGATCCTTCCATTTTGCTGAAACAGTTGCGTGATACAGGTTTCAAAGGCGCCATCGGCCTTCAATGTTTTAACATCCGCATCGACGCCAAAGAAAACCTCACACGCTCGATGCAGGCGTGGAAGAAACACCTCTCAGTGATTCAGGAGAAATAAAAACGGCGACCTCTGTTAGGAGATCGCCGTTGGATGAAATGCCTCTCGATTATTTCAAGAGTTTGGCCATCGCTTCGCCCATGGCGATACCGACGTCCATGTAAACTTTAGCGTTGCCACCGTAGTGACCATTACCGCTGCCGCCTTGAGCCATAGGGTTGGTGATTACCGTGGCGACGTTGCCTTTGAAATCAGGGTATTTACCTGCTTCGCCATCAACGGCGAGGTGGGCTGCAAAGACTGTGCCGGTGTTACCTGTGCTTTCTTTGGTTGCCTCACCTAGGGTGCCCAACACAAATTTTGCATTCGGGGAATTGAAGTCTTTGCGAAGGGCTTTGATGAAGTTGACGAGGTTCTTTTCATATTGAGCCGAATGACCTGCGTCGCCGCAGTCTTTTTCACCCTGCCAGAAGAAGAAGCCTGCGACTTCGTATTTGGTGGCACCTGGATAATAGGTTCCGAGATCAGCGAGGACTTTTTTCGCGTCGGCGGTATCGTCATCGTATTGTTTGCCAGCATACCAAGCGACTGGCACAGGTTCGGTGCCTTTTTCCCACTTCGGTAAAGTGTCTTTGTAGCCCGCATAGACCCAGGTTTTGCCTTTATCTTCGAATTCGAACCTTTCACTGCCAGGAGGAAGAAGATCCCAGCCTAGGCCGCGGTTACCGATGCAGCTTTTAAGGATCATGACGGGCTCGGTGATCGCGTCGCCGAGTTTGTGGCCGATGCCGTATTCCGGTCCCATGGTTTTACCGGTTACCTTCATCCAATCGTTGTTGAGAAGTTTGCCAGTCATCATCCGCACGTTGCGGACGTCTTTACGCTCCGACCAAGTGCCGTCCGCATTGATGAGGAAAGGATATTGTTTTTCGTTTTTGACGAAGTGTTCGAGGGTAGTTGGCTTATCCAAACCCTCAACTTTACCCGCGCCCACCATGTTGGATTGGCCAAGGAGGATGAAGACTTTGACGGGTTTGCTGACATCAGCCTCTGCCGCAGGATCGGCATATGCTGAATGGGTAAGTATGCCAAGCGACGCGAGGCCCAGGGCGGTTTGCTTCAATAGCGGATTTTTTAATTTCATATGGGTAAACAGGTTGTGGTTAGATCGATAGATGGGGTCTAAAAACACGAAGCTACTTACGAATCAAATTGAAGATTGTTTCCCCATATCGGAATTCAGGTTGATAAAACTCAGGGTGAACCTGTAACTTTTTTAATCCAGTTGCGGAGAAATCAAAGGTCGGGGCGATTTTTCCGGGTGCGCGCGATGGCTTGTTGCTTCCTCCACTCGGCAATTTTTGCGTGGTTTCCGGACAGGAGAATTTCCGGAACTTTCATGTCCATGAAATCAATCGGACGGGTGTAGCACGGCGATTCTAACAAATCAGGATCAGAAAAAGATTCCTCGATGGCTGACTGAGCATCGCCAAGCGCGCCTGGAATAAGGCGAATGACCGCATCACAAAGCACGGCGGCGGCGATCGCGCCGTTGGTTAACACGTAGTCGCCGATGGAAATTTCCTCATCGATCAGCGATTCGATGATACGGTGGTCGATGCCTTCGTAGTGACCGCAAACGATGAGCAGATGGGTTTCGTTGGAAAACTCGCGGACGCGGGCTTGTTTAAGAGGGGCGCCCTGCGGGGTCATGAGAATCACGCGGGTGTTTTCCTTTTTCAGGTCGATGATCGCTGCGTGCAGCGGCCCTGGCTGCAAGACCATACCCGGGCCACCACCGCACGGCGAGTCATCCACCCGCTTGTGTTTGTCCTGCGACCAATCGCGGAGATTGTGGCCATAAATTTCCACCAAGCCCGCATCGCGCGCGCGCTGGATAATCGAATCGCTCAAAGGCGCGAGAGCGATCTCAGGAAAGAGGGTGAGGATGTCGATTCGCATGGTGTTAGAGCGGCTCACCGCCTTCGTTTAAAATGTCCAGATAAGCTTTGTAAGTATAAACTCGACCGTAGTTCCCGCCGGTCATTTCGATGACGATTCCTAGGGATTCGAGTTTACGGAAGGCACCATTGACAGTGGGTGCGGAAGCTTGGATAAGTTCGGAGGCTTTCGCTCCCGAGAGGATGGGTTGCAACTGGAGAGCCTCGTGGAGCCGGAGGACAGACGCGGCCTCTGCTTGCAAGCTGAGGCGATCTTTTTGAAAGAGTTCCAAAAGGCGACGAGCGTTAGTCACCGCTTCCTGTGAGGTTTCGATCACGCCGGTTAGAAAAAAGCGGAGCCATGCTTCCCAGTTTCCGGTGAGCCGAACCTCTTGAAGCAGCTCGTAGTATCTGTCGCGATGTTGTTTGAAATGCAGGGACAAATAAAGGAGAGGTTGGCTGAGAACCCCTTCCGCACATAAAATGAATGTGATTAACAAACGGCCTAACCTGCCATTACCATCGAGAAAGGGGTGGATGGTTTCAAACTGCACATGAGCAAGCGCGGCCTTAAGAAGAGGACGGGTGGTAACCGGATCATTGTGGATGAATTTTTCCAAGGCACCCATGCAATCGAGCGTCAGCTCAGGTGGCGGAGGGACGAAGTATGCGTTGCCGGGGCGTGAGCCGCCAATCCAGTTTTGGGAACGTTTGAATTCGCCAGGTTGCTTCTTGGATCCCCGCCCGTGGGAAAGTAAGCGAGCGTGAATTTCTCGCATCATGCGAAGGGAAAGCAGTTGACCGGATTTAAGTAGTTCGAGGCCGTGTTGCATCGCATCGACGTAGCAGGATACTTCCGTGACATCGTCCATGAGACCAGCGGGTGTGCCGTCTACTTCGTGGCGAAGGAGGTCCGATAGCGACGACTGGGTGCCTTCAATCTGGGAGGAAAGCACGGCCTCTTTCCGTATGTAAGTGTATAAAAACAAACGGGGATCCGGCAAAAGGGAGGAAATTCCATCCAATCGCCCCAAGGCCGTCGATGCAGCATCAAGAAGTGTGCCCATTTCGCCATCCACACTCAATGGGGGATCTGGCGGAAGTGGATTTGGAACAAACGCGCGCGCTTTCTCACCTGTGGATGAGATGGGCACGTAATAGCCGGATAGTCCTCGATTCATGCAATTTAAAGATAAAGGCCGTTTCCTTTAATTTCCTCAAAAGATCTAAAGTAGGCTTTAAATGTCGAGAGCAAATTAAAGGAAAAGCCACTTTTCTTTAATTTGGTCAGGGAGATTTAAAGTGGGCTTTCAATCTTTAGGTGAATTCCGCTGAGAGCGCCAGTGTTCAAGGCGTTCCTTGATGCGGCTTTCCAGACCTTGGGTTCCAGGTTGGTAGTAGGTTCGGCCTTCCGGGAGATAGGCCTGCGGGATGTAAGCGCCTTTGTAATCGTGGGAATACAGGTATTTCATCGCCTCTTCGGAAACGCCGGTGGTGCTGGTAAGTTTTTTCGAGGTCGGGGTGCGGAGATGTGGCGGGACGGCAAGGGTGCGACCGGATTCAACGTCCTGGATCGCGGCCCCGAGCGCGGCGTAGGCGGTGTTTGATTTCGGGGAGGTGGCGAGATAAACCGTAGCGTGAGCAAGTGGGATGCGGCCTTCCGGCATGCCGACAAATTCGAGGGCGTGATGAGCATCGAGCGCAACCCGGAGTGCTCCGGAATCGGCGAGCCCGATGTCTTCTGAAGCGGCGATGACGAGTCGGCGGGAAATGAAACGTGGGTCCTCGCCCGCGTGGAGCATTTTCGCTAACCAATAGAGAGCGGCATCGGGATCGGAGCCGCGGATGGATTTGATGAAAGCGGAAATGGTATCGTAATGACCGTCGTCACCGTAGTGAACAGCCTTGCGTTGAATGGATTCCTCAGCATCGGCGAGAGTGATGTGCGGATCGCCGCACGTGGCGAGTTCGAGAGCGGTGAGCGCTTTGCGGACATCGCCATCGGAAAGTTTCGCGAGATGCTCAAGAGCTTCGGGATCAGCGGTGATGTTTTGTGTGCCAAGTCCGCGTTCGCTATCGGCGAGTGCGCGCTTGAGTAGATCTACGATGTTCGCAGTAGAAACGGGTTCGAGTTGGAAAATCTGCGAACGCGAGACCAACGGCGAGTTGACGTAATAGTAAGGATTGTGAGTGGTGGCACCGATGAAACGAACTGAGCCGCGCTCGATGTGCGGGAGCAGAACGTCTTGTTGGGCTTTGTTAAAACGATGGATTTCATCGATGAACAAAATGGTCGTATCACCACGAAGATCGCGGTGGATTTTGGCTTGATCGATTTTTGCGCGGATCTCAGCGACGTTAGATTCAACGCCGTTCAGCGCCTCGAAACGTGAGCCGGTGGTTTTCGCGATGACGTTAGCGAGCGAGGTTTTTCCGGTTCCGGGTGGTCCGTAAAAAATGAGTGAAGCAAAGCGATCCGATTCGATCGCACGACGCAAAAGTTTCCCCTCCGCTAGGATATGATCCTGTCCGAGGACTTCGTCGAGCGTGCGCGGACGCATCCGAGCCGCGAGAGGTTCGCGGATTTCCGGCTTATTGGCTTTTGCCTGAGGACTGTTGAAAAGATCGGACACGCTGCTGAAAACTTAAATTCTAAACTCCAAACTCCAAGGGAAGAAATCACCCCAATTTCCGCAATTTGATTTTGCTCCAAAACTTGCGGTCACGCGAATCCGCGAATGAGCTTTCATAGGTGGCTAACTGTGCTGCGCTGGCCACGTTTTCACCGGCGACGAGCACTTCGTTCATGCTATCCTCGGTTCGCAGGGAACGAATGGTTGGGAAATATTTCGCCAAATCGGCACGAGTCGCGATTTGTTTGGCGCGATGCCCGGGACCGATAACGAGGTTCAGCGCCAGAATTCCCTCAGGTGCGAGAGAACGGCGAACGAGATCGAGCCATGCCTTGTCACATGTTTCCGCACGAAACACATCCTCATCCCCTGCGAGGTACAAATCATCGATGATCACGTCGAATTTCAGCTTGTTAGCCTTCATCCATGCGTAAGCATCAGCGATGATGATCTCGGCCTTGGTATCATCCAAAGCCATTTCGCGGCGGGCTAAATCGATGAGTTCCGCGTCGAGATCAATTCCTGTGAGGGAAACATCCGGCAGAAGATGGCGGAGCGTCCGTAGGGCGGTGCCGCCAGCAACCCCAAGCATTAGAATAGATTTCGGCTTCCCATCAGGACGGAGCAGGGCGGCGGCGGCGATCAAATCCCAAGCGAGGCCGGTGAGAAAGCGTTTCTCGTGAAACCACGCATGGATCGCGCCGGTGCAACGGAACTCGGTGGCGAGATCAGACTTCCATAGCGAGATGGTTTGAAAACGGGTTTGGAAATGACCGATGCGCCGCATGAGAGCCATGGTTTAGAGGGTGAGCTGTCTCAGGGAAAGGATGATATTTCAGAGGAAAACCGAGCTTTAGCTTCGAGATCCAGTTCGGATGATTTTTCCATGACTTTGCTGGGAGCCTGCTTGACGGGAGCCTGAACACACTCATACTCGGCGCAGTCACGCTTTGAACAAAAGTTTCGATTCTTTTTAAACCACCCTTTCCACCATGAAATTTCGTTTTTCCCTTACCCTGCCGCTCATCAGCTGCCTCGCTTTTGTTTCTTGCTTCCCAATTCCTAAAGAAGGACCCAAGAAAAACGAGGAGCAGAAACCAAAGACCACAATCACCAGTGAGGAACAGCAGAAGATTGAGGAGCAACGCGAGCTCATGAGACAGCGTGAATTGGAAAAGCAAACACAACTTACCAATCCAGAACCCACTCCGACCAATGTGACGGAAAACACGATTGTCGAACCACCAGCGATCAAAACCAATAGTGACTATCCGTTCGGCACCCCTGTTCCCGGCAAAGAAGGCTACGTGTTCAGTCCTTACAACAACAAACTCCTCGACGTCCGCGGCATTCCTAGTGGCACCTTGGTGCAAGATACCACCTACCCACCTACCGAGAAAAAATATTTCCGTGTGCCATAACTCTCAGAGTTAAACGGCATGTGTTAGAGCATTTACGGCCGGGTCCATGCCCATGGATCCGGTCTTTTTTATGAGCCAGACATTTCAAAAAATCAGCATCTTGGGAGGCGGCCTGCTTGGCGGGTCGATCGCTCTTGCTTTGCAAGATTCACGGGAAGTTCGGCTTTGGTTTCGCAGGGCAGAGTTGTTAGAAAACGCACGCCTCGCTGGATTTCAAGGGGCGACCGCCGATCTAACAGATGCGGTTGCGGATTGTGAGTTATTGATCCTGGCCGTGCCTGTCGGCGCGATGCCCACTCTGCTTTCCGCTGCAGTTGAGGCAGGTCTACCTTCGTCTTGTTTGGTGACCGATGTCGGATCGGTCAAACAAGCACCGCATCAGCAACTCGCGGAGATTTTAGCAAGCAGCGGAAATGCGTTTATCGGAAGTCATCCGATGGCTGGTTCGGAGAAAAACGGATTGATGGCGGCTAAAGCCGACCTTTTCCAAAACGCCGCGTGCTTACTGACAAACGATTCCAACGCTTCCGAACACTTGGCCAAAGAGCTGGAAAAATTCTGGGTGAATCTCGGTTGCCGGACTCGTTGGTTTTCTGCGGCGGAGCACGATCGCATCGTCGCTCGGATCAGTCATTTACCGCACATCACTGCGGCGGCCACGGCGTTGAGCGCGCTCAAAGCATGCTCGCAATACGGCGAGCTCTCGGGCGGCGGACTGAAAGACACGACACGGGTTGCTTCTGGAAATCCCGATATGTGGGCGGAAATTTTAATGGAAAACCGCGATGCCGTGATCGCTGGAGTGCGAGATAACCTCGCCCAACTGCATGAAATTCTTGCCTCACTGGAGGCGAGCGACCTAGAAGCTACTCGCCAATGGCTGGTTGCAGCGAAGCACCTTCGCGATGACCTGAAATAGAATTTTAAATATCAGATATGTCCACTTTACGCGTCAAATCCATCTCCTCGCTACATGCCGAGTTCAGCGTTCCAGGAGATAAAAGCATTTCACACCGCGCAGCGATTTTCGGCGGCCTGTCGAATGGCATTTGTGAGATTTCTAACTTTTTACCAAGCGAAGACTGCCTAAACACCCTGAAAGCCATGCGCTCGCTCGGCGCGCATTTCGAGGTGTTAGAAGAACTGGAACATTACGGTCCGATCAAACTGCGTATTCATGGCAAGTCGATGCGACTTACCGCACCGGAATCCCCTATTGATTGCGGAAATTCCGGCACTGGGATGCGTTTGCTAGCAGGATTGCTTGCTGGCCAGAAATTCACCACTGAGCTTTTTGGCGATGCCTCGTTATCCTCGCGTCCGATGGGACGGATCACCGTCCCGCTTGCAGAAATGGGAGCCAACTTGGAAACGCTCGGACAAAAACCTGGTTGCGCGCCATTGAGAATTCACGGAGCCGAGCTCACGCCTATCGATTACGACATGCCGATGGCTTCCGCGCAGGTAAAGAGCGCGGTGCTTCTTGCCGGGCTTTTTGCCGAAGGCATCACTTCCGTCACTCAGCCATCCGTCACCCGCGATCACACCGAGCGCATGATGGCAGCTTTCCAGTTATCCTGTAAAACCGTCGGAAACAAAATTTCTGTCATCGGCGGCCAAATGCCGGAGTCCTGCGACATCAAAGTCCCCGGCGATGTTTCATCCGCCGCCTTCTGGTTGGTCGCTGCAGCTGCGATGCCGGGTTCGCGCTTGTTACTGAAAGACGTCGGTTTAAACCCAACCCGAACCGCGATCCTGAAAGTCCTCTCCCGAATGGGAGCTCACCTAACAGAAACTTCACACGCATCCGATGGCGAACCGATTGGCAATATCGAAATCCATGGCGCTGCGCTGAAAGGCACGACGTTGTTGCCAGAAGAAATACCGAACTTGATCGATGAAATCCCCGTCATCGCAGTCGCCGCCGCCCTTGCGTCGGGTGAAACCCACATCCGTGGTGCACGTGAACTGCGGGTGAAAGAAACCGATCGGATCACGACAACAGTCGAGAACTTGCGTAAAATGGGAGTCGATGTGGAAGAGTTTGAAGACGGCATGGTCATCCGTGGCGGTAAGCCATTGCATGCTGCGGAAATCGAATCTCACGGCGATCATCGCATCGCGATGGCGTTCTGCATTGCGGGACTTTTTGCCAACGGCGAAACCGTCGTGCATGGCACAGATTGCATTAACACCTCATATCCGGGATTCTCTCATCATCTCGATGCGATTCAGCATGAGAAAACCAAGACCGAAGATTTCACCCTTCCAATTCTTACCAAATGAGCTTTCACGCCATCGCTATCGACGGTCCCGCTGCTTCGGGCAAAAGCACCATGGCCCGCGCCATTGCCAGTCGCCTCGGTATCATCATGGTGAACTCCGGCGCAATGTATCGAGCGGTGACATGGAAAATTCTTTCTGAGGGCATCGATCCAAAAAACACTTCCGCTGTAGTCTCATTGTTAGATGACATCGAAATCACCTGCGGCGATGACGGCTTAATCTCAACGATCCTGATCAATGGCGTGAACCCAGAGCCGTATCTCCGCAATCCGGAGATCAACGATAATGTCTCTACCGTTTCGGCAATCCCCCAAGTCCGCGAGAAACTGGTCTCACTGCAACGGGATTATCTCAGGCGCACTCACGTCGTCATGGAAGGCCGTGATATTGGATCGGTGGTTTTTCCGGAGACCCCTTTTAAAATTTACATCGATGCCGATCCAGAGATCCGCAACCGTCGCCGCTCCGGTGATGGCGAGGAAGATTCCGTGGCGAAGCGCGATGCAGCGGACAGCTCACGCGCGACCGCCCCGCTAAAAATTGCCGATGGTGCGACGGTGTTAGACACCTCACAGCTTTCAATCGAAGCAGCTATCGATGCCGCAATCGACATTCTCCGCAAACAAGGTTTTCCCATGCCTCATGCCGCAAACTTCGACGAAAGCGAAGAGCCCAAAAAAATGATGCGTTGGATTTATTGGCTGGGCTGGCTGCTTTTTGGTGCCGCCTACCGCACCCTTTTCGGTCTGTGCATCATCGGACGGGAAAACTTGATTCTTTCCGGTCCGGTATTGGTCGCGTCCAATCATCAGAGTTTTCTCGATCCGCCATTGATCGGAAATCTTTATCAGACCGAGATGGTGTTCTTCGCACGCAAGACTCTATTTGTAAGCGTTGGCAAATGGCTTTTCCCCCAATGGAATGCCATCCCAATCGATCAGGAAAAACCGGACATGAGCTCGATGAAAACCGTGATCCGCAAACTTAAAGAAGGCTGGCGCGTTTTGGTTTTCCCAGAAGGAGCCAGAACTTTAGACGGTGAAATCGGCCCCGCGGCTCCAGGCATCGGAATGATCGCAGCAAAAGCCGGAGTTCCCATCCAACCCGTCCGCATCTTCGGCGCGGATAAAGCCCTGCCACGCGGCTCAGCAAAAATGAGCTTGGCAAGAATCACGGTGAAAGTTGGCAAACCCATCATCCTCTCGCCCGAGGAATTCAAAGCTTACTCAAACAAAGGTGGTTACGAAAAGTTGACCGAACGGATCATGGATGCGATCAAAGCGCTCTGAAAAATACCTATTGATCCTTCCGTTAGGGTTAGCGAAATCATCCTGATTCCTCATTCCTGTTACAAAAATCCACTTGAACAAGCCGCCAGAAAATCATTAGTAAACTACATTATTGATCCGTTTTGAATCTTGATTCATTTCAAGCGCACCCCAACCGTCTTCAAAATCACCACCCCTACACTTCCATGCTAACGACAACACCTTCAGACTCTGTTACCAATAATCAACATGTTGACTATGATCCTGATCTATATGAGAGATCCGTGAATCATGCGGTAAAGTCCATTGAATCTGCCAACGCTGGTAGCGAGCCATTCTCCCATTTTCATGCCACTAACATCATACCTGATGATTTTTATCAGGATTTGCTCAATAATTTGCCGGATTCCAAATATTACAAACCCTTGAACATCAAATTGTGGGTCGACGCCAAAGGAAATAGCACACGGGATCGACTGCCGATGACCGATGACGAGATGACGGGATTACCTGCAGATCAATATCGGTTATGGAGTACTTTGCGTGCCGTGTTGCACTCTGATGAAGTGCGTTTGGCGGCGTTTTATGCGCTTCGGCAGGATATTTGCGCTCGCTTTGGAGTCGGTGAAGACAAACTCCATGAGCTTGAATCGCATCCGAAATCAGTCATGTTACGCGATAATGAATCCTACAGCATCAAGCCGCATAGTGACGGCTTGGTCCGTATCATTACGATGATGTACTATATGCCATCAGATCTTTCCCAACAAGACATGGGCACTTCGCTTTACGTTAAAAAGCCAATTTATCAGTGGATTAATGGAAAACGTTACCGCGAGGTTAAGCGCTTCCCTTATGTGCCTAACAGCATCGGAGCATTTGCCGTGAGTCGGATGGGGCCAAGAACCAGCTGGCATGGTGTTGAGCGCATCGGCGCTAATCGCGGAACTCGGCATTCCATCGCGTGCCAATTTACGACAGAGCCGGAGGACGTGATCTACAAAAGGCAAGCCGAGCGAGGGAAATATTAATACTCCTGATTTTTAAACTTTCCCGTGTGGGGTTTGGTAGCAGCTTTTAAGTGTAGCCGGAAGCCAATCAATATACAGGAGTGTCGTAGGACTCGTAAGCGGGTTCCGAGTTGCTGGAATCAGCTGGCTCAACGACGCCGACGCCTTCTTCTCTAGCGATATAACCTACTGCCGCTCCCGCTGCGCCAATTGCTAGCGGCACGCAGGAGCTCATCGCTGTCACGATGGTGAATCCGACTAAAGTCAATTTAAGAGCTGATAGGCTCATAAACGCCAAATGAAGAGACAGAGGGGTTTGGATTTTACTCCGTTTTTTGAATTGGATTGCTGACGCGGTAGCCTTCATCGTGGGCAATATAACCAGCTGCAGCGCCTGCGGCAAGCGGAAGACATGATGAAGCGCCAAGAATAGTTAAAGCACATACGCCCATAAGGACGGCTTTGTTGAATTTAGGATATTTTTTCATAAGTAATAATATGTTATCAGGGTGAGGTCTAACGACAATAAGCAATTACCCTCCCAAAGCAGCGGTGACGGCGTCAGTTAGTTCTTTGCTATCTGGCTTGGTACCAGACTCAAAGCGAGCTAGCGGCTTGCCATCTTTACCGATGAGAATTTTGCCGAAATTCCATTTCACATCTCCGGGAAAAGCACCGTCTTTGCCAGTTAGCGCGGTGTAAAGCGGATGCTGCTTATCCCCTTTCACGTCGATTTTATCCATAATGGGGAAAGTCACATTGAACTTCGTAGAGCAAAACTCTTGGATTTCTTCGATGGTGCCGGGTTCTTGTCCGCCAAAGTTGTTACAAGGAAATCCGATAATGACTAATCCTTTGCCTTGGTTGTCTTCGTAGAGTTTCTGAAGACCCGTGTATTGCTTGGTGAAGCCACATTTAGATGCAACATTGACTAACAACACCACTTTTCCTGAATAGGCGGAAAGGCTGGTTTCCTTGCCATCTGCTGTTTTGAACGGGATTTTTGAGATGTCCGTTGCGAAAGCGGAGGCGGTTAACACGATACTTGGGATCAAAATTCGATGAAGCATGGGTTAGATTACTTCGCTTTATTTTTTTCGCAAGTTTTCGAAATTAATCTTTAGGAATACCATTAAATTTCTCGTCAATGTAGCTCAGGACGAGCGATTTAATCGCTTCGTCGCCCAAGCGCTCGACGACTTCCACGGAAAAGCCGCGGGCGATGAGTTGGCGGGCGCGAACGGGATCGATTCCGCGTGCTTGAAGATAGAAAATTTCCTCATCGGAAATTTGAGAGGATGTGGAACCGTGGGAGCATTTGACTTGGTCAGCGTTGATTTCGAGCCCGGGCATGGAGTTCGCCTCGCAGTCATCGGTCATCAAAAGGTTGCGGCAAGTTTGATAGGCATCGGTGTGATGGGCCTTTTCATCCACGAAGATCAGGCCGGAGAACACCGTTTTGGAATGCCCGTAGAGGGTGTTCTTGTAGAGGAGATCCGAGTAAGCGCCGTCGGAAACATGATGCTGGAAGGTGCGTTGATCGTATTCTTGCTCACGATCAGGGATCGACACGCTGAGCATATCGGAATGCGCGCCGGGGCCCTCGAGACGTGAAAGCGATTCGTTGCGCACCCACGCGGCGCCGGTGTTCAGCACAAAACCTTTCGCCCGGGCATCGCGAGCGGTGGAAGTTTCGTTGATCGAAATCATGCGGCTGACTTCGTTGAGCGCTTGGATCGCGACGTAATCGAGGCTGGAGTTTTTGCCAGCGAAGAGGTCGTTGAACGCGATGGCAAGCCCTGCGGTTTCGCTGTCAGTGGAATGAAAAATATCCACGACCCGAACTTTCGATGACTTTCCGGTCACCACCAGGGTGTGCGGAAAAATGGTGACGCCACCAGAAATCCAGTGATGCACTTCGATGGTGCCATCGATGATTTGGTTTTCTGGCACATGCACAAACAAGCCATTTCTAACAGATGCCTCATGCAGTGCGGCGTATTTCGCGGAGCCGAGACGGGTCTCCTGCTTCATGAAATGTCGCTCAACGAGATCGGAATGTTTTTCAAACGCTTCCGCTAGTGGCATGCAAATGATGGATGCAGCAAGAGAGTTTTCCGCAGAAATTAATTCGTCGTTGAGGAAAACGAATTTCGCAGCGGGAGTTTCGAGGCCAGCCGAACGCGAGATCAGGTCCGCAGGATCGGCGGGCAAAGCTTTACCCGAGAGGTTTTCGAAATTGAGCTGTTTGATATTTGCGAAACGCCATGCTTCATCGCCACGTTTTGGTGTAGGGATGGATTCGTAGCGAATTTGAGCAGCTTGCTGGCGGGCTTGAAGCCAAGGGGGAAGAACAGAAGTCATAGAAGTAACAATGTTTTGAGATTAACCGACCGAACCTTCCATTTCGAGATCGATGAGGCGTTTCAATTCGACCGAGTATTCCATGGGAAACTCGCGGACGAGATCGTTGATGAAACCGTTGACGGCGAGCGACATGGCTTGGCCTTGGTTAAGTCCCCGCTGTTGCATGTAGAACAACATTTCCTCTGAGACTTGTGAAACCGAAGCTTCGTGCTGGGTCGCGTGGCGGTTGCCTTTCACGGTAATGGCCGGATATGTGTCGGTGCGGGAATTGCTGTTGATCAACAATGCATCGCATTCCGTGTTGTTTTTGCAGCCTTTGAGATGCTTTGGAATGTGAACTTGGCCGCGATAAGTGGAGCGACCTTTGCCAACCGAGATCGATTTTGAAACGACGTTCGAGGTGGTGTTGTTCGCAGCGTGAATCATTTTCGCGCCGGTGTCTTGATGTTGGCCAGTGTTGGCGAGCGCAATGGAAATGACTTCGCCGCGAGCACGTTCGCCTTTCATGATTACACCCGGATATTTCATCGTGAGGCGTGAGCCGATATTACAATCGATCCAGCGAACTTCTGCGTCCTCCATCGCCAAGCCGCGCTTGGTGACGAGGTTGAAAACATTCGACGACCAGTTCTGAACGGTGACGTATTGAATTTTCGCGCCTTTGAGTGCGACCAATTCAACCACAGCGGAGTGCAGGGTAGCGGTCTCAAATTTCGGAGCGGTGCAACCTTCCATATACATCACTTCCGCGCCTTCGTCGGCGATGATGAGCGTGCGTTCAAATTGACCGAACGATTCGGAGTTGATGCGGAAATAGGCTTGTAGCGGTTGTTTCAGCTTCACGCCTTTCGGGATGTAGATGAATGAACCGCCAGAAAACACCGCGCTATTGAGAGCGGAAAATTTATTATCGCCCGTCGGGATGACTTTTCCAAACCAAGGGCGGAAAATTTCCTCGTGCTCTTTGAGACCATCCGCAGACGTCACGAAAATCACGCCTTGTTTGGTCAGCTCCTCTTTCATGTTAGAGTAAGCTGCCTCGGAGTCGTATTGCGCTTCCACGCCGGCAAGGAAGGCGCGTTCTTGCTCAGGAATTCCCAAGCGCTCGAAGGTTTCCAAAATTTCCGCAGGGACTTCGTCCCATGTCCGTTTGGGTTTTTCACCATCCGAGAGGTAGTAACGAATTTTATCGAAATGAATGTTATTCAAGTCCTCAGTCGCCCAGTTGGTCGGCATCGGTTTGCTTTCGAAAACAGCCAGTGCTTTGTGACGGAATTCACGGACCCAATCGGGATCTTGTTTTACATCGCAGATGTAATCGACCGTTTTGGAGGAAAGCCCCCAACCTGCATCGAATTTGTTGCGTTCGGGGAAAGTGAAGTCGCCTTTGGTGCGGTCGATATTGATCGCATCATGCGTTTCCTCGTCGAGGACTGCGGTGGCTGTTTCTTGGTAGGACATGGGAAAAGGTAAAAAGGTTTACTGAAACTCAGTCAATCACGCGAGGGCAGGTTCTTTAAGGAAATCGTAGCCGTGTTCTTCAAGCTCCAAGGCGAGTTCGGGGCCACCGGATTTCACGATCCGGCCTTCCGACATGACGTGCACGTGGTCGGGCTTGATGTAATCTAACAAACGCTGGTAGTGAGTGATAAGTAGCATGCCGCGCTCAGCGGAGCGCATGGCGTTGACGCCTTTGGCGACGATTTTCAATGCATCGATATCGAGGCCGGAATCGGTTTCATCGAGAATGCAATATTTCGGCGAGAGCATCATCATCTGAAGGATTTCGTTTCGCTTTTTCTCACCACCGGAGAAGCCTTCGTTCACGGCACGTCCGGTGAATTTGCGATCCATTTCAAGCAGATCCATTTTCGCGTAGAGGGATTTGTAATAAGCGACGGCGTCAATTTCCTCGCCTTTTGGCAATCGGGCTTGAAGCGCCGCGCGGATGAAGTTCGCGTTGGAGACACCCGGGACTTCGTTTGGATATTGGAATGCAAGGAAAATGCCGGCACGTGAGCGCTCGTCGATGGACATTTCAGAGATATCCACCCCGTCGAGAAGAATGCTGCCAGCAGTTGGGATATAGGAGTCGTGCCCGGAAATCACTTTCGAAAGTGTGGATTTCCCGGATCCGTTTGGTCCCATGATGGCATGGATTTCACCGGCGGGGATTTCAAGGCTGACGCCTTTGAGGATCTCAGTGCCGTTTTCTAGGGTTGCGTGGAGGTTGTTGATTTGGAGGCTCATGTGTTGGAAAAATCTAAATTTTAAGTTCTAAACTCGAATTAAGAGGCAGCGAGTTGGCCGCGGAGGGTGATCTCAATGTCTTTGATCACGGTGTTCGGCGGAAGTTCGAGGATATCAGTGAGGTTGATGCCGGGCTTGAATTTTACGTCGTGAATGGTGCCGGTGGTTTCATCATGAAAATGGCCGTGTTCATCGAGATTCGGGCAATAGCGGGAAGGCTCGCGGTCGAAGTTCACCTGGCGGATGATTTTATGCTGCACCAGCGCTTCCAAGCAGTTGTAAACCGTAGCCAGAGAGACGTTCGGGAGGGCTTCCTTGATGCGTATGAAAACTTCGTTTGCTGTGGGGTGAGTGCGTTCTCCCATCAGGAATCGATAGACTTCCTGGCGCTGCCGTGTCATGCGGAGGCCGTTGATCTCTTCCGGGATTTCCGTTTGTCGATTTTGTAAGCCGTTAATTGTCATCTCGGCAAAAAATTAGAATCATTCCTATTTTGATCAAGAACTATTCTAATTATATTTAGTCGTTTTCCTAAAAAACCCATAAATGCTCGGCCTTTTAGGATTAAATCAGCCAGATTAAGAAAGTTTTTTAAAAACACTCAAAAAATTCTTGCAAGGTGAGTCGATTCATGGTCGATTCCGCGCCCGCTCCAATAGCGGACAACAACCTTTCCCTAAACGGCCATGGCCTACGCAGTAATCAAAACAGGCGGTAAACAATACCGCGTCCAACAAGGTGACAAGCTCGACGTCGAGAAACTCGAAGCGGCTGTCGATTCCGAAATCACATTCAGCGAAGTTCTGCTTCGTGGCGAAGGTGACAGCGTGACAATCGGCACCCCATTTATCGCAGGCGGCAGCGTCACAGCGAAGGTGATCGATCAATTCCGTGGTCCTAAAGGTGTCGCTTTCAAGTTCAAACGCCGCAAAGGTTTCCACAAAACCAAAGGTTTCCGCCGCCACATGACCAAGCTGGAGATTACCTCCATTGGCTAATTCCTAAATTTCAACCAACCTACTCTCATGGCCCATAAAAAAGGACAAGGCTCCGTCAAAAACGGACGTGACTCACGCAGCAAGCGCCTCGGCGTGAAAAAATTCGGCGGACAAGCCGTCATCGCTGGCAACATCATCATTCGCCAGCGCGGAACCAAAGTGCACCCAGGTGTGGGTGTGGGCTGCGGTAAAGATCACACCCTCTTCGCCCTGACCGACGGCCAAGTGAAGTTCGACCGCGAAGGCGGCCGCGTGAACGTGATTGCTGCAAACTAAGTTACTAGTCAGATATTTTTGAAAAACGCCTCGGGTTTTCCTGAGGCGTTTTTTGTGCCGTTTACGGTCTTAGAAGATATTTCCGGCATTCTTTACAGGGAGGGAGGAGGTTTTGGAGGGGAGGAGGAGAAAAAATATCAATTAAATCCAGAACTCCTCATCTCCCCATCCTCCTCCCTCCTTGTAGAATAAGCACGATTCAACAAAAGATTATGCAAACTATTAGACCTCAAACAAAGCTTGCTGATTAATCTCATCGGAAATGACCTCCAGTTTCCATTGCCTATCCACATTGAGCCGGACTGTGGCAAGGTGTTTGTGGTGCCATTGCTCTGGAGAAATCATGGAAAGCAGCTTACGACCGCGAACTTCATATAAATGATAAGTTTGGCCGATGATGGGCTCAAAATTGATATCAGCCTCATAGATGAGCTTGTTCCAGTTAAAATGATCAATTGCTGCTAGATAGGTTTCCCGGATTTCCGTCAGTTTCTGCTGCAACTCTCTTTCCACTTCGGAAATGCCTCGGGATTTGAACGAACTAAGGTCAGTTGGCACAATCCTCGGACTCAAGGTTGAAACCGGGTACGGCATGAAGGCTTGGGAAATTTTTTCTGAAGACATGGCGAAGTTCGCTTTATCTCGACGAGAAACCCGCATTCCACAAATGAAAAAACCGGACGACCCGAAGGGCGCCCGGCTGGAATGAATCACTAAGAAGTTACTTCTTAGGTGCTTTGATCGTTGGGGTGGCATCGCCCCAGAATTCAGCTTCTAGCAAACTTTTGCCGCCAATGATCGCGGGACCTGTGGAGCTGCCTTTTGGAGGGCGGATTTTAGGCGTGGTGGCACTTTGATCAATTCTCAGAGTAACGGCGGAGCCACCGAAGGGATCCGCATCAAAGTTTGTGCCATCTTCTGCAAGAGGCGTTACAACAATCACGCGGGAAGAGTTGCCTGCGGTACTTAAACCCGTATCTCCGTTCAGAATATAACCGAAGCCAACTTCTCGTGCCGCAAGTGCTTCTGAACCCGAGATGTCGCCATCTGGATTTTTGGTTCCTTGAGCTTTCGCATAAAAGACCTCCTCAGACTGGATAATTCCAGCTTGGAGTAATTGTTTGAAATAACCATTGGAATCTTCACCAGCCTCACCCTCTACGTCAGCATCGGGAAACGCTTCAGCGACATCAGCTAGCGTGGTACCATCGGGGTACGAGCCATAATCATTTTCGAAATCGAACATTGCTAGACCAATCTGTTTAGCATTCGAGATAGCTTCGGCTTTATGTGCTTCTTTGACCTTACCTATAATCATTGGGGCTGATAGAGCCGCCAAGGATGCGATAATAACGATAACGACGAGTAGTTCCACTAAGGTGAAACCGCGTCTGCGGATGGGATTTATTTTCATATTTGTATTGGGTTTGTGTTTCTATGGTAGGCAATTGCCTGTTTTGTATATCAGAAGGAAATATCCAACTGATGATGTTCCAAGATAAGACTTGGAGAGTTTGTTGCAAGCTATTTGTAGCTAGCCCCTATATCCTACTCATCTTCCAGCATTTGAAGGGTCGCCAATTCGTTCTTGGTTATCGGATAAGGTCCGGAAAATTCGATTTGGTGGGAGAGCTTCGCACCCGTGCGGCATGCGAAAGCCTGACGTTTTTCTGGATAATAGAGGATGAGGTAACGCCCCCCGCCACTCGTGGTTTCCGCGTAATATCTGGGCTGGCCCTGACTTTCGATAAATACCGCTAAATGCGGATAATATTGGGATAACGCGCGGAGCCGTTCATAGCCGAAGGTCGGGGGGCTCTCCCTGACCATCATGATATGATCGTGCGCGTCAGCGGCTGTCTGATAGAGATAACCCGTATTTCCTAGAGATCCGCATGAGGTCATCCCCGCCATGATGACGCAGATGAAAGTCGGGATCAAAAGTTTGAGGGGAGACATGAAAGGATTGGTCAGCGGTTTTTCTTGGAAACTCTGTCTTTGCGGATGAGCTCGTGGATTTGCCGGGTGTTTGGGCGAACTCCCTCGGAATCCATGAAAATTGCTGTTTCCATGGGGACGAGAAATTCAACGGCCGAATTGATTCCGATCAAGCTTCCATATGCATCAATCACTGGCCCCCCGCTGTCTCCTGGCTCAAGTGGAATATCCATTTTGAAAGTACGACTTCCCGTTAAAAGACTTTCTGGCGGCAGTCCCGTGCGCAAGTTTCCGTGAGATAATTTCGACCCAGTCGACATTCCCCCATGGATGACAGAATGACCTCGTGGGATTCCCCGATCGGGTGCGGACCAGCGGTAATAGTAAGGCGTATTTCCAGGAATGTGCAAAAGGGCGAGATCGTCCCCAGAAGAGCGCCACACGATCCTGGCTCGCGAAACCATTACTCTCCCTCCATTTGCATAGATGATGAAAACATTTTTCCCCGGAGCTTCCGCGAGCACATGATCGGCTGTTAGAAAGTATCCATCCTCGGTAATCGGTGCGGCAGAGCCGCCGTCCGCATCTTTCGGCGCATTTTCGATGGCGAATTTTTCGTTCGCCCAACTTCCTAATTCACTGCGTCTCGTAACCACCACCGCAGACAATCTTTCTCTAACAATCTGACGTGTGGTTTTATCAGGAACTTGCACGCTTGCCTGTGGCGGCGGCGCCAAAGAACACGCAGCACTCGCACCAGCTAAAATCATCACCGCTAATTTTTTCAAAAGATCGTCCATCCGGCTTAATAGGAGCACATGCAAACCCTTACGTCACATAAGTTTTTAGAAATCACCAATGATCGCGTCCAAAGCCTTGCGGAAAGGAGCCGCCAAAGGCAGTTGGGCGAGACGATCCTGCCCGATCCACTCATCCCCGATAAGAGGGGATGATCCTCGCTTCCGATTTGGTAAAAACACTTTTAACGAAACGCGGTAACGCGTGATCGCGTAGGTTGCTTCGTATATTTTTTTTAATCCCAAACACTCTTCGCTGGATCTCAGAGGTAATTTCCACAGCCCATTGCGACGTTTCCCCGATTCATGATGAAGCAGGATCCGCCCCGCCGAATCTCGGCAAAAAATCGCGTATTCATCGATTCCAGTGATCGCTGCCGCTGGTTTTTTATTTGGAAGCTTTTCGGGTTCCAAACACTCGCAATACGAGGAAACGGGACACATTTCGCAAGCAGGTCGGCCCGGGCGGCAGATCGTCTGACCCAGCTCCATGATCGCGTGATGGTGAATGCCCGGGCTTGTTGGATCACACAATTCCAGTGCCCATTCCCGATGCCTGCGGATCACTGCGTGCTCATCAATGGGAGACGGATCTGCCATCAGCCGTGAGAAAATCCGCGACACATTTCCATCGACCAAGCCGGAGGGCTTTCCAAAAGCAAAAGCCATTAAAGCAGCAGCTGTATAGGGTCCGATACCAGGCAAATCGAGCAGCTCCACCTCGTCTTGCGGAAATTTTCCGGCATGTTTTGTTAGAATTGCTCTGGCCGTCTCTCTCAACATCCGCGCCCTGCGGTAATATCCCAATCCCTCCCATGCTTTCAGTAAACTCTCGTCATCCGCCCGGGCTAAGCTCTCTATATCGGGAAATTTTTCGAGAAACCTCGTGTAATAACCTTTTCCGAGAACCGTAGCGATCTGAGTCTGCTGGAGCATCATTTCAGAAACAAGAACCGGGTAAGGCTCACGGGTTCTACGCCATGGATAATCTTTCCCAACCCGTGCGAACCAATCGCCCAACGCTTCACGAAACTTCTTTTTCGCAGCGAAGGGAGATGCTTTGAAACGCGGCTTCGGCCTATCCATCAGCGTTTTTTGCGGAGGCGTTTTCCCGTCAGGCGGGTGGCGATGAGGTTCGGGCAGCGCCCATTTAACCTGAGTTGCTCGCAATTCGCCTCGATCTTGATCGATTGACGGACGGTTTTAAAACCCAGCCGACGACTCACGCAATCCGTCTGGATATCGACATTGTGATCCTCGAACTCGACCACTTTTCCACAATCGATACAGACCAAGTGATTGTGCGAGGGCTTGTTTAAGAAATTGGGATCGTAGGTCACTTGGTTCTCGCCGAGATCGATTTGGCGCAAAAGATCCGCCTCCACCAACAGCCCCAAGGTGCGATACACTGTGGCGCGCGAGGTTTCGGCATCTACTTTCCGGACGCGGTCGAACAGTTCCTCAGCCGTGAAATGCTCATCGCGAGAAAACACGACATTTAGAATCTGCTCGCGCTGCACCGTCCGGCGTAAGCCTTTTCGGCGAATGAACTCATCAAGCCTTTGCCTAATCTCAACCTCCATGCCGCCGATGTTTAGCTTTCAGTCGTGAAATGTAAACCCTCAGAGCGAAAATCAGACTTGATTCTTAGATTGCGTATATTGCCAACCCGCGCCAAGATTTCATGAGACATTCTCTGAGAATTTTACATGAATAAGCCCAGCTCCACGCCGTCCAACCCCGAGCAAGATCCTGTCGGATCGCTAAGTGAGGACGGAAACGATCCAAACGAAGACTTCCGATGGGTCGCCCTTGCGCAACAAGGTGACATGAATGCCTACAACCAGCTTGTCATCCGCCACCAAGGAAAAATTTACGCAATGATTCGGAATATGGTCAGAAATGATGCCGACGCCTGGGACTTATCTCAGGACGTCTTCATCAAAGCTTGGAAAGCCCTTCCAAACTTCGAGGCCCGTTCTCGTTTCTCAACCTGGCTGTTCCGGATTTCCCACAACGTCGTCTATGACTGGGTGCGGAAACGGAAAATCGAAAGCAGCGGCGAGCTGAATGACGAAATTTTCGACCGCGATCGCATCGACCTCTCCGCCAGAACCGCCCCAGCACTCATCGAGTCACCCGATGAAGCACTTTCCAATTCCGAGCTCCGTATTAAAATCAGCGCAGCTTTGGAAAAAATCAGCCCCGAGCACCGCGAGGTCGTTATTCTAAAAGATGTCCAAGGTCTGTCCTACAAAGAAATCGCTGATGTTATGGAATGCACTCTCGGCACTGTTATGAGCCGCCTATTTTACGCCCGTCAGAAACTCCAAACCTTACTCAAAGATGAATACGAATCCCGATGAAACCAAACTAGCCCTGTGGCTGGATGACGAACTCAGCGGCACCGAACTCGCCGAGATGAATGCATGGGCAGCCGCTCATTCGGGACATCTGGCCGCTCGTAAGGAACTTCGGAAATTTCGTGGCCTGCTTACCCAAAACATTCCTGCAAGCGAAGAACCTCCTTATCCCGATTTTTTCCTCACTCGCATCAATCAAGGCATCCGCGAACTCGAAACCGTTCCCGCAGCCGCCGCACCAGCAAGCACCGGCTCTTTCTGGAAATCATGGTTCATGCCTCTCGCAGCTTGCGCCGGCATGATCCTAACCTTTTCCATCGGCAGACAAAGTGGCACTAAAGAAACCCCACTCGCAGCCGATGATGACACCAAAAACCTCGCGGCTCCTATGGTTTACACACCCGAAGAAGGCGTGTTTGCCGAGTGGGTCCCCTCGAAACAAAACAACGCTTCCGTCATTTTACTAAAAGGAGTCACCGCCATTCCGGATTCTACGGATTTTTCTGAAACCGTCTACGTTCCGACCGCTAGAGAATCCGATCGCACCGCGACTCTGGAAACCGACTCCACCGAAAATTCGACTCAATGACATCGGCTTACTCATTTCTTTGTCGTTTGTTTGCGATCGCCTTTGTGATCACATTCACCCATTTGCATGCCCAAGAAGACCCAGGAGCTGCAAAAATTGGAACCCTGGATGTCACAGTATATTACGCGACCAATGCCGATCCTTCTGCTGCAGGTGAACGCGCTGGTAATATTTCAGAAGCCACGAAAACCAGCCTCAGCGCCATAGAGGGTTTACGATTCACTCACTATCGTGCCATGGGCGCGGACTCGAAACCCATTTTCAAATCCTACGAGAACTGGGTTCAACCGCTCAAACCATCTGACGAAATTCTCATCCGTTTCGAAACGCGCTTGGAGCCCTCCGAAAATGAAATGCCTCTCAACTTGGATCTTTGGTTGAGTCGGAAAAAAGTCCTCAAATCTGATATCACACTTAAAAGCGGCCAACCTCTTTACGTTCTCGGTCCGGAATGGAGAGGTGGAAGATTAATCATCGCTGTCGAGCTTGCACCGAAGAAGCCTTGAGTTCATAGTTTACTCCATGAAACTTTTAACGCTTATCTTTCTTGCTCTGTCATCCATCTTGCAGGCTGGGGATTTGAAATTTGAAAAAGATCTCCAAGAGGCAAATATCAGCCTCAAGGACTCCGAAGTCACTCGGGAATTCAAATTCACCAATACAGGCTCCAAAGAGATCAAAATCAAACATGTCGATCCTGGTTGCACATGCGTCACCGTGGAATTTCTGAACGGTAAATCCACCTACGCAGCTGGCGAAAGCGGAGTCCTGCGCGCGACTTTCAAAATTGATAACGCACAGGGAGTCGTCGATAAAAACATTCTCATTTGGCTCGCAGGCGACTCAGACGAAAAACCCTCCTCGCAGGTTACCTTTCGCATCCATATCCCCATCGCCATCGCGCTAGAACCAAAAACCCTAAACTGGGATATCAATTCTAAACCCGAACCCAAGTTCATAAGGGTCAACATCAACTATGAAAAACCCGTGCTCGTCAAAGCGGTTAAATCCAGCAGTGAAAACTTCACCGCTGAAATCGTGACGGTTGAAGAGGGCAAAACTTATGATATCCGGGTGACCCCGAAAAGCACGGCGGCAGTTGGGCTTTGTGTGATCGGAATCGAAACGGATATCGAGATTGAGAAGTATCGTTCACAGCAGGGATTCGCACGGGTTTCCAACCCTAAAACCCATCCATGAAATCCGTTTTCCAAATCGCGATTCTATTCGCGATCTCCGCCTCCGCAGCGGGCATTAGTTGGCTGACGCGAGATACGAATCCAAAGCCCGCTCCCGTTCCGCATTGCGATCCCACTGCCATCAAAGCAGACGAAATTTGCTTTGATCAAGTCCCAGCCGACGCGCTCTGGATCGATGCCCGTTCACGTAAAGAATGGCAAAAGGATGGTTACCCCAATTCCATCTTATGGAATCTCGATCCAAAAGAAGACGCTAATAAAATGGAAGCCGATGCAGTTTTTAAAATCGCTGAAAGCAAATTAGTCGTCGTTTACTGCACCAGCCAGGCATGCGGCACCAGCCGGCAAATCGCCGATAAAATCCGCAAGCTGGATTTGGGAGTGGAAGTCAAAACCCTCTATGGCGGATATCCCTCGTTGGTTTTCAAAAAATAAGGTGATGGATCGCTAAATCCATCACCTCGCTATACAAGTAAACTAGCCATCAAGAGCTGTTAGAACTCAAAAGAAGCTCCGACATAAAAGTTTCTTCCGTTGGCCGGATCGATACCGTCCGAGCGAACGCGACTGAAATAACTTTCATCAAAGATGTTGTTGATTCCCGCGAGCAGGCGAACGTTTTGGTGAACTTTCACCTCTGCAGTTAGATCCCACACCATGTAAGCAGGCACTTGGCGGGCAAGGTTGTTCGTATCATCGGTGTAATGACCATCCACAAAGGTTCCGCCAAAGGTCACTTTCGTGCGCTCGTCATACGCGTAATTAAGTCCCGAGCGGAATATGTAGCTCGGAGCGTATTGTGGAGTGCGCCCATCATTAGGACCCTCGGTGAATTCCGCATCTAACAAAGTGGCATTGATGTAAAAGTCGAGTTTGCCATAAGTTTCCGAAAGGCTTGCCAATTGTGAGAGATCGAAAACGGCCGATACATCCACGCCCTTGTGGATCGCATCACCCACGTTTTGGAAAACAGTATCCGGACCAACGACCACTGAACCGATCTGATCTTCAAACGAGAGCAGGAAGACACTGGCATCCAGAGTGAGCCAATCGATCGCACGGGTTTTGTAACCCAACTCGTATTCGATTGATTTACCTTCTTCAAGATCGCCGTTCACCAATTGGAGCGGACCTGTCGGCACCGCTTCCGAGAAAATCTGAGGACGGTAGCCTTGGGAGATATTTCCATATATGGCCGACTCTTCCTGAATCGCGTATTCCGCACCAAGTCCACCGAGGAAAACATGATCCGTTTCCTCTTTTGATCGTAGGGGATCACCGGAATCGAGATTCAGCGTTTCATTCACTTTTTGTTTGAAGTTTTCAACACGCAGAGCCGGCGTGATAGAGAATTTTCCAAAGGTGAATTTGTTTTCAACAAAAACTGGTGCATATAACACCTCACGATCGGAGGCTCTGCGTACCACGCCGGAGCTTGCGTCTGGGGTCGCGCCGATCTCGTCGGTACGCGGCGAATCCGTGTGATAAAACTGGATTCCCGTCGAGAAAGTATGCGGAGTGTCGCCACCATTTCCCCAGTTCAGGCGATAACGTGTATCCAATCCGACAGTCTCGAACTGTTGGGTTTCAATGGAGTTATCAACACCCACAGCAGGCGTGCCGAAACCGCCGCCGCGCTGACGCGCACTGTAGCGGGTATAGTCCGTCCACCACAAGGTGCTGGTGAACATGGAGTCCGACGTCGGCTCGACTTCATATCCAATCGACATGAAATCCCTATCCAGTTCGAAGCGATCAAATAAGCGCGTTGCAGTGAGATCTCCCGATCCAAAATTTGCAGCCGTCAGACCACCGGGCTCACCGTGTTCCTCGTGATAAGTGGAGGCGTTGAAAATGAATTTTCCCGCCGTCTCGGTTTCGTATATGAGCTTCAATGCAAGGTTATCGAGAGTGAAATCGCTGTTAGCCGAGCGGAAGCCATCTCCTTCACGATGATTGTAGTAGAGATAGTAACCTAAATTTCCAAC
Organism: Verrucomicrobiota bacterium; assembly: GCA_040384845.1. GTDB lineage: Bacteria > Verrucomicrobiota > Verrucomicrobiia > Verrucomicrobiales > Akkermansiaceae > Luteolibacter. The sequence goes on along the minus strand of JAZKIL010000001.1, from coordinate 352,384 downwards.
GGTGCCATCGGCGGAACTGAATGTGGAATAGAGATCGTCACTGCCGACGATGTGTTGGGTACGCAATGAAAATTCGCGGTCTTTGCGCGGCACGTGTGTCACATAATTCAACGCACCACCCGGCTGTGGTCCGTAAAGCAACGCGGCTCCGCCATGCACAAAATCCACGCGATCCACCGTATCGAGCGGCGGCGTGTAATAGGCTTCCGGATAGCCAAACTGATCCGCGTGAATCGGAATTCCATCCTGGAGTACTTGCGTGAACTGCGCCCGGTGTGGATTCAATCCACGATAGCCAACACTCACCAACGGAGATGATTCCTCCGAAATCAAAAGACTCGGCGTCTGGGAAAGTAACTGGCGATAATTGTTGTTCACGATCTTCGCTTGAGCATCCGTATCGAGAATCGCGGTTTTTTTACCTGAATAAATAGTCGTTCCAACCACCTCCGGCAACCAACCCTGCTGAGCTAACGAGTCTGACTCGGATTCAGCTTTGATGACAATACTGTCCAGTGTTTTAACGGCATCCTGCGCCTCCGCTAAACTACCTAAGGACATTCCTGCGATCGTCACACAGCCCATCCATTCCCCGATTCTCTGTTTTGTTTTGTTCAGTTTCATATCCGTTTTATTCTTAATGAGACTCAGTCTCATTTGTGAAGGCATGTGTTCCCATGAATTGAGGGTCTTCGTCAAAGAAAAAATTGTGAAATTTTGCACCGATCGGAAAGGAACCGAAATTTTTAATTGCGACTGCAACCGTTGTATCGGTTTTCAAGATATTTCGCTACGGAATTCGCGATTGAAAATCGCGGTTCATTTCGTCTTTGGCATTACGTCACTCAACTTGCTTCGTATGCTCACGCAGCCAGCTACAGAATTCAGATTCTGAAATTTGTCCTGCGGCGAGCGCAAGATAGACAGGATACTTTTCCTCTTCACCGATGATAAATCCTCGGCCGTTGAGAATCAGAAAAGTCTCGCAAGCAATTGCTGCAGTCCGTTTGTTACCATCGAGAAATGGGTGGTTCATAGCCAATCCATAAGCGTAGGCAGCTGCTAACTGGCATATATCTGGTGGGGGCGATCCATAATGCCAGAGCTGTTGAGGCTTCGCTAAGGCGGACATCAACATGTTATCATCTCTGATTCCACGGATCCCCCCATGTTCGGCAAGTTGACGTTGATGAAAAAAGCGTACGGTCGCTTCCTCTAGCCATTCAGGTTCAAAATTCATCGGATGAGTTAAGGGGGGATTTCTTCATCTACTGTGCGAGCTTCCTTAACATGTTGCGGTTATTGCGCATGACTTGCTCCGCAACTTCCATCTGACGAGCGACTTTTTCGTCATATGGACTCAAACTTAAGCCTTCGGGAGTTTCTGTAACGGTCAGGGTATCGCCTTTTGAGACTCGCAGTTTTTCCAAGAGCTCCTTAGACAGGATGATGCCTGCGGAATTCCCGATGGAAGTGATTTTGACAGTACTGACCATAAGCGCAGTATAACCGATGTTATAACACCTGCAAGAACTTATCTCACATCATTGAAAGCACCTTCTCCACGATCCGTTTTGGATTCGGGAGTTGCTCGTTTTCAATGTGTGGGGAGTAGATGGCAGGGGCGTCGATGGTGCAGACGCGTTTGATGGGTCCATCAAGTTCGTCGAAGGCGTGCTCTTGGATGAGGTGAGAAACCATGGCGGAGACACCCCCGAACGGCTTGGATTCATCGACGAGAACCACGCGATGAGTTTTAGTGACGGTGGCGAGAATGGCATCGACATCAAGCGGACGAATCGAACGTAGGTCGAGAACTTCGGCATTGATGCCGTGTTCGGCTTGAAGAGTTTCCGCAGCCGCAAGAGCGTGGATCACGGAGCGACCGTGAGCGATGAGAGAGATGTCTTTGCCTTCGCGTTTGATATCGGCTTTGCCGAGAGGAATCACGAAATCGCCATCGGCTGGATCCGGCACTTCGCCGACGTTTCCGTACAGCAAGGTGTTCTCCATGAAATAGACCGGATCGTTATCGCGGATGGCGGCTTTCAAGAGGCCTTTTGCGTCTGCTGGAGTTGCAGGTGCGCAGACTTTTAAACCCGGAAACGCAGCGAACATGCCTTCAGGTATGTGTGAGTGAGTCGCGCCGACATTGGTGCCGCCGTTTGCCGGGCCGCGAACAACGATGGGGCAACTGCAAAGACCGCCAGACATGTAGCGCACACAGGCGGCGTTGTTGACGAGTTGGTCAAAAGCAACAGAATGGAAAGACCAGAACATTAGCTCCATTACCGGCCTAACGCCAAGCATGGATGCACCAATACCCATACCAATGAAACCGGCCTCAGAGATCGGAGTGTCGACGATGCGTTTGTCGCCCCATTTTGCCCAAAGGCCTTCGGTGACTTTGTAGGCACCATTGTATTGGGCGACTTCTTCACCCATAATGACGACGTTTTCGTCGCGGGCGAGTTCTTCGTCCATGGCTTCACGGAGGGCTTCACGATAGGTCAGAGTGCGCATTTTTGAAAAGGGATTGGAGATAGGGAAATTGGAAATTGGCAGGCCGAGAAATTAAGCGAAGAAGTGATGACCGATTTTTGAAGCTTCGGTTTGGTTATCGGTTTCCCAATACACATCGGTGGAAATATCTGCGATGGTCGGAGCTGGGGATTCCTCGGCGAATTTCACAGATGCATCGGCTTCTTCTTTGGCACGTAAGTTGATACTTTCTATGAGCTCATCATTCAGCACGCCTTCGGCAACGAGTTTGCTTCTGAAAACATGGATGGGATCGTGGTTTTTCTTGTAGTTTTCGATCTCCTCAGGGGTGCGGTATTTTTTGAAATTCGCGTCGGCAACCGAGTGTCCGTAGTAGCGGTAGGTATCGATTTCGAGAATGGTTGGTTTGTGCTCTTTGCGAGCGCGTTCCATAGCAATGTGAGTTTTCGCGCGGACTTCGTAGATGTCGGAACCATCGATGACATCCCATTCGATGGCATAGCCCTCTGCACGTTGAGCGAGGCAGCCGGTGTAAGAAGAAGAACGTTTCTGCGAGGTGCCCATCGAATAACCATTGTTTTCGATCACGTAAACAACAGGGATTTCGAAAAGCGCGGCGAGGTTGAGGGATTCATGGAAAGCGCCTTGGTTCACCGCGCCATCGCCGAGGTAGCAGAGGCAGCAACCTTCTCTCCCAAGATATTTCAGGCCGTAGGCGAGGCCGAGGCCGAGTGGAGTTTGGCCAGCAACGATGCCGTGGCCCCCCCAGAAATTTTTATCAGGCGCAAAGAAATGCATCGAGCCACCTTTGCCTTTTGAACAGCCAGTTTGTTTTCCAAACATCTCCGCCATGCACTCGTTCATCGACATGCCGGATGCGAGCGCGTGTGCGTGGCAACGATACGCCGTAATGTTGTGATCGTGCTCACCAGCGAGAGAAAGTGTGCCGACCGCTACGGATTCTTGTCCGATATACAAATGCAGGAAACCACCCATGCGGCCAGGTTTCTGATAGTTCGCGAGGGCTACCTGTTCAAACCGGCGGATGCGCACCATCTGCGTGTAGAGCTCAATTTTTCTCTCAGGTGTCAGAGATTGGTTAATGGGGGATGCGGCGAAATTAAGGTCGGACATGTGGAGAGTTCAGTTGGTGAAATCGGTTGCTGCGTAAAGGTAGCTGGGACGGGCGGCAAGTTTTATCTTGCTGGGGTCGCTACTGGAGCAGGAGAAAAACTTGGAAGCGCAAAACGTGCGGATAGGAAAATGGCGGTGAAGATAAGATTCGCACCAACCATGTTGCGCAAGAACACCCATGATGGAACAGGGCTTCCTACAGGTCCGGTCCAGAGAGATTGGATCACACCTTCGAAAGTTTTCGGATACATTGGGCTGCCTATCCATGCAGCAAGGTTGGTGATGAGGTGAAAGATCAAAGCGGCAGCCACTGCACCAGCAAGAGTAGTCGCGATGTGTTTTGGCGCCATCGATTTTCCAAAGAAATATACCACTGCAAATGCGACTGCGGTGGTGATGAATTCCGCAAATTCGAGATACTGAGGATTTCCCGTGATGATCGCATTCACGGGGTAGGTCACGAGCCATGCAGCGACAGGAATCGCCCAGGATCGCCAATCACTCGCCATAATGGCACCGCAAAAGAACAATGCGGCCAACGGCTGGAAGTTAGGCAGAGTTTCCGGATACGCGCTACCGATGCAGCGGAAGATAATCACCAATAAAGTGAACAATGCCAATGGCAGGAAGCGGTTCATGCGGGAAACTAGACATCAAGCGGCCTCGGGCGCGAGGCGAAATTTCTACCGATTGCAATTTATTGAGCGGAGTGACCCAAAGCCACAAAATGTGGGGTATTGCAGATACCCACCCACATCTTGTGATCGTGCCGAAAGATTTCTGGAAAACTGGTGACTGAAAGCTTGCCAAGCCAAGGTGAAAAAAGAAACTCGTCCCAAGACATATCAATGTCGTTCCACTTATGAAGTTCAGTATCTCCAAAGAAGTATTCCTGGAAGGTTTGCAAAAAGTTCAGCACGTGGTGAGTTCTCGGACCACCCTGCCCATTCTTTCGAATGTTCTACTCGTCGCGAAAGGTGGCCGTTTGGTTTTCACCACGACCGACCTTGATGTAGGCATCACCGGCTCAGTTGAAGCCACGATCGAGAAAGAAGGAGCAACGACACTTCCAGCTAAACGCCTTGTCAGCATCGTGCGCGAACTTCCCTCCAGCGAAGTCGAGGTCACAGTTGATGCGAAAAACTACGCAACCATAAAAAGCGGCCCATCCACTTTCAAAATCATCGGACTCAGCGATTCCGAGTTCCCACCGCTGCCAAACTTCGAAGGCGCGAAGTCATTCAAAATTCCACAAGTGGAATTGAAGAACGGTTTGAAGAAAACTTCATTCGCCATTTCCACCGATGAGACACGCTACGTGCTCAACGGAATTTTCGCCTCATTCCGCGAAGGTAAATTAGCGTTGGTTGCGACAGATGGTCGCCGTCTCGCAATGGCCGATATGGATCTTGAATTTCCGGCCTCACACGAAACGGATGTCATCATTCCTTCCAAAGCCGTTCAGGAAATTCAGCGTTTGTTAGGTGATTCGGGTGAAGTTGAAGTCAAACTAAGCGACAGCCAAATTTCCTTCACGGTTGGCGATACCTTGCTTGCGAGCAAACTCATCGAAGGCAATTACCCGAACTACCGCCAAGTCATTCCCGGCGACAGCAATGAGCGCGTGGTCATTTCCCGCGAGCAACTCCTCGAAACCGTCCGCCGCGTTTCTCTCCTCTCTTCCGATAAATCGAATTCCGTGAAATTGATCTTCACCGAAAATCAAATCGAAGTTTCCGCGAACTCACCCGATGTCGGTGAAGCCCAAGAAACTCTCGAAGTCAGCTACAGCGGACCTGACATGCAAATCGCTTTCAATCCTGAGTTCCTACAAGCTCCGCTTCGCGCGCTCGATACCGATAACATCTATCTCGATCTAATCGATGAAATGAGTCCTGGCGTAGTGCGGATCGAAGGATCTTTCCTCTACGTCCTCATGCCAATGCGTGTGACTAACTAAATCCTAAAACCATGGGAAGAGCGTTTGAGTGCAGACGGCGGGCGAAAGAGTCGCGTTGGGCGACCATGTCGAAAATTTTCCCTAAATTGGCGAAGTCGATCACGCTTGCCGCGAAAAACGGCGGACCGGATCCGGAATCCAACGCGCCACTTCGCGTAGCGATCCAAAACGCGAAAGCCGCAAACCTTTCCAAAGAGAACATCGAAAACGCGATCAAACGCGCCGCCGGCAAAGACGCTTCCGAAATCACGGAAGTGAACTACGAAGCCAAAGGCCCGCACGGCTCGCTGTTCTACATCGAATGCGCTACCGATAACACCAATCGCTCCGTCGGTAATCTTAAAGTCATCCTAGGAAAAAACGGCGGCGAAATCGCTCCCAGTGGCTCATTGAATTTCATGTTCGAACGTAAAACCGTGATCGAGTTCCCCATTCCAGCCGACAGAGATCTGGAAGAGTTAGAACTCGAGCTCATCGATGCCGGACTCGAAGAACTCTCAGTCGACGAAGGCGTCGTTACCCTTTTTGGAGCTTACACTTCTTTTGCTAGTTTGACTTCAGGTCTGGAAGCCCAGGGAATACAAGCCACCAAAGCCAGCCTCCAACGCGTGCCGACACAACCCATCGAGCTCACCGAAGCGCAGATTGAAGATGTCGAAAACTTGTTAGACAAAATCGAAGACGATGATGATGTCCAAGTCGTTTACACGAATCTTGGGTGAGATTTGCGTTCCCAACAAAGTTTGAGCAGATCAAAAATGCCCCCACAAGGCTTAAACGCTGGGAGGCAGAGGTGGCGGAGTGCCATCAGTAGGCAGTGGAGGCGGAGTGTCGGTTGGATCTTTTGGTTTGAGCAAAGTTTTGATGATTAAAACCAACACTATAATACCTGAGCTAAACATTAGGATTCCAACGATAGCATCGGGGCGTTCCCCTTCTTTTAACAAAACCACATCTGGAGCGAGATTGGAATACATACCCTTGATTTTTCTTTCCTCTTTGCCGCTCTCCATTCCGAATTTCACGATTCCAGCCACTGGGCGCGACTTGCGCAATTTGTCGCGATTTTCGAACATGAATTTTATGATCTCGTCCTCGCTATGGTTTTCCATTTCCTTGATTTGATTGACCAACTTAACAAGTTCGGGATCGCTGGTTTCTACCAAAACATGTATCTCTTTCTCGGTCGAATCATCGCCAGGAAGAACCAATGGAACGTGTATTTTAGACGCGTCACCCACTCCAAACGCGCTTGAGTAGGAAGAGTTGATAACGTCAAATTCGCCACCTTCGATGTTAAGCCATTTAGCATCTGGCTTGGACTGAACGAGAGAACTCATCTCTACCTTGTGAGGCTTCCTGTTCGTTAGCCCCGTGTAAGACATCTGGCCACCACCTACAATTAAAACGATGGCAACCAACGGCACAAAGAATCCAATACGCATAATTCGTTATTACAGAAACTATTTTAGCACGACAATCAAAAATCACTTTGATGCATTTCGGCGAGCATCTAACAGATCAGTGCGCCATTATTTCTAAGCCACCACAAATCCCGCGGCTTGCTCCGGGGTTAGCTCGATGAACTGCCATGGCAGGCCGTTGGCATTGAGGTCGGCCATGAAGGTGTCTGGATCGTGTTGCTCCATGTTCCAGACGCCGGGTTTGTTCCAGCCACTTTCTAACATTTGCTTCGCGCCGATCATCGCAGGGACGCCTGTGGTGTAGGATATGGCTTGGGAGCCGACTTCTGCGAAGCAGGCCTCGTGATCGCAGATGTTGTAAACGTAGATGGCTTTCGGTTTGCCGTCTTTGATTCCGGTGATGACGTTGCCGATGCAGGTTTTGCCTTTGGTGGTTTCGCCGAGGTCGCCAGGGTTTGGTAGGACAGCTTTGAGGAATTGAAGCGGCACGATTTTCTGACCTTGGTATTCAACTTCGTCGATGCGGGTCATGCCGACGTTTTGGAGGACTTCCAAGTGTTTCAGGTAGTTCTGTGAAAACGACATCCAGAACTGCGCGCGCTTGATCGTTGGGATGTGTTTGACGAGAGATTCGAGCTCCTCGTGATACATCCGGTAAATTTCGTACGTGCCAACTTGTTGCGGGCAGGTGAACGACTGATGTTTCGACATCGGGGCGGTCTCGACAAAGGTCCCATCTTCCCAATGACGGCACTCGGCGGTGACTTCGCGGATGTTGATTTCCGGATTGAAGTTCGTGGCGAACGCGCGACCGTGATCACCACCATTGACGTCGATGATGTCGAGCGTGTGGATTTCATCGAAATGATGTTTCAGTGCCCATGCGGTGAAAACGTTGGTCACGCCCGGATCGAAGCCGGAGCCTAACAGCGCGGAGAGGCCTGCTTTTTCAAATTTTTCCTGATACGCCCATTGCCAGGAGTATTCAAATTTCGCGACGTCGAGCGGCTCGTAGTTCGCGGTGTCGAGGTAATCGATGCCGGCTTTTAAACACGCATCCATTAAATTGAGATCTTGGTATGGGAGAGCGACGTTGATGAGCAGGACCGCGCCGGTTTTTTTGATGAGCGCGGCGGTTTCATCGGAGTTGTCGGCATCTACTTTCGCGGTGGCGATGGTTTTGCCGGTGCGTTGTTTGACGGATGCGGCGATCGCATCGCATTTGGAAACCGTGCGGGACGCAAGGGTGATTTCGCCGAAACTTTCGGGAAGCATGGCGCATTTGTGAGCAACCACGCTGCCGACGCCGCCGGCGCCGATGATGAGGATATTTTTCATTTCAATAATGGGTAAAGTTTTGGATCAGAACGATGCGGCGTATCGAGAGCCACCGGGGGCGAATTGGCAAGTATTTCGAGGTGGCGATTTAAGCAGGGTTGGACCTAGGATCGACAGTTCGGGTTACGTTTTTTCACCGCAGAGGCGCAGAGGCCGCAGAGGCCGCAGAGGCAGCAGAGGGACGCAGAGAAAGATTTATGTTTTTGTTAAACTTTATGTGGTTTCCATTTCACCTGTTGAGCAAATCCGTCCTCACTCCCACACACAACTAACGCTCTGCGCTCCTTTGCGACCTCTGCGCCTCCGCGGTGAAAATTTCCATATGGGTAAGGGGTTCCCCAATTCATCCTGGCATCAGATCGATGCCGAACTTCCTCAGGATAATCACCGTGAGCCAGAAAAAGACGGTGGTGAGGATGCAGTTTACTCCCAGGGCGCTCCAAAACGACCAACCATGACGTAACATCCATGGAAGAATGAGGAACATCGGGAGGGTCGGCAGGACAAACCAGAACGTTCCCTCGGCGTGGCCAGCGATTTTTGAGGACGATTGCCCGCCCTGCCACATCCAGATCATGGCTAACAAAGAGGTGAGCGGCAGCGCGATGAGCAGGGCTGAGAGCTTATCGCTAAATAGCTGCACCTTATTCACCATCAGGATAATGACCGCGGTAAGCAGGACTTTGACGATATCAATGAGCTTGATGGACAGGATTTCGGACCAAGGTAGATTGGACATGGCCAAAAGCATCCGCCGCATTTCAGAAGCATCAATATAAAATGCGGGAAAGTTGACCGAGAGCAGCTTTTCGCTAAAGTCCCGCTATGAAAGCTGCTGAACTCGCCGAAAAAATCCTCGATGCCATGCTCGGTCACCTCGGAATTGTGGCGAAAATCCAAATCCAAGACACCGATGAAGGCCCGTGTTTACAAATTTTCTCCTCAGAAAAAGAAGCGATCATTGGCGAACACGGGGATCGCCTCGATGACATCCAATATCTCGTCAACCGCATCCTGCGCCGCCAAATGCCAGATGCCGAGCGCGTGAAGGTGGATTGCGAACATTTCCGCACGATGCAGGAAGACCAGCTTAACCAAGAGATTCGCGATCTCATCGATTTAGTGAAAACCCAGGGGAAAACCTACCGCGTCCGGCCGCTCAACGCTTACTATCGCCGCTTGGCATACAACGTGATTGCTGCAGACGAAGAAGTTTCCGCGACCTCCCCTCCGGGCGATGACAGGCTCAAACGCATTGCGATTTCTCTTAAAAACAAGCCAAGCTCTTAGTCATGAAAACTTTTCTCTTCGATTGCGGCCCACGCGATACCGGCACATCCCTCGGACTGCTCGTCCTACGGATTGGCACCGGTTTGTTGATGCTATTCGGCCATGGCCTCTCAAAACTCCAAGGCTTCTCAGAAATGAAATCCGGATTCAAGGTTCCGGATTTTTTCCCACTGAACTACATGTCCTCTCCCGTCAGCTTGAGCGCCACCATTTTTGCGGAAGTTGGTTGCGCGGCTCTGCTGGTTCTCGGCCTAGCAACTCGGCCGGCGGCCTTCGTTCTCGCGTTTACCATGACAGTCGCAGCTTTCAACATTCATGCCGCTGGCCCGTTATTCATGAGCGGTGGTCCAGGCGCGAAAGAACCCGCCATACTTTTCCTCATTCCTTGCATCGCCCTTTTACTCAGCGGTGCTGGCGTTTTCTCTGCGGATTCTCTGATCCTCAAAGAACGCCGCCGTAACTGGTAGAATCAATATTTTGGAAACTCACCGCCTAGTCATGCCCGGGGATCTGAACCATTACGGTTCTCTGTTTGGTGGTCGTATGCTGAGTTGGGTGGATGAAGCCGCATGGATCGCTGCTTCTGCGGAATTTCCGCACTGCCAGCTCGTCACCATCGCCATGGACAAAGTCGAGTTCCGCCAAGGTGTCGGCGATGGCACGATTTTGAAAATCAATTGTTCACTAGCTAAAAAAGGAAATACGTCACTCACCTACCGAGTCGTTGTGACTGATGCGAAAAATTCCGCAGATATTCCTGTTTTCCAAACTCACGTCACCTTTGTTTCGGTGAACGACCAAGGCGAAAAACGAGCCATCTGATTTCTCAAGATGCTTCACACGCTTGATATCGTCCTGCCGCTTGAGAGCTCTGAACAAGATGACGCTCGTAAATTAGCTGTGGCAAAAATGTTAGGGATCGATCCCTCACGCGTCCGTGGGATTCGTTTGCGTAAACATTCCATCGATGCGCGCCAGCGTCAGGTGAAAGTGCAGTTGCGCGTGGAAGTCGCGGTGGACGAGGATTTACCCGATGAGCCGAAGCCGGTTTGGACATGTCCGCTTCTTTCTGCCGAAGCGAAAACTGTTCTCATCATCGGCGCGGGGCCTGCGGGATTATTTGCGGCCTTGCGTTGTTTGGAGCTTGGTCAAAAACCCATCGTCTTGGAGCGCGGCAAAGACGCCTCCGCGCGTCGCTTCGATCTCGCGCCGATCCTGCGCGAAGGTCGTGTGATTGAAGATTCCAATTACTGCTTTGGAGAAGGTGGCGCTGGCACATTTTCCGATGGCAAACTCTACACCCGCGCTACCAAACGCGGTCCGGTCGCCGAGGTCTATCGGGTGCTGGTCGCTCACGGAGCTCCGGAAAAAATCCTGACCGACGCACATCCGCACATCGGCTCGAACCTCTTGCCCAACGTCGTCAAAGCCTTACGCCAATCCATCATCGACCACGGCGGCGAAGTTCATTTCCAAGCCAAAGTGAACGATCTGCTGATCTCGCAGCAAAAAATCCGCGGTGTCACCACCGTCGATGGACGAGAATTTCTCGGCGATGCCACGATTCTTGCCACAGGTCATTCTGCCAGAGACATCTATCAACTTCTGGCGCGGAAAGGCATTTTGATGGAGCACAAACCCTTCGCCATCGGCTTCCGGATTGAACATCCCCAACCGTTCATTGATCGCCAGCAATACCATATTGCTGCTGACCAACCGCGTCCCGATCTACTGCCCGCTGCGCGTTACCGGCTCGCCACCAAGATCGAAGATCGCGGCGTGCATTCATTCTGCATGTGCCCGGGTGGTTGGATCGTTCCAGCGGCCACCGCGGATGAACAAGTCGTCGTCAACGGTATGTCGCTTTCCCGCCGCGATTCGCCTTTCGCCAATTCCGGGTTGGTCACCACCATCGAGCCAGAGGATGTTGCGAACCTCATTCCCCAACACGGCATCATGGCGGGCATCAAGTTTCAGGAAAACATCGAGCACATCGCAAAACGTGCGGGTGGTAACGAAACGCTTGGACAGATCGCCCCAGCGCAGCGTGCTGCTGATTATCTAACAGGTAAAATTTCATCGGATCTACCAGAAACTTCATACTTCCCGGGCCTGAATTCTGCACCGCTGCACGAACTCCTCACCAAGTCCATTACCCGCCGCATTCGCCAAGGACTTCAGCTCTTCAATCGCCAGATCAAAAACTACGCATCATCCGAAGCCTTGTTGTTAGGCTTCGAAACCCGAACCTCTTCTCCCCTGCGCATCCCCCGCGATCCCGACACCCTCGAGCACCCACAAATCTCCAAGCTCTTTCCCTGCGGTGAAGGTGCAGGCTACGCTGGCGGAATCGTCTCTGCCGCCCTAGACGGACTCAAAGTAGCCGAGGCTACTGCTGCGGCATCACGGTAGTTCACTGGAAAACTGAAGTAATTAACCGCAAAGATCGCAAAGATGGATTAATTTTTTGTATGAAACTCTAAATTCTTTGCGATCTCTGCGATCTTTGCGGCAACCTCGTTCACTTCCCTTTCTCCAGCTCGACTTTGAAGTCACCAATCGACCACTGGATACCGGCCAAGTAGTGGCGCAGCACTTCGGGATGCCAGAACATCTCGTGATTGTGGCCGATGGAACAATAAAACACGCGGCCCTTATCCCAGTTTCTCGCCCACGCCACACCGTAGTCGTTGTCCTTGCGTTTCAAGCCTTTGACTTGCGCTGATTTTTCAGGATCGAGGCGTAACAACATGTGCACCTTGGATGAATCGTATGGAGCTTTATATTGATAGATCTCTTCTTTGAAATCCAAACGCTGACCATTGAACATCGCGACCAGCGGGTGTTTCTCCTGACCTGGCTCTACAAAAATATTCACCTGCGTGCCTGCATTCCATGGGTGCCCGTCGAAATAGCCATTGATCATTTCGCCATACTCAGGCCATTCGTAAAACGTATCTGTCGCTGCGTGAATCCCCACGAAGCCGCCGCCTGCTTTGACATAAGCCATCAGGTTTTCTTTGAGTTGAAGCTCATATTTTTGTGCCGCTTCTTTTTCTTCTGCGGACATTTTCATCAACTCATCTTTGAATGGCGAAAAAGGATTTTGGGTGGTGCTCAAGAAACAAATCGCATCAAACTGGCCGATCTTATCTTTCTCAAAATTCGAGAGCTCATCGCTGATCACTGCCTCATACGCACCGGTCTTTTTCCCCATTTCCAACAACGCCATCTTGCCAGTCACAATCGATGCATGGCGGAAACCATTTGTCCGAGAAAACACTAACAGCTTGCGCGGCTTTGTAGGTTTTGCATAAGCCTCGGTAGGAATCGATCCTGCGATCTTTTCAACCGCACCAGCCGGTGATTGTTCTGTTGCGGGGTTATAGGCCACCACCAAAGAAGCAATGAGGGCGACGGCGCATGCAGGAATAAGTGCTTTCATATTCAATTAACGTTTTACAAAGTCTCCACGAAGAATAGTCAGCTGCCGATCAAAAAATTCATGACTTCCCACACCACAACCCTCACTGCCGCGCAAGTAAGCAAACTCCGCGAGATCCTTGAAGAGCAGGGTTTTGAGTTTGCTAAAAAGGCATACACGATTTTTGCGGGGAAGAAGGACAAGCTGAACATCAGCGTTTACGAGAAAGGCCCTAAAGTTCTGATTCAAGGAAAGGATACGGAAGATTTTATTCGCTTCACGCTTGAGCCGTTAGTGCTTGGGGAGGCGAAACTGGGTTACGAAGAAATTAACGATCCAGAGCATTTCGCCCCGCACTTCGGAATTGATGAAAGCGGTAAGGGCGATTTCTTCGGGCCGCTGGTGATCGCCGGGGTTTACACGGATGCGGAAATCACGCGTCACCTCATCAAAGCTGGCGTTACAGATTCTAAAAAAATCACCACTCCCGCCAAAATCCGCCAGCTTGCGGCCGTGATCAAAGCCACACCGGGAATCGAGTTCGATGTCATCGCGCTGCGACCCGAGAAATACAACGAGCTGTATGCTTCATTCAAAAATCTCAACCGCATGCTCGCATGGGGCCACGCCACGGTGATTGAGGAACTTGTTAGAAAACGCCCTGACTGCCCGCGCGCGCTTTCCGATCAATTTGCCAGAGCCGAAGTTTTGCAACGCGCATTGAAACAAAAAAACATCACTCTCACGCTCGACCAACGCACCAAAGGCGAGTCCGACACCGCTGTGGCTGCGGCATCGATTCTGGCGCGCGAGCGTTTCATCGACTGGATGGATGCCGCGACGAAAAAAGTCGGCTTCAAGATTCCACTTGGCGCTTCATCCGCAGTCGTGGCGGCAGGAAAAACTCTAGTGAAAACTTACGGTGCGGATGCTTTGAGTAAATTTGCAAAGCTGCATTTCAAAACCACCCAGCAAGTTACCGGCGAGCTATTTTAAAATCGGGGTAACTCAAGACTGGAATTCCTAACGCCCCCGCGGAACGCAACAGCTCGGCATCGATATGCTTTGCGATGAGAAAATCCACGGGCAGAGGCTTGGAGCGTTCTATATCTCCAAGTTCCTGAGGATTCTTACCGGAGATAAATTCCCATTCTACATCGCCATGCAGGAAATCGGCAGGAATCTCATATCTTTCTTCATTCTCCCGCAGCCACGCCATTGCGCGATGAGGTTTATCACTGCGCACATCTTCTTTCTCAAGCCATTGGGTGAGAGTAGTGTGTTTGCCGACATAAACTTTCCAACGCTCTTGCAGCCAAAAACAATCTAACAGAGAAACTTTCATCGCAGCTTCCAACGCTTTCATACAGTTGGACGAGCGATAGGGTTTCTCAACGGGATGGTAACGCGCACTCCATTTTCCGGGAGCGATCGTGCGCAGGGAAAGCGCTAGCACTTCGCTTTTACATCGCCGTGCCAACAAGCTCGCCAATGGGCTCGCGCGAGTGACCCGTCCGAAAAAACTTACCACTTCTCCCTGAATCCCAACGCGTTGATCCGCCAGAATACCGATCACGCCGTTGTCTCTGAGAAAGCTACCCACTTGATGCAAACTATCGCGTTTGGCGAATAGCTTGGTCCCATCTGCTTCCCGCAATTTCAGGACTCGCTCATTCAGAATAGGATTGTTCAGCGGACGATAAAACGCGCCGCTGTTCGTGCCTTTTGGAAAAAACCGATTCAGTCGAGTCAACAACTCCCAGTTACCCATGTGTGCCAACAGGACAACGACTCCACGGCCTTGCGCGCAGGCTTCTTCTAACATTTCTGGGTTTTCTATGACCAGCATGTCCTCGATATTTCCGCCCTCTGCTTTCGGCGAGATCGAGGAGCTTAGTAAATTCGCTACGGTGCGAATAAACGATTCACGCGCCATTTTTTCCACTGCTTCAAACTCCAGTGGTGCACAGGCGATTCTTAAATTTCTCAGAATAATTGCGCGCCGTGATTTCATCATCGGCCAGATGAGTTTCCCGACAAACTCGCCCAAACGAAAGACAAGCGCCGCAGGTAAAAATCCCATCAATGCCGCGACAAACGAATGCCCGAAAGCCTCCAGGCGCCAACTCACCCGTTTTCCAAAACCCGCAACCATTAATCCAATTCCTCTCTCCTACCCAGTGTGATCGCCAAACCGATCGATCCCACGAAAATGAAATAACACGCCAAGAGCTCTAGGTAGCTCTTACAAATTTTCGGAATGTCCGGAGAGAACGCATCGCCCAACGAAGCCTGCCAGAACTGCGGCGTGCCGATCACACGATTAAAAACATAGATGATCAACAACGCCGCGCCGATGAAGCCTGCGCCGGCATGATGTCCCGCTGTGGAAAAAAATTTCAGCATCACGTATCTGTGACGCAACACAGTGATCAAAGCGCTCAGCAGGATGACTCCGATCACCCATCCATCCGGAAATGGCCATTTCATGATTCCCGAGATGAAATCCTCGAGTTCGCCGACCAATGCCGCGGCCAAGCCAAATGCCAGCACGCGGCAAACACTGCGCCGATGGCCCGAATGCGCCATTGCACCTACCATCACAGCCGTCGATGCGGCGAGCAAAGCGGCTTGCAACAACTCCACTGTGCCACGCTCCAAAGGCGCACCTGGCCGGTTCGGTAGCCATGCAGGCATCAAAATCGCAACCGAACCCGCACAAACCAGCACTCCACGAAGTACGGTTTTTTTCCATGAACCCGGATTGGATTTGCGGCTTTGAGTTATCGGCACCCCGTTGCCTAAATCGTTTTACCCCCCTTTTGCAAGGCGGATGAATGGAAACCTCATCCCTTCCCAAAGCTTGCGATGCCCGCTTTTGCCGTTATTCTGGCTCCAACTTGAAGACACTTTTTGAAAAGATCTATGACGGAGAAATCCCTGCGGACATCATTCACCATGATGCAATCTGTTGCGCCTTCAGGGATATTTCCCCACAAGCGCCCACTCATATCTTGATCATTCCCCGCAAACCCATTCCCCGGATTGGCGAAGCCACTGCAGCGGATCAGGAAATTCTCGGGCATTTGTTACTGACCGCTGGGAAAATTGCGCGCGAGCTAGGAATCGCCGAAACCGGCTTCCGCACCGTCATCAATCACGGGCCCCACGGTGGTGAAACCGTACCTCACCTCCACGTTCACCTGCTGGGTGGAAGATCACTCACATGGCCTCCCGGCTAATCCATATGATCACCGCACGATTTTTTCATCTCTTTACTGGCATCTGCGCGACTGCCGTTTCCTGCCATCCGCAACCCGCAAAGCCCAAGGTTGAGCGAGTCGTCTTGGTTCATGGGATTTTCGAGGACGGACAAGGCTTCGCTTCATTGAAGCGACGCTTGGAGTATCACGGCATCGAATGTTACGTGCCAAAACTCAAACCCGCCGATGCGAGAGGCGGGTTGGAAAATCTTGCTCAAGGCTTGCAACGCGACATCGATAAAGAATTCGGGACTGAAGAACCATTCGGCATCGTCGCATTCAGCATGGGCGGTTTGGTTTCTCGTTACTATCTTCAAGAACTGGGCGGTGCGAATCGCTGTGAAACGCTCATGACCATTTCCACTCCGCATCACGGCACCAAGATCGCCCACGCTTACCCAACCAAAGGCGCCCAACAAATGCGCCCGGGCAGTGAGTTTCTCCAAAAACTCCAAGCATCGGAAAAAAATTTGACGGATATCCCCATCATTTCCTATCGCACGCCTATGGATTTGATCATCATTCCCACCGACTCTTCGGTTTGGGATCGCGCGGAGAATCGCTCTTACAACGTCGCTCTTCACCCACTCATGCTTCACACCAAACCGGTGCTGGAGGACATTGAGAAACGCCTCACTTACTAATCTCTAACATTATCTCTTTATGAAATTTCATTCTCCCATCCTAATCATTGCCCTCGCATTGTCCGCTTGTGCTCCAGGCAATCCTCAAGTCACGACATCCAATAGCAGCCTAACCGATGCGCAAAAGTCGGCGATTGGCAAAAAAATCTGGCAAAACGAATCCGGCGGAACAGTCGATGGACTCACCGCATGGAACGTGGGCGAGGAATTTCCTTCACTCGGTATCGGGCACTTCATTTGGTATCCGGCTGGGTTCAATGGAAAATTCAAAGAGAGCTGGCCAGACTTCATCGCCTACGCGAACAGCAAAGGCGCCAACCCTCCGACCATTGCCAAAGTTGCTGACTCGCCATGGAACACGCGTGCTGAGTTTCTCAGGGATTTCCGATCGCCCGAAATGGTTGGCTTGCGTAACTGGCTAGCCTCCACCGTAAACTTGCAGACGGATTTCATCATCGCGCGCTCACGTGCGGCGTTTCCAAAAATCCTCGTTGCTGCGCCTCCGACCGAACGTTCGAAAATCCAAGCGAACTATCAAAAAGTGTCTTCGACCTCACAAGGCACTTACGCTTTGATCGACTACATCAATTTTAAAGGCGACGGCACCAGCGCAACGGAAAAATACCAAGGCCAAGGCTGGGGACTGTTGCAAGTTTTGGGCGGCATGAAAGATGTTGGCTCCGGTCCTGCGGCGGCTCAAGAATTCGCAGCTTCCGCGAAGCGCATCCTGTCACGCCGCATCGACAACTCACCACCTGCGCGCGGCGAAGCCCGCTGGCGCGAAGGTTGGCACAACCGTTGCGATACTTACGCCAGACCTCTGGAATAGTGAATCGTGAAGAGTGAAAGATTAAGATATCACTCTTCACATTAGATATTTTCACTTTTCATCATTCACTATTCACTCTTCCCTATGATTCCTGCGCGTAAGATCATGTATGAGGTTACGACCAGTCTGCGGCAGTATCTCTATCGTTTTGATCGGCTGCGGGAAATTCCGAATCTCTATCAGGACCTCATCCGTTTCACGGGCGCGATGCCTTATGAAGACACCCGCGGTCGTGAAACGCTTTGGCTAACGGTGATGTACCCCCAGGATGTCAGCGATGATTTGCGGCGTGGCTTGATCCGAATTTACAGCGAATTGAAAATCGGGCGCGATGCCGCGGAACAAGAACACGAACATCTGTTAGTCGACCGAATCGACTTCGGGGATTTCGGAAATTCGAAACCGTTCCGCATCCGGGTGACCAATCTTTTCAATGACAACTCTGACTATTTCTATGTGAAGCAAGCAGACGCCTCACGGATCTACGGGCTGGAGCTGGAACACATCCTTTCCCCGAACCGGATCAACTATATTTTAAGTGGAAATACTCTGATTGAAGAACACATCGCGGGAGTTCCCGGGGATATGTTCATGAGGGATTATTTAAACAATCCCGCGCTCAACAAAGTGCGTATCGCTAAAGAGTTCACGAAATTCACCGAGCGCTCTTTCATTCGGTTGTTAGGCGATATGCGCAGTGTGAACTATGTGGTGGATATCACGCCGGACTTTGAGGAAGTGCAGTACCGCGTCCGCCCCATCGATTTCGATCAGCAATCCTATGAAGGAAACGGCAACATCTACCTGGCGTTTCGTTTCAACTCAAACCGACCCGTGACCCGCCTCGCCTTCGAGGTGCTGAACCGGAAATCGATTGATCAATATGTGAACGAAGAGCACGCCCAGATGGCGAGAAGAGCGAAGGTGGAATCGACCCGCCTGCGCACCTTGCTTGGGATCATGCGTCGCGATCAGGTAGCGCCGGAGGCGAATGTTCGGAGGTTAGCGCTGGATCTCAACCGCATGCACGGAACCACGGATTTCAGCGATTGCACCTCAATGGGCGAGCTGACCGCGGAGCATATTTCTCTGATGTTAGGCGTTTGAATAATAGCCGGGGATTCTAGCCCCAGCGTGCCCGAATCCTGCCCCAAGAATCAATTTGTAGCTCAAGTGAGCTTGACCATTTGCGAATTTCACATTCCAAGCTATGTCTCTTTCATGAGCAAACGAGTGGTGATCTATGGCGCGAGTGGTTTTGTCGGAAAAGGTCTCGCGAGCATGCTGAGTGCCGAGGGCTGGGAAGTCATCGGAGTCAGCCGCAAAGGCACAGGTGATGCCACAGGCGTTTCAAAATGGACCACGCCAGCCAAAGCCGATCTTGCCCGTTGCGAAGCGGTGGTGAACTTGTCCGGCGAACCCATCGACCAACGCTGGACCGATGCAAACAAGCGCGCGTTTCACGACAGCCGCATCGGCGTGACGGATGACATTGTGAGAAAAATCTCCACCCTCAACGAAGAGCGCAGGCCGAGAGTTTTAATTAACGCATCAGCGGTGGGTTATTACGGGGGATGCGGCGATGAGATGTTAAACGAGCAAGCGCCGCGCGGATCAGGGTACGCTGCTGATCTGTGTGCGGACTGGGAAGACGCCGCGATCAAGGCAGAGGTTTTTGGCGTGAGGGTGATCCGTTTAAGAATAGGCGTGGTGCTGGGTAAAGGCGGCAAGGCTTTTGAAAAATTGCGGACCGTTTTCAAACTGGGAATTGGCGGTCACTTGGGAAATGGAAAACAATGGACTCCATGGATCCATGTGGATGATTTGCGCCGCGCCATCGTGTTTTCCCTCAATCATCCTGAGCTTCACGGAGCTGTAAACGGCACCGCACCCCATCCCGAAACAAATGCCGCACTCACCCAAAAATTCGCCAAAGCCGTGGGCCGCTGGGTGTTTTTCCCAGTTCCCGGCTTTGTTTTGAAAATTGTATTCGGCGGCTTCGGGGGGGCATTGTTAGAAGGGCAGCGAGCGGTGCCGAAGCAATTGCTGGATGCGGGGTTTGAGTTTCAGTTCGATAAGTTGGAAGATGCGTTGCAGAATTTGCTGGGCTCTGAATGATCGAATTGACTCTTCGAGAGCAGGACCCCGGGATCACGCCCGAAAAAACAGCACCCTGAACAGGTGCCAGAATCGAACCATCACCCACATTGATTTCTTTGCGACCCGCTTTGCGGTCGGATTTTTCTGTTTTCCTTATTCCCGGGGTAGTCGTCGCTGCACTCCTCAACCCCGCGCTAATTTCTGTAATCCCTGCCGGGATTGATGCTTTGAAAGACCAGGGAGCGACAAATGTGTAAAATTCTTCATTCAAAAATCAAACCTCAACATTCATCACTCGTCATTCAAACCGAACCATTGTCTACGCATATGAACGGACTGACGTTTGATGAGTTACGATTGTTGATTTTGAATAAAGAGAATGCAGCTCGGTAATTTTCGCCTTACTTTGCAGGAGGCGACACATTCTGAATCTGAACCAATTATCGAATCACCTAATTTTTCTCTTTGCAACGCCGCTAGGCTGGGATAAGCGTGTCGCCCGTCTATAACGGTGGTCGTAGCTCAGTTGGTAGAGCCCCGGATTGTGATTCCGGTTGTCGCGGGTTCGAGTCCCGTCGATCACCCCACTTTTTTCTTCGATTTCGGAGCTGTTTCCGAGTTCGGGGTAAGAAGTGATTTAACCGTCATTTTCTGAATGCAACCGCTGGAAAGCCGCATCCAATACAAGTTCCGCAACTCGCTCCTCTTAGCTGAGGCGTTGACGCACCCAAGCTTGGCTTACGAGTCACAGCGCCCGCATTTCGATAACCAACGTCTTGAATTTCTTGGCGATGCGGTGCTTCAGCTTGCAGTCACCGAAGCGCTTTTCAAACTTTTTCCCGATGCCAGCGAAGGCGATCTCACCAAGCTGCGTTCGCGGGTGGTATCCCGGCGAGCGCTCGCTCGCTTCGCGCTGGCGATCAATCTCGGCGAGTATGTCTTGCTCGGAAAAGGCGAGGAATCCACGGGCGGCAGACGGCGGCTTTCGACACTGGCTGATGCGTTCGAGTCTTTGGTTGGCGCGGTGTATATGGATACCGGTTTGGAATCCGCCAAAGAACTCATCCTACGGCTGTTTGCCAACGAGATCAAAGGTATGGTGGACAGCCCAGATGAGCGGAACCCGAAAGGTGAGCTCCAAGAATCTCTTCAAGCCATCCATCCCGTGGCGCCCGTTTATCGCATCGTGAGCGAGAGCGGGCCGGATCATCGCCGGGTGTTCCAAGCCGAGGTCACATGGCAGGAGAAGCTGCTTGCGAGCGGCAAAGGCAAAAGCAAAAAAGAAGCCGAAGCCCGAGCAGCAGCCGAGGCTTTGAGACTGCGGGGTTGGGAAAATTTAGTTTAGGGTTGCGAGTTTGCCGTTAGTGCGGTTGTTTTCTTTCGCTGTCAGGGGCCGTAGAGGTTTGGCAAGCGAACCCCGCCAGGCCTTAATCGGAGCAACGGTAGTTTGTCCATACTTGCCGCGGTTCCCTGGCGGCACTTTTTTATCAACCCGCCTTGTTTTCAGAAAATCCAACCTGTTAGCCTCCCCATGAATCGTAGATCTTTTGTAACCAAATCCGCATTCCTTGGAATGGGAATTATGGCAGGCGCCAAAGCCATGGCCGCCGAAACCACATCCACGCGCCAGATCGCGGTGTTCACCAAGTTTCTGGAAAAGTTATCGTTCGATGAACTCGCAGCAGCCATCGCCCCATTGGGTGTATCGGGCTTGGAAGCACCACTAAGAAAAGGCGGACACATTGAACCAGAGAAGATGGTCGAGCAATTACCCGCCTTCGTTGGAGCATTAGCCAAAAAAGATCTCAGCGTTGTGATTATGTCATCGAGCATCAACAGCGTGGATAAGGAGGGTTTGGCCGAAAAACAACTCCGTGCCGCAGCCACAGTAGGCATCAAAAAATATCGCCTCCAGCATCTGAAATACGATCTTTCCAAACCGATCAAACCCCAGGTCGCAAATTTCAAAGCCCAGCTCAAAGACCTCGCCGCACTCAATAAGGAAATCGGCGTTCAAGGACTCTATCAAAACCACCGTGGCAAAGACTACGTCGGCGGACCGATCTGGGACATGGTTGGAATGTTAGAAGAAATCGATGTCAACCATCTCGGCATGGCGTTCGATTTCGCCCACGCCACCGTTGAAGGCGCCAATGCATGGGAAATGAACTTTCACCTCGCGCAGCCGCACATCGGCGCGGTGTTTTTCAAAGACTACAAACTCGTCGGCAGAAATTGGGAAGCTTGCCCAATTGGCGAAGGCGTGGTCAATCAGCGCGCAGCAAAACTCGTTTCCCAAAAACTCCCTAACAACATCCCGATCTCGATTCACATCGAGTATGTCACCGATGGTGATATTGTCGGGCAAACCGTCGCAGCCATGAAAAACGACCTCGCGACGGTGAAGAAGTGGCTGGGGTGAAGCCCTTCAGATCGACAACTCTGGAGAAATCCCGAGAGCCGTCATAATGATTTTATCGGCCGTGATCTAATATCTCAGCTTTCATCTCCATCGCTTCCTTCGAGCCATCCGCTTTGCTATTCTCGAAAACTTTAAGAAATTTGCCGGACTCCAATGTGACTGATACATCTAATGACTGGATCATTTTATCACCAATATTATCGCGATAAGTGCATCGGAGATCGATGATAGTGTTATTTTCACCAATAGTCGGTTCAACTTCAAAACTGCGTGTCTGCTGGGATTTATGATCCAAGCCACTCAAAGAAGCTTTCATACCGCTGCGCGCCAACAGCCTCAGTTCCCCATCGCCACGCGCAGTGATGGCTAAATTAGCAGGGCGAAAGCAACACGTCAGCATAAACAATGACTCAAATTTATCGAGCTCTGCAATGTCTGATGAATACATAAAAACGCATTGCGTTTTTGGATCGTAACCCGCGAAATCCTTATCGGAAATCTTAATTCCGTTTTGTTTTAGCGCATCACCGATATCGAAAACCATACCATAAAAATGCGGTTTTAGAATTTCTGGCGATTTTACTTCTTTGAAATTAATATGGTTGTTTGTGTTAGGTCTTTGAGCAGCAAACGGGTCTTCTTCTGGATCTGTGTCTTGTTGATTGTCCAGCAGTTCCAACACATCGGGAGGTGCAGGCATCCAAACCAATTTATGTTTTTCACCTATGGCGATATTACCCGATCCACCATGTATCTCTGATGTCGAAAATGGCTTCATTTCATCTCCCTCATGTCTCATGATCAATTCATCAAATGGAGTGCCGTCGGCGAGCATGAGGGTCACGGTAACCATCAGATCAATTCCTTGTTTCCCATTAAAATTTCTCGCAAGCCAAGTAGGTGAATTCTTAACAAGAAGTATTGAGCTATCGATTTTTAAAGTTGGGCTATCTGGTAAGGATATATCGGTAAGTATCCTGCCATCGATCAGAGAGCGATCATGCTCAATAATCATCTCGCTTTCTATGTTGATGGAAGAATCGCCCTCTGTATTGGAGACAACAACTTTTTGACCGCTGCGCCCTATATAACTGAGGCTGAAACTTGGCGGCTTTGATGGGTCCGGCGGCGCGGCGTCTGCTGGAATTTGATAAGCATCAAGTTTCACGCGAGCCTGAACTGGCGGATTGTCCAAATCATAATGATGCTGCAATTCGAACAGCGCTACCCATGTGCCTTTGGCAACCAATCGACCCGAAGTTGCATTCCACACCGCCCATTCCAGTTTATCGGTGACCTCTTGGTTGTTGGGCATGATGGAAGAAACACTCCAGAGTTCATCGTCTTTCCCAAAAAGCGGCGATGCCTCAGGTGGCTTTTCCAAACGCACCAAGCCAGGCGAAACCTTGCCTCCTGTGTCGATTTGTGAAATCGGTGTTTTCCAAGCGAGAATTTCTGCAGAGAAAGCCAAAGCATTGAAGCCCAAAAACAGGAGACACTGCAGAAGAATTTTCATTTTTGAATCCTGTGAAACCTATGAAATCGTAACAAGGCAAAAGCTTTACGGTTAATGCTTCAATATCTCGACTTTCATCTCTATCGCTTCCTTTGAGCCATCCGCTTTGCCTTTTTCGAACAATTTGAGGGAATCTCCAACCACCATCGTGGCGGCTGAATTCACAGAGCTCATGATTTGCTCACCAATTCTATCTTGATACGTAAAACTAGCATCTACGTATGTATCAGTATCCCCGAGAGTTGGCTCTACCTGCAAATGCCGCGTTTGTTTGGACTTGGAAGATGTGCTTTCTATCAAAGATTTCACTCCGCTACGGCTAACCATCCTAAATTCGCCGTTGCCGCGAGCGGTGATCAACAACGAAGTGGGTTGATGATGCCCTCGCATGAAAAAAAGTTGCTCGAAAAAGTCGAGTTGTTTCATGTCTGATGAATAAATGAAGATTCTCTGATTTTTATAATCGTAGCCAAGTAAGTCTCCTTTCGGAACTTCGAGCCCTAGCCGATTGGTTAGATCGCCAAGATCAAACACAGAACCCCTAAAATGCGGAGCTAATATCTCAGGAGCTGTGATCATCTTCAGCTTTGATTCATCTACCATTACAATCTTTTCTGGCTCTTCGCCATTACCAGCTGCAGCAAAAGGATCATCAATTTTTTTATCTTCTGGATACTTAACCAGTTCAAAATTCCTAAACATATCCTTCAGTGGAATTGAACACCAAATCAGTCTGCTTTTTTCACCAATCGCTACATTATCCGATTTCCAATTTCTCACATTACTCGGGAAAGGCATGACGGCATTGCCTTCTTGTCTCATGATTGCTTCAGAAACAGGAGTTCCGTCGACGAGTACACTTGTCGCTGTGAGCATGATATCGATTCCATTCTTTCCATCAAAATCTCTCGCGAGCCAAAGAGGCTTACCATCTTCTGGCACTACACATGTATCGAATTTCGACGTCGAACCATCGGGTAGCGTCACGGAAATCAAAGTTCTGAGGTCAGCAGGCGAAGAACCATGCATTTCTAAAAAACAAGGGCAGCCATTTGGAAAATTAGCTTCACACTCTAAACCGATTGTAGTCCCACCTTCCGAATTTGAGGAGATGGTTTTTTGGCCGTTTCGCGTGAATACACTGAGACTATGCTTCGGCGACTTTGAACTATCTGGTGGCGAGCCATCTGCTGGCACATCGTATACGTCTATTTTGACGCGGCATTGAGACACGGGGAGTTGCAGCTCCCATTTATACTCTATTTCCAGGTATGCGGCCCATGAAACTTTGGCGACGAGATAACCCGAAGTAGCATTCCACACGATCCATTCCGGTGGATCTGACAAGACCCTATCCGGCTTCGACATCAGGACAGCAACATCCCAGAGCTCATCCTTTGGTCCAAAGAACGGCGATGCTTCCGGTGGTTTTTCCAAACGAGTCACGCCTGAAACATTCAATCCTTGAGGTGCAATAACGGCAATCGGCGTTTTCCACGCGATGATCTCTGAAGCTACCGCCAAAGCATTGCAGCTCAAAAACAGCAAGCACTGCAGAAGGATTCTCATTGTCGAATCCTGTAAAGCCCATCGCTTTGGCGCAAGGCAAAAGCTCGGTGTGACTTTACGTAGCAGACTTCTTTCGTCGATAGACGAAGTAGCTCACGGTGCCTACGAGCAGAGCCACTGCCAAAGCGATCAAGCCTATGGTCAGCCATGGGGTGGGGATTTCCATGGTGAACATTTGGTTCACCGGATGGCGGAAGGCGGTGGCTAGCGGAGTGGTCCAGATGAGGGTCTTACCGGAATCTTCCGCTGCGTGAGCATTGTGGGATAAGGCCGCTTTTGGAAGATGGATGATGGTGGTTAGCTTGTGGCCTTTGAGCTGATCTTTAGGAATGAACATCGATCCGGGAATGGCTTGGGTGAGATCGATCGTGCGATGAAAGTTGAGGTTGGAGCCTTGGATTTCGACTTCCGATGTTCCTAACAAATCGCCAGCGGCATCTGGGAAGTTTTTGTAGGCAGAGCTGGAGCTCGAGTCTTTCAGCTTGAACGCATCATCGAACGACATGGCGACATTGATTTCTAACTGGTCTCCCACCGGGGCGGTTTCGACTGTATAACTCGTGAAGGCGGGAGTGGATTCAAAATAATCCAAGATCATGGATCGGATTTCTTTCTCCCCGCCGTTGGCGATAACCACGCTCAGAGGCAGGGAAATTTTAACCCGCGCTTTTCCGGAGGCATCCGCATTCATCCAGACTTCCTCATGAGAATCCAAGCAAGAGGAAACCAGCAACGCAGCGAGGCAGGCGATGAGTAATCGGATCATAACCATATGTTAGGCGATCTGATCGGAAGAGCGGAGCAGGATATCGCCGATTTCAACATGTGGCGGGGCCGTGAGGATGGTCATGATGCTGTGAGCGACGTCCTCAGGCTGCAGCATTCTCATGCCTGCGCGGGTTTTCGAAAGGATGCCCTCGCGACCCCGGAAATAATTTTCCAGCAAAGGTGTATCCACAAATCCCGGTGACACGCAGGCAACTTGAATGGGAGATTGGATGGATTTTAACTCATAGCGCAGAGAATCCGTGATGGCGCGGACGGCGAATTTTGTCGGCGCATAAAATCCACCGGAGGGAGGAACGCGATGGCCGGACATGGAAGATACGTTGACGATGCGGCCACCGGATTTCGGAAAATGTTTCAACGAAGCCTGACAACAAAGCGTGAGCGCGAGGACATTTACACGCCACATTTCTTCCCAGTCAGCCGGATTGCCATCGATGATGCGCGACATGTAGGCGGTGCCTGCGCAGTTCACCAAGCCATCGATTTTACCCAGGGTTTGAAAAATTGCGGAAATTTCCTCACGGGATGTGAGATTGGCTTGGAGGGGAAAAACATCCGGATGCAGCATCGCGGGGCGGCGCGTGACGCCAAGGACGGCTGCGCCTTTTGCAAGCAACTGCTCACAAAGCGCTTGGCCAATACCGCTGGAGGCGCCGGTAACGAGAATCGTTTTTCCTGTTAGAGCATTCATGAACAAACTGAGGAGCAACTCAGCTCCGCTCAGAAGTGTTTGTTAAATCGGCTTTCCCTGCAAACAAAGCTTCTAAATTCGGCAAATCAGCGGCGCTTTGTGCAGGCTGGGACGCGATGACCTTGCCGAGGTGAAACACAAATGCACCCGGCATTTGGAGGCCATCACCGGCGAGATGGCCTATCCCGCAGCCTTTGAAAACGGCGATCGAACCACGCCACCAAACTTGCGGGCCAAAGAGCTCGATAAAACCACCTTTGCCCAAACCAAACGCGCGGTAGAGTTCACAGCGTGGATCGGCAATCCTGACGACATCCGAATTCTGCCCGAGGTAATCACTTTCCTCACCGGACTGAAGCATGTGCACCAACACCAAAGTCGCGTTGTGTTGCTTGGCTTGTAGCTCCAAATCCTGCAAGCCTCGCAAAATCTGTCGTGTAAAGGTGCAGCCAAAATGCCGCAGAAAAACTAGTACCAATGGTGCTTCCATCGACGCATCCGCTAGTTTTCTGCCATCGGATAGTTGGTAGACGGCAGCCGCCTCTGCGATGGAGTAAGGTTGATTACGTGACGGAGGAATGCCGGTATGCGCTCGCAGCGCCGCCCAAAGAATCAGGCCGAACAAGGGCAACCAAATGATGTCGTTCACCCCGAGCATGATCAAAGCCGTAACGGGTAGCTCGCCATTGAAAACCGCACTACTAATCATCACGATGGCGACGATGGATTTGATGAAGCCTAGTAGCACAATCGGCCAATGCTGAATGGGATTTTTCGCAGCGATCATCAGTCCAAGTCCAAGGATCGCCGAGATCACGCCGAACATCTGCCACAACAAGGGTTGGCCGGGAGCCGTGCAATCAAACCAACCTAGCGCATGAGTCGGGCACAAAATCGCCCACGAAGCAAATAGCAGATGATAGAGCCCGCCAGTGACGAGGACGATGCGCATCCACCTCATGATGCCGCACTTTTCCCCATGGCATTGAAAATTCATTGTCAAGAATAGGAGTGAAATGAAAACCCGCAACGGAAGATTTTAGGCAGCTCAGCTCATTCCTTTTTGAAACTTCCCCTGCATTTCTCCGAACAAAACCTCACCTCATCCCAAACCTTCTCCCACTTTTTACGCCAAGTGAATGGCCGACCGCAGGTAGCGCAGGGTTTGCTCGGAAGATCGGCTTTTTTCACGTGTTTCGGCATGGGGTAAGATGGTTTCCTCATCATTGACTCTTGAATTGCTCTTGGGCAAATTGTAAGCATGACAGCTCATGAAAGTCTCCTTCCCATCTCGTTGTCTTCTGGTGATTTTACCATGGATGATGATTTGTCATGAATCCCGAGGCGTAATCGTAGCAGGCACCTCTGGAACGGGAAACAACAACGATACTCAGGCGGGATTGAACAGCCACCTGAGCGATGTTGCGGCCGCTCCATTCACTAATTGGCAAAATCTAGTCCGAGTGGGAAATGCTTCAGGTGTGTATCTGGGATACAACCCTAACACTTCACGTGGCTGGGTATTAAGTGCGGACCATGTGGCTGCACCCACATCCATCACTGTGAATGGAAATCTTTACAGTGTCCAAAGCGGCACTCGCATCGGCACATCGGATTTAAAGTTGTATGAAATCGGCGGCGGAGGTTCGGATCCCGCCCTGCCAGGCCTCTCCAGCGTAGCTCTCGCATCCAACGTCGCTTCTACTGGCGAATCTGTCCTGATGTTCGGCAGAGGATTTACCAACAGCACGACGGCACCTTACACTTGGGAAACTCCTGGTAGTGATGAGTCCAACGGCATGCGCTGGGGCACAAATACCATCACACAACTCGCAACGGTAGATGATAACCCATATATCATTACCGACTTCAGCAATTTAGCAGACCTCTCCGTCACTGCTTATGAAGCTCAGGGCGCAACCGGAGATTCGGGAGGAGGATTGTTCATCTTCCGTTTCGGACAGTGGCAACTCGCCGGAATCGCGCACTTCGTGGATGACGGCCCAGACTTACTTGAACCCTTCGGCTCGCCAACCGGTGACGACGTTGTCAACCCATCCGAATTCGGCGATTTTACCGGCTACTCAGACGTGCAAGCCTATTTGAACACCATCCAAGGCATTACTGGCACCCTGGTTCCCGAACCTTCATCACTGTGGTTTGCAATATCCGGCATTGGGCTCCTGCTGCGGCGCCGACGATCTTAACTGATCAGCATTTCCTGCAGCTTCTTCCAGGCGTGTGAGGCCGCCTCTCTGTCAGCGCCCATGACAAACCCGCTCACCATATGTTTGCCGTTGCTTAAAGTATGTTTGGCTACATTAAAAAAGCGCGTGGGCATAAACCAGCCTTCATCGATAGGACCGTGCAGCTTTTGCGCAACATGCTTAAAATCACCAACGGGAGTCACCTGAAATGATTGGCTCACTGCCAAACCACTGCGTAGCGAAGCGGCAGGATGAAAGAGGAGCTGTGATGACGATGAGGCGATGCGAAAATTCGGATCAAAAAGAATGAATCTACCATCAGCGGAGCGGCCGATATCCAGCCCTGCAATCCCCCTAAATCCTAGCTTTCTCGCAGCCTCACCCACCTTCACAGCCAGAGATGCACCTTCATCAGGGAAAGAGAAATTAGAGTCAACGATGCTACCCGATTGTTTTCCCGGAGTGGAAAACATCTGCTCCGCACCACCATAACAAATCGTCTGAGTCTCGCTAATCGCAAGCCCAACACACCAGCAACGATCCACATCAATCCATTCCTCAATTAAGATTGCCGGGATATCGTTCTGACGCTCTTGGAACCAAGCTCTTGCCTTCACGAAAGCAGCCCGATCCAAACAAGGAAACACGGCATAGCCGAAACCCGTTGCAGCATCTCCAGCCGCTTTAAGACATATCGCACTCGTAGGCTCGTAAGCCGCCAACATCTCATGACTCATCACTTGCTGATTTGCCAAATGCTCCTGAGAAACCAACTGCGCGATATTTTGTTTTGCGTTAAGGCGTCGATAAAGATCGGGGCTAACTAAATGAGCTGACTCTGGATAATAACCAGCGGGTAAAGGATAAGGCCAAAAAAATTGGTGCCCCGTTTTAGCCAATCTATCGGCACAGGCTCTGGCTTCTGCTTCGGTCTGATACAAATGGATTTCTTCGTCCACCTTGATCCCAGCTCTAGAAAACAAATCAAGGATTTCAGGGCCAGCTGCAGCTTCGTGACGGATCGCAGCCCGACCATTTATAATTCCCATGAGCACAGAAGTGGCTATATCGAGTTGTAACTCGTGGTAACCCAACATGCGTGTCTCAAATAAATTGGTTCGCCCCATATACGCCGCATTCGCAGGGTAGAGTTGATCAGGCAGCAGAGCTGGAAGCAACGGACTCATGATCCACGCATTCCCGGAAAACCATAAATGCCTTGCGCCAAATCTAACATGCGGGGGCTATCAGGCTTGGCGATCGTGGTTGGAGTTTTGTTCATATCAATCACCACGGGACGTCCATCGACTTCCACATAATCAAATTTACCAAAATCGTAACCATGGGTCTTGCGAAGCAATTCTAACTCCGGCGGAACATGATCGAGGATTTCATAATGGATTGTCGTGGCGACTTTGACGACGGGTGACTTAGAAAAAAGACGATAGGTATAACCGCGATCACCGAAAAACAACCAACCGCGGATCGAATAAAGATCTCCTTCTCGCTCCGGCATAAACCGCTCCACAATCAGGTCATCGCGTTTCCATACCCAACCAGGCACTGCCGAAATATCCTTCAAAACCGGATACTCTTTCTCCGGCAACATCCGCGCCAACCTCCATGAGCTTTCCGCTAACTCTCGTCGCCTGCGTTCAAAAAATCCAGGGCGATACGAATTACGTTCAGGTGTACCAAAGCAATTGAGAGTCGACTTAATGATGACCTGGCCAGCCCATGTATCATCTGGGTAAACGCGTAGCGTGGAAAATAAATTTTTTGAGGTGTCTAGAACCCTTCCATTCAATAAAGGCAACTGTGTCTCAGGAACCAGCTCGGGTATCACCTTGGTCCGATCGATATGCATGATCCCAAGACCAACGGACAGGTTTTGTGCGGGACCCACCGTGATCGAATGTCCCCATTCCCTCCATTGAGTCACTAGCTTCGCGATGACATAATATTCCTTAAGCGCATTAGGATTTAGGGTAACGACATGGACAGCGCTTCTCATGACTCATTGCAATTCAACGCCTCTGAAACACTCTTTGTTGTCCTCCGGAGCTTTTCCGCTTTGAGCATTCCACAACCAGCGGCGACATCAATACCTCGACGCTGACGGAATGTACAGGGGATGCCGGACTTGCGGATGGTTTTTTGGAACTCAGATCCGCTTTCGCTGGCGAATCCAGCAAAGCCATTGGTGGGGTTGAGCGGGATGATGTTTACGTGGCTGTCGATCCCTTGCAAAAGCGCGGCCAATCTTTCCGCGGTTTCCGGTGAATCGTTTTTTCCGGCGATCAAGGTCCATTCAAAAAAGATCCGTTTACCCGTCGTTTCACAATAGCTTCTGCATGCTCCGATTAGGCTCTCGAGATTCCATTTCTTACTGGTTGGCACCAAGGCGGAGCGCTCTTCTTCCGTTGAACCGTGCAGGCTGACTGCCAAGCGATAAGGGCGATTTTCCTCCGCCATGCGTAAAATGTTAGGAACGAGACCTACCGTGCTGATCGCAATCCTTGAGGGCCCGATGGATGCGCCACGGACATCTGAAACGATATCCATTGCTTTCATGACGGAGTCGTAATTGTGTAGCGGCTCGCCCATGCCCATGAGCACAATGTTGCGCAAGCGCCGGTGCGGGTGGCTATGCGCCAGCATCCGCCTGACGTGGCGGACTTGAGCAACGATTTCGCCAACAGTTAGATGCCTTACGAAACCCATTTGTCCCGTCGCACAAAACACGCAACCCATGGCGCAACCCGCTTGTGAACTCAAGCAGGCAGTGAAGCGTCCGTCATACCCCATCAGCACCGTCTCGATCACTTGACCGTCGTTGAGTCGCAATAAATATTTCCGTGTCAGTCCATCGCTGCTGTGGATTTCTTCGTCTTGGCCGAGGGAATCGATGAAATACGTTTTCCCTTCTCCGACATGCGCCTCGACCCACTTCTTCAAGGGAGGAGAGAGTTCAAGCGAAGCGAGATCGATTGCGTGATCACGATGCACGGCGCGCCAAAGTGCTTTGGCATGATGTTTCAAAACTCCAGCATCTGAGAGAGCGGTTTCGATCTCGGGAAATGTTAGACCGAGTAAAGATTGCGGGGCGGGATTCACGGCTCGATAGGGACAGCCCTTGGAGGGTCAACGGGTAATTCTTCTTCGATCGGCTCCGCACGAGGCGGAACGATTTCCGCTCTCGGGGGGACAACTTCCGCACGCGGCGGCTCTGGTTCCTCAACGGGAATGGCATTCAAATTGGGTTTCACCAAAACGGCTCTCGGGGGCTCAGGTATAGGTTCTGGCTCCACGATGACTGGCTGGGCTTTAGGCGTTTTGATCGCTCCTTTAGGCGGTGGGGTCTTGCGCATGCGGATTTCGACACGGCGGTTCGGAGCTTGGGCATTCGCATCTCCTTCGATAACGAGTGGCTGAGTTTTACCAAACCCACGGGTGAAAATCCGATCGGGGTCCATGCGCATGGATTTTACCAAATAGGTTTTCACCGCTTCCGCACGGCGTTCAGATAATTTGATGTTCGATTCGTCTGATCCGATCAAATCCGTATGACCTTCGATCCAGCAATACAGGGTCGGATTCTTATCGATCAGTAAAGCGAGTTTCATCAGCCCGATTTTTGCACTCTCGCGTAGCTCCGCACGATTGAACTCGAAGAGTAAATCGCTGGGCAGAAGGGTTTTTTTGGAAAGCAAAAGATTCGGAGGGAGATCTAACAGTTCATCGATCGATTTGATGCCGTCCAGCTTGCCTTGATCAACCAAACCTTCATTACCTTTTTTAATTAGCTCATCGGTAAAATTGGCCATTTCTCCATCATCCACTTTCACCGCACCTGGATCGACGATGATTTGTCCAACAGCTGCAGGCTGGAGTTCGGTGGTCATTCTGCCGAAATCTGGGAGATTGGCTTCGAGATCGAATTTCGATGAAATCTCATTCACCTTTTCATCGATCTCACCGCTCGCTAGCGGGTTGGACATTTTGAGCGCGTACTCGGGATCGACAACACTTGGCGCGATATCGATTTCCACGTCTTTCGGAAGAATTTCCAACAAATCGATCTCATCCAACAAGGCGGCTGAATCATTTGGCGGGGTGATCACCTCTTCGATAGGAGGCTGGGATTCTTCAATATAAGGCTTCACCTCGACCCGGCTGATATCGATGGGCTGAGTGACGAGGTCATCCGCCTTCATGATTCCGAAAGCGATTTTCACTGTATCTAGGGAGAAAAACAGCGCCACATGGAGCAAAAGCGACACGACCATGGCGACCGCCGCCCAGCGCCCGAGATGATCGGGCCCGGGGAGTCGATAACCATCGGCATCACGCGCCGTGCTCCAACGAAACTCCTGTTCCATAATTGTCATCATAAACCATGCAAACGAGCTGGCAATCTCGGAAAAATGGACTTATGCCATTCACGGCATCATTCGTGCTTATTTTTAGTTCATCTGCCTTTAAAATTATGCCTGCAAAGAAAACGACACCCAAAGTAGCCGCCCCACAAGCTGCGGCCCCCGCCCCTGCCAAAAAAGCTCCTGCCAAAAAGGCAACGAAAACGGCTGCGAAAAAAGCCGTGAAGTCTGCCTCCAGTAAGCCCGCAGCTAAGAAACCATCAGCAAGTTACGAGGCCATCGCGCATGCGGCTTATTTAAATTACCGCCGTCGGATGGATCTCGGTCTGCCCGGTGATCATGACACGGATTGGCTGGAGGCTGAGCGCTCAGCCGGGGCCTGATTATTAGAAACCATTTAACCATCAGGCTCGGATTGAAAAATTCGAGCCTGATTCATTTAACGATTGTCATATCGACGAGTTTATCGATAGTTAAGTTATCTTGATAAAAAGTGTAGTCAGTAGGCCGCCTTTTGATGGCGCAGCCGGAATCATTTTAGATTCCAACGGTTCCTCCTCGTTTGAGTTGAACGCCGCACGCACTGGCCCTGGAACTTTTCCTGCCCTAAACTCCACCCATCATTTGAAACCCCATGAACCCTATTACCAAGGCCATGCAACCCGCCCTGTTTGATCAAACCAACGCCGTAGCCCCCACGACAACCACTCGCAAACCCCGCCGTACATCCAATAGTAAAGCGGTGGAAGAATTCGGACTCAAAGCTCCCTCGCAAATGGGGAAAAACTATGTGCTCGATACGAATGTTCTCCTTCATGATCCGGGCTGCTTGGAACGGTTTAAAGAAAATCATATCTGTATCCTTGTCGATGTGCTCGCGGAGCTCGATAAGTTCAAAAGCGAACAAACCGAGCGCGGCGCAAACGCCCGCCGTGTCCACCGCCGTTTGACAGATATCTTTTCTATGGCGGCCTCTGTAACTGCCGGAATAGCGACTCAGGGAGGCGGCACGATCCGCTTGGTCATTTACGATCCAACCAGTTGCCCGGACAACTCCGAGCAACTCAAACAGTTCTACCGAATCTTTCCGGATCGTGAACGGGTTGATCACCGCATCCTCGCTGCCTGTTTTCTGCTCAGACAATACAACCCCGATGGACAGGTCGCGTTGGTCACCAAAGACATCAACCTGCAGCTCAAGGCGCGCGCTGTTAGCATCGAGTGCCAGGATTATCTGAATGACAAAGTTGATGCGCGTGAAGTTTCCAACTACGAGGTGCGTCGCGTGGAAGTGGACGCATCCGAGCTGCACCGTTTCGCCAGCAGTGGTGAAATCGCACTGGAGGAGGACAGATATGAAAACGTTTCGATCAATGAGTATGTGCTACTCTGCAGTGGCGAAAAACAAACGATTCCAGCGCGCCTTCAATTCGATAACAAGTTTGTGCGCTTAAACATTCCGGAAGTTTTGAAAATTCCAGACGGTCAAACGTTGAAGCCTCTGAATCTCGGTCAGCGTTGTTTGATCGATGCTTTGCTGAATCCGGATATTTCTTTGGTCACTTGTTACGGTCATGCCGGAACAGGCAAAACCTTGGTCGCAGTTGCTGCGGGTCTGCATGAAATGTTCAACCGCAAATACAACGGGATCACGGTCAGCCGTCCGGTGGTTTCAATGGGGGATCAACTGGGATTCTTGCCGGGATCACTTGATGAAAAAATGCGCCCATGGTTGCAGCCCATCCACGATGCGTTGGATTTGCTCATGCGTCCTAACGTTCCACTCGGTCCGAAACGCAAACAGCAGAAACCTGCAGCGAACGGTCTTGCTGCTAAAAAGCCTTACGAAATTTTGATGGAGCAAGGCATTTTGGAAATCGAAGCGCTCTGCTATATCCGCGGTCGCTCGATTCCGAATCGTTTCTTCATCTTGGACGAAGCTCAGCAACTCACGCCACAGGAAGCAAAAACCATCGTTACGCGGATGTCCCGGGATTCGAAATTGGTGTTAGTGGGAGATCCGGCGCAGATCGATAATCCATATGTCGATAGCCGGAGCAACGGTCTTGTTTACACCCGCAACCGCTTGAAAGGTCAGCCATTCACGGCACACGTCGCACTCAACCGCGGGGAGCGCTCTGAACTCGCCGAGGCCGGTGCGCAATTGATGTAATCCATGCGAATTTCAACTTTCATCACTGCGTCTCTCGCGCAGTGGCTGTTGTTCACGGCTGCTTTCGGAGCCGAGGAGATTTCTTTGCCGACGAAAAATCTAATTCTGGATTTGGATGCAGCCAAGGGAATCGAACTCGCTGATGGTGATCGGGTGTTGGCGTGGCGCAATCAGGTACCTATCAAGACTGAACTGGTTTTTGTATCTCAAGATCAAGGACGCAAAGAAGCGGGCAGCGGCAGGCCGACTGTTAGAAAAACCATCATCGAGATCAAAGGTTTGCCTGCGGTTGATTTTCGCCAACAAGAACTGGTATGCAAAGATGAGGATTTCTTTGATGGGCTCACGACTGGAAAAGGACACACATGGATCGCCGTGATCGCGGTGCATCCCCAACGTATTGGGCTGAAGGATGTGAATTCGTTTTTCGGAAATCTACGTAACGGTGGAAAATACGAAGGCGTATGGGGATGCTTGAACGATGACAACACCGTGTGGTGGGGAACCCGAAACGGGCTCAGCTTCGGGCGATTTGATAAGAACAATCCGCAAGTCATTGGCCCTATTTTGGAACAAGGAAAGTTTCACATCATCGCGGGACGGATGACTGCCGGAAATGAAACCGCGACGCTAAGTTTGCATATCGGTTCAGAAAAAGCGGTCGCTCAAGCAGAGTTTCCTGTAGACCCAAAAGCCAATCCATCGCGGATGGCGGTCGGCCAAGAGCGAGATGCGATCGAACATCCCGGCTTTGAATCGTTTGACGGAGAGATCGCGCGCTTCCTGATTTGGGAGCGTCCGTTAGATGACAAGGAACTTGCCAGTGCGATACAGGTTTTACAAAAAACCTACCTCAGCGTAGCGAAGGATTGAGGGCAGAAAGGAACCGAGATTTCCAAATCGCGACCTCGCAAGCGAAACATTTCCGTTGCAGGCGCGATGACAAATCGCAGCTCCTTTCAGCGCAGCCGCGGATTGAGAGCGATTTGCGCGAGATCCGCCAGAAGGTTCGCACCCACGATGAGGAAACCGTAGAAAAGCACGAGCCCTTGAATGAGGAAGAATTCGCGGTCGGTGGCAGCGTTGACGAAGTGCTGACCCATGCCGGGGACTTGAAAGATTGTTTCGATCACGAAGGAGCCGGAGATCATTCCCGCGAATGCTGGACCAATGAATGCGACGGCAGGAATCAATCCCCCACGTAGGGCATGACGGATAATGATTTTGTGCCCGGGGACACCTTTGGCTTTCGCGGTGCGGATGTAATCCTGATTGAGCACATCTAACATCCCGCCGCGAGAAAGCCTTGCAAGATAAGCGGCGTTAATCATACCGAGGGTAACGGCCGGAAGAATCCAATCGGTAGGCGAACTCCAGCCAGCCACGTTGATCGACTGAATTTGCAATCCAGCCAGCACCGCCAACAAAGGCCCGATCACGAAACTTGGAAGGCAGATGCCGATCATCGCAAACGACAGACAGGCGAAATCCGTAGGTGAATTCTTTTTCACTGCCGCGATCACGCCAGCAGGGATACCAACCATTAACGCGATGGCCATGGAAGCCAAGCCAAGCGCTAACGATACAGGAAAGGAGTCCCGGATGATTTCTGAAACTTTCACACCATCTTTTTTGATCAAGTCGCCGAGATCTTGATGAATGACCAAGTTTTTCAAATACCGCACATACTGCACCGGTAAGGGCTGATCGAGACCGGTGTAGGCTTTCATGCGCTCTAACACATGTGCGGGGATTGCTTTTTCCTCGGTGTAGGGACTTCCCGGCATCGCGCGCACGAGAAAGAAGGTCAGGGTGACGAGGACAAACAACGTCAACAAGCCTTGGAAAAATCTGGATACGAGAAGTTTGAGCATGGCCTTGTTAGTCTTTCTGCGGAACGAGGCGGACGTTAGTGTAAGGATGGCAATCGAGAAGCACGGGATCCCAGCCTTTGACTGAAGGATGGATCAAATAGTTTTTGGAGCGCCAGGCAACGGGGGC
The DNA here is from genome assembly GCA_040384845.1 of Verrucomicrobiota bacterium. GTDB lineage: Bacteria > Verrucomicrobiota > Verrucomicrobiia > Verrucomicrobiales > Akkermansiaceae > Luteolibacter. Next base: position 314,729 of record JAZKIL010000001.1, on the reverse strand, counting down.
CATGGGTGCATCCGCTAACAGAATTTCTTCGGCTTGTTTTAAAAAAATATAGCGCTCGGTCGGATCCGTGACTTTCAGGGATTCGTTGAGTTTGTCCAAATATGGCTGACTTACCCATCCGGTATTGTTATTACCATTTCCCGGCGTCCACATTTCTAAGAACGTCAGGGGATCGATGTAATCACCAATCCAACCGCCAGAGACCATATCAAAATCCAACGACTGCATGGCGACCAAATACGCGGTCCATTCTTTATTCTCGATTTCAATTTCCACACCGAGGTGTTCGCGCCACATCGCTTGGGTTGCGGCGCCAATCGTAGCTGCGGCTTCGCGAGATGAGACGAGAAGCTTGAGCGTAGGGAAACCTTTTCCGTCTGGAAATCCAGCCTCGGCGAAGAGTTTCTTGGCTTCTGTGGGATCGAACTTCACTCCACGGGGCGGTTGATATCCATCGGTTGGCGGAGTGAGCCCGAAGGTGGGATTATAACCGCTATACACATTTTTGCAGAGGGCATCTCTATCCAATGTCATGCTGAGTGCGCGTCGAACTCTGACGTCATCCATCGGTTTGCGGGTGGTATTGAACCGAAGAATATCGGTGCCGAAATAGGGCTCTTGTCGCAACACGGAGGGATCGGTTTTTTTCATCAGATCCACCACTTCCTTTGGTGCGCTGTATGTCACATGAAGTTGACCATCCCGGAACATGCGGGCTTCCGTGAATGAGTTAGAAATTGGCAGGAAGCGAATGCCTTTGAGCGAAACATTTTTCGCATTCCAATAATAAGGATTTTGCTCAACCTCGATGTGATGGTTCCGGCGATAGGATTTCAATCGGAAAGGGCCGTTGCTCACATGGTTTTTCACTTTTGACCATGGGTTGCCGATGGTTCCAATTTCTCCGTGTTTAGTGACAGCATGTTTAGGCACGGGACCCCAAGTGTAATGCTTGAGCACTTCTCGGAAATAAGGTGTGGGGCCGCGCAGCTTGATTTTGAAATTGTGAGAATCAATGATTTCGATTCCAACGGTGGAGAAGTCTTTGGTCTCGCCTTTATTGAATGCCTCGGCTCCATCTACGAAATAGAGCATTTCTGCGTATTTTGCCGCGAGATCAGGAGTAAGGATGCGTTGATAGGCAAATGCATAATCCTCGGATGTTACTTCGCGACCATCCGACCACTTGGCATCGGGGCGCAGTTTGACTGTCCAGATGGTGGCGGTTTCATCGGGGGTTACTTCGAGAGCCGACCCAAGCGGAGTCGCGAGATCCTCTGAGGGATGGAACTGGATGAGTCCCTCGAACAGCGCGCGCATCACGTTGCTATCCAAAACACCGGTAACAACCTGTGGATCCAGGCTTTTAGGATCATTCGCATTCCCCAAGATCAGAATCCCTTCACGATTCGCTTGATCGATTTGGCTCTCCTTTTCACAGGAGACCAAGCAAAGGCACAGGGCTGAAAAGGTCAGTTGGCGTAACATCTCTGCGGGGAACATGTCATAAATGTGCGGACATGGCAGAAGAAATTTCACCAACTGGAAATTACTCCAAAAAGCGATAGGCTAGAGGCAACTTACGGTGCTTCTTCCTTAGCTTTGAAATCCATGAATTTCTTATACTCGATCGGGAGATCTTTGATGTGGGTGAAGTATTGAGTGTAGAGTCGGGCCAAGGTGCCAGCTTCCAGTAATTTGGTGTAGCCCACGGAGCCTATCTTTTCCTGATCGGTCCCCCAGTCGGTCATCGCGACTTTAACGGCTTCGTCTTTTTGATAGATATCGAGGGCGTTGAGAGCAGCTTTGGAAACCAGGTTTTCCGATGTTGCGGCATCTGCAGTCATGACCATGTTGTAAGCTACGACGGCATCATCCGGGCGATTCAACTTCTGAAGCGCTAAGCCTTTGCAGTAATAGACTTGAGCAAGCTGATAATCTGGTAATTTTTGCGTCTCGCGCTCGGTAGCAACCGTTAGCACGCGTTCCCAGTTCTCGGATTTTACCGCGTCCCACAAGACATAGAGTTCAAGTTGGCGCAGGTGATGCTCACGTGTGAGTTGTTGTTTGGGAAAGCTCTGCAAGCCCTCTGCGAGTCCTTTCAAATCTCCCATGTTTCTGAGGCATTCGAGCTCATAAAATGCAGATAACACATGGTAGTTGCCCGGGAGAGCTGCGACGGCTTTTGTTAGTTCTTTGTATTTTGCAAATTGCACTTTTGCTTCTTCAAACTTCCCGGATTGGTAAAGATCCATCGCCGCAATATATTCCGCAGGCTCCAAGAAGATGATGGCCTCGAAATCTTTGATCGCCGATACGGTAGAGGCCTGAGCATTAAGGGGGGCGCGATACTCGATCTGAGCGGCAGTCGCAGCAACTACAGCACCTACGAAATTTCTGCCGTTTTCCTTATCAAGGGGGACGAATGCGGCTTTGATTGCGAAAGCGGGAGCCTCTTGGGCATATGCGGATACGGCGAGCGCCGGGATGAGCGATGCGAGAAGAAGTGATTTCATTGGTTTAAAAATTTAAATGTTAGGAAGTGGTTTCTTGGATTACTGGCCTTTTTCTTTCGCTTTTTTGATTTCTTCCATGGATTTGACACTTGGATCGGCAACGTATCTTTCAGTAAGTTTTTGAACTTTGGTCCAGAGTTCCAGCTCTTCGGGAGTGAGTTTGTTTTTGAAACGGCCCGTCAGTTCGAGGTAATTGTAACCGCCTTGGTAAGCACCTTGGCGGTCAGCTGGGGTATTTGGATCGGTTGAGGGTTTATTGCGAGCGAATGATAGCTCCATCCACGAATGAATGGCAGGAGCGGAGACTTTGATGTTGCCCATGTAGGTGGACCAAACTTTGACATACATCTGGATCGCATCGTCATTGAGATTCCGTTTCTCAAAGCTTTGAGCGAGAATGTATCCGACTTCCGCGCTGTATTTGGTGAATCCATGGACGGCACCGTTGGCTGGCTCACGGTTCAGGTATTCATTTGCCCGCTTGGCAGCACCTTCATAATCGCTTTTCTCCATGAGGACTTGGATGATTCTGTAGAGGGCAAATTCGCGTTGGCTCTTTTCGTCGGAATCTGAGAGCACGCGCTCGAAATCCTCAATGGATTTGGCAAGTTCGTCCGGCAGTTTGGATTTACCGTAGACGTCAGCACGACCCAGCAGAGCGTCGAAACGATAGGCCTGATCGGCGCGACCGAGTGCTTCGTTGTAATATGGCAACGCCAAAACAGGAGTTGCAGTCTTGGTGCGGAGGTAGTCGCCCAGTTTCACCAAAATGAAGTTGGTGAGTTCTTTGACATCAAACTCGGCTTTCAAGTTATCAAACAAAACCTTGATCATGGCGTTCAACTTACGCTTCTCCTCTTCATCCTTGGCCTTTTTAAGGCTGTTTTCGTAAACTCCAATCACAGCGATGCGCAGAAGGGCACGAGCCGCTTTATCGTTTACGTCAACATTCGGAAAATTGAAGTAGTGCTCTTTGAGTTCTTCAGGAGTGTGGTTTTTCAGGTAAGCCTCGGTGTATGAGTTGATTGCTTCTTCCAATCCTTGGGCTTCTTCCAATTTCGCCATTTCAGAAATGATTCCTTGGAGGCGCTTCAAGCCTTCTTCGCCGCGGCCTACGGCATCCATTGCTGGCAATTGACTGACGGAGGCTTGAGCGCGGTAGGGTGAACTCTCTGAATATTTTTCCCAATACTTATCGGCATAAGCGGCAGCCTTAGGAAAGCGGGTTGCTGCTTCCTCATCGCTCTTGTCGCTTGATAGCAGAGCGATCAGATAATAAAGCGCTTCACCCGCGATGCTGTCATTGCCTCTGGCTTCCGCTTTTTCTAGAGACATCTGGTAGGTTGCGATGGCTTCGGCAATTTTACCTTCGCTCTCTTGCACGTTGCCTTTGAGGTTCAAAGCTTGGTTTGTGGTCTCGCTATCGGGGAAATCTTTGATCAAGCGATCAATTTTTTCCACGGTCGCTTCCGTTTCATCTTCAGCGTAATGGGTGTTAGCGCGGTCTAACAGAGCAAGTGGGATATAGCCCTGCTCTGGATTAGTTTTGTATTTTTCAAGGAACTTATCGAGCAACACGGCTGCTTCTTTCCATAACTGAAGGCGATAAGTATTGGATGCTTGGTAGTAAGAAGAATGCATCGCGAAGGGGCTCTGTGGATAGGTCGCGATGTGCTTTTCGAGATAAGGGACTGCGACATCGTATTTTCCCGTGTAGAAGTAAGAGCCCCCTAGCACGAATAGCGCGAGGTCATGTTCCGGAGAAGGAGCCTTTAGTTTCTCTTTGCCAATGAGGTCGGATGCGATCTCGATACATGTCTCGTAATCTCCTCTAAAGAACAGGGTGGACAACATGAGTTTCATGATGGCCGGCTTGTGCGTTGATTCCGGATAAGCTGTAAGGAACGTTTCACTAAACTTCTGGACTTGGTCCATCTTGCCGAGGAGTGAGGCGGTACGGATCAGGTTGTAAAGGTTGTCCTCACGTTTCTCTGCTTTTGCATACATGGTCTCAAGCTGGAGATAGGCGGCATAGGAACCCGGAACGTAGCCTTGGAGTTCATAAATGTATGCGATGGCCGCGAGTTTGATCATTTCGATCGACTTGTTTCCAGCAAGCTCTGCTTTTAACGCTGCAAGCTCGCCCTCCATTTGGGCGCGATTGAGTTTCGCGGAGCCATCGGTAAAGGTTGGGAGCTTACCGATGATTTTGAGTTTGGCGGTGAGATCTTCGATGGCGACCTGAGTGGAAGGAACGAATTGATAAAGCGCCAATGCGGTTTTAATTTTTTCAGCAGCGATGGCATCACCGGCGAGCTTCATGAAAATCTTGGAGAAGCGTTGCATTTCGAAAGGCTCGATCATGAGTCCGCCTTTGTTCTTATCGACGAAGTCGAGGAAGGCTTGTTCGTTTTCTGCTTTAACGGAAACGTCCACCAAGACTTGGAAAGCGGAAACGATGGCCGAGTTTGGAGTGGCAAAGGCCGCTTTATTTTTGATGGCGATTTCCAAATACTCGTTGCCCTTCGGAATTTCGCCGACGTGGTAATGGCAGATTGCCATGTTCACATTGAACAGGCCTTGAGGAAATTTGTCCTTTGGCGTGCGCTCTTTTAGAAATTGGGACCACTTCTCGATGGCAACATCATATTTTTCAGCACCCATCGCGGCCTCACCCCATTTCAACAAAGCAATTTTCTCGAATTCGTTGCCATCTTTTTCCGCATTATTAGGGAAGTCTTTGCTAACGATCTCAAAGGACTTCATCGCATCCGCGAATTTTTTGAGTTGGAGCTCACAGATACCTTTGCGAAACCAGATCATGGCGAATTGAGGACCGAAGTCTTCCATCGCCACTTTAGGATCTGGACCGTGCTTCTCGATGGCTTGAGCATTGAGGGCAAGCGCTTGCTCCCATTTTTTCTCGTTCATGGCCTTGAGACCATCATCGACGAGTGTGGCTAATTCCTGCGCCTGGAGTAATGCAGAAGTAAGCAACAAAGTAGCGGTTAAAATGAAGTTTTTCATGGCTGTTTTGTGATTGGTTTTGAAAGTGAGATTGGGAGTTGGGTTTATCAAAAATGAAACGCCGGGAGGCGCTCCTTGCAAGAGGTAACGGCCGGCGGCGTTAAAAAATTAGCTGAGATTTTTTGTTTGGTTAATCACTCCTCGATAAGATCCGTAAAGGTAACAGATTCGATTCCGACGGCTGCGAGAGAGTTGAGCACGTCGATGACACGCTGCTGAGTGGTACCCGGATCTACCCAAACCTGCACGAGAGGATTGTTCCCCGCACTGCGAGCAGCTGATGCGTAGAGCTGAAGTTGGCTCAGCAAAAGAGGCAAATCACGGACACTTGAGTCCGTGTCAAGTGCCTGCTGAGCATCGCCCGCACCTGAGAAAACCGCGCCTGCAGAATCAACCCGGATAAACATCGGATCGATCTTTGGTTGTGTGCTACTTGGCGGTGAATTAGCTGGCAATGACATGCCAAGATCCTGCTCGCGTGGAGTGATCGTCGATGTGACGATGAAGTAAATGAGTAGCAGGAAGCAGACGTCGATCAGCGATGAGATATCGAGTTCCGGCATCCCCTCTTCCTGCATGATTGATTTCTTATGACGTGCCATGGGGATTTTTTAATGAATGATTGAAAGCGGGTAGATACGAATGATTACTTTAGGCCTCTGTGAGTTTCATAAACTGCAAAAACCACCTGAGTCACGCCTGCATCTGCAGCCGCGCTGATTGCTGTCCGAGAATACTTGAACACCGCATCTTGGTCACCGCGAAGGTGCAGTTTGGGAATCAAGCCTTCCGTTTCGATCTCTAATTTCTGTTTTTTGACGATGTCGGTGATATCTTGCTTATCCTTCAATATCACAAATTTCTCACTTGTGTAGGTGCCATTTGAACGAACGTTGATCACAATCCGACCGCGTCCGTCTTCTTGTCTTTTTGAATTCTTAGCAATCGGTGGCTTCACCTCAGGATCGGTTTGCACGATGATGGCTGTCGCGTTCACGATGAAGAAAATGAGCAGAAGGAAAACCATGTCGATCATGGGCGACATGTCGATTTTCGCTTCTTCATCTTCCACTCCAGTATATCTGCCTTTTTTAGCCATGGGATTTGTGATTGGGCAATTTTAAAAACTATCCAGCAGTAGAAATTGCTCTACTGCTGATGGTTTCCTTGAATTAAACGGCGATGCCTTCTGGAATCTTGGCATAAAGTGTATCTGCGTTAACCGTAGCGATGGCGGCATTAAGCATTTCTTCTGCTACGTGAACAGTTTCAGCAACTAGCTGATTGTATTTATTTTTGTAATACACGTAACTGACGATGGCAGGAATCGCGTTGATCAGACCCCAAAGAGTTGTAAGAAGTGCAACGGAGATGTCACCTGCGAGTGCGGATGGATCAGCGCCACCGGAGGTTTGGAGGGTGGCGAACGCGCTCACCATACCCATAACCGTTCCGAGAAGTCCAAGCATCGGAGATGCTTGTGCGCAAAGAGAAATGTATTGAACCCATTGCAAAGCCTTACGCGCTTCATTGTTCGTGAAATCTGCAATGGCATCTTCGACTTGATCACGACCAAGTGTTTCTGGCTGAGTTGCATCGATATTGGGAAATGCGTAGGCGACCAAGCGGCCGAGATAAGATGGATGAGTTGCGGCAAGCTCGATAGCAGAGCGGACGCGGCAGTTAACCATGTGATCCATCAACGCCATCTGGAGGTCAGCAGGATAAAATTTCGCCTTGGTGAAATTCATGGAGTTGTAAACAGAGAGCGCGATGTAAGCTACGACCGCTGCACCGATGAAAAACATCGTGGGACCACCGTCAATAACCCATGTACGGAGTAATGATTTTTGAACGACTGGTGCACTCGCATCTTGTGCAAAGATTTGGGGGGCGGCTAGCAGTGTGAATGCAAGGACGGAAAACGCTGTGAAGCGAGGGCGGTTTTTGAGTTTATCGATCATATTGTGCAAGTTTGCTCGGATAGGTTGGGAGTTTGGAAATTTAATGAGGGTCGGCAAGGAAGATTTTAGGAAAAATGAAGAAGTTTGAAAGAAATGGATTTACCACTTTTCGAAGTCGCCCGTGAAGTTCGGGTTTTTGGTGAACGGATAGGCGTGGGTATTCTTTAGGAATGAATCGATTTCTTTTTCCAGTCTCTCAACCTGCTCGGGCTGCGCGGCGGAGACATTCTGAAATTCTCCGGGATCTGCCTCTAAATCGAACAGCTCCGAGCGTGCCGGCCAAGACCAACGGATCAGTTTCCATTTCCCTTCGCGCACGACGCTGCCGGGCGAGCCACCTTGATTTCCCCAATGCGGATAATGCCAAAACATCTTTCGACCCGATAACTTAGCGGATGGTTTTTCCAAATATGTTAGAAATGAGGTTCCGTCTTTGTGGTTATCCGCGAGGAGTTCATGACCGGTCGCAGCAAGGATAGTTGGGAAATAGTCGGTGGTGTAGACGGGTTCGGCGCAAGTGGTGCCGCCGTTACCGGTGACGGGATTGCGGACGAGGACTGGAACTCTAATGCCGCCTTCGTAAAGCCAACCTTTTCCGGCACGGTAAGGAAGATTTGAGGTCGGTGAGCCTTCGGAAGTGGAAAGTCCGCCGTTATCTGAGGTGAAAATGACCAGAGTGTTATCGGCCAGACCCTGAGTTTCGAGAGCATCAAGGACCTGACCGATGGCGGAGTCCATGGACTCGATCATCGCCGCGTAGGTTGCATGCGATTGGATCGTGCGGTTCTGGCGCGGAGGCTCTGGGGCAAACTCGTCCTTGAGACCTAACTTCTCACGTTTCGCTTGATATTTTTTCACCAAATCATCGGGAGCCATAAGCGGCGTGTGGACAGCGTAGAAGGAAAGATAGGCAAGGAATGGTTTGTCTTTATTGGCCTTGATGAAATCTGCGGTTTCACGACCGAGGCGCTCGGTGAGATATTCACCGTCAGGGCCGTCTTTGATTTTCGGATTTCCGTAGGGTGAAAAATATTTTTTCCCTGTATAAGGGCCGCCGCCTTGATGTCCACCGATGTTGATATCGAAACCATGGTTTTCGGGAAAATTTCCCTCTCCACCCAAATGCCACTTGCCCGCGAAAAAGGTGGCGTAGCCGTGATTTTTCAAAGCTTCCGGTAAAGTCACCATGCCTTTGGGGAGATGACCGAGATACGGCGCAGGCCAGAGCGGACGTTTATCGCTCTTCTTGGGACCTCGGAAATCGCGCACCGGATCATAGTCGGCGGGGATTTCTTCGAAGAACTCGTTAGGCGCGCCGAAGAAATCCGTGTTACGGGTGCGGGCGGGAGTTTGGCCCGTCAACATCGCGGAACGGGTCGGCGAACAAACCGGACAACTCGCATAACCGTTGGTGAAATTCACGGCGGTCTTGGCGAATTTCGCGAGGTTCGGCGTTTCGTAAAACGGATTGGCTCCATCGATGTTGATGTCTTTTACCCCGAGATCATCGGCGATGATTACCACCACATTTTTAGGTTTCTCAGCAGACTGCGCCAGCGCGGCCAACGCCAAAGACAAAAGTAAAATTCTCATTTTGGTGAGAATGACGTTTGAAGCAGTCTTGTCAAACCGGCAGCGTCAGAGCGAACACAGCGCCCTTGTGACCATCAGTACGGTGGCCGCAACTGAGTTTTCCGCCCATCGAGCGCGCGAGGCGGTTGGATAGCGCGAGGCCTAAGCCGACTCCCGGCTGGGTTTCGGCGGCTTGTTTGGCGGATTTGTGAAACGGGCGGAAAATCTTTTTGCACTCCGCAAGAGAAATGCCGGGGCCGTAATCAGAAACTTTGATTTCCAAGCGATTCGATTTGGCAGTCATCTCGATGGTGACGATCGGCGGCTCTGAACCTGCTGCGTATTTCGCGGCGTTATCAATGAGATTGAACAGGATGTGCTCCAGCGCGTTGGAATCGAGGGAACAGCGGAACGGACTCTCGATTTTCATTTGCAAATTCAGTCGAGCGGCGGCGAGGCGTGCTTCGAAACGCTCTCGCATTGATTCTAACAATTCACCGATATCGTGTTCTGAAACGGAGCTACGCGCACTGCCGCGTTCGATTTGGGAAAACGCGAGGACGTTCTCCACAAGGTGCGATAGCCGATCCGCCTCTCGCGACAAAGTATTCAAATAGGCGGGCCGTTTCTCTGGGCTGACCGCGTTGTTTTGCAAAATGTCCGAGTAGAGCCGGAAAGTGGTTAGGGGCGTGCGGAGCTCATGGGTCACGGCGGAAACAAACGAGGCGCGACGCTCGCTCAATTTCATGACATTGGTGATCAGGAAAAATGCGGTGACCACCGCGATGGCCGCCGCAAACCATCCGGCGAGCAGGGAATTTCTGATGCTCTTCGGGATGGCTTCCGGTGTCAGATTGATCGAGCCCGGAACCAGTTTTAACGGGAACGAGGCGAGCACGAACGAATCGTCCGCTCCCTCAACCGGTCGGCACAGCTTTGCGTTCGGCAGGTAGACTGCGGCTTCTTTGAGAAGAATTTTCTCAAGCGCAGCCCGATTCACCAAAATGCCCTGGGCAAAAGTTGTTAGAGTCATGCCCCTGCGGATGAGAAACAAAGAATCCTTGAACCACAGCGGCTTGAACTCGGAAAGCGGATTGTTCACTTCGATGAAGGATGGAATCGCCTGCGAGCCTTGGGCACGTGTTTGTGGAATGACATCCGCATAGCTATTTTGGACATTCTTGCTCATCAATTCATCGCGACTCGCCTTCTCACTCCGGTTCGTCCAAGCTTGATCCGCTTCGTCTTTGTTGCCGCGGTATTTCAGTTGGGACTGCTGAACCATCTGCTGGATTTCTTCCGGTTTCGGGATGAGCTTTTCGTCTTCGTTGCTGGCGGTGGTCTTGTCGGCCACTAAAGTTGGTAACAAGTTGCTACATTGCAGAAGTTGTTCCTGGTCTCCCCAGCCTTTGATGGAGGCACCATCCGGAGTCTCGAAGCGAACGGTTGCAGGCAAGGTCCGATCCAATTTTGTTAGGAAAAGCTCAGTCGGAATGGTGTTTTCCTCCAGTAAAATGGAAGTTCCCAGCGAGTCCATGCGCCAAAGCACCAACCTCACGCGCTCTTGGACTTCCGCACGGATTTCCGCGCGAGCGCGGTTTTGCTCGGTTTGGATCACACTACTCGTCAGCCAAAGCATAGCACCAATCACCAAGCATGCGCAGAAGGTGAAGGCGAACCATACGAGGGTCGTGGGTTGTAGGCGGGTCCAGTTCATTTAGGCTTCCGTGGGTTTGGTGAAACGATAGCCCTTACCTCGCTCGGTGACAAGGCGATGGGCGAGATCATTTCCGAGTTTCGCGCGCAAGTTCGCCATGTGCATGTCGATGGTGCGGGTCTCGATTTTATCCGGGTCGAGATTCCATACATGCCGGAGAATTTCATGACGGGTGAGAATGCGCCCGTTGGCCTCGATGAGGTAACGCAGCAAGCAACTTTCCCGATCACTGAGCTCGGTGATCGTTCCGTTGGAAAATTTGATTTTATGTTCTGTTAGATTGACCTCTGCTCCATCGATCAGGTGATTCGACGTTGGAGCCGTTCGCTCGTGAGTGCGGCGCAACACCGCATCGACGCGGGCGAGCAGCTCTTTCATGCTGAACGGCTTGACGACGTAGTCGTCCGCGCCGCCAACGAGGCCTTTCACGCGATCCTGTTCCTCGCCGCGAGCGGAAAGCATGATCACCGCTTGGCCGGGGCGGGCTTTTTTCAGAGCAGCGAGGATTTCAAATCCCGAAGGACCGGGCATGACGATGTCGAGCAAGAGCAGGCGGTAATTGGCTTTAAGCGCCATTTCCATGCCAGCGTGGCCGTCGGGAGCTTGCAGGATTTGGTAGCCACCATATTCCAACGTATCAACGATACCCATGCGAACGGCGGGATCATCTTCGATGACAAGAATGGTGGGTGAGTCGATCATGAGTTTTAAAAAAGATAGGAGCTTTGGAGTTTCACTCCATCACAATGTGGTCGTTATACAAAATTAAAAGAATCTGAAGCCCGAAGGGACACGGATAAACACGGATGGAAGATGGGAATTCAGGTCCTAACAATGAACTCGCTCTTGTAAAACTCAACCTTGTCCGTGTTCATCTGTGTCCCTTCGGGGTTCTCTTCATGATTTAACTAAGATTATTTTTTGAAGTTATATCCAACCTTCGCGGCTTGTTGGCGGGTTGCTTCAATCATGGCCTGATCGAGGGATTTATCGCCAGAGACAGCCTGTTTTTTCATGGCCTCGGCAATATGACCTTCACGTTCGTTGTTGAGTGTTTTGATTTCTTCCTGGATCGCAGCACGCTTGGTTGCCGCTTCGGCGATGGCTTTGTTAAGCTCCTCAGGAGTCTTGCCGCGCAGGTTTTCCGGAAGGTCCTCGTCTTTCAGTTTGGTGATGTCCACTTGCTTGTCTCTAACAGCATCACAAAGGTCCCAGCTGGCGTTTGAATAGTTCGTGCTGGATTTGGTAACCGCGCGTTCCACGTGCGCTCCTTTTTCATTGTTCGCAATGGCATCCGTATCGGCTTTCTTTTGCATTTCCGCGGCTTCCGTGCGGCGGGTTCCGTAACCCAAATAAGTTTCGTTGAGTTTCAAACTGAGTTCGGCAATGCGTTTGTCTTGCGGCGCATCGACGTGAGCTACGACTTTGTCTTGGTCAATGACGAGAAATTCGCCACCACCGAGTGCCGCACCATCGTGCCATGCGCCGTTGATGCCTTCGTTGCGATTTCCACAATGAATGGTGTTGATGATAATCCCTTTTGTGAGGGCTTCCTTGGAAGCGGAACGGGCATCGACGCGGCCTTGGGTGAATGGCTCGTTGCCCGCGATGAAGATCGCTTTATAAGTGGTTTTGTTATCGTCCCATGCGAGATCGCCGAGTGCCCGTTGGATGACAGCACCGCAGTATTCCTCGCCGCCGTTGGTTTTGAGGGCGAAAAGTTTCGAGCTCAGATCATCGAGATCGCGGGTCAGCGGAGTGACCAAGCGGATCCAATCATTTCCTGCGGCGTTGTTGTTGTTGCCGTATTCGTAAAGTGCGACCTCCACGAACGGTGCCTCGCCACCGCGCTCGGCATCGATGAAAGTATTAACCACTTTCCAAAGCTGCGTTTTCGCTTGGTCAATGAGGCCGTCCATGCTGCTGGAAGTATCTAACAGTAGCGCGATCTGGATTCGGTTTTTTCCGTCTACCGCAGGTTTCGCTGGGGCATCGACGGCGGGTTTGTCTACGGTTGCTGCGATTCTTCGCTCTTTTGCATGCGCAGGCATCTGACTGGAGATGATCGCGACGAAAGTCGCGGCAAGCGCTAGGACATGTGTATTGGTTGTTTTCATAACAACCTGTTTTTAGCTCTAGTCCGGATGCCTGTCCGTAAAGGCTGTGTAAAATGATCTATCTCAGCAAATTCCAAGCGGTGACTAAAGCTTTGAGCCCCGCCATTTCGATGGATGGATCGACGCCTGCGCCCCAGAGGATGCGGCCGTCTTCGTGTTGGAGCTGGACGTAGGCGGCAGCGCTGGCATCGGAGCCGCCGCGTACGGCGTGGGAGCGATAGTCGCTGACTTTGAAATCTTTCAAGCCAACCGTTTCCAAGGCGTGTACGAAGGCGTTGATCGGGCCGTTGCCGTCGCCTTCGATTTGCTGGGTTTTGCCATCAATGGAAATCGTCGCGTTGCAATGCACGTTGCCGCCACCGGTTTGATGGATGAGCTCGTATTCTTTCACGCTGAGATGATTTTCCTGGTTTACGAAATGATCAAAAAACGCATCGCGGATTTCATCGACCGTCAGTTCGCGGCCATGTTGATCGGCGAGATCGTAAATGTATTTTCCAACGATAGGATGCATCGACTTCGGCAAATCGAATCCGTGTTCGCGATCTAACACATACGCGACACCACCTTTTCCGGATTGGGAATTAATGCGGATGATCGCCTCATAGGATCGACCGATGTCCTGAGGATCGATGGTCAAATACGGCACGCCCCAGACGAGATCGGCGTTGTCTTTGGATTCTTTCTCGCGGCGGTCGAGGCCTTTTTTGATCGCGTCCTGGTGTGAACCGGAGAACGCGGTGAAGACCAATTCGCCGACATAAGGATGACGCTCGGGTATCGCGAGGCGCGTGAATTTTTCGTATTTCAAACGAATATCCGTCAGCTCGGAAAAATCGAGGCCAGTGGGAATTCCGTGACTGTTCATGTTCAGTGCGACCGTGACGATATCGAGATTCCCCGTGCGCTCGCCGTTTCCGAAAAGCGTGCCTTCCACCCGATCCGCGCCAGCCATCAAGCCAAGTTCGGTCGCTGCGACGCCCGTGCCACGATCATTGTGAGTGTGAAGGGAAATGGTCCGTGCGTCGCGCTGATGAAGATTTCTACCCATCCACTCGATCATGTCCGCGTGAATGTTAGGAGTCGTCCATTGCACAGTGTCCGGCAGATTGATGATCATTTTTTTCTCAGGCGTCGGCTGCCAGACATCGATGACGGCATTGCAAACTTCCGCTGCGTAATCGAGTTCCGTATCGGAAAAGGATTCCGGAGAATACTGCAACACCACTTCGGTTTGCGGAATGGTTGGGACAAGCTCTTTCACCAACTTCGCGCCTTCGATCGCGATCTGCTTGATCGATTCGCGCGAGGCATCGCCGAAGGTCACGCGACGTTGCAGCGGCGAGGTGGAGTTGTAGATGTGCACGATCACCCGCTTCGCACCGGCGATCGCTTCGAAGCTGCGGCGGATGAGCTGCTCGCGCGTCTGCACCAAAATCTGAATCGTCACATCTTCCGGGATGCGGTTTTCCTCAATCAAGCGACGGCAGAAATTGAATTCCGTATCGGCCGCCGAGGGAAAACCGATCTCGATTTCCTTGAAGCCGATCCGCACCAAGAGCTCGAAAAATTCCAGCTTTTCCTCGATCGACATCGGCTGTGGCAACGCCTGATTTCCGTCCCGGAGATCGACCGAACACCAGATCGGAGCATGGGTGATCACTTGCTCCGGCCAAGTGCGGTCGGGCAAGGAAATCGCCGGAAATGGGCGGTATTTGGAAAGGCTGTTCGGCTTCATGACTTGAACCGCCACAAGCGGCGGGGCGGCAGGTTAGTCAAAACACGGGCGATGGTGCAAGGCTCGCGTCAGGGATATCTGGGTTGATATAGGGAATAGCTCGCGCAAAGGCGCTAAGATGCAAAGGAATAGCAAAGCTAGTTTGAAACCATGAGCCTTGAAACGGTTCAAAATGAAACTTCTTCCTTTGCGTCTTGGCGCCTTTGCGCGAGATCAACGCACAATCTAAGCTACCCCGCTACCCCTGTCTCCATCCCCATTTCCCCCTCGCACTCTAAAAAGACCCATATAACGTGCCGATATGAATCATGTTTTCCCCATCCCATACTTGCTTTTCTGCGTCAGCGTGGTGCCTTTCTCATCGATGACAGTCCAAGCTCAAGCCAAGGAAGCGAAGCCCGCGCAAGATGCGTTTCGGACTGCGTTGATCTACGATGATATTTTTCTCGAACACGATACCGGCCCGGGTTTTCCGGAAAGTCCGGATCGGTTGCGGATGATGACCAAGCACCTCAAAGAACATCCGGTTTCGAAGCGACTTCTGTGGTCAGCCCCAAGCGATAAGATCGATCCCCTGCCATGGATCCGTGAGCTGCACGATGCGGATTATGTCGCTGCTTTAAAGCAGGCGTGCGAAGCCAATGAGAAACGCATGCATAACAGCGGAGATACGCCAATTTCGAAACGCACTTACGACGTAGCGGTAAAAGCCGTGGCCGGCACCTTGACCGCGGTCGATCTGGTGATGAATGGAAAAGTGAACAATGCCTTCGCCGCGGTGCGACCGCCAGGACATCACTCGATGCCGAAAAATGCCAAAGGTTTTTGTTTCTTCTCCAATGCTGCGATTGCCGCGCGCTACGCGCAAAAACATCACAAACTGGAACGCGTGATGATCGTCGATTGGGATGTCCATCACGGCGATGGCACGCAGGAAATGTTTCTCAAAGATCCAACGGTGTTTGTTTTCAACACGCATCAATATCCGTTTTATCCGGGTGCGAGCGGCTCGCCGGATATCATCGGTGAAGGAGCGGGAAAAGGTTTCAATTTGAATGTTCCGCTCGCTGCTGGAAGCGGAGATGAAGCTGTGATCAAAGTCTATCAAACTCAGCTAACCGATGCTTTCCGGAAATTCAAACCACAGATGTTGATCATCTCCGCAGGCTTTGACGCCCACGAAGCCGATCCTTTGGGCGCGCTGGGATGGTCGAGCGATGTCTATGCAGAGCTCACGGAAATCCTCCGAGCCCTCTGCCGCGAACAAGGCCACGAGCGCATCGTTTCCGTGTTAGAAGGTGGCTACAGCGAACGCGGCATCACCGAAGGAGTCCGCCGCCACATCGAGGCGCTGGAGGCGTCTACTGAAAAATAGGTGATTTTCACCGCAAAGCCGCAGAGGTCGCAAAGGGTCGCTGAGCTTAGGTTATGAAAAGAAGTTTTTGAGGTAAAAAATCCAAACCATAGAATTGTCTATCATTTATTCTTCTCTGCGTTCCTCTGCGACCTCTGTGTCTCCGCGGTGAAAAATTTCTCTTCGCACTCTGCCCCCACCGCTTTACAAATCATTTCCCGATGCCTGCCGATTACCACACGCACACGCCGCTTTGCAAACACGCCTCCGGCACTCCGGAGGAATACGTGGCCGCTGCTATCGCCGCTGGCCTAACAGAATACGGCATCTCGGATCACGCCCCTTGCCGGCCTGAGCCCTTCGACGATTGGCGTATGTTAGAAAGTGAGCTACCGCAGTATTTCGATTGGATCGCGCGCGCCAAGCAAGCCGCTGGAGATCAAATCATCATCCGCTCCGGGATGGAGTGCGATTGGTTGAAAGGCTGCGAAAGTTTCATCGAAGAACTCGCGGCGAAATCGGATTGGGACTACTTGATAGGATCGGTTCATTATCTCGGCGATTGGGATTTCGATAATCCGATCTGGCTGGGGAAATGGGCGCAAACCGATGTCGATGACGCATGGAAGACCTATTGGGAAACCTACGCTCAAATGGCGGAGAGTGGCTTGTTCGATATCCTCGCGCATCCGGATTTGATCAAAAAGTTTTCCTACGCACCCGCAGGCGATCTGGATCGATTTTACGATCCCGTGATCGAAGCGATCGCCGCGAACGGATCGGTCATCGAGCTCAACACCGCCGGCCTGCACAAGCCGTGCGCCGAAGCTTATCCCGCACCGCGTTTCCTCGAGCTCGCTGCCTCTGCGGGGATCGGCTTGGTCATTTCCTCGGATGCCCACGCGCCCAATGAAGTCGCCAGAGATTTTGAAAAAGCCCGCCAGCTAGCCAAAGCCGCCGGTTATCGTGAAACCCAGCTATTTCGTAAGCGGAAACGTACTGGAGAGCCGTGTCTCTGACCGGCTTCTTCACAACCCTAAGCCGGCCAGAGGCGCGGCTTTCCAATATCCTTGAGGTTTAAAGTTTAAAATTTAGAGTTTCCCGCAATGAAGGCCTACCAAGATCTGTTGAGCGATGTTTTAGAAAACGGCGAGGAACGCGGCGACCGCACCGGCACCGGCACGCTCTCCGTCTTCGGACGACAAGCGCGCTTCGATCTGCGCAAAGGGTTCCCCTGCCTGACCACCAAGAAACTTCACCTCCGCTCCATCATTCATGAGTTGCTATGGTTTCTCAAAGGAGAGACCAACATCGCTTACCTCAAAGAAAACAAAGTTACGATCTGGGACGAATGGGCGGATGCCGATGGTGAACTTGGACCGGTTTACGGAAAACAATGGCGCGCATGGGAAACCAACGATGGCCGAGTGATCGATCAGATCGCGTTGCTCATCGATGGTTTAAAAGGAAATCCTCATTCCCGTCGCCATATCGTCTCCGCATGGAACGTGGGCGATGTCGATCGCATGGCTCTTCCGCCCTGCCATTTGTTGTTTCAATTCTACGTCCACGAACCCAAAGACGGCGGCAAGCCTGGCCTCTCCTGCCAGCTCTATCAACGCAGCGCCGATCTCTTTCTCGGCGTCCCGTTCAATATCGCTTCCTACGCGTTGTTCACTCACATCCTCGCGCAAGTCTGCGATTACGAAGCCCGCGATTTCGTCCACACCTTTGGCGATCTCCACCTCTATCAAAACCACCTCGATCAAGCCCGCCTTCAGCTCACCCGCGATCCACGTCCCCTCCCTACCCTCCGACTCAATCCCGACATCAAAACCATCGACGGCTTCACCTTCGACGACATTTCCCTGGAAGGCTATGACCCGCACCCCACCATCAAAGCACCGATCGCGGTGTAAGAATGATTATTAACCGCAAAGAGCGCAGAGAACGCAAAGAAAAGAAAAACACCAAATGATCAAAGCGCCGAAGCAAACACTCCATAGTCTTTGTGCTCTTTGCGATCTTTGCGGTTAATCTCTTTATTCCCACTTCTAACATTTCATTAAAATCATGCTCATCGCCGTTGTCGCCATGGATCCGAACCGCCTGATCGGCGCAAATGGCTCCCTTCCCTGGCACCTTCCTGAAGACCTCGCGTTTTTCAAAAAAACCACCGTCGGCCATCCGATCCTGATGGGGCGAAAAACCTTCGAATCGATCGGCCGACCCTTGCCCAAGCGCCGCAACATCGTCCTCACCCGCGATCGCGATTGGAATCACGCTGGCGTCGAAGTCATCCACAGCCCAGAGGAAATCACCGGCACCGACGAGAAAATCTTCGTCATCGGCGGCGCGGAGATTTACCGCGCCCTCACCGACCAAATCGACGAATGGTTAGTCAGTCACGTCCACCAAATCCACTCGGGCGACACCTACCTCGCCGAGTTTGAAGCGAAATTTCCAAATACCGAAATCGTCGAAACCCACGAGACTTTCACGGTGAAGCGGTATTGGAGAGCCGCGCCTCCGGCCGGCTGATGAATCCAAGAAGCCGGTCAAAGACACGGCTCTCCAGCATTTATTTTAAAACGCCGACCTTGACGCAAACCGCGTCCTATGGTTCAAAGCCCTCCGACCAATTTGATTTTAACGGAACGATGGCTGAGTGGTCGAAAGCACTCCCTTGCTAAGGGAACGTAGGGGTGACTCTACCGAGGGTTCGAATCCCTCTCGTTCCGCCATTCTTCGCTTCCGTGCCGGAAGCTACGAATGGCAAGCCATATAATCAGTTAAAGGAAGCGAAGAATGCCCTTCGTAGCTTTAGCGAAGTAGGGCTAGCCTGAAACGCAACAAAGCGTGACTTCACTTCCTCAAGCGAAGTAGCGCACCTTAATCCCCCCACCAAAACATGCACTACGCATACATCCTGTGTTCTATCTCCCATCCTGAGAAATTTTATTATGGCAGCACAGCAGATCTGAAAGAGCGTTTATCTGCCCACAATGCGGGAAGAAATGTTTCTACCAAACTATCTCGTCCGTGGAATCTTGCATGGTATGGAGGTTTCGAAAGTAAACAGACAGCTGAAGATTTTGAAAAATATCTAAAAACCGCATCAGGCAAGGCATTTGCTCGTAAACGTTTGTTGTAAAATTGAACCATATCCATCTCCAGAATTCGGAGGAGGATTCCGCGTCAGTGAAGTGCCATTACTCCATCGCGAAGCTCACTTCTTCCTCATCCCCGCCGGCAAACTATCTCCCGACACATCAATCACATCCGCACTTGGCAAGCCCTTACCAAACGAACCGTGCAGCTTCATCGTGTGTCTAAACACTCCATTGCTTTCTACGACATTGATGCTCGATGGACTATGAAGACTAAACCATTTGGATTTCCCATAGACGCTACGGCGGCTTTGTGATTGCCTACCGCCAACCGACCCCATTGGGTTCATTCACTTACTCGCATTCATGGAAAACTCAGACGAAACCGATCTTCCCACCGAGCATAACCCTCATCGACTCCACGTCATGTTGGGAAATCTCATCTTTCTGAGCCGATGGCTACAAGCGCCGCTCTATTTGGGACTCATCATTGCCCAAGCGGTTTATGTATTTCATTTCCTCGTCGAGCTCTGGCATCTCGTTCAAAAGACCACAAACATTACCGAGACGGAAATCATGCTCACGGTGCTGGGTCTTATCGATGTGGTGATGATCGCAAACTTGCTAATTATGGTAATCGTTGGCGGATATGAAACATTTGTGTCCAGACTTCATCTACAAAAACACCCAGATCAACCTGAGTGGCTGTCACATGTGAACGCTGGTATTCTCAAAGTGAAACTTGCTACGGCGCTGATCGGAATTTCATCCATTCACTTGCTCAAAACTTTCATCGAGGCCGAGCGGATCTCGGAAAAAGTACTAATGTGGCAAGTAGCCATCCATATGACTTTTGTGATTTCCGCATTGCTGCTCGCTTACATTGACCGCCTAACATCGACAACGGCTCAACCGAAGCGGCATTAGTCCAGCATATCAACCGATGGCGGTTGGCGTTTCAATTTTGCGCGAACGATTTCAATGACCATCGGCAAAATGGAGATGCCGATGATTCCGAAAACCACGAGCTCGAAGTTTTCTTTTACGATAGGGAAGCCTCCGAAAAACCAGCCTGCGGGTAGCAGCAAACCCACCCAGAGCAATGCGCCGGTTGTATTGAAAAACATGAATTTTTTGTAATCCATGGAGCCCGATCCCGCCACGAAGGGAGCGAAGGTGCGGACAATGGGAACAAAGCGCGCGATGATGATGGCCTTGCCACCGTAACGCACGAAGAAATCAGAGGTCTTATCGAGATGGCTTTGCTTGATAATTCTTGGGAATTTTCTAATCGCCCAGCCACTGAATTTATTGCCGATCCAATAGTTCGCCGTATCTCCTAAAATAGCTGCGATGAGCAAAACGATCCCAGCGATCCAAACATTGATGCCGGAATTTGGATCCGCAGAAATCGCTCCCACCGCGAATAACAGAGAGTCGCCAGGAAGAAACGGCGTCACCACCAAGCCGGTTTCGCAAAAAACGATGAGGAACAGCAACGCATAAACTAACAGTCCATATTGGCGCGTGAATTCATTCAAGTGATCCTGCAAATGCAGCATGATATCCAACAAATCTTTGAGCATTTGCATAAGGGTAGCTTCTTTAAATTAGGAATGAGGATTTTCCTCGTCCTTATTGCCGACAAGGAGAGAGGTGATGACTCCCGTCGCAAGAATGGCAATAATCACGGCGAGAACCGTTAGATTGAATGAATCGCCTAACCAGAGTTTGAGCCATTTTGCGGCGAGCATTTTCAGACCGACCAAAACCAAGATCAGCGAGAGCGCGGGCTTGAGGTAGCGGAATTTGCTGATCAACCCAGCCAACGCGAAATACAACGAACGTAGGCCGAGAATGGCGAAGACGTTACTGGTGAAAACGAGAAATGGATCCGCGGTGATAGCGAAGACCGCGGGGATAGAATCAACCGCAAAGATAAGGTCGGTGACTTCCACAAGAATGAGCGCAACGGCAAGAGGAGTCAGCAACCATTTGCCGACTGGTGCGGAGTCCACGATGGGATCGGGTTTTAATTCTTGCCCGGGTTCCGAAGCTTCACGCGACCATTCACTGCCAGCTCTGACCATGAAATGCTGCCCGTGAAAATCACGTGTGATAGGGAAGATTTTGCGTATCCAACGCACCACGGGATTGTTTTCCGGATGCTCTTCTTTTTCTTCCATCACCAACATCTTAATTCCTGTGAAGATCAGGAAAGCGCCAAACACATATAGAATTTCATGGAAACTCTGCACCAACGCTGAACCAAGACCGATCATCGCGCCGCGCATAAGCAGCGCACCAAGAATCCCCCAAAACAATACGCGGTGTTGATAACGAGCAGGCACCGCGAGTGAGCTAAACACCATTGCGATCACAAAGATATTGTCCACGCTCAGCGATTTCTCAACCACGTAAGCTGTTAGATATTTAGTGGCGGCCAATTTTCCGGTGTTAACCACTTTATCCACCGCATCGACAGAGTGTCCTAGATCAAACCAATGTTGATCGTAAGCGAAATAAACGAGCACCGAAAACGACAAGCCGAGGGTGATCCATACCGCGGACCAACCTAACGATTCCTTAAAGCCGACAACGTGAGATTTTCTATGAAAGACACCCAGATCCAGCGCCAACATAGCAAAGACGAAACCAATAAATATTACCCATGCCCAAATCATGCGCGGCTTATGGAGGAACTCGCTGCACATGGCGACTGGAAATTTACCCAAAAAGTGGAAAATTTCCGCTTAGTGACCGTGATTACCACCGAAATCGGGCGGCAAAAATTAAACTTTCCATCGGCTCCTTCTAGCAGTAGAGCTTCCTCGGCATGGATGAAGCGAACGAGTCAGGCGAATCCGCCACCGGCCTGAAAATTTGCCATTGGGTGCTGCATCCGCTTTTGATGCTTAGCTCGGCGTTTTGCTTTCTCAGCCTTGTCGGTTGGACTGGCGTGGTCACTGGCTGGCAGCATTGGCTGACGTTGGGGACGGGGTTTGTCTTCGCCTCAGAACGCAGTTGGCTGCTGTTTAGGGTGAAATCCCGAGGAGCGGAACGTCGGCGTTTAATCGTTCATGAAACTCTCGCCGTGGTGGTTTTTCTCGTTTCCCTGAGCTTGATGATAAGCGAGCTATCTGGCGCGGATTCTCGCTCCACGAGCTGGCATGTGTTTATTCAGATGGGGGTTTTGTTCTCCGGGATCGCATCGGTCATCCACCACCAAACCCGCCTCACAGCCCGCGCATTTCATCCCGGCATGATGCTGATTGGTTCGTTTTTCGCCATCATTGTGGCAGGTTCGCTCTTGCTCAAAATGCCTCGTTGCGTCCTGCCCGGGGAAACTTGCTCTTGGCTAGACGCGGCATTCACCAGCACCAGTGCGGTGTGTGTGACGGGATTGTCTGTGCAAAACACCGCAACCTTTTTCAGCCAGACCGGGCAAGTCGTGATCCTGATGCTGATCCAAATCGGCGGACTCGGCATCATGACGCTGACGTTCTTCGCTGCTGTCGTGTTGTTCGAAGGACTTTCACTACATGATCGTTTGTTATTAGGCAGAATGATTTCTGAAAACAGGCTTTCGCGGATCGGTAAAACTCTAACATTTATCGTGCTGTTTACTTTTACCTTTGAGGCTATTGGCGCGGTGGTCCTCTTCTCAGGGATGGATCCCGGAATGGCGTGGAGCGAGCGCGCTTTCCACTCTGTCTTCCATTCCATCTCTGCATTCTGCAACGCTGGATTCTCCACCTTTCCTGATGGTTTGGCCAGCGGAGAGCTCAAATCGAACGTCACGTGGCAGGTCATGATCATGATGTTGATTGTCGGCGGCGGACTTGGTTCGATAGTGGTCGAGGATCTATGCCAATGGGGTGTTGCGCAATACCGGAAGATTTGTGGAAAAGAGTACACTCGTCATCGGCTCCGCATCCATACACGTATCGTGCTTGTGACGACTGGGGTGCTGGTGTTCGGCGGCGGATTAGTGATTATGGCGACAGAGTTTGCTCTGTGGAACGGCCCCGAAAACGGCGGCAAATTCATCACCGCGATGTTCCACTCCGTGACCGCAAGGACAGCAGGTTTCAATACCGTTTCCATGAGCGCGATCGGGCCCATGACCATCAATGTCCTGATGATTCTCATGATCATCGGCGGCTCGCCCGGCGGCACGGCAGGTGGTGTCCGTACCACCGTGGTGGCACTGGGACTCGGGTATTTGTGGAGCCAGTTGCGCATGGGCCGACGCGGTTTAGTCGCCTTCAATCGCACGATCCCAGCCGAGTCAGGAAGCCAGGCATTAGGCTTGATCTTGCTTGCTGGGATTTGGCTCATCGTAAACTTTATGCTGTTCCAATTTCTTGAAGCCGGGAACGGCATTTCTGATGCCCGCCTTCTTTTCGAGCTAATCAGCGCGTTCGCCACCGTTGGACTTTCGATCGATCTAACACCCTTGCTTTCAGACGGCGGCAAAACCTTGCTGATTGTAAATATGTTTGTGGGAAGGATCGGCTTGCTGACTGTCATGGCAACTTTTATCCCACCCGACACTCGCCCATTTTCAGGAAAACCCCACGAAGATATTCTCCTCAACTAACCTCCACCCATCATGAGATTTTGTATTATTGGCCTTGGAACTTTCGGCACCCACCTCTCTCGTCAACTGAGCCGCGAAGGGCATGAAATCGTCGCTGTGGATAACAATCCCGCGCATATCAACCAACTCAAAGATGAAATCGAATTCCTCATCCAAGCGGACTGTACGGATTTGAATGCATTTCATGAAATTCCCATTGATGCCTGCGACGCAGTGATCCTCGCTATCGGCGAGGACTTCGAAGCTTCCCTGTCAATTGCTTCCAACGTCCAACAACTCGGTGCCAAAAAAATCATCAGTCGGATCATCAATCCCCTGCATGGTCGTTTGTTGAAACTTCTAAAGATCGATGACCTTCTGATCCCCGAGGCCATGGCAGCGGCTTGGCTAGCAAGATCACTTAAATCTCCTGATCTGCTGAACACACTGGATCTTGGGGGCGGATATGAAATCGCTCAGATCGTCACACCGTTACGCATGGTTGGACTTACCCTCCAAGTCGTTTCGTTACGCGATCAGTACGAACTCAACCTCATCACCATTGGAAAAAGCCGTGGCGTATCGACCTCTGCATCGAGCCAAAACGCGATTCAAAAAGTGCTGGGAATTCCTCAACCCGACCGCAGTTTCGAAGCCGACGACATCCTTGTGCTTTTCGGAAAGGGACAAAACGTCCGGCGCTTGATGCGTGAGTATGGTGAGTGATTAAAACTCGCAATGCCCTGGAGTGCGTGGGAACGAAATCACATCGCGGATGTTCGGGACGCCGGTGACGAACATCAGTAAGCGCTCGAAACCGAGGCCGAAGCCCGCGTGCGGGACGGTTCCGTATTTCCGGAGATCCGCATACCAAGCATAAGACTCGGGATCGATATTGTGATGTTTGAAATTTTCTAACAGAACGTCGTAACGCTCCTCACGCTGGGAACCGCCAATGATTTCACCGATGCCCGGCACCAGCAGATCCATGGCGGTGACGGTTTTACCGTCCTCGTTGAGGCGCATGTAGAAGGGTTTGATTTCTTTCGGGTAGTTAAAAACGGTGGTCGGTTGCTTAAAGTATTCCTCTGTCAACCAGCGCTCATGCTCGGACTGAAGGTTGAGTCCGTATTTCACGGGGTATTGGAATTCCTTGCCGGAGTTTTCTAACAATTTCACCGCATCGGTGTAAGTGATCCGTTGGAACGGCTTCTCGACAACGTGTTCCAACCGTGCGCGCAGGCCTTTATCGATGAATTTTTCGAAGATGGAGAGGTCAGGATCGGCCAGCGCTTCGCTGACCAGGAATTTGATCATCGCCTCGGCGCAATCCATATCGCCTGCAAGATCGCAGAAAGCCATCTCCGGCTCGACCATCCAGAACTCCGCGGCGTGGCGCGAGGTGTTGGAATTTTCCGCACGAAAGGTTGGTCCGAAGGTGTAGATATTGGAAAGCGCACAAGCGAATGTTTCGCCCTCTAACTGACCCGATACCGTGAGGTAAGCGCGCTTGCCGAAGAAATCCTCGGTGTCTTTGGAGATTTGGTTGTCCGGTAAAGTGGTGACGCGAAACATCTCGCCTGCTCCCTCGCAGTCGCTGGCGGTAATGATCGGGGTGTGGACGTAGACGAAATCGCGCTCTTGAAAAAAGCGATGGATTGCAAACGCCATCCGCGAGCGAATCCGAAACGCGGCGCCGAACAAATTCGTGCGGGGACGCAGGTGCGCGATAGAACGCAGGAATTCCTGTGAGTGGCCTTTTTTCTGCAGCGGGTAATCTTCCGGCACCTCGCCGATCAAACGAATTTCCGTCGCCTGCATTTCCCAATCCTGGCCTTGCGCCGGCGATGCAACGAGCTTCCCTGAAACATTCACAGAAGCACCGGTCGCCATCTTAAAAATGTCCTCGTAACCCGGGATCCCCGCATCGGCAATGATCTGAAGATTTCCCAAGCACGAACCATCATTGAGCTCAATAAATGAAAATCCTTTCGAGTCCCGCCGCGTGCGCACCCAGCCCGCAACCACTAAAGTATCTGTAGGTTCCGTTCGGGCGAGGACGTGCTTGATGAGCGTGCGCATGCGGGGACTTTAAATTTCAAGTTTCAAAGTTCAACTACCAAGGAAACTCCAAACTTTAAATTTTAAACTCCAAAGGGAGAGTGTCGCAGAGCTGAGAACGGCGCGCAGACTCGTGCCATGAAATAGACCAATCGCGACAAATTTTCAATCTGACTGGGAAATTTTGACCAAAATTCTGCGACATTTTTTCGCATTTCTGTGGGGCTAAAATCTTCAATTTCCCTTATTTTATAAAGTTTTCCTTCCTTGGCGTGCGGCCTGCATGGGTAAAATTGCCCGCGGTTATCGCGGTGAAATAACAACCAATTAAAGCCATGAATATGATGACAACTTGGAATCCCTATCGCGAAATTGAACGCCTTCAAGATCGTGTGATACGCGCGATGCGCCTGACGCCCGCGCAGTCGGATCAGGATGGAGACTCCCTCCTGGTCTTGTCGGACTGGACTCCTTCCGTGGACATCACGGAGGACGAAAAAGAATATCTGATCACGGCGGATCTGCCTCAGATCTCCAAAGACGATGTGAAAGTCGTCGTCGAAAACGGCTCACTCATCATCAAAGGAGAACGACTTCGCGAGACCGAGCACAAGGATAAGAAAGTGCATCGGGTCGAGCGCAGCTATGGTAGTTTCCATCGCAGCTTTTCACTACCCGATGATGCCGATGGAACCCGCGTCAGCGCCAACTTCAAAGATGGGGCGCTGCGAATTTCTCTACCAAAAAGTGAGGAGAAAAAACCACGTCACATCGAAGTGCAGGTGAACTGATTAAACGGACAGCAGGAATAACCAACGGGAGATCCTAACAGGGTCTCCCGTTTTTTATTTCCACCACATTGAAGCCAAGCCCAATACCGCACAGGCACCGAGGACGGTGGTGAAGGGGATTTTGAAACGCCACATGGCGAGAAACGCGGCGATAGCGACGACGGCTACGAAAATGTCGAAATCCTCTTTTTCTGGCCAGAGGGCGTGGATGGAAAATTTGACTCCGAGGTTGAGAATCACTCCGACGACTGCCGCGGTGATGGCTGTTAAAGAGGCGCCAATGCGCGGGAGGTCGCGCAGGCCTTCGACGTAGGGCGCGCCTAGAAAGACAAACAAGAAGCACGGCACAAACGTCACCCACGTGGTGATGAACGCACCGATACTGGCGGCGGCCAGCGGGCTGAAGTCGCCGGGATTTTGCCAACCACCGACGAAGCCAACGAATTGGAGCACGATGATCAATGGCCCCGGCGTTGTTTCAGCGAGGGCTAGTCCACTCATCATTTGGGGATGCGTGAGCCAATGGAAGTTCTCCACGGCTTGTTGTGCGACGTAAGGCAAAACCGCATACGCCCCACCAAAGGTGACGAGCGCGGCTTTGCTGAAAAACACGCCTTGAGCGACGGGTGTGCTGTGCCAACCCAACCACACACCGAGACCAAGAATCGGTAACACCCACAACGGAACGCACACCAACAGGATAATTAAACTCCGCAACCATGTCCCTTTCTGCGAAGGCGGTAGTGTTAGAAATCCCTCTTCGTTTTCCTCATGTGAAGAGCCATGACCTTTGCTTGCGGGAAATTGTTTCGGAAAAATTCGATGTCCGAGTAGACCTAAAATTGCAGCTCCGAAAACGATAAGAACGAAAGAGATATCGAAAAAATAGATCCCGATAAATGACAGGGCAGCGATGACCCAAAGCGATCCACTGCGCAGAGTTTTCCCGCCGATGCGAATGACAGCGGAGAGAATGACTGCGATGACGGCGGGCAGAAGTCCGTAAAAAATAGCTGCCAACCATGGGAGGTGGCCGCCCGCCATATAGAGCCAACTCAGCCCGAAAAGAATCAAGGCCGATGGCAGAACAAACAAAGCCCCCGCCGCCAAACCTCCGCGCCAACCATGCAGTCGCCAGCCAAGATAGATGGCGAGTTGCTGCGCTTCCGGGCCGGGTAGGAGCATGCAGAAGTTGAGCGCATGTAGGAAATGGCTTTCGGAAATCCATTTTTTTTTCTCCACCAAATCCCGATGCATGATGGCAATTTGCCCCGCCGGGCCGCCGAAACTGATCAACCCCAGTTTAAACCAATAAGCGATCGCTTCGCGGAGTTTCGGCATCGACGGTTCCATGCGGGAATCTTGAATTCCTCGCGCAGGTGAGTCGAGGCGAGAAATGCTTTTGATCGACACTGAAATGATAACCACCAAAACTCCGTTTCAATGATCATGAAACTTTTCCCCTTCATCGCCGCGCTGGCGCTTATCGGCAGCTTGCACGCGGCACCTGATAAACCCAACGTTCTCATTTTATTCGCTGATGACTGGCGCTTCGATACTCTGGGTGCTGCGGGAAATCCGATTGTGAAAACGCCTAACCTCGATGCTTTGGCAAAGGACGGCATTCGTTTCACCCACAACTGCGTCACGACCTCGATCTGCGGAATCAGCCGCGCGACTTTGTTCAGTGGTCAATGGATGTCCCGCCACGGCGCAACCGATTTCAAAGAACTCAGAAAACCATGGAGCGACAGCTATCCCGGCATTTTACGCGCCAATGGCTATTTCACAGGTCACATCGGCAAGTGGCATAATGGAAAATTTCCCCAGGAGCAGTTTGATTTTGGCAGGATGTATCACTCGACCCATTATCATCCAACCCCAGACGGCGGAAAAATCCACGTTACCCAGAAAAACGAAAACGACGCGATGGAGTTTCTTAAAACTCGGGCCGCAGACAAGCCCTTCGTTCTAACACTCGCATTTTTCGCGACCCATGCGGAAGACGGCAATCCTTTGCAGTATCTTCCGCAGGAAAAAAGCAAGGCACTCTATCAAGATGTCACCATTCCTATCCCCGCGACAGCAAATGAAGCTGAGTATCGCAAGCTGCCGGAATTTTTGCAGAACCCAAAAAATGAAAGCCGCAACCGCTGGGGTTGGCGTTTCGATACGCCGGAGAAATTCCAGACAATGATGAAAAATTACTACCGCCTCGCCACCGAGGTGGACGAAGTCTGCGGGAATCTGATCGCCGAGCTCAAGCGTCAGGGGATTTACGAAAACACGCTGATTATTTTCACCACCGACAACGGCTACTTCCACGCCGAGCACGGACTTGCGGACAAATGGTATCCGCATCAGGAAAGCATCCGCGTGCCACTCATCATCCGCGATCCACGCATGGACGCCAGCAAACGCGGAACGACGAATGACGAATTCACCCTCAATGTCGATCTCGCACCTACCATCCTCCGCTTCGCGGGCTGCGAGCCACCGAAAGTCATGCAGGGGCAGGATATGTCCGAACTCTACCTCGGCAAAAAAGCCACCGATTGGCGGACCGAGTTTTTCTATGAACACCCCACCATGCAGAGCAAAGATTTCATCCCTGGCTCACAGGCACTTGTTAGAAAAGATTGGAAATACTTTTACTGGCCGGATCACGATTACGAGCAGTTGTTTCATCTGACGGAGGATCCATTGGAGCAAAATGATTTAGCTAGGGATCCAAAGCACGCGGAAAAACTGACTGAGATGCGGACGCGTTTCAAAGAAGTAAAAGAAGCGGCGAAGTAGCTATAACGGACCGCGCGAGTCCATCGCGCTTACTCCTACCGCTATTTAAATAAGCGTCTCTTCCAACGTCTTATGAAGCGCTTGAATTTCGAATTATGGAATTCGAAGGCGGCATAATCGAAATTCCTGCTCATCTCCTCAAGTTTATCTGGGGATGGCGGGTAGCCCGCCCATTTTTGTCCATAACGTGTCCACTTCAAATTGCGTAATGCATAAGCATCGGCTGAATTCAGTTTTAGGTAATGCCCATAGGTTTCGTATTCACTGAAAAGGCTAATTCCTACACCCTTTATATTTTCAATAATCGCCCACGCCCAATTTTTTGAATCAGGATTCCGTGTTTCAATTTCAGCTAACATTTTACGTAAGGTAGCTTTGTGGATGATTTGGTGTTGCGAAATAAATGAGAATTCACGATGTGCTCGCTTACCAAACAGAGCCTCAAAGGTTGTGAAGTAAGGGTTATGATGTTCGCGTGCGACTGTGTAATAGGGACGCCCTTCTACATCAAAAAAATCCAATGGCCGGAGCAGGACAGTGTCCGCGTCCCAGATTAGAAAATATTCGTCAGTTTTGTTAGCTACATTAAGGAAAGAAAGTTTTAAAAACTGCTGGAAATACCAACCCGATCTTTTTTTCAAGAACGGTTTTGGATATTGCTGCAACTGCTTCAAAGTCATACCTGCAACGAAGTGGTCTTCATCCCATAGAATGAGATCGGAACCGCACTCCGAGCGAAAGGGGTCGAAATCTTTCCGTCGTGTGATCACGTGAATTTCTGCCTCAGGCAAATGACGACGCAGGCTTCGGTAGGTATTTCGATAAACCGGCAAATCACGGGCAAGGCAGGCAGATACAATTTGCATAGAAATTATTGTTCCCCATCTATCATAGATTTTTCAGGGGATCGGAATCTCCCCTCTCCCTAGTTTCCTAACAGTCTTTTCAATCGATTCTTCACACTGACTTTTCCGACGGCGGAGAGGCGATCTACGAAAAGGACGCCGTTGAGGTGGTCGATCTCGTGTTGGAGGGCGCGGGCTAACAGGCCGTCGGTTTCGATGACCAGGGTGCTGCCGTCGAGTTGTTCGAGGGTGGCTTTGACGGCGGCGGGGCGGCGCACTTCGTAGCGGATGCCTTCGATGCTTAGGCAACCTTCAAAATCGATATCCTTTTCCTGGCCGTATTCGAGTTTTGGATTGATGAAAACCAGCGGCATGATTTCCGCGAGCTCGGCATGCTTTCCGTTCACGTTGAGAAAGGAAATGCATTCCGGATCGTGCGAGACGTCGACAACGGCGAGCTGGAGATCCACCCCGACCTGAGGTGCGGCGAGGCCGACGCCATTGGCATCGATCATGGTCTCGATCATGTTTTTGGCGAGCTCATGGATCGCAGCATCGACCGACGCGATGGGTCGGCACTGCTGGCGCAGGACGGGATCACCGTATTGGACGATGGGTAAGATCATCGTTAGAAAAAATTAAGTTGGCTGCTCACCGCGAGCCATGACGACTTTGCCGGTGCGAACGGTTTCGATGATTTCGTATTGGGAAAACATCGCGATGGCGGCGTCGACTTTTGGTGTGTCGCCCGTGATCATGACCACCATGGAGGTTGGTGTGAGATCGACGGTTTTTCCGCCAAAATGCTCGGTGATCTGCAGGGCTGCGGAGCGTTCATCTTTCGAGCAAAGGATTTTGATCAGGATCATTTCCTTGGTGACCGAGTCCATGCTGGTGTGCTCGAAGCAATGAATGACATCGATAAGTTTTCCGACTTGTTTGATGATTTGATCAAGGCCAAGCGGATCGCCGGTGATACCGATGGTCATGCGTGAGAACGATGGATTGCGGCCTTGGGAAACGACGAGTGAATCGATGTTGAACCCGCGGCGTGAGAAGACCTGGCAGATACGCATCAGCACACCCGGCTCGTTGTTCACGAGGATGGAAAGTGTGTGTCCGGAACCGTTGGGAACTGAGGCGACAGGGGTGTCTGTGGTGGTGATGGTTTTCATCTAGAAGTTTGCTAGTTGGAAGTTTTCAGTTTGAAGGAAAGACCTTGCGGAGATGGTTTGCAGTCTCAGTGCCGGTGAACAGATCTTTATTTCCTGAAAACTGAACACTGAAAACTAGCAAACTCGGATGTTTACGTGGACCCGATGGGTTTTGCCATGCGGGATTTCGGTGCTTCGGTAATCATGTCCTCAAGCGCGGCGCCGGCGGGAATCATCGGGAAAACGTTATCGGTTTTCACGCATTCCGCGTGGATCAGGATCGGCCCCTCATTGTATTCGAGAGCTTTTTCTAACTGCTTGGTAACATCCGCTGGACGCTTGATGTAAACGGATGGGATTCCATAAGCGGCGGCGAGTTTGCAGAAGTCCGGGTTTCCGACGAGGTCCACACCGGAGGTGCGGTCTTCATAGAACAGCTCCTGCCATTGGCGCACCATGCCGAGGTAATGGTTGTTGAGAACCACGATTTTCACCGGCAGTTTATGGATCGCAGCGGTTGCGAGTTCGAACAAGGTCATTTGGAAACCACCGTCGCCGGAAATGGAGATGACGGTTTTTTTCGGATGCGCGAGCTGGGCACCGATCGCGGCTGGGAAGCCGAAGCCCATGGTTCCGGCTCCACCGGAAGAGAGCCAATGATAGGACTCATGATTTTTGTAGAACTGCGCCGCCCACATCTGGTGCTGGCCGACATCGGTTGAAACGATGGCCTCGCCTTTTGTTAGATGATAGAGCTCATCGATGACCTGTTGCATCCGCAGGCCGCCTTGTTTCTTATAGGCGAGCGGATATTTTTTCCGATAGCCATCAAGCTTGGCGTTCCACTCAGGATGTTTCTGAGGAGCGATCTTTTCATTGATTTCCGTCAGCGCGGCTTTCGCATCGCCCACGATCATCACGTCCGGCCGAATCATTTTTCCGGCTTCCGCAGGATCGATGTCGATGTGGATGATCTTCGCATCTTTGCAGAACTTCGATGGCTGACCGATGATGCGGTCATCGAAACGTGAACCGATGTTGATCAGGAGATCGCATTCGATCATCGCTTTGTTTGCGTAAGCGGTGCCGTGCATGCCGAGCATGCCGAGCGAGAGCGGATGATTTTCCGGGAAAACGCCTTTGCCTAGCAAAGTGGAGGTCACCGGGCAGTCGAGCGTTTTCGCCAAATGCATGAGCTCTTTGTCGGCGCGAGCGATCATGCAGCCCTGACCTGCCAAAATGACCGGACGTTTTGCATTTGCGATCAACGCTGCGGCTTCTTTCACCGCTTTCGGGCAGATATGGAAGTCGCTGCTTGGATCGTAACCAGGAAGGCTGATCGGTGGGTTCATATCTCCCGTGAAAGGTCCTTGTGAAATGTCTTTCGGGATATCAATCAATACCGGACCCGGGCGACCTGTGGTGGCGATGTGGTATGCCTCGCGAGCGATTTTAGGCAGTAAGTTACTATCTTTTACCAACCAGTTGTGTTTCACCACGGGAATGGTAATGCCGAAGATATCGGCTTCTTGGAAAGCGTCTTTGCCAAGCATCCATGTCACGGTCTGACCGCAGATCACAATCATGGGAACGGAATCCATCATCGCGGTCATCAGGCCCGTGACGGTGTTTCCAGCTCCCGGGCCGGAGGTCACCAAAACTGCTGCGGGCTTACCGGTTGCGCGAGCATAACCATCTGCCATGTGGACAGCGCCTTGCTCGTGACGGACCAAGATGAATTTCATCTTGGTCTTGACTGTTTCAAGGGCGTCGAAGATTGGAATGGCCGCACCGCCGGAATATCCGAAGATGAATTCGATGCCGAGATCGTCGAGCGTTTTGATGAGGGCTTGCGCGCCGTCGAGTTGTTGCTTGCTCATAAATTGGAAATGGAGCGGGAACTTGGAGTATTTTCCGACGTAAGACAATCGAAAATTAAAGAAATTTTCACAACTTAGGGAAATTGGCGTTTGGCATTTCATGGAAAACACATGTTTCCGAGGAAATTGGGAGTTTTCAGTCAGTTGGTCGACTTTGAAGATCTTAGGTAAAGCACTGTTCTCACTCTTCCCACATGTCGAGTCATCCGAATTGCGTTTGGATTTCTCATGCGTTACCAGTGGGGCGGATGATCCAATTTACCTTATTCAATATCCCCATTCGAGTATTGCCATGGTTTTGGGCCACGATGGCTTTTATTGGCTGGCGGTCTAATGCAGATCCTAAAGAAGCACTTTTCAAACTACTTTTGTTCATGCTCGCAGGATTTATTTCCATTCTCGTCCATGAACTCGGCCACGCCCTGACTGCAAAGCATTTCGGCAAACGCGTCGAGATTGTGCTGCAAGCGTTCGGAGGATACGCAGCTTACAGTGGAGGCAGAACTCTCAGCCGAGTCCAAAGCTTTCTGATCACTGCGGCGGGTCCGGCAATCCAGATCTTGCTGGGGGCGGCGGTTTTAGTTCTTCTCAAACAAGTGGATGGAATCAGCGAGAAAGGACTATATTTTTTCAGAACCTTATGCCTGATCAGCTTTGGGTGGGCGATTTTGAATCTACTTCCCGTATTGCCGATGGATGGCGGCAGAATTTTGGAAACGATACTTGGACCGGAACGCATTCGCCTGACCCTGAAAATTTCTATCGCCTTCGCGGTGAGTATTGCGGTGCTGGCGCTTGTCTTCCAATTAGGAATGCTTCTGCCAATTTTCATGGGACTGATGGCTTACCAATCTTACCAAGCACTCAAAGAAATTTCCTGGTGATTTCTATCGCGCGATTTGTGGATGTTTCGCATCCATGAACAGGATTTCCTTCCATGCTTTGGGACTGAGCAAGCCACGGTGATGGAAAAACAGCATCTGCGCAACGCGACGGAACACCGGATTACGGAGAGCGATGTCATACGTGAAATTCGGCGGAGCAAGATGATCCATGGACCAACGCATCATACCTTTGAAGCGATAGTTCGGCACCATATCGAGTAGCTCTGCGGCAGGATGATCCAGTCTTCCCTTCAAATGCTCACTGATCGCATGGCCCGCCTGCAGTCCAATTTCTATCGAAGGATAAATGCCTCCAGCGGTCAGAGGTGAAACCATGCCCGCCGCATCGCCAAGCAGCATCACTTGATCCGCATGCCATTTCCTAACAACTCCACCACATGGAATGAATCCGCCACGTCGGCCAACCACCTTTGCTTTGCTGAAATCAAACCACTTGTGCATTTTTGCCTCAAACTTAGCGAGGTTGGGCTTGTGTGGCTGACGCACCGCGATCCCAACCTGCTGGACCCCTACCCCGGGAACGATCCAACCAATGTAGCCAGGAGCTAGTTCGGAATCTAAAAAAACGTGAAGACGATCCGGATCCAGCCCTTCAATTCCCTCATATTCTGCCTCTACTCCCATCAGAAATTGTTGGTTCGAACTAAGGCCGAATCGTCTCGCGACAGAAGAGCGAGCGCCATCACAACCAACAAGATAGCGCGCTTGCACACCTGCTTCAGGCATCTGTATTTTTCCATTTTTCTGATAGAACTCAGAAACATTCTGCGACAAACGAATATCCGCCCAAGCCCACTCTGCTTGCCGCCCGAGCCAACGCATCATCCCCGGCGTATCCGTCGCAACAAATGAATAGTCCGGCGAACATAGATCGATGGAGTTTCCGTTTGGTGAATACAAGCGCACTCCTCCTATGCTTTTACCTAAGTGCTTAGGCAGGTTTAATAGGTCTGCGGCTTCTTTGACTAAAATTCCCGTTGTACGAATGTTGCTTCCTAAATCAGCTTTTCTCTCAAGCACCACGGTTCTCATTCCTTGGCTGGCCGCTTTTCTTGCACATGCCAAACCTGCAAATCCTCCTCCAATAATCGCAACGTCATATTCTTTCATGCCGCTATCACAGCATGTAAATGTGAATGCTTGATGAAGGTTGAGTGAAAGTTCGATGAAATGGATGGATGGCGAAAATGCCGGACAATCGACCTTTTTAAAATCAGTCGCGCAATTTGCGGAGATCTTGTCTGCGTTTGAGAATCTCTCTTTTTTCTTCAAATTTATCCTCTTCCTTTTCCACGGCCTCTTCTCTCTTTTCCTTCATTTCTTTTACTAGAACGTTGTATTTTTCGTCGCTCACGTTTTCGCCAATGTTGGTCTCGCCTTTTATGCAGACGACTTTCCATTCTTCTAAGGTTTCCTCGAAGGTGCGGCGTGTCCACTCAACTTTGGTTAGGGTAAACTTACCGAGATCCACCGTGAGATTCTCATTGGGTTTCATCGGGGGGAGCTTGAGAGGTTTGAGTAATTCTTTGACAATCCGTTCATCCTCCACGCCCGCTCGGTTGATCAGAACGTTTCCTGTCAGTTCTGCTCCTTCTAGAGTGGTGTCACTGAGGTTTTTAATCACGACTCGAAGGGTCATTTCCTTATCCCTCGATTGGGAGAGCGTCCGCTCGTCTTTATCCGTGCCGAGCACTTGGCGTTTCACAGTGAGCGATACCAGCGGCTTGGCTGCTTCTTCGGCGACAACCCCTGCAATCAGGCCAAAAAGCACAGCGAAACTTAAAATCTGAGTTTTCATGATCTAGCTCAAACCCAGACCGACTGAAAAAGTCGCGGCGCGATTGTGCGCATCTACTCTCCGCCGCAAAATATGTGATTTTAGTAGAAACATTTTGAATAGTCATTCGATATCTGCGTCATAGACGGTCTATGAACATGAAATCGATCATCACTACCGCAGCGGTCGCTCTAAGTGCCCTCTCATTCGCTAACGCTGAAGTCCAAACCTACCAAGGTTCCACGCGTTGGTTGGCTACCCTCTTCACACCCGGTATCCGCACGGCCGCTTCTGCTTCAAGTTACACCTCGTATTATATCCTGGAAACCAGTGCCGGCAGTGTAGTCAATGCTATCAGGATCGATGCATGGGCGACAAGCGCCGGCCGCTATTACTATGTCGATGATAGCTTCTTCGCGGAATATGATTACTACGGCCGCTACGGCACGGAAATCGCAGGCGGCATGGAATCCGATGACATCAGTGCCATTATCCCTTTCCGCGGTTCTCCCAGATTCGGCAGGCTCGATTCCTTCGTCCTTTACCCAACGATCGATTACTATCCAAACAATGGGAACCTCGACATTTCGACCATTACAGGATCCGCTCGTTATAACGCCTACTTCAGTGGAGATATCGCGCACGATACCGCCATCAATGAAGTATTGGATTATTTAGAATCACGCGGCTATTCTCAATATTGATCATGAGCCAGAGGATCAAACGGATCGCGCTTGTCGTAAGTGCGATCATCATCTTCACCGCCGGAGTCATGTGGGGCATCCACATGACTCAGCCGGATGAGAATGCGAACCGTGCCGATTCTGCGGAGCGCAACAAAACCGCATCGACCTCAACTCACCCAGAGAATTTCAATGAGCGCGCCAACAAACGACGCTCGGCAGAAACAACGCAAACCCTGCCGGGCACCGCGGCTCAGCAGCAAATCATTCGCAACCTCCGCGATGCCATGCTCTTGCCGAAAGAAACTCGCATCAAGCCCTTGCTAAAAGCGCTGGAGGAAACGACCAAGCTGCCCTTGAACAAAGACTTGCTTGATACGATGCGCAGTATCGTTGACGAGGGAGAAATCGAAAGCAGCCATTACTTGTTGTCGCTTATGGAGCAAAGAGAGGAAAAGGCCTCCGTCGATTTGCTTTTGCATGCCGCCAGCCATCAGAATCCTGACGTCTCGGATCGAGCTTTATTCGCCTTGGAAGCTGTCGCTGGCACCGTATTTAAAAACAAAGAAGAAGCTCAAACCTGGGCCGCGACTTGGAAGCCAGATCCTGAGCGCGCCAAACTTTTTGCTCCCATCGAACAAAAAGAAGAGGAGTCCCCCATCGTAACCGACCCCCGCGTACCCGGCCCTAGATCGCTGCCTCCAAAAAGCACTGAGCAAAAACCAGAGTGAAGTAATTTCACTCTTGGATGGGGGGCTGTAAGAAATTTTAATATAAGGAGAGAGAGAATCTGCGAAATGTGGAGGTAATATCGGAACGCTGATCGCCGACAACCATCCACTATGAAACATCTCCACACCCTAACTGCGGACCTATGCCGCCTCCTTCTCTTCACGGGAATCGTCATGACATCCTTGACGACCCTCAGCTTTGCACAGGAAACTGCAACCTCCAGCAAGCTGAAGGCGCATGCGATTTTCGCAAGCAACATGGTCTTGCAGCGCAACAAGCCAATCATGATCTGGGGCTGGGCCACGTCCGGCGGGAACGTCAGCGTGCAGTTAGGCAAAGACCAAGCGGAAGCCAAAGCCGCTGGTGAAAAAGGCCGTTGGGAAGTCACTTTCCCTGCACGCGAAGCCAGCTCGGAACCGCAGACCCTGATCGTTTCCACCGGTGATGAGAAAGTCGAAATGTCCAACATTGTCGTCGGCGACGTTTGGGTCATGTCTGGCCAAAGCAACATGGCCTTCGCGCTCAAAGGCGTGCAGGAGGACGACATTGAGTCAGCTCAGTCAAATCTCCCGCTGCTGCGTTTCTTCTCCATCTCTCCAAACGAACAATCCGAACCACAGGATGACATTCCCGCAGAAAAAATTGAAACTGAGGGATGGGCTGTTTCGAATCCAGAAACCTCACTCAACTTTTCCGGAATCGGCTATGTTTTCGGTTCTAGAATTCAGAGGTCGTTAGGCATCCCCATCGGCGTCATCAAAAACTCCCGGGGTGGGGCATCGATCGAAGCCATCGTTCCCAGCCACAAGTTCGATCAGCATCCGCTCACCAAACGCTACGCGGAATACATGAAGCAGAAAATCGCAGAGTTCGATAGGGAGGCAACCTCTTTAAAAATGTGGGAGAACCAGCTTGCGAGGGCAAAAGCCAAGAAATTACCGGAAAAAGATTGGCCGAAAAAACCCGTGAATGGCGACAATCTAACATCTTGGAATATCCCCGGAATGAGTGCCAGCGACATGGGCAGCATCCATCACGGCATGTTCGGAGTATTCAAAGGCTACAACATCAAAGGCGTGCTTTTCCACCAGGGTTTCAACAACACCCTCGGAGGCAACTGCCGTCCGAAACGCTACCGGGCTCTCATGAAACTAATGATCGAAGGTTGGCGCGAAGATTTCAAAGACCCCGCACTTCCAGTTGGCGTCATCAGTGGCTGCGGCGGTGATGACTCTCAAAACGCAGAGAACTTTGAAATCAGAGCGTTAGGCGGATCGCCATACATTTACGAGGCGCAACGCTTGGGCTTGGCCGATGTCGGTGACTCGGTACACACCGCCTTTCTCCCCGCATACGACATCCAGATCCCTGGCCTGCATCCGGCGAAAAAACGCGAGCACGGCGAGCGCGCCGCGCGTTGGGCTCTCAACCAAATCTACGGAGCGAAAGTCGATTGGCAAAGTGCCAAGCTTCTCTCCGCCGAGCCACAAGGCGATATGATGATTTTGAAATTCGATAAAGCCGTCATGCCGGATGACTTATCACCTATCATCGAAGGTTTTTCCATCGCCGGTGAAGACGGGAAATTTTACATGGCTCACGCGCGCTTTCCCTTACTCAAAGGCAAGAAGCACGGCAGCAACGCACAAGCCAGCGACACCACCACGATTCGTGTCTGGAGCCCTCTTGTCAAAGAACCCAAAGCCGTGCGTTACGCATGGGCCACATGTCCCTTGGGCAACCTGAAAGTCAGCGGCAAACCTTGGCTACCTCTCCAGAGCTTCCGCACTGACACTTGGGACTACCCGGAAGTCGAGGATCCCGCCCTCGTCGCTGAAACGGGTGACAAAAAAGCCATTACTGACGCCACCGCTTTCAATGAAGAACGCAGAATCAAAGAAGCCGAAGTAGCCAAGGAGACCATCGAAAGACTCAAGATTCTAACAACTCCCATCGAGCCAGCCGCAAAATAAGCCATCCACTCAAGCTTGATTTCACCGCACACCTATTTAACTTCCTACCATCATGAAACCAGAACGCGACATCGAGAAAACCTACACCAACGAAGAATTCGTCGCCAAGCTGCGCCGCTTGGCGGACTGCATCGAATCCGGCGAGCAATTTGAAATCCAGATCGCAGGCGAACGCATTTACACACCCTTGCGCGCCGTCTACAGCATCGAACACGAACGCGAAGGCGGTTCCGAAGAAATCGAGTTCCAGATCCGCTGGGATGATTGAGTGATCAGAACGGACAGACCATTCTAGGGATTCACCCTGCCTCCTGCGTCCATCCATTTCATCAGATCATAAACATTGAGGTTGAGCTCTTTCATGATTTGTAGAAATTCCGGATAGGGCTCGAAGTTGGAAGTCACCACGCCTTTGTTCGAGTCCGTGTTCGATGGATCAACGTTTTTGTTGTTCATGTCGTTGTCCTGATACTTGAAGTGGTGCCAGCCGACGCAGCCTTTGGACTCCAACAGGGCGATGCAAAAGTTCTGATAGAATCTTCCGCGATCCTGCTGCGTCTTTACCAACCATCCCGCGCCGGAGGTGTTAGGCATTCCGGAATCCATGCCTTTGGCATAAAACTCCGTGATCATGAATGGTTTGCCTGACCAATTCTGCCAGTTTTTGATCTGCTCGGGATTTGGAGTCCAAACGTTGTAGTAATTCACCGAAACCACGTCGCAGTGGTTGCCCGCCGCACGGAAAGCGCCGGGGCTCTTGATTGCCGGTCCATGATAACGGCAACCGAGATAAAGATGGTTCGGGTCATGCGCTTTGATCGCCTTCGATACGATGGAAAAATAACGATCCATATAAAACTCAATGAAGGCCTCGCGATCTTCGTCGGTGATCCATTCCAGATCGGACTTTCCTTCCTTGCGCTCCTCTAACCATTTCTTCGCAGCCTTGTATCCATGGTCTTCTGAGGGAAGCCCGAGAAAGTTCTCGATACTGTTCTTGTAAAGGGGCAGCTCATTGTCCGAGAAATGCCCCACTAGCCATGGATCATCCTTGGTTGCGGCCAGCTTCGCCGCATGCTGCATCGCAAAGACCTCAAACTCGGGATCGAAAACAAAAATCGCGTTATTCGGATAGCCGGTGTGCCCGGATTTTTGAAAAGTGCCACCGCGTTGCTTGCCATAGGAGCTCATGAAATTCCAGTTCGGGCAATAGGCGATCCGCTCGGAGGACTCGGCTAACAAGTCATCCTTCGACCAAGAACCGCTGCCGTTGAATCCGTTAGACTTGACCAACTCCACGGTTTTTTTCGCCCACGTTTGCTCGCTGCCGAATTTTTCTTTAAAGGCCGCCTTGGCTTCGTCCGAGCCTGTTGTTGGACTTACCGAGCACATGGCGATGTGAACAAAAGGATTTCCACTCGGATCCACCAACCACCAACGTTCGCCAACCTTCTTGGTGTGGAAAAACTTGGTCGCTTCGAATTGGCGCGAGGCATCGCCACCATACGGACTTAGTTTGGCCGCTTCCGTCCGCGGTTTGAAATCCGCGGCATGGGAGAGAGTGCGAGTGTCGTAGATTTTCCAGTTCTTGTCTGCGGGCTTGCGCTTGACCTCAACTTTCAAAGGCTCAGTCGCGTGGGCCATCATTGTACAGACGATGAATGCCACCAGCATGGAGAATCTCATGCAGTGTGTGATAGTTCATACAGATCGAAGAACAAGGGAAAAGGATTTGTATGAGCTACTCATCTGCTTCGTGATCGTTCATGTAATCCGTCACGAAACGCATCATCGCATCAGGATGATTCATATCCGGCTCGTCGGCTTGAAGCCGTCCCGGCAACACAAAGCTCATGTTCCCATCCATGGAACATGCGATGCTTTCTTGGTGAAGCAGCGCCGAGAGGACCCTAGCCCATGCATGTAGGAATGCAGATTCTCGCTCCCATCCCTCACTGTCGCAGAAGCTTTCCAGAACCAGAATTTCCTCACTCTGTGGTGTCCCCGATTCTCTTTGATAAAGTCCCTTGGCCGGGTAGCCCGTGACGCCACCAAACCGTTCGCACAACATGCGTGAAGTGGAGTCCGCGAGCGCCTCAAATCCATCGATGGATTTTCCGTCCTTTTGGCAACTTGGGAGATAAATGGCAAAGCGATGAGTCAGCGGGGTTTCTTCTTTAAACCAATCATCGGCACTTTTCATATGGGATCTCCCTTTTTACTCTCAGGCTAATACGGCAGGCGATGCAACCGTGGAATAGATAGGAACAGGGCGTTCTGAAGTTGCGGTCGAATATTCCTCGATCGCGAGCGGCGCGGTTCTATCCATACCGGGCTTGATCACAACCTTGATGCAGCCGTCGGTCTTCTTCCTGAATTTCTCGTAAGCATCTGGGGCTTCCTCAAGCGGTATACGATGAGTGATGACAAACGATGGATCAATTTTACCAGACTCGATCATTGTTAAAAGCGGAGCGAGGTAGCGCTGAACATGGGTTTGGCCCGTTCTAACAGTGAGTCCTTTATTCATCAGCGCGCCGAAAGGAATTTTGTCCAGCAATCCGATGTAAACGCCGGGAACGGAAAGCGTACCTGCCTTGCGACATGCCATGATGGCTTGTCTAAGGGCTTGAGGACGATCCATGGAAAGATTCAGCGCCTCCTTTGCACGATCCATGACAGCAGCAAACGATCCCGCCCCATGCGCTTCGGCTCCGACCGCGTCAATGCATCGGTCAGGACCACGACCACCGGTCATTTCAATGAGTCGCTCATGGATCTCCTCGTCATCGAAATTTAAGGTTTCGGCTTTACCGTGGATACGAGCCATCTCCAAGCGCTCTGGCACGCGATCAATGGCAATCACACGTCCGGCACCCAGCATCCACGCACTTTGAATACAGAATTGGCCGACCGGTCCGCAGCCCCATATGGCCACGGCATCTCCCGCCTCAATGCCGGCATTTTCTGCGGCCATGTAGCCAGTCGGAAAAATGTCCGATAGAAAAAGCACTTGCTCGTCGGACAAATCACTTTCGATTTTGATTGGGCCAACATCGGCATGAGGCACGCGTAAGTATTCGGCCTGGCCTCCGGGATAGCTACCAGTCAAACCGGAATATCCGAACAAACCAGCGGGGGCATGGCCCATGGCGACCTTGGCCAGATCTGCTTTCGGATTGGTGGTATCGCATGCCGAAAAGAGCTGTCGCTCGCAGAAAAAACACGCACCGCACGCGATAACGAATGGCACCACAACACGATCCCCGACCTGAAATTTTTTCACTGCTGATCCAACTTCCACCACGATGCCCATCGGCTCGTGGCCGATGATATCACCGTCCTGCATCGAGGGCATAAGCCCGTCGTATAAATGTAGATCCGAGCCACAGATCCCGCTCGCTGTGATCTGGATGATGATATCTTTGGGATCAAGAATGGATGGATCCTCGACGGTATCCACTCGAACGTCTCTCGTGCCGTGCCAGCAAAGTGCTTTCATAATATTTTGTAATGGTAATGTTAGATTTCAAGCGCGCTCCGTGTGCAAATGAGCTTCAAGCCAGTTGGAGATTTTTGCCGCAACTTCTTCCCAACCCGGTTCGCCGCAAATGAAGTGACCCCGTCCTGTGAATTCGGCGAACTCGCTATGAGAACGCGGGTCGGAATACGCATGTGCATTTCGGCGCACCAAGCTACTGGGAATGATTTCGTCCTTTTCTGCACCGATCATCAGTAGAGGAGCGTGTGGTGCATCCATGTCGATTACACCCTCATCGCCAAGGACGTCGCGCAGGACCTGACGACTCTCATCGACGGCATATCTCTCATACGCCGCAAGATATTGATTGTCTGTTAGAGTGTTTGCGAAGTTCTGACGGAAAGCCTCCGGTGTCATGGGAAACGGCTCATCACCGGCAAACGGGTTGGCAATGGAAGCGCTATTGCGGATAAATCCCCAATCAACCGCGAGCATGCGGTTTGGTGCTACGGGACAAATGCCAATGCCTGCCTTGATAAG
This sequence comes from Verrucomicrobiota bacterium, assembly GCA_040384845.1. GTDB lineage: Bacteria > Verrucomicrobiota > Verrucomicrobiia > Verrucomicrobiales > Akkermansiaceae > Luteolibacter. The sequence continues at coordinate 271,411 of JAZKIL010000001.1, read as the reverse complement.
GCCCTCCGCCGCTAGTTTTTGCATAATCAAACCGCCCATCGAATGTCCGATGCAAATCGGAGGTTCGCTTTCCAATTTGAAGATTCTTTGATAATGCACGTAAACATCTACAAGTGATAGCTTCCCAAGTCCCGGCGGCTGATTAGCTCGAAGCTGTGAAGGCTCACCCTCATGAAGGGGCCAGGCGGGCGCTTCACAAGCATAGCCCAAAGCCTCAAAATAAGAGATCCAATACTCCCAACATTTGGGGTTCAAAAACATCCCATGGATAAAAATGATTTTCTTTTTCATGGAAGGTTCGTGATTGAGATTTGGCTTAAACGGCTCATCGAATTTTTCGGCGAGGTGAACTTCACTCCTCACTTATTCTTTCTCCATGGGGGATATCCCTACATCAAGCGGAGATTGTTGTTAGAAAATAGGTCGACTTAAAAGTAGGTATAAACTCCATAGGAAAATCTACATGTTGATGTAGATTTTCGAAATAAGAGCCTGAACAAGCCCCCCAACTCTGAACATGATCACTGACTACCCGAAAAAACTCCGTAGAGCCGTGTCTATTTTTATCATGATTTTTTTAGCGACAGGATCCATTAAGGCTTGCCCGCTCTGCAACAGCTCGACCGCGCATGAGGTTCGCGCTGAACTGGCTGCGGAAGGGAAAGGGAAAGCGCTCGCCGCGATCATCACTCCATTCGCTCTCCTCTTAGCCGGACTACGGATTTACAGCGTTGGTTTTATAAATTTCTATCCGATTTCAAAAGAATGAGCCCCCAAGAACGCGATAAGCTATTAATAACTTCAGGCATATTTCTAGGTATTGGGCTTGGAGGTTTTGTGGATGGAATTCTATTCCACCAGATTCTCCAGACCCATTCCATGGTATCGGCCATGCACCCGCCCGATACAGTTGTGAACCTCCAGGTGAACATGGTGTGGGACGGCCTGTTTCACATTCTAACATGGATCATGACCGTTACGGGGATCTTACTGCTTTGGAAGGTGACTAATAGCAGCCCTGTTCGTTTATTAGGAAAAACGTTATTCGGCGCATCGGTACTCGGATGGGGGCTCTTCAATCTGGTTGAGGGTATCATCGACCACCATATTCTCCATGTGCATCATGTTGTTGAGCGCTTGGGCGTTTCATTTTACGACTACCTTTTCCTAGCCTCCGGTGTAATCCTGATCGTTACGGGCATACTCATGATCCGGGCATCCCGAAAACCGATCCTTGGATGGTAATGTGTTAAAAAAGTATGAAAGCGAAACTTTCGAGCCCAGAGGAACGTCGGGCAAAGAAGCTCGAGCGTCGGGCCCATCAGCGCGTTGCAAATGTTGGGAGAGCTGAGAAAATGCATACAGCACGCCTTGCCGCGTCTGTTTCCTCACAGGAAATGAATACTGACCTCCCCGCCTACCATGTGGGATGTTCAGGTTGGTTCTACTGGCATTGGCGAGCGGCATTTTACCCTGAACCTTTAACCACCAAAGACTGGTTTGGGCACTATGCAGCCAATTTTCCAACCGTAGAACTCAATGCTCCGTTCTATTCGTGGCCAACACTGAACACCGTCCAAACTTGGTTAAAGCAAGCAGAGCCGAATGATTTCATTTACACCGTGAAAGTGAGTGAGCTGATCACGCATGTGAAACGGTTCACTGGAACGAAAACGCTGGTCAAAGATTTTGGTTATATCGCGGACCTGTTGGGTGAACGCATGGGCTGTTTATTATTTCAGTTGCCGCCAAGCTACAGTTACACCCCAGCTCGTTTGAAAAGTATTTTAAGTCAGTTAGAGCCGCACAGACGTAACGTTGTTGAATTCCGCCACGCAAGTTGGTGGAACGAAAAGGTGTACGCTGCATTTCGAAAAAGCGGAATTATTTTCTGCTCCTGCAGCGCTCCCAAACTGCCAGATGAACTCATCTGCACGTCCGATGAAGTTTACATCCGCTTCCATGGCCTGACGAAATGGTATTGGCACGATTACACAGCTGAAGAAATAGCCGAGTGGGTCAAGCGCATCCATGATTCCGGCTGTAAACGCGTATGGGCATACTTCAACAATGATCGTGATTTATGCGCTGTTAGAAATGCAAAAGAGCTAACGCGTCAGTTGCAAGAAGCACTTTGCTGAGAGCCTCGCAGTATGTATTTAGGGGTTACACCCCATAGGCTCGATAGCTAAATGATAGTCACAATATATCCGAACATTTGCCCCCCTTTCCATGAACCCCACCGTTAAGACCCCACGTGAACTTTTCTTCGATCAACTGCGTGACATCTATAGTATGGAGATCCAGCTTTGCGAGTCGATGCCCCACCTAGTGTCCATGTGCACCAACCCGCAGTTGCGCGATTTAATCACTAGCCATGCCCATCAGAATTGTAACCAGATCGCGGAGATTTTAACCATCTTCGAAAGGCATGGGGAATCTCCCGGAAATGACAAATGCAAGGCTATGGCGGGGCTGATTGAAGGTGGAACAACTCACCTCAAGGAAGTGCCATCTCCCCAAACCCGTGATCTGATGATGATCGCGCACTGTCTTCGCGTTGAATACTACGAGATGGCCGCCTATGAATTCACAACCCTGCTTTCCGGAAGACTGGGGCTGGTGTGCGAACCTGCTGTGCTCAGCGAGCTGCTCGCAGAGGAAAAGGAAATGGCTGTAGCGTTAATGATGATGGAGCCGGAACTTTTCACGATCGCAAACTCCCAGTATGAGTAAGTTCTTCCGCAACAATGGTCTTTCACTGGTTCTGACATCGCTGTTCTTCATCTTCTGGAGCTCCCAGGCGTTAAGTGGTTGGTATGTTCATAACGATGAATTAAGAACGACCGCGCGGCCTGAACTCATGTTCAGTGAGTATCTTCATAGCGGTCACTTTTGGCAAGCGACCGGCGAAAACTGGGAGAGTGAATTTCTTCAAATGGGATGCTACGTCGTGCTCACTATCTTTCTCTATCAGAAAGGATCTGCTGAGTCGAAAGATCCTGATGATGTCCAAAATGAGAAAGCGGATACCAATGATCAGAGCGTTTCTTGGCTTTATCGAAACTCCCTCTCTCTTGCTTTTCTGGTGCTTTTCCTTTTATCCTTTGCCATTCACGCATCAGGTGGACTGAGCGAGGAAAATAATAAGCGACTGGGACAGGGTCGACCGCCAGAGACAATGGGAGATTTTCTAACAAGCTCTCAGTTTTGGTTTGAATCTTTTCAAAACTGGCAAAGTGAATTTCTTGCTGTATTATCCATCGTCACGCTAACGATTTTTCTTCGGCAGAAAGGCTCGCCGGAAAGCAAATCCGTGTGCGAACCTAATTCCAAGACTGGCAGTTAACCCCTTTTCCCACTCACCCTATCAACCTCATGACTACCCCACAGATGCTTGCCTTCGGAATTCTTGCGGCAACGATGATTCTGTTCGTTTGGGGAAAACTTCGTTATGACCTCGTTGCTATCCTGGCACTGCTTGCATCCATAGCAGCAGGCACAGTTCCAGCCGAGAAAGCGTTCTCCGGTTTCAGCGACGACATTATCATTATTGTCGCCAGCGCATTGGTCTTGAGTGCAGCCATCGCCAGATCCGGCATCATTGAGAGCGGGCTTCGGTTTGTTAGCAGCAGGGTCCAGCAAGTCCATTGGCAGCTTACCGTTCTGGTTGGCTCGGTGACGTTGCTCTCGGCGATGGTAAAAAATATTGGAGCTTTAGCTATGTTGATCCCCGCTGCATTAAAAATGGCGAGAAAGTCGAACACGTCTCCCTCTGTTTTTCTGATGCCCATGTCATTCGGATCTTTGCTGGGCGGCTTAATCACACTCATCGGCACCTCCCCCAACATCATCGTTTCGAGAGTTCGCGAGCAGATGACAGGCGAACCTTTCCAGATGTTTGATTACGCGCCCGTGGGACTGGGCTTGTCACTCGCGGGATTGTTGTTTTTGCACTTCGGCTACCGGCTGTTGCCATCAGAGCGGCGCGGCGCGCCTAGTTTGGGTGAAGCGCTCGACATTAATGATTATACGACGGAAGCCGTGGTGGCAGTTGGCTCAAACGCCATCGGCATGACAGCGGCCGAATTTATTCTGGCACATGAAAAAAATGTTAGGATAACCGCCATTTTACGTGGCAGCGAGCGAACGAGGGTGGCTCCCGGAAATTCTATTCTGGAAGAGGGAGATATTCTTCTTCTGAAAAGCGACCCCGAGCAACTGGAGCAGGTGATCTCAAAAGCCGGGCTGGTTTTGGACGGCCAGGGCCGTGCGGCTGTTACTGAAAACCGCAACCAAGACGTCGGCGCGATTGAGGCTGTGATTACTGCGAACTCACCACTCATTTCACAGGCGGCGGGAGAAATGAAATTGCATGAACGTCATGGTGTCAATCTGCTGGCCATTTCTCGCTCTGGCCATCGTCTAACAGAAGGTCTGCGTGACACCAAATTACTGGTAGGCGATGTGGTCGTGCTTCAAGGCCCCTTGGAGATTCTCCCCGAACGGTTGGTTGATTTGGGATGCCTCCCTCTTGCCGAACGCACCATCCATCTGGGCAGCGTTCGCCGTGGAATCATCCCGGTCGTGATACTGGTGACAGCAATGGCTTTAGCCGCTTTCGGAATCGTGCCTGCAACTGTGGCGTTTTTCGGTGCTGCCGCCTTGGTGCTGCTGACGGGGGCGCTGCCACTAAGAGATGCCTATGAGCATGTGGAATGGCCTATACTAGTCATGTTAGGTGCGCTGATCCCCGTCAGCGGGGCATTGGAACATACGGGTGGGACACAGTTAATTTCCGCCTGGCTCTCATCGGTTGCCACCGGAGTGCCCTCTTGGGCTGCAGTTGGACTGATCTTGGTGGCGGCAATGGCAGCAACTCCATTTCTCAACAATGCGGCCACTGTTTTGGTAATGGCTCCAATTGCAGCAAGATTCGCCACGGATTTAGACATGAAACCGGACGCTTTCCTGATGGCAGTTGCTGTCGGCGCTGGGTGCGATTTTCTCACTCCCATCGGACATCAGTGTAACACTCTAGTTATGGGACCGGGCGGATATCGGTTCAGCGATTATGCACGACTTGGTGCGCCTCTCTCAATGATCGTAATCATCATAGGCGTGCCCATGATTTTATTTTTCTGGCCCGTTCATTAAAACATTCGCACTAGGCTCAGTTAGAGGACTCCTAATTTTTTGAGCACCTTGGTGGAAATGGTTTGGGGCTTGAGTTGCACCCACTCAGCCGGACGAAGTGGAGGCTCTTGGATAGTGAATCCCGCGGCCACGATCTCGGGGAGCTGATCCCAATCGAGCGGCATGGAGACAGTCGCACCCGGCCGCGCACGCAGGCCCCAAGGAGCGACGCATGTGGCACCACGGCCGTTACGCAGCCAATCGATGTAGATCTTGCCTGCCCGCTTTGATTTCGAGGACGTGATGGTAAAGCGTTTGGGGTTCATTGCCGCTACGGCAGCGGCGACTGCTTTTGTGAAGGCTTTCATCACTTCCCATTCTTGAGTGCGTTTCAAATGAAGCATAATGTGTAGGCCTTTGCCGCCAGAAGTCTTGACCATTGCAGACAGGCCGTATTCCGCCAAATAGTCGCGCAACAGGAGCGCCGCGCCGAGCACTTCATTCCATGGCACGGCATCGTCAGGATCCAGATCCCATGTTAGAAAATCGGGTTTCTCGGCTGTGGGTAGCGGCGAGCCCCATGGATGAAATTCAAGAGCACCGAATTGCGCGAGCGAAACTAGGCCTTTGACATCTTTTATATAAAATATCTCTTCCCCGTCGGTTAGCTTTTTCTGATGAACGCCATCCGGAACGTGGGTGGTAAATGACTTCTGAAAAAACATATCGCCACTCATTCCACTCGGCGCTCGCAGGATGGCCAGGGGGCGGTTTGCTACAAACGGAAGCATTAGCTCCCCCACCCTTTCGTAATACTTTGCCACTTCCAGCTTTGATACTTCGTCGTCTGGAAAGACCATGCGATCTGGGTGGGTGATCGTGATCCCTGCTACCTCGGATCCTTTGTCGTCGACGGTTGCAGTCTGAACCACATCCATGCGAACTTGCTCAGGGGGTTTATCCTCCCGCAACGCCACAAACGCAGCCTGACGCACGGACCCATCTCGAGTAATTTCCGCAAACTCAACCTCAGCCACCAGCTTTGGTTCCAGCCATACCACTTCGCCGTCCGTTTCAAAATTGGGCTTCTTAGTTTCCAACGCTTTGAACATTTTTAGATAATCCCTTCGATCTTTCTCCGAAAATCCGGTGCCCACTTTCCCGCGTGGAATCAATTTCCCATTCTCGTATGTTCCCAGCACAAGCGATGAAAAAGCAGGCAGCGAACTTTTCGGCGGAGTGTAACCGCACACCACGAATTCCTGCCTGAGTCGACACTTGGATTTTGTCCAATCAAGCCGATCCCCGGATCGATAAGTGCCACTTAGTTTCTTGCTGATCATTCCCTCCAGCCCGAGCTTGCAGGCTTGCTTGTAAAGTGTGGGGCCCATATCCGCTGGCCAAACAGTTGATCGCCGGACGATACCTTCTTCCTCTCTCACTAACTCAGCCAAACGTTTTTGACGCTCTGCTAGAGGAAGGCTGCGGAGGTTGTGCCCGTCGAAATGAAGAAGATCGAAGGCCACGAACGAGATCTCTTGCGTCCCTTCTTTGAGAGCCGCTTGGAGATCGCCGAAACTGGTGCGGCCTTGCTTGTCCCACACCACTGCTTCGCCATCTAAAACAAAATCTTTCTTGGAAACCTCCTTGAGATGTTTGGCGAGCTCTCTGAACTTCTCTGTCCAATCGTGGCCATTGCGAGTGTAAATCGTGAGCGCGGCCTTATGCTTGACGATGATGAGGCGATATCCGTCAAATTTCAGCTCATGGATGATGTCTTTGCCGGCCGGCACGGTCGAAACGACTCGTGCGAGTTGCGGTGATACAAACTTTGGTTGCTCATTTTCCGCTTGGAAAGACGGCTGCGGGTGAGTGGATGGATCCAGCATTTTCAAAATCCAGTTAGGCTCCTCTTTCATCCGGACAAGTAGAAAAGGACCATTGAGCCGTTCACCTTTGAGGTGGAATTTCAGAGTGCCCTTCGCGAATTCCTTACGCCAATCCGTCTCCATCGGCTCCCATGTCCCTTTGTCCCAGATTGCTACTGTACCCGCCCCGTAGTTTCCCTTGGGAATCGTTCCTTCAAATTTGCCATATTCTAACGGATGATCTTCAACATGTACCGCCAACCGCTTGGCCACGGTATCCTGAGGAATACCCTTGGGAACCGCCCAGCTCACGAGCACGCCATCGATCTCTAACCGAAAATCAAAATGATGACCGCGGGCATGGTGTTCCTGAATCACAAACGAGCGGCCGGGCACATCGCTCACCTGCGGGCTAGGTTCAGGTGTTTTTTCAAAATTGCGTTTCTCCTTATATTTTCCGAGGAGCATGTCGACGGATCCAGAACCAGCAGGCTTTTTATCAGCCTGCTTTCGTGGGGTTTTTTTTCGGGCTGTTTTAATTGCTTTCATTTATCTCAAACTCGCGTCCTTTGCTTTTAAGGGGAATGATTCCTTCAGGAGCTCCAGCCAATGTGGTGTAGTCGCTGTCGGTACGGTGGTAAAAAAACGAATCCAATGTCATATCCGCATAGTGCCAGTATGTACCCCAAAACATTCCGATGGAGTGCATTCCAGCAAGGGTAATGATGGCATAAATCAAACGCCGCTCATGTTTCAAATGCATGAAAACCGTCGCGACAAGTATGGCCTTGATAGACGCTATACCGAGTCCCAGCATAGCATCCCAGCGATCAAACCCATGTCCGCCAACGTCGAGCCATGGTATAGTAGCAATGGCGACCGTGACACCCGTTCCACAAAACAGGATCAACCCTACCAAAAGATAGGTCCGTGTGGCCTTGCGGACTTCATCTTTCGTTGAAAGATCCTGACTCTGATCTGGTGATATTTCCGAACTCACGCCAACCTCCTTCCTTTCTTAGCAGCCGTTTTTTTGGCGGCTTTTTTGACAACCTTCTGAACAGGATTTTTGGTTTTGTTAGGCTTGCTGGCGCTTTCGCCCTTGATGCTCTTTTGAAGATACGCGGCCAAATCCAGAACGTTGCTATCGCCGGTATCGTCACTCTCTTCTCCTTCTTTCACATCATCGACGGTTTCACCTCCGCTGATTTTTTTCTCAATGAACTCCATCAAGGCTTCACGATACTCGTCGTGATAATCTTCCGGCGTCCATTTCTCAGTCATCTCTTCAATCAGGCGCTTCGCAAGATCCATTTCGTTCTTCTTCTGCTGGAATTCCGCATCAGCAGAACTCGGAAGTTCTAACTTGGAGGAGTTCCGTATCTCCTGCGGGAAACGTAGGAGCATGAGAATCAACACATCGTCGCGGACAAACATCGCGGAAAGATATTCCCGTGTCCGGATAACCACCTTGGAGATCCCCGCCTTGCCGGTCTGGCGGAGTGCTTCACGTAGCAACGCGTATGCCTTGCGTCCCCGCTTGTCAGGCTCAAGATAATAAGGCTTGTCGAACAGGATCGGATCGATGTCGTCGAGAGATACAAAGGACTCGATTTCCAGGGTTTTGGTTAGCTTGGGTTGCGCCGCCTCCAGATCTTCTTCCGTCAACAGGACAAACTTCCCATCTTCGTGCTCGTATCCTTTGACCATACGATCCCAAGGAACTTCTTCGCCGGTGTCGGCGTTTACGCGTTCGTATCGAATGCGCGCATGGTTTTGGCTATCCACCATGTGAAGCTGGATATCCGGTCTGGACTCGGCACTAGTCAGCGCCACCGGTATGTTCACTAAACCGAACGCGATAGAGCCTTTCCAGATTGATCGAGCCATGGGGGGTGTATTGTTAGAATTCTAAGAAAAATTATTCTTAGGTATATGTAGAGGACGAATGCGTGGCTCTCAATGGGGTACTTTGCTACTGAATCAACAACCCATCTAACCCAGCTGGGCGTGACTGGCTTCTTGACAGAAGCGTTAAATGCTCGATCATAAGTTTTCAATCTATAACCCCATACTATTATGATCCAGAAACACAAACGTACCATCATCCTTATCATCGCCTCAGGATTGTTAGCCTTGTTCAGTTCGAGCTGCGGTACTGTGCGTGGCGCGGGCAACGACATTAGCACCGTTGGCCGCGGCATCAGAAATGCCGCATCATAGGTTAGAAGTGGCTTCAAATGAGTTGAAAATCCCTTCAAGCACCCAGCAATCCTGGAGCGCTTGAAGGGATTCTTTTTTCATGGCATCGGCTACTTGATTTGCCAGCCAAGGATGATTTGTTAGATGTTGCTCCGAAATCTCAGGGTTTTTCCCCATAGCTCCGAAAGCTCAACGAAACTAGATGTATTAGCTGCATCCAAAACAAATATGGCTAATAAATCTTCCAAAACAGGAGCTTCGTCAGAAGCAGATCAGCGTCCTCCGCAACATCAGGATCAACAACCCGGACACGAGGATCCAATGCAACCTGCGGCCATACACGAGCAGCCGAACTTCCAAACCGGAGGAAGGCTTCAAGGGCGTGTGGCCCTCATCACAGGTGGCGACTCGGGAATTGGACGCGCTACAGCTTACGCTTTCGCACGCGAGGGCGCGGATGTGATGATCGTTTATCTCGACGAGGATAAGGACGCTCTCGACTGTGCTGCGCGAGTGAAGGAAATCGGACGGCGCTGTGAGATTCATCGTGCCGATGTCGGTAATGAAGAGGCATGCGCTAAGGCTGTAGCGGCGACCATTGAGTGCTATGGCAAGCTCGACATTCTGGTGAACAATGCTGCGGAACAGCATCCTCAGGATTCCATTTTGGAAATAGAGGAAAGCCAGCTTGTGGCAACTTTCCGGACGAATATCTTCTCGCTGTTCTTCCTTTGCAAAGCAGCGCTGCCGCATCTTCGGAAATCCGAAGCAGCCTCCATCATTAACACGACATCCGTAACGGCCTACCGCGGTAGCCCGTCTTTACTCGACTATTCCTCGACCAAAGGTGCGATCGTAGCCTTTACCCGCTCGCTTTCCCAGCAGCTAGCTGAGGAAGGGATACGCGTAAATGCCGTCGCTCCGGGGCCGATCTGGACGCCGCTGATCCCCTCCACTTTTCCGCCCGAAGAAGTTGCAAGCTTCGGATCCGACACCCCACTGGGACGAGCCGGTGAACCGTGGGAATGTGCGGGTTGTTTCGTTTTCCTAGCGTCCTCGGAATCCTCTTACATGACCGGCCAAACCCTCCACCCCAATGGCGGTGAAATCATCAACGGCTGATTGAGAGAGGCACACAAACGCGCATGCGCTCGACAATGCGCCATTTACGACCCGGCATTAGTGAGCAATCTGAATGCCTTATACGACGCCGATAGCTATACGATCTAACAATCCGCCGGAGATGCGTTGGCTTTATCGCTGTTTGTTAAAGTAGCTCCGCCTAAAGTGAGCTCGCACCAAACGAGCAAAACCCCCGTGCACTCGCGGGAGGGCACAGGGGTTTAAGCCAAGAAGAGAAATATCGATTAAATTGGATTACTTAATATCGCGCGTATCGTCGGCTTTTTCTTCGAGTTGATCTGCACGGCGCTCAGAGTTCTCTCGGGTCTTCTCTGCACCTTCCTCTAATGCTTCTTCCGTCGCATTATCGGTGCGGTCCGCTCTCTGTTCCAGTGCGTCAGCATTTTGCTCGCCGCTTTTGCGGGTACGATCCGCTTCGTTTTCCAGGCTATCCGCTTTCTGTTCGAGAGCGTCTTCACGCGCATCCTCTTGTGGGGATTCACAGGAAATTAGAGCTAAACCTAGCGAGGAGGCTAATGTCAGGGTCATGATGGTCTTTGTTTTCATATTTTGTCGGTTGTTTGCCGGGAGACCGGCTTGATTTCCTTCTTGCAGATTGGATGCCAGCAGGAATTTCTAGCTACTTGTTAGGATGCGGTAGCCGTCATCGTGTCATTTGCCATGTGAACTGTTGCATCCTGCAATTTTCCTGCGGATCTGGGAGAAAACTCCGTTGACGCGCTGTTGGGCGTGTAAAATATCGATCTCAGAAACCGGGGCGTCCCACACAGAGACAAGTTGCAACCTGCACGAATCAGGTCTATATAAATGCATTATGCACGATTCACTGACTCTTTCTCTGAACTATGAACGGCTTGAGGGTAGGGAGACTATGAGGTTGAGACCAAGATGCTGATTATGGCGCACGGAATGATAAGAGAAAGCCTTCACCCTATAAAAACCGCATGGACATTCTGATTGTTGACGACGAAAAATCGATACGCCTTACCACCTCACTCGCTTTGGAAGCGGAGGGGCATTATGTAGAAACCGCTGACAACGGAATTACTGCATTGACTCGGATTAAAGAGGAGAATTTCGATCTCGTGTTTTTGGATCTTCGTCTTAACGAGGAGAATGGTTTGGAAATTCTCTCCAAAATTATGGAATTGGACTCGCAGCCTCTGGTGGTGATTTTCTCTGCCTACGCGTCTATCCCTACGGCGGTGCAAGCCACTCAGATCGGGGCGTTCGATTATCTTGAAAAGCCGTTCACGCTCGACCAACTGCGTGCGATTTTAGTGAAAGCGAAGAAGGCTAAGCAGACGAAGATGGAGATGGTGCAATTGAAGGATACCGTTAGAGAACTCAAGACGGAGGTGCAGCACATGTCGCCGCCGGTTCGCTTTACCTCGCGGGATGAGAACACAACGAGGGAGTTGGATACGCTGTTCCGCGCCGCTGCCACCAACGCCTCCGTTCTGATTCTCGGAGAGAGCGGCACTGGCAAGAGCGTAATCGCCCGCGAGGTGCATGATCGAAGCCATCTGCATAATAAGCCCTTCGTTACGGTAAGCTGCCCGAGCCTAACGAAGGAGTTGCTGGAAAGCGCCCTGTTCGGCCACATCAGAGGTTCGTTTACCGGCGCCATTAAGGATACCTGGGGGAAAATTCATGCAGCGGAAGGCGGTACACTGTTTCTTGATGAAATCGGCGAGCTGCCCATGGAGATCCAACCGAAATTGCTGCGCCTGTTACAGGAGCGGGAATACGAGCGACTCGGCGAGAATAAGGTGCGGCAGGCAAACGTAAGGATCATCGCCGCGACCAACCGCGATTTAGGTGCTGAAGTCCGAGCCGGCAATTTTCGCGAAGATCTTTTTTATCGGCTCAATGTGATCAGCGTTACCTTGCCATCACTCCGAGACCGTCCAGGCGATCTCGCATTCTTCGCCCAAGAATATTTCACGTTTTTCAGCAACCAGCTGGGCAGGAAAATTGAAGGGTTTAGCGACAGCGGCCGAACAAGTCTGATGCGCCACGCCTGGCCCGGCAACCTGAGGGAACTAAGAAATGCCATCGAGCGAGCCGTTATCTTGGCGCGAGGAAACAAAATCGAAGCGGAGGATATGCCTGCTCCCTCAGCGCGGCCTGTCTTAGGAGATGCATCGGGCCACAGCCCAGATATTGGCGGAGAGCACAGTCTTGAGGACATCGAGCAGGCTCACATGATCAAGGTTCTCGGTTGGGCGCCCTCCCTTCATGACGCAGCAGCTGTGCTCGGCATCGACAAGGCAACCCTTTACCGAAAACGAAAGCGCTACTCTATCGACTGACCCTACCCGCTATGTTCCGCCCCAATTTACTTAATGGCCTCCTTATCCTAGTCACAGTGCTATGGACGGTGGGCATCACTGCTATTCTAATGATGCGGCAGCCAGCGCCGTCCTTGGATAGGAACGCAGTTATCATTATGACCTTGGTGTTGCTCGGAAATGCGATCGCTGTCCTGATTTACTTCGGCTTTTCGCAACGCCTTATGGTGCCTGTGGTCTCACTGCGGCGCGCGATCGAGGAGATCCGCCGGGAGAACTATGTTCACACAAATCCCGACGCTCATCAAAGCAGCGAGTTTGCTCCAGTAGTTTCCGCTTTCAATGATATGGTAACCGATCTGAGGTTTCGCCGCGGAGTTAGCGACGAAAAGCTGGCGCGTGCGCATACAGTGATGAGCTCAATTCTTGAGGCCATCCCATCTCCCATTTTCATAATGGATGAGAATTCCAAAATCGTGCAGATCAATCCTGCGGCCGAGAAACTTACTGAGAAGCTTGGCGTCATGGAACGTCTCCCAGAGAAAATCCAGCAAATCTTCGACGAATGCGTCAAAACGGGCACCAATTGTATGCCAGAGGATCCGAAGGATGCTCTGCTTTTCCGAATTACGGAAGTTGAATACCACTACCTGCCTCGGATATTCCGTTTCAAAGGAGGAAACCCAGCAAACTCTGGATGGGCGATCCTGCTCCATGATGTAAGCCGCTTCCGCTGGCTTGATGACTTGAAAACCAATCTCTTGGCCACCGTCAGCCATGAGATCAAAACCCCCCTTACTGGGATCCGCATGGTACTGCACCTCCTACTGGAGGATCGCGGACAGACTCTAGATCAAGTTCAAAAGAATATGATCGCCGCAGCCAACGAGGATTCCGAGCGCCTCCTTGTGACCCTAAACTCCCTCTTGGAACTTTCTCGCGCAGAAAGTGGCGCCACGCACCTGAGCTGCGTCCCCATCAAGCTAAAGGATAACTTGGAGTTAGCAGTTAGCACTTATAGCGATGAAGCGGCAAAACGAGGTATCACCTTAGTAATCGATCACGGAGAAGACTACTTTCCAGACGTATTTGCGGATTCGCTGCGTCTCGATGAAGTCATCAATAACCTTCTTTCCAACGCCATAAACCACAGTCCGGACGGTGGCGTCGTAACGTTATGTCTCAGCAAACCCGACGCCGACCATGTCCGCGCATCCTTCATTGACCAAGGACCCGGGGTGCCTGAGGGCAGCAAAACCAGAGTTTTCGAGCGCTTTTACCGTGCGTCGGATGATAAAAACGAGGGCGTTGGATTGGGATTGTTCATTTCCCGTGAAATCATGCGGGCGCACGAAGGGCGGATCGGCATCCAAGAGCGCAGAGACAAACTAACAGAATTTTATATCGATGTGCCCATTGCCTGAAAACATACAAGAGACGCAGCATGGGATAAGTCAGATCCTCGTCGTGGATGATGAGCCGACCCTGCGGCTTGGATTCAATTACACTCTCACCAGTGAGACGACTTCTGTGGATACCGCAGAGAACGGCCGGATAGCCATCGAGATGCTGGCAAACCGTCACTACGACCTGATGATTCTTGATCTCCGCATGCCTGAAATGGACGGCATCGAAGTGGTTAAGGCTGTGAGAGCTGGGGGAAATTCCATTCCCATCATTCTGTGCAGTGCGGGCTTCACCTCTCAGGCTACGCTAGAGGCGATCCGAAACGGTGTGGTGGATTTTCTAATCAAGCCGCTTAAGCCGGTGGAAATCCGAGAGGCTGTGCAATTTTTACTCAATCCGAAGCAAGAGGCAACAACCGAGCCGGTAGAAACTGCTTTACAGGCGGTCCGCGAGGGTAAACCGGAAGAAGCCATCCAAATTCTGGCTCACTCTAAAGATCTCTGCCAACGCGGAATTATTTGGCTACGGATTCTCGAAGCCATGAAAGAAATCGTGCACGGCACGGAAGCCACACTGCTAAATGAGGCCATCCATAAATCGCTACCGCTTTTGGCTATGAGCAAGCAAACCATCTAGGAATGATGGCACGACCCTAACCCTGTATTGGAACATTCGCAGTTGCGGTCGAATCGTATCCACGGGGATCGACAAGCGGGAAACATAACTCGATCACCGTCCCTTGGGCAACGTTGGGCATGACTCGGATCGTGCCATGGTGACTCTCCATGAGGCTGCGACAAAAGGACAAGCCCACACCGCTTCCAGGTTGATCCAGGACATTTGAAGCACGAATATCGGGTTCGAAGATCTGTTCGCGTTCTGTTTCCGGAACTCCGCGTCCATTGTCCGTGACGGTGATGATTTCGTGCGTCTCATCTCGCTGTGCCGCGATGGTGATCACCGAAGGCTCGGCGGCACGGTACTTGATCGCATTATCCAGAAGATTGGTAAAGAGGTGTAGCAGCAGTATCCGGTTACCCATCACTTCCGGAAGCGGTAAAACAACCAAGGAGATGTCCTGCCTCTCGAGCTCAGATGCCAAGTTGTTGCGCACAGTTTCCAGCACTTCGTCGAGTGGTATGCGGGTTCGTGTCATCCGGCCCTTTTCCTCCATCGAATGGCGGTGGAGCTCCTTCATGGAATTGTCCATCTCGCGGAGGGGACCGAGCATTGATTCAAGCTGCTTCGCGGCCTGATTAGAGTCTCCATTAACGGCGGATTCTCTCGCGAGTTCAGCCAGCAAGAGGATGCCGCTCAGGGGATTTCGCAGGTCGTGTGTCACGCGCGCGGTGTACTCGACCAGCTTGTGATTGCTGCCCTCGAGCTGCTTCTCCGCGTTGCGTGCGCGGTCAAGTTGCTCTTGGAGTTCCTTGCTCATGCGAGCTAGCCCCGGAAGTTCCAGCGCCGCTCTTCCAATCCGGGTGATCGCGAAAACCGTCATCCAAGAAACCACTGCAGTAATGAATTTCATTAAGCCGGAGATGCGATAGATCGGCTCATAGAAAATCACCGCTTCGATTAAATGAGTCGTCCCGCAGAAGAAAATGAATGCTGCGAACAACCACAACAAACGAGGAAACACGAGTTCGTCACGTTTCGACCACCAGAAGTATCCTAGCGCAAACGGAATCATGAAATACGCACCCCAAATGGCTATGTCCGAGAGGATGTGCAGCCACCCGTCAAATGAGTTCCAATTCCCGCAATTCCAACGGGCGGGGAAGTCTGACGTGTCGAAAAGTTTGCTAAAGAAATCGAACATTGAGGTCGAATGTGACGAGGGATTTGTTAGGTGAAACCGATTTACGCATCAAGCAAGAATTTCTAGTGATGGTCACGGCGATCAAGTTCTTGCCGTCGGGGCAAGGTCGTCTTTTTCTCTTGCGATAGCTAAATGGTGAGTAATTATACCTTTTCTTTCATTCACCTAAGCATTCAACATGTCACTCGAGGATCTTCCCGCACCCGTCCGTGCGTTCATCTCCGAACATCTTTCTTCCGTCGAACAACTGGAAATCCTGTTGTTGCTGGTCAGTGACTCGTCTGTCGAATGGACGGCGCAATCCGTTTATAAAACCGTGATGAGCACGATGGCTTCCGTGGAACAGCGCCTGGAAAATTTCACGGCCGCGGGCTTTTTAAACAAGAGCTCCGATCCTACACCCAAATATCGGGTCATCCTGAGGGGTGAGCAGGAAAGAACGGTCAGCGATGTTTGCCGATTATATAGGGAGCGGCCCGTCAAAATCATTGAGGCAATTTACCAAAAAAACCGCAGCGCAGCGCAAGAATTTGCCAATGCCTTTAAATTCAAACGTGATCTATGATTCCTACCATTGTCTATACTCTTTGCATTTTCACCTGTCTTGGGTGTGCTCTTTTGCTCTGGAGGGCGTATCGCGAAGCTCACTCACGTTTGCTGCTGTGGAGCGCCCTTTGTTTTCTTATCCTGGGTATCGCCAATCTGCTGCTGTTCGCGGATCTGATAATTTACCCTGGTTCCAGCCTACTCGCTTTGCGCAGTAGCGTGACGCTTTGTGGCATATTGGTGCTTCTTTATGGCCTGATCTTTGAATCTAATTAATCCTCAAAAACATGCTAGATAGTTTCCTTTCAGGTTCAATTTGTATGGGTTTTCTGTTGGTTTCGATGTTCTTCCTTCGGTTTTGGAAGACAACACGTGACCGGCTTTTCCTGTTTTTCTCCGGAGCGTTCGCCTTGATGCTAGTCGAACGCATCCTGCGCGTCGCCTTGGATATTACTACCGAATGGTTACCCATGGTTTACTTGCTTCGACTCGCAGCTTTCGTGATGATTGCTTACGGCATTCTTGATAAGAACCGGCGCAAATGATTAGATCCCGCGCCCCAGGGGCGCATCTTCGGATTCCATTGCTATCCATTAGCTGAAGGAGAACTCGACTTAAAATTTGCTGCTCTCCTAGCTTGATCGCCCGGGGTGATGTCATAGGGCGATAGTTGCACGACAACCCGTGCAGAAAGCAACCTTCTTCACGGCGAATATCCAGGATTCGTGTCAGCGAGTGCCCAAAGGGCGGGCTTTTGCGGTCACTCCGTGTAGTGGCATCTTGTATGCGTAATGTACCCAACTTGAAATTGCCCAAACCCTCGTTCTCAACCTGATACAACACCATTTGAATATATGAAAAAAATTTCCATTATGCTAGCGGAGGATCACACCATGTTTAGGGAATGCGTCCAGATGATGCTTAAACTGGAGCCGGATATGGAAGTGATCGGTGAGGCGCGAAACGGCCGCGACGTGGTCAGCATGGTTCCAAAACTCATGCCGGACGTCATCTTGATGGATATTTCCATGCCGCAACTCAACGGTCTTGAGGCGACGCTCCAGCTTGTCAAAGAGATGCCCACTTCTCGCATTATTATCCTAAGCGGCAACTGTGACGATGCCGCTGTTAAAAGCGCGGTGGAGGCCGGAGCGGTTGGCTTCTTACTCAAGCAGGATTGTTCCCGCGATCTCTGTGAGGCTATCCGTAACGTAAGCCGTGGCGGGGTTCATTACAGCCCCACAATCGCTAAACGCTTTATACGCATGAATCCCAAATCCCTCGGTAGATCGGGTAAAATGGAAAGAAAGTCCCAATCACTCACCTCCCGTGAGAGGGAAGTCCTCCAACTCGTAGCAGAGGGCAGAACCAACAAGGAAATTGCCGCGGAACTTTCCATCAGCATCAAGACCGTGGAGAAACATCGTGGGCATCTTATGGATAAGCTCGATATCCATGACACCGCCGGGCTCACCCGCCATGCCATCGCCGCAGGGATCATCGAGTGCAGCGTACGACTATACAGTTGAGTCCATTATGTTAATACGAATAAAGAATGATAAGACAGGAGCAACCCGCATGAATATCATGCGTCGTTATCAGGATATTGAGCGTCCTAATAGGCGCAAGCTGGATATCGGCTTTGAGGTGCGGGATCTTGACAAGACCTCGTTGCGCGCACATTACTGGCGAAAGAATCTCCGCAGGAATTCCCCCCTTATCTAACTTCCCGTATACTGCTGAGCCGACTATGAATCAGACACAAGATCCATCTATCAGACTCCACTCATTTATCCTGGTTAACATGGAGACTATCCTCCAGGAGTGGGAGAACTTCGCGCGCGAAATATGGCCGGAAGTCAACCCGAGTATCCTAGAGCTGCGCGATCACGCGGAAGAGATGTTACTTGCCGTTATCAACGACATGCAGACCAACCAATCCGAAGTCGAACGGCATGACAAATCGGTCGGCAAAGCCACTCCATCGTCGGCAAGTGAAGAAATCGATAGAACTTCTGCAAGACATGCGGTGTGCCGGTTGGAGTCGGGTTTCGATATTCGCGCATTGGTGGCGGAGTATCGGGCGTTGCGCTCAAGCGTGCTTCACTTGTGGAGCCAAACGGTTCCTGAAATGCACGCGACACAACTTCAAGATATCACGAGGTTCAACGAATGCGTGGATCAATTGCTTGCCGAATCTATCCTGAGTTATTCGGAATCCGTCGAGCATTCCCGCGAGCTGTTATTGGGTATTTTGGGTCACGACCTGAGATCCCCCCTCTCCACCGTATCCATGATGGCGGGATTGTTAGAGGAAAATAAAGATTTGAACGAACCTTCTAAGCAAATGGTCTCACTGATCGTGGTTGCGGCGCGGGAGATGACGCAACTGGTGGGAGATCTGCTGGATTTCGCTGGGTCTCATTTAGGATCCAAGATGCATGTCACGCGACAATCGATGAATCTCGAAGAGTTATGCCGTGAGGTGATTGAGGAAATCCGAGCGGTGCACCCTTCACGAGTGTTCGAACTCGAATGCAGTGGAGACGGGAACGGCGAGTGGGATCGTCCGCGACTCCGGCAGCTCATTTCGAACCTAGTCGGCAATGCGGTGCAGCATGGCGCAGCGCAAACTCCGATCCAACTTTTCATCAAAGCAGATGGAAATTCCATGCTGCTTAGGGTGTGCAATCAAGGCCCAGCAATTCCCCGAGAATTGCAGACGGTGATGTTCGATCCTAGGCGTCGCTCTTTGTGCAACGGGCTGTCACGCGAATTGGGAGGCTTCGGGCTCGGCTTGTACATTGCCCGCGAGGTCGTGAAAGCTCACGGCGGTGTCATTGAAGTGAGTTCGGATGACAGGGAAACGGCATTCATCGTCAAGCTGCCTAGACGGGATTTATTCCGCAAAAAAAAGACACATGGCTATGTTGAAACCGTCTCCGACCTCCTAAGCCTCGGGAATAATTAAATCATGGAAGCAAATCGAATGAATGCGCTCATGCGCTATGGAATTCTCGACACACCGCCCGAAGCGGCTTTCGACCGTATCACTGCGCTCGCTTCCAATCTTCTGCAAATAACCGTGGCGATGATCACCTTCACGGATGCCAATCGCGTTTGGATCAAATCAAGCCATGGAATCAATATGGTCGAAATGGAGCTCGATGAGGGTCTGTTTCCGACCGCTATTCCCGCAGCATCGGAATATGTTATAGAAGATACTCGTGAAGATTCCCGCACCCGCTCACATCCCCTGGTCATGGGAGAGTTTGGATTGCGTTTCCATGCTGCGGTGCCGTTGGTCACGCCAGACGGTCATCAACTGGGAACCTTGTGTGTGATGAATGACAAACCGCGCCAAATGACTCATGCAGAAACAGACATTCTCAAGAATCTCGCTGCGATGGTGATGGAGGTCATGGAGCTGAGATCGGCTGCGGAGGCTCTCAAAATAAAGAATGCGTATCTTACACAACTTGCCAGCGATACCCAACACTCCATTTTCACCGCAGTGCATGATCTCCGAACTCCGTTGAGCACTGTAACCATGCTCTCTTGTTTGCTGTCCGAGCAACAGTTCGGACCACTCAATACCAACCAAGCCAAAATGATCACCTCGATTTGTGGAGCGGCTAAGGAAATGGGAGATCAACTTAACGATTATGCAAAACTGGCCATTGGGATGGGACCGCCATCGTGAGAGCATTCTCTTATTGGACTGGAGAAGTCAGCTCGCTTTCCGCGAGCGATCTCATACTCCCGGCCCGGTGGCTTAGATCGCTCAGAATGGAGTCGAGCCGCGTGACCTCGACGGGTTTCACGAGATGGTGGCTAAATCCAAATTTCCGGCTCCGCTCCTTATCCTCCTCCATCCCATATCCGCTGAGCGCGATACCGGTAGCGCCATAGAGAGACTCAACCAGCTCCATGGTTTGGCCTGCGTTTCCATCCGGCAAGCCGAGATCACTGATAAGCACATCGATTACGTTTGTCTCCGCCAATGCGAGTGCTGACTTCACATTCAATGCGGATAGCACATGGTAACCCCGCATGGTCAACAACAGTTGGAGGGCTTCATTGGTATCGGCGTGGTCCTCCACGATCAAAATTCGCAAAGGCAACATCTCATCCGTAGCGGGAGTTGCCTGACTTGTTAGAAGCGATGCGGCGGGAGCATCAGCGATTGGAAATTGGAGAATGAAGGTGGCGCCTTGATCCTTGCCGTTACTCTTTACATGGATATGTCCATTGTGCAGATCAACCAGCGCTTTTGTGATGGTAAGACCTAGTCCCAATCCGCCAAAGAGACCGCTCTCGCTCTGCTCAAATGGCAGGAAAATCCGATCCAGGAGTTCAGGCTCGATGCCCATTCCCGTATCACTCACCTCAACCTGAAACATTTTGTCCTTACTGGAAGTGGAAACTTGAATCGTTCCCTCACTGGTGAATTTTGTGGCGTTACGGATGATGTTCCAAAACATCTGCTGCAATCGGGCCGGGTCACCTGCAACAAAAATTTCATTCTGGTCGAATTCCGTTACCAAACTGAGCTCCTTCGCTTCAATGTCCGGGCGGCAAATCTCTAACGCGTTTTTGAGCAGGCAGTGGACATTCACCGTTTCCCAACTGAGACTGACTTTTCCGGAACCGACACGTGTTAGATCAAGCAGGTCGTCGATGAGTCTCGCTTCAAGTTCCACATTACGACGCATCACCAGAAGAGTCTGCCGAGTTTCCTCAGAAAGATTTTCATCCCCTTCAAGATTGACAATGGATGTGATCACCGGGGTGAGTGGAGTTCTCAACTCATGGCTGAGAACGGCTAGAAAACGGTCTTTCGCTTTATTCGCTGCTTCCGCCTCTTCTCGGGCGCGATGAGCAGCGGAATAGAGAGATGCATTTTCCAGAGCGAGTGCGACCCGCAAAGCAAGCTCTTCAGCAAGAGATAACTGAGCAGCGCTGAAGGGGTGGTGCTTATCCGTGCGAACCATGAACACTACACCTATGACGGAACCGCGGGTCGAAAGGGGAATCGCCAGATAGTGAAATTCTTCTCCGAAACCCTGATGTTCGGAGCTCTCCGGGCCGGATCCTTCGCCGATTAAGGGAACATAGGACTGATTTCGTAGCTCAGGCTTTTTTGATGCGAGAACTCTCTCAGAAACAAGGCTCGGTATATCGGATGCGTCGCAATTGGCATTGGCTCTAAGATGCCCGACCATACCAGCTTTCCGGCTATCGGCCACCCGCCGCAGACGACCAATTTCATCCACCTGGTCGATGAAACAATAATCTGCAAAATTGGGAACGATTAGCCGATTGAGGCTCTCAAAGATCTGCTCATAGTCCAAAGATCCCGCCAACTCGCTCCCTGCCTCAGCGAGGAAGGCAAGTCGCTCTCGGGCCGCCTCCGCTTCCACACGCGCGGCCTGCTCTTGAATCAGGCGCGCGTTTTCCTGTGCTTGGCGTTTCACCTTTTCTGTTTTTCGAAAGAGATCGACGAACACCGCAACTTTCGCTCTCAGAATTTCAGGAACGATAGGAGTTAGAATATAATCCACCGCTCCCAATGAGTACCCCAGAGAAACATGAGTTTCCGCATCGTTAACCGCGCTGACGAAAATGATAGGAGTGGTTTCTGATCGTTGCCGCTTGCGGATTAACGTCGCCGTCTCGAAGCCGTCCATTTCAGGCATATTTACGTCCAGAAGAATCACCGCGAAGTCCTGTTTCAAAAGTTCCCGAAGTGCCTCATTCCCCGAGCGCACGCAAACCAAATCCTGATCAAGTCCTTCCAATACCGTCCGCATGGCCAACAGTTTGTCCAGCCGGTCATCCACAATGAGAATGCTCGTCTTTCCCTTGGAGGTATCCACTTGGTTTTTCGGTAGTTGTGATTCCATGTGAATCTTAACGGTAAAGCCAAGTGCGCAGTAACAACAGCAAACGATCCGTATCGACCGGTTTCGAAATGTAGTCAGAAGCGCCGGCTGCAATGCATTTTTCGCGATCGCCCTTCATGGCCTTAGCCGTCAGCGCGATGATCGGGAGTTCTTTGAACCCATAACGATTCCGAATGGTTTCCATGATTTCGTAGCCATCCATCTCAGGCATCATGATGTCCATCAGAACCATATCGATGTCATTGGATTCTTGGATCATCTCCAATGCCGTTTCGCCCCGCTCTGCGGACATAATCACCATCTTGTAGCGTTCCAAGAGACTGGTCATGGCGAAAATGTTACGAATGTCGTCATCTACGATCAGAACTTTCTTACCCGCCAACAAGGCGTTGGGATCGTTGAGTCGTTGGATGATTTCTCTACCGTGAGCAGGAAGAGCGGCCACCTCGCGGTGGAGCCAGAGCGCCGTTTGATCATAGAGTCGCTCCGGGCTGCGCACGTCTTTAAGAATCACCGTCTGCGCAAGATAATTGAGTTCTTTCTCCTCTGCGCTACTCAGATCCTTGGCGGTGTAAACCACAATGGGAAGGTAAGGATATTTACTCCTCATCGTTTCGATGAGTTGAAAGCCAGATGTATCCGGCAGGACGAGATCTACCACAGCGCAATCGATCACTTCAGACTCCAGGATTTCCAAAGCTTGGGCTGCGTCCTCGGCAAGCACGAGGTGGGCGGTTTTATTTCCGATCAATTCCTTGATGAATTCACGTTGCTCTTCATTGTCCTCCACCACCAGTAGGTTGCCCGCTGGGGAGACACTCCTCTCCCGGAACCGCTCAAGCAACGCCGTAACGTGGGAGGTTTCCAAGGGTTTCATGTGGAAGCCGATCGCGCCCTGCTTGAGCGCATTTTCAGGCTCAGAATCCGCTGAAATCACCACGACTGGGATATGCCTGGTTGAAAGATCCGCTTTCAGGCGGCTCAGCAAATTCCAGCCGTCGATGTCTGGAAGAGTGATGTCCAAAGTGATGCCGATCGGCTTATATGCGCGGGCGAAGTCGAGCGCCTTATGTCCCCTGGAGGTAACGATCCCTTTCATTCCCTGAACCCGGGTATTATCTAACAGGAATTGTGCAAAATCAGGATCATCCTCGACGATTAAAATCACTTTGTCCTGGCTAGAAATATTCGCCCGGTCGTCGTGGAAAGGGATCTCTCCTGCTACCAGGTCAGCGCTGTCCTCGCCTTCCGTAATGACCGCGGATGATTTGTATCCATCCGTGTTTTCCAGAAACGCTTTTGCAGGATATCGAGGCAGAAGCAAGGTGAACGAACTTCCTTTTCCTTCATGACTTTCGACACGGATTTCTCCGCCCAGAAGTCGCGCAAGCTCGCGGCTGATAGCAAGGCCGAGGCCTGTTCCGCCGTAACGGCGGCTGGTGCTGCCGTCGGCTTGTTGGAAAGCTTCGAAGATGACCATGTGCTTGTCTTCCGAAATTCCGATACCGGAATCCGTGACCGTAAAGGCAAGGACTTCGGATGCACCCTCCAAAACAAACCCGTCGTGCCTTCCATTTGGTTTTGCGTTTTCAACCCTGAAAATGACATGCCCCTTTGCGGTGAATTTCAGCGCGTTCGAGACAAGGTTTTTAAGAACCTGATCCAGGCGCTGCTCGTCGGTATGAATGACTTCCGGCAGATCTTCATCCAGTTCAAAGACAAAGTTCAGACCCTTCTCCTGAGCAACGTGGCGGAAGGTCCGATCCAGGTTATCAAACAGGTCTTTAAGCCGGACTTGACCCACCGAAACGGTGAAGTTTCCAGATTCGATTTTCGATAGATCGAGAATATCGTTGATCAGACGCAACAGATCGCGACCTGATCCGAGAATCGTACGAGCGAACTCGACCTGCTTGGGCGTGAGGTTGCCATCGTAGTTGCAACCCAGTTGATCCGCGAGGATCAGCAGGCTGTTAAGAGGCGTCCGCAATTCGTGCGACATGTTCGCAAGGAACTCAGACTTGTAACGGGAGGTGAGCGAAAGCTGTTTGGCTTTCCCTTCCAGCGCCATCCGCGCTTGTTCGACCTCACGGTTCTTGCGTTCCACTTCAGCATTCTGTTCTGCGAGCTGGCCGGCTTTTTCTTGGAGTTCTTCGTTGGTTTTTTCGAGTTCCTCTTGGCGGCTTTGCAACTCTCCTGCGAGGGACTGGGATTGTTTGAGCAGATCCTCGGTTAGAGTACTGGCTTTGATGGTGTTGAGCACGATGCCAATACTTTCCGCTAACTGGTTGAGGAAAATCTCGTGCGTGGGGCTGAATCGCTCGAACGAAGCGAGTTCGATGACCGCCTTGACTTTGCCTTCGAAAACGATGGGAAGAACCATAATGTTCATCGGCGGAGCCTGTCCGAGTCCGGAGCTAATGTTGATGTAATCGCCCGGAACATTCGTCAGTAGAATCGGTTGCTTCTCAAGCGCCGCCTGCCCTACGAGACCTTCGCCAAGCTGATACCGGTTGTTGACGCTCTTGCGCTCGCTGAATGCGTAGCTCGCGAGCAACTGGAGTTCCGGCTCGGGTGCGTCATTGTCCATGATGTAGAAAATGCCGTGCTGAGCAGAAACCACGGGCGCGAGCTCTGATAGAATCAGACGACCCACTGTGAGAAAATCCTTCTGCCCTTGAAGCATCCGGGTGAATTTAGCGAGGTTGGTTTTCAGCCAGTCCTGCTCTTGGTTACGGGAAGTCGTATCCTTCAAATTTCGGATCATCTCGTTGATATTATCCTTAACGAATGCAACCTCGCCGCGGGCGGACACCTGAATACTCTGAGAGAGATCTCCTTTCGTCACCGCAGTCGCCACGTCCGCAATAGCGCGAAGCTGGGTTGTTAGATTAGCAGCTAGCTGGTTCACGTTGTCCGTAAGGTCGAGCCAAGTGCCTGAAGCACCCGGCACGTGGGCCTGACCTCCAAGTTTTCCTTCCACACCCACCTCGCGCGCCACGCTGGTTACCTGCTCGGCGAAGGTAGCGAGTGTGCTGGTCATACTGTTGATCGTATCCGCCAGTTCGGCCATTTCGCCTTTCGCTTCCACCATCAGTTTTTGGTTCAACTCGCCTTTGGCGACCGCCGTCACAACCTGCGCAACGCTTCGCACCTGGTTCGTAAGGTTGCCCGCCATGGAGTTCACCGAGTCGGTGAGATCCTTCCACGTTCCCGCAACGCCTTTCACTTCCGCCTGTCCACCGAGCTTACCTTCGGTGCCCACCTCGCGAGCCACCCGCGTAACCTCGGATGCGAAGGAGTTCAACTGATCCACCATGGTATTAACCGTATCTTTCAGCTCGAGAATCTCACCTTTAACATCCACGGTGATTTTCTTAGAAAGGTCACCGTTTGCCACCGCAGTGGTAACGGCGGCGATGTTCCGCACTTGGGTCGTCAAGTTGGAAGCCATGAAGTTTACAGAATCCGTTAGATCCTTCCACGTTCCGGAAACCCCTTCCACTCGCGCCTGGCCGCCCAGAGCTCCCTCGGAGCCCACCTCGCGGGCCACCCGCGTAACTTCCGACGCAAAGGAACGCAACTGATCCACCATGGTATTGATGGTGTCCTTCAGTTCGAGGATTTCTCCGCGAACATCAACCGTAATCTTTTTCGACAAATTACCGGTCGCAACCGCCTTGGTAACATCCGCGATGTTTCGCACCTGGTCGGTAAGGTTGCCCGCCATGGAATTCACCGAATCGGTTAGATCTTTCCACGTTCCCGCAACACCTTTCACGTCCGCCTGACCACCGAGGTTTCCTTCCGTGCCCACCTCTCGGGCCACCCGGGTAACCTCCGCAGCGAACGAACCGAGCTGATCCACCATGGTGTTGATGGTGTTCTTGAGCTCGAGAATCTCGCCTTTTACATCCACCGTGATTTTCTTGGAAAGGTCGCCTCTGGCTACCGCGGTCGTAACATCGGCGATGTTACGCACCTGGTTGGTAAGGTTACCCGCCATGGAGTTCACGGAATCTGTTAGGTCTTTCCACGTTCCCGCCACGCCTCGCACTTCCGCCTGTCCGCCGAGCTTTCCTTCCGTTCCCACCTCCCGCGCCACCCGCGTCACCTCGGAGGCGAAGGAGTTGAGCTGATCCACCATGGTGTTGACCGTGTCCTTCAGCTGGAGAATCTCTCCGCGGACGGCAACGGTGATTTTTTTGGAAAGGTCACCGTTGGCAACGGCAGTCGTAACGTCAGCAATGTTACGCACCTGGTCGGTTAGGTTACCTGCCATGGAATTCACCGAGTCGGTAAGGTCTTTCCAAGTTCCCGCCACACCGGACACTTCGGCCTGACCGCCGAGTTTTCCTTCGGTGCCCACCTCTCGGGCCACCCGCGTCACCTCGGAGGCAAAGGATCCAAGCTGATCAACCATGGTGTTGATGGTGTTTTTCAACTCCTGGATCTCGCCTTTAACGTCCACGGTGATCTTTTTAGAGAGATCGCCACGGGCAACCGCCGTGGTCACTTCCGCAATGTTCCGCACCTGTGCTGTTAGGTTTCCACCCATGAAGTTCACGGAATCGGTCAGGTCTTTCCAGGTTCCTGCAACCCCACGCACGTCGGCCTGGCCTCCGAGTTTACCTTCGGATCCTACTTCCCGTGCCACCCGCGTCACCTCGTCCGCAAACGATGAGAGCTGATCGACCATGGTGTTGATGGTGTTTTTCATCTGAAGGATCTCGCCTTTGACGTCCACCGTAATTTTTTTCGAGAGGTCGCCTTTGGCAATGGCTGTCGTAACGTCGGCGATGTTCCGCACCTGGTCGGTTAGATTTCCCGCCATCATGTTTACGTTATCGGTAAGATCCTTCCAGGTTCCGGCCACACCGGACACCTCTGCCTGACCGCCGAGTTTTCCTTCCGTTCCCACCTCGCGCGCCACCCGCGTTACTTCCGATGCGAATGACCGGAGCTGATCAACCATGGTGTTGATGGTGACTTTGAGTTCGAGAATCTCTCCTTTAACGTCCACGGTGATCTTTTTCGAAAGGTCACCGTTGGCAACAGCCGTGGTCACGTTGGCAATGTTACGGACCTGTGCGGTGAGGTTACCCGCCATGGAGTTCACCGAATCGGTGAGGTCTTTCCAGGTTCCTGCAACCCCTGAAACTTTTGCCTGTCCACCGAGTTTTCCTTCGGTTCCCACCTCTCGGGCCACCCGGGTTACCTCGGATGCGAAAGATCCGAGCTGATCCACCATGGTGTTGATGGTGTTTTTCAATTCCAAAATCTCGCCTTTAACATCCACCGTGATTTTTTTCGAAAGATCGCCGTTGGCAACCGCCGTCGTAACCGCCGCGATGTTCCGCACCTGAGACGTCAAGTTACCCGCCATCGAATTCACCGAATCGGTGAGGTCTTTCCAAGTTCCCGAAACCCCTTCCACCCGCGCCTGACCACCAAGCGCCCCTTCGGTTCCTACCTCACGAGCCACCCGGGTAACTTCCGATGCGAACGAGCGAAGCTGACCCACCATGGTGTTAACCGTATCCTTCAGTTCGAGGAACTCGCCTTTAACATCCACCGTGATCTTTTTGGTTAGGTCGCCGTTGGCAACCGCGGTGGTCACCGTAGCGATGTTACGAACCTGAGCCGTAAGGTTACCTGCCATCAGGTTCACGTTGTCCGTTAGATCTTTCCAAGTACCCGCAACGCCTTTCACTTGCGCCTGGCCTCCCAGTTTTCCTTCGGTGCCCACCTCTCGAGCCACCCGGGTTACTTCCGATGCGAATCCACCCAACTGCTCGACCATCGTGTTTACCGTACGCGCCGTACGCAGGAACTCACCCTTCAGTGGGCGCCCGTCGATTTCGACTGAAATGGTTTGCGAGAGGTCGCCTTTGGCCACCGCGCCGATCACCCGTGCCATCTCGCTGGTAGGCTGGACCAAGTTTGCCACCAAATTGTTCACAGATCCGATCGCTCCACGCCATGCACCCTGAACTTCGCCCAATGATGCCCTCTGACCGATGCGACCTTCCACCCCGACTACCTCACCGATACGCGCAAGCTCTGTTGCCAAATCCTCATTGCGACTGATCACTTCGTTGAACGTGTCTGCAACTTTTCCAGCTACTCCCGTCCAATCGTGAGGAAGGCGGACCGTGAAATCACCCCTCTTGAAAGCTGTTAGAGCGGCGAGCAGGATTTTCATGTCTGTCACGTCGCCGGGCTTTTTTCGCGCCATCGCTCGGGAGGTTGCGCCATCAATTGGGGGAGCTACGGTGGAAGCTGAAACTTTTTTCATAGGGTGAGGAAACTAAACTTTTGCGGACTAGTGCGTGTAGGGGTAGTAACTATAGATAAAACAATCAATTCACCAAACAGCGGATCCAAGTTCTTCATCTCTTTTTTGGATTTGAAGGCTTGGAAACCGCGTTGGCATTTAATGGAACCGAAGCGATTGGATACGTCGAGAGCATTTCACCGCGAAGGTGATATGCATGGATGTAGCTTTAAGTTAAGCCGTTACCTGAGTATCCACGCATTTCGGTTAGAACGGTCTCGCGACCACAACATAACCGGCACCTTCACGGCGGTAATAGCGGTCCTGATATTGGTAGTATGGTGTTCCTCCGTAGTGCACGGTTGTGTAGCCACGTGGAAGTTCTCTGATGACGTGGGAACTGCCATCTGGGTGATTGTGATAGGTTCGTCCGCGGTAAGTTGTGTATTCGTTATAATAACGGCTACTACGTGGAGCCTCCACCACTACATAGCTGTTATTGCGACGCTGGTAGTACGCACCGTTGTAATAATAGTAGTTTGTGCCAGATATCATTTCCGACCGGTAACCACTCGGGAGTGACGTGACGGTGTATCCGGGACGATAGGTGGTGACGGATGTACTGGCGTAGCCTCCGTCGTCGTAAGGAACGACACATGAGGTGAGGCTAAGCCCGGCTCCAATCGCTGCGCTAAGCAGTATGCTGTTTTTAATGGTTTTCATAATAAAGTCGGAATGAATTTCCGTGGAATTTCTCCAGCAATCCACCTGCCATCTCCAGGCAGCCTCTCTAACCCTTTAAAAATCTCGATCTGTACAGTTAGGTGGGGTGCAGACAAGCATGCAATTTACAGCCTACGTTGCGCTTCGTAATGCAAATTGCATGCTTTGGATTCACAAACTTTGTGTCCAATGATTAGTTAGAGGATCACTCATCGCTGGGACATTTCCGGGGAAATCAGGAAGCAGCATTGTTAGAAAAATAGCAGTGATGTTGAAGCCTACGGAGAATAATCAGGATCTATCAGCGGAGGTTCTCACAAAAAGAAGCTCGTTTGACTATGACAGGAAAATCCGGTGGCATGCACACCGCGTCTTGTAACTATTCTGGGTCTTGATGCCTTTGATGATCGTTTGAAGATCCGAAGTCTTGCTGAGGAACGGCAGCCCACCCCTCATCTGGATCTCGCCGGGAGAGTCCGGATTTTCCTCAATCAAGGCGGTTAGCATGAGGATCGGAGTCTTTGAGAGGGCGGAGTCCTTTTTCAGTGCGGTGATCACATCCCCGCCATCCATGTCCGGCATCACCAGATCGATCAAGCAGACATCCGGCCTGAAGCCACGCGCTACCGCGACCGTTTTCGCGGGATCGTTGACCTGCCTGACCTCAAACCCTGAATCCATGAGATTGGCGGCAAGGAGCTCGGTGAAATCGACCTCGTCATCAATGAGCAGAACTTTCAATTTCTCATTCACACAGCTATAAATGATAGTCTGCATGGAGTGGTCAAGGACGAAACTCAGTTTTCAGCCACCTTGAGCGTCAAAGTCGCGATCGAGCCGTTCCCGTCCTTCCGGTTCGCAAGCACGAGATTACCCCCGTGAAGCTCCGCAATTTTGCGAGCTACCGTAAGACCCAAGCCGGTTCCTTTTCCTGTCGCCTTGGTTGTGAAAAAGGGTTCAAAGAGCTTTCCCATAACATCGTCCGGAATACCGCTGCCCGTGTCCTCCACGGTGATTTTCACAACCTTGTCACCCTCGTAAAGGCGCTCCCGCAGACGTGAGCCCTTATCAAAAGGAACATTCCCGATACTGAGCATTTCGGTGCGGATTTTAAGTGTCCCTCCCTTTTCCATGGCGTGCATTGCATTGAAGAAAAGGTTCACCAAAACCTGCTCAACCATGGTCTGATCTACGTCAACACGAGGCAGCGTAGGGTCGGGCACGAAATCGATCTTAATTCCAGCCTTTTTGAACTGGTATTCGACAAGCTCAAGGGCTTCGCCAACGAGGCTGTCAGTTGCAATCGGCAAGCATTCAAGGCGACGGTTCGAGGAATAGTCAACGAGACCGCGGACAATCTTTTTCGCACGGTCTATTCCCCTCTTCATCCGCGCGATCGTTTCTTTGCCTTGTTCATCGTCTTCCGGCAGTCGGCGGGCGAGAAGCTCCAGACCCATGCTGATCATCGCCAAGGGATTGTTCACTTCGTGCGCAACGCCGGCGGCGAGCCGCCCCACCGACTCCATCTTTTCCGCGTGGATAAGCTGTTCGTGGGCTTTTGTCAGGTTGTCGTATGCCTCCATCAGCTCGATGTTCAGGTTCTGCATTCCCTGCTCTGCCTTCTTCCGCTCTGTGATGTCGGTGAAAATGCCCCCCACCGCAAAGATCTCACCCTCCGGGTCGCGCATGGGAAATCTCATCGAAACATAGAAATGCTCCCCGTCCGGAAAGTTCACGCTTTCGTAGAACTGGATCGGCGTGCCGCGCTCAAGCACCAACTTTTCTTTCTCCCGCAGAGGTCCGACGGTTTGTTCGCCGCCGATCACCTTGAAGTGGCTTCTCCCTACCAAATCCTCCGATACGAATCTGAAAAGCTCCTCGTAACGGCGGTTGACTACGAGGAACTGCCCGTTGACGGATTTCGCATACATTGGCTGCGGGTTGTTATCCACGATCTCCTGCATGCGCTGCTCAGGCCCCAACACTACCTCTCGCGTTTCTTTCTGCACTGCGGTGACATCGGTGCTGACGCCCAATATCCCTGAGATGCGGCCTCGCTTGTCCCGACTCCCCACCAGTTCAGCGCGCGAGAATCCGATGGCGCTAACCATTATCATGAGTATCGCCAACGCAAGGCCCAAAGATACCCAGCGCAGCCACTCGGGTAGATCCTGATCGACCGCCAAAACCACGATCAAAAAAGCAAGTATCGCGCCCATTAGCGAATACATCCGATCTTTTCCGGAAACCATTCGGCGATTCAACTGGAATTGGGTGAGCACTTTCGGATGTGGCTAGAATGGAATCGGCTCGAATTTTAAAGGATTCCCAGTGCGGCGGAAACGAGGAGTTCATCTTCCATCAACCACTTGGCGGCCAGGTATCCGGGCGATTTGGTCTCTTCCTTCTCGTTTTCCTGCCTTGGGCAAATTTCAAAATGGAGTGTGGAGCAGCGTTTGCGGGTCACTTTGTAACCGCTATCGTAGATCGCCATCAAGGAAGCGAGCACTGCCACCGCATGTATCGATTTATTGGAATCGCTCTCGTGTCCGAGTATCGCTTCCAGAAGCTGAGGCATGGGATCCGAATCCGAACGTATTTCCCAAGTCTGCGTATTGACGGAGACCGATCGGGCTCCGGCCGCTTCCATTGCCTTGGCCATCGCCGTCACCCTGGATGCGATATCGACCTCTGCCAATGCCAAGGGCAGTTTGGATTCCAACAGGCACGCCAGCTCGATCTGCCGCGCATGGAGCTTTGCGAGATCTGGGGTCGAAACCAGACTTTTGGGATTCACTGAGAAATCCCGTGAGGAGATGGCTAGGCGGATGAACGAGGCGATCGCCTCGGCCGCGTGAGAGCAGGAGATGGCTCCGCAAACGGGAACAAAGGCGAAGGCGGCAAGGCGGTTGGCGAGCAGGACATTTCCGACCGCCAAAATCTTGGCTAACAGGAGCGTGTCACGTTCGCGTTTCAGGAGGTGGAATTCCATGGCTCGGCGAAGCGTGATCTCCAATTCCGGGATATCCCACGGCTTGGTGACGTAGCGGAAAATGCCTGCTCTGTTGACAGATCCGATGGCCGCCTCGAGGTCCGCATATGCGGTCGAGAGGATCTTGATCACATCGGGGTAGTCCGAGGCGATCTTGGAGAGGAAGCCAACACCGGTTTCGTTCGGCATGCGCTGGTCGGTGACGATGACCGCAATGTCATTGGCGTTCTCTTGGAAAACCTTGAGCGCGTCTGCTCCGTCCTCGGCCTCAAGGATCCAGAAATGCGCCCCGAAGAGGCGCTGAAAATACTTTCTCGATGTGGCCTCGTCATCGACGAAGAGAATGGCGTACCGTTTGTAGTCGTAGCTGTCTTTTTCTGATCTCATGGTTTATAGATTGTTAGATTAGGGGGTCGGAGAGAGTTGTTGTTCCTGGTTATCGCCCTCTTGCTTCGATTCCAAGAATTGGCGTGCGCTCGGAAACAGGAGATGGATCTCGGTGAATTCGCGGGGGCGGCTGTCCACCCTGACCGTGGCGCGGTGGTTCCGGAGGATCTGGTGGGTGATCGAGAGACCTAAGCCCATCCCGCTGCCGACTTGCTTGGAGGTGAAAAATGGGTCGAAAATCCTGTTCACATCTTCGGGGGGGATGCCTATCCCGTTGTCCCGCACTGAGATCATGGCATTTCCATTTTCGTCGGAAATAGTGATACCGATGAGGCCTTCAAGTTCCGCATCTCCCGACTTCCGCTCGCGGATGGCATCGATGCTGTTTTGCAAAAGGTTGATGAACACCTGCACAAGCTGGTTAGCGTTTCCGATAATCTGGGGGGGATTCACGGAGATCAGTTCGATCCGGAGCTCCTGCCCGAGCTGGTGGTTGATCATGCGGATGGCTCGCCGGATAATGTCTTCGGGCGCGATCGGATCCACCAGGGATTCTGCCTTTCCTTCGTAGGTGAACTGGCGGAGGTCGATCACGATCTGTGAGACCCTCCCTATCCCTTCGCGGATGTCCTTGAGGGTGTCCTCGAAATCGTGATGTTCCTTTGCGGGGAGAAGCGGGGCGAATGTGCCGAGTGCATGAAGCCCCGCAGTGGCGTAGTTGAGCGGATTGTTGATCTCGTGGATGATCCCCGCGCTCATGCGGCCCAATGCCGAGAGCTTCTCGTTGCGGAGCATCAGCACCTCGTTCTCCTTGATCTTCTCAAGCGCGATGTTGAGATCCCTGTTCATGTCCGCCATTTCTCTGCGGAAGCGTCCCATCTGGATCTGGTGGTTGAGCCTCAGACCGAGTTCCGCAGTGGAGAAGGGCTTGGTGAGGAAATCGCTTGCTCCCGCTTGGAGGGCATCGAGCTTAGTCTTTTCATCGGCCCTTGCCGTCAGAATGATGACCGAGGTGTCGCGGGTGGCGTGGTTTGCGCGGATACGCCGGCATACCTCGACCCCGTCGAGCTCTGGCATCATGTGATCTAGCAAGGCGATTTGGGGGTGGTGGAGCTTGGCGAGTTCCAAGGCCTCGGCGCCATCGGAGGCCTCCAGCACCTCAACATTGTCGAGTTGCATGATAAGGAAACGCCGAATATCAGGCTCATCGTCAGCGATCAGCACTAGGGGTTTGGCGTCGCTTTCCCGAGTCCCAATATGAGGGCTGGCATGGAATCCCGCGGACTCCTGGAGCTTTGGCTTTGCTCCAGATTTCAAAGGTAAGGCCATGGCCGCCTTGCGATGGATTGCGACGATTCCCCGCCCGGTCTCCGGCCCCTCATCGGCTCGCTCTTCCATGGTTGTGGATTCAATAGGGAAGGTGATGGTGAAATTCGTGCCGCCCCCGATCTGGCTCGTGACCCCAACCGTGCCGCCCAGCGATTCTGCGACGGCGCGGACCAGCGCCAGGCCGATGCCCGTGCCTTGGAATTTCCGGGTCGAGGAGGTATCCACCTGCCAGAAGCGGCCAAAGATCTTTTCAAGGTTCTCTGGGGGTATACCCACACCCGTGTCCTTAACCGAGAGATTAAGGCAGTCATCCGAAAGCAGAAGATCCACGTCGATGCTACCTCCTGACGGGGTGAACTTGATCGAATTGATGACCAGGTTCAGGACGATTTTGTCGAACTTGTCGCGGTCGAGAAGGATTGCGGGGTGGGAGGATTCACAGGTCCAGTTGAGGGCAACACTGTCCTGTTCGGAGAGATGCCGTAGGGATTTCATGAGTCCCTCAAAGTAAGGCTTTATCGGCGTCGGCTGGAAAATCAGATCGGCATGACCGGTATCGAAACGGACCAGGTCAAGGAGGTCGTCAATGAGCTTCATGAGCCGCAATCCGTTGTGTTCGAGCAAGCCGAGCATTTCAGAGACTTCCGGGACTTCAGCGTCCGGCTTGAGCTTTAATCCCAGTCTTTCGGTGATCCCCAGCATGATGGTCAGCGGCGTGCGCAGCTCGTGGCTGATGTTTGCGAAAAATCTCGTTTTGGCCTCGTCTAGCTCTCCGAGCCGCTGGTATTGGGATCTGACTGTTTCACGGGAGAGCTCGACCTCTGTCCTGAGCGCGAACTCGCTGAGGCGGAGACGTTCGTAGAAATAGCTGCCAGCAATAACGAAGACCGAGGTGACGAAGAGGAAGTAGCTGTTGTTGAAAAGGATGCGGAAGTCCGATTCCGCGGAGGACAGCTCCACACTGGCTAAATAGCATGCGGAGCAGATAACGGTCATCAGCAGGGAACGTCGGAAATTCCACCTCAGCAGCAGGGAAAGGCCGACCAACACAATATTCAGCCCCGCGTAGTAGAGCGAATTACCGCCACCGGTGAAATAGATCATGGTGCAGATCGAGAGGATGGGGAGGAGCGCGATCCATACGGCAACAAAATTCCCCCACCTTGTTTCTCCCGGACGTTTGAGATCGAAGTAAATCAGGATGAGGAGGCAGCAGCAAATGATCCGAATGATGAGGAAGATTACGAAATGGCCTGGGAAAACCACGATATCCAGCAATGCTCCCACCAGCATGAATATCGCAGCGATCACGGCGGCACGGCGCGAGTTCACTACCGAAACATCCCGCTCATACTTGATGAAAGCTGCGCGGACAGCCTCGGGCACGCCCTTCGTGTCTGACTCAGTGGTCGCCAATTTCGATTTCTAGGAAGAGGTTTACGCCGGTGGAATCGGCTTTCACAGAGGAAGAGGTGGCCGGCAGGTGGTCCGGCACAAGATCCCGCATCTCGGCGTGGTCTCGGTAAATCAGGTTCCACTCCATCACGTATTCCATCCAGGCCTTGCGGGGATTGTTGGAGGCGACGTTAGTAACAATCACCCTCCCGCCCGGCCGGACCATGGTGCAGAAAAGCTCCACTAGCCGCTTGCAGACACGCTGGGAAAGATAATCAAAGAGCCCGGCGCAATACACGACATCGTAGTCCTTGAAATCCTCTTCTCCGCCCTGAGTGGCGGCGCGGAGGAGCTGGTGAACGGAGCGCTGGATATACTGCACCCGTGTCTCCCGTCCACCGCTCATCCGGGCTTCGTTGATCCTGTCCCGCGTGTAATCGAGCGTCTCGGCGTTGAAGTCCAAGAGGTCGATCTCGGCAAAGTCGCTCTCTTCGCATTCGCGAAGGAATCGCTGCACTTCCACAGCCGGTCCGCAGGCGAGGTTGAAGACCCTGGTCTTGCCCTTGGAAACGCGTTTCGCGCACTCCCTCCGGAGCAAGTCCACGAGGAAATCGATCCGGTTGCGGTGGGCGACAACCGGTTCCGTGTTGAGGAGGGCGAAATTGAGTAACTTCGCAAACGCGGACGAACCCTCATAGGGATCCCTCAACATCATGTTGACCATCTCGTAATCGCCCGCGTAGCCGAGCGGCTTCGTGTAGGTCCGGTATAGGAAAGGCGAGCAGAGGACGATGGGGTGGAGCAGCCTGCGGACATAGGACTTGTGGACGGAAATGCCGTTCTCATCGATTTCGTTGGCGACGTTTTCGAATCGTTGCATCGAAGGAATCACTTCCTCGATCACCCGTTGCCCTATCAGGGAAAAGATCTCCTTTTCCATTTCCTCCCTACGCCGTGTCACGGTGGTGCGGATGCCGACATCGATCCCAGTAAGCCAGTGCTGGACGCCGGACAAGGTGCTGGCGAGATCTGCCACAACGATTTTGAACGGATCCTCCACTTCGTTGCCGGTCTTCCATTCGTTCATGAAGTCCGCGAACTGCGCCTTCAGATCCGTGCTCTTCGCTCCCTCCGCGAGCTCAGCGGTGATTCCGGAATGAAAATCGAGCTCTACCCAGCCCTCGTCTAGCATGGCCTCGCAGACGAGGACAATCCCGGTGTTGAGGAGGTTGCTAACAACAGCCTTGCCATTGTAAAGGAGCCGTCTGGATGCCATGATTCGGAAGTCGGAAAGGACTTCGGACAACTGCAGAATGCTGTAGGGATTGTAGACCTCGAATACGACGGAATAGCGCCTGATCCGCAATAGGTTCGCTGTGATTTCAGTGCCTTGGCTATTGCGGCAGGTAATTACACTTTGGGGGGATTTCACTTGGATAAGATCCATTTTGCAAGGGGGGGAGTTACGCTGAGTCTGCAAAAATTCTGGAATTAGACAAGTTGCTTTTTCGAGGAATTTTATATTTAGGTGTTAGGACAAACCCATCTAACTTCGTCAATAGCTTGAATGAGCGAAACCATCATCAGGCAGAATGAAAAACTGCCGAGGCAGAACGCTACCACCCAAGCAGCATGGGATTACATGTAAATAATTTACCAATTCTGTTAGAATATACAGGGGCGTGGAAAACCGCCGTCACTTGCTGCTTAATGTCATATTTAAAAAGGACAAGAGCTGAGCACGCAGTGAAGTCAAACGCGCAGGATATCACAATAACTATATGGAAAATTTTCTAACAAAATAAGATGTGTTTGCCCTGCTATATTTCGGCGTGACAAGTTTATGATTACCCCATATATAATAAATCATGTTTAAGTGCGCCCCCCGCATCTGCATTTTGCCAAATGGCATGGCAGCTTCTATGACCTGTGTGCTGCTCGCCATATCATTTTCCCATGAGGCGACCGGGGCGGGCTATTATCTGCCGAACCAAGATGCGTTCGCAACGGCGCGTGGCAATGCCTTCGTGGCGACAGCGGACAATCCCTCCGCCGTTTTTTACAATCCAGCGGGAATGACACAGTTAGATAGCGCGACGGCTCAGATCGGTGTTTACTCAATCGTATTGGGAAACTCGGCCGATGTCCTGGGCCAAAAAAATGAGGCGAAGAGTGAGATCCAGTCGGTTCCCAGTATTTTTTATGTGAAGCCTTTGGACGAAAAAATCTCCTTCGGATTTGGACTCAACAGTCCGTTCGGATTGGGAACCGACTGGGGCCGTAACACAAATATCAGCCCGTTAGTCACGGAAACCCGTTTGGCATACCTGAGCGCGACATTTGCCGCCGCATACAAAGCGACCGATGACCTTTCGTTTGGCGCTTCTCTGTCGCTGAATCGGGCGGATCTGACCTTGGAGCGGGGATTGGGTGTCCCCGGGAGTTTTCTGAGATTCGAAGGCGCTGACATCGGCTTCTCCGCCGCCACCAGCGCGCTCTGGCAACCCACTCAGCGGCACTCGTTCGGAATGCTTATCTCGACAGGCTCGGAATTCGATTTGAAAGGGAAAACCTTTTCGAACGGGTTGATGCCAGACAGTTCCTCCGAATTGGATTTCATGGTTCCGGCGAGAATCGCCGCGGGCTATTCCTTCCGCCCCGCGCCTGGTTGGAATATTGAAGCCAATGTCGAATGGTTGGACTGGGATTCCCTCAACTCGCTGACTCTGGATTCTTCCTCGGTTGGCGGTTCCCTGCCTATTGACTTTGACTGGCAGTCCTCGTTCATCTACGAGCTTGGCGTGTCTTACACCACCCTGGGAGGCTATGTTTTCGCGGCGGGTTATGATTTCAACGCCAACTCCCAGCCCGACAGGAACTTCACCCCCGCCGTTTCGGATGCCAATATGCAATGGCTCAATATTGGGGTGGGTCACCGAGCAGAACGGTCATCGTGGATGCTGACTTATCAGTTCGGCTTTTCCGAAAGAGTTGTCGATGGAGCCACCAATCCTTTGGCAAACGGGAGATATGAACCCCGCCACAACGCAATTATCTTAACCTGGCAATGGAGCTTATGACGCGATCCTTTGAAGGAGATGATCAACAGAACCCGTAAAGGCGAATTCAAATAGCCCCTCAGAGTCATGCCGTGGGCAAATCCGGTTCTGTTAGATCCCCCGTCACTATGACTTTCGTCATCGTGACTCTCGCATGACGAGGGGTGCGTTTTGCATCAAACTCCGGTGCGCGGGTTCGTTTCATAAGAGACCCGAAAGTTGGCCTATCGCCCGTTGCACTTGGGATTTCTTCGATTCGTGTCCGGTGCGGTTACGTTGGGCCGCCGCTTGCTATAATGGATTCCACTATGAACACATTAAATACAGACAAACGAGACGAGAACAGAGACCCGATCACTGGTGAACCCGGATCGCATCCGCTAGGAACCGGTCTTGGAAGTGCAGGCGGCGCAGCAGCTGGTGCGACGATCGGCGCAATGGGAGGCCCTGTGGGGATGGCGATCGGCGGAGTGGTCGGCGCAATCGCAGGCGGCATGGCCGGTCATGAAATGGCGGAGGCAATTGATCCCACCGCCGAGGATGCCTATTGGTCCGAGAATTATCAGAATGAGTCTTACTACAAAGAAGACCACGATTTTTCGGATTACTCACCCGCTTACCGGATGGGCTATGGCTCCTGGGGCCGGGATGGAAACCGTAGCTTCGATGACGCTGAGTCCGAACTGTCAGAGAAATGGGAAGATGAGCGCGATGGTTCTCGTCTTG
Organism: Verrucomicrobiota bacterium; assembly: GCA_040384845.1. Taxonomy (GTDB): domain Bacteria; phylum Verrucomicrobiota; class Verrucomicrobiia; order Verrucomicrobiales; family Akkermansiaceae; genus Luteolibacter. The sequence goes on along the minus strand of JAZKIL010000001.1, from coordinate 232,199 downwards.
AGTGGGAAGATGCGCGTGAAGCCGTCCGCGCAGGTTGGCATCGGGTGGAACGCGCCCTGCCGGGCGATGCCGATAATGATGGACGATAACCGCTGAGTGGCCGAAATCGGCTGATTACAAAAAGGTCTAAGGGCAGGCGTAGTGAGGTGGAATTAAGATCCCCAAGTTACGCTCTGCCCTTTAGCCGCGTCATAGACAGTCGATTTTGGCGCTATACGATTTTTCCCAATCTGGCGAAGAGCGACATCAGATCCGCAAGCGTCTCTTGGCTGGGTAAAATGCCAAATAGTTAAAACTGATGTCTGCATTTTGCAATGCGAGCCGTGAGTGTGGGGCGTTCTGCATTTCCATGGGGCAATGTTTGAATGGGCCTATTTTCCGTAACTCATTTACTATCAATGATATAGGAACAACAGCCGGATGCGGTATGCTACGTGCACAATGGATTCTGCTATGAAAACTAATTCAATGAAATCCCTGAGTCTATTCCCTGCCGCTATGTTGGCATTCACATTAACTTCCTGCGACGTCGACAAAGTAGAGGACGGAGAAATGCCTGAGGTGAAAATCGAAGGTGACGCCAAGCTTCCGAAATACGATGTCGAAGGACCAGACGTGAACGTTGGCAAGAAAAAGGTCGAAGTTGAGGTTCCTACAATCGATGTCGATCTCCCTGAGGAGGAAGATAATAAAAATAACACTCCGGCTACCGAACCTGCCGTTGAACCGCGCGACAACTAACATCAATCCAACCCCCATTCACATATGTCGGCTCCATCACAAACTACTAACAAGCTTCTGCTAATCATTCTGGCCTTCTTACTGCCCCCTCTGGCTGTCGGGCTTAAGAACGGAATTGGTGGGAGTTTCTTTCTGAACTTGATCCTCACCATCATATTCTGGCTGCCTGGAGTGATCCACGCCCTCATTGTGGTGCTGTAACGGTTTACCTAACAACGACCGCCTTCCCGTACAAACCTACGGGGAGCGGTCGTTTTTTATGTAAGGTTGTTGCAAACCAAAAAGCGCGGCCAAGAATAATTTTGACACCGTAAAGGGTTAAACTATGCTCAAAAAATGCAAATATTCCGATGATAGTTATTAATAAGCCCACTAAAATTTGAGGGATGATCGAAAAAAACCCAGAGACTTTCCCAAGCTTTCCGAAACTGAAATCCCTCGTGGCCTTCGCACACCTCGGCATTCTCTCGCTGTGATGAAGAAACCCGCCGACAACCAAGTTCGTAAACTAGAGGGTTTACCTGAGATTACGATCCGCCAACTCGAAGTGTTTCGGATCGTCTGCCATGAATGTTCTTACACGAATGCCGCCCACGAACTCCGCACCAACCGAGCAAGTGTGAAGCGCATCTGCGGAGATTTCGAACGAGCGGTCGGTCGTGCGCTTTTCGTCGAGGATGGGGAAAAGAATGTCCATCCCACCGAATTTGCCCGGGGCTTGCTGGGCCAGATGGGAAATCTTTCCCACGCGATGCGTCAGCTCGCCAGTTGTGTGCGCTCGCTGCATGAAAAAGGGAGGATATTGCGTCTGGCCGCTGCCGGAGAACTATTCCAAGGCGGTCTTTTTACTCATTTTTTGAGCCGACTGGGGATCAATGACACCTTCCGCCCCTGTTTTTTGAGGATTGAATCTAACCGTTTCAGAACCGCGCTCCTGAACGCCGAGTGCGATGTCTATTTCGGCTTCGGACTCATGGATTGCGACCGGCTGGATCTGATAGATCTCGGTCCAGTGCCTTGGCAAATCATCTCGCAGGGAAAAAATGCGAAGCTGCCCATGAGCCCCACCGATCTTACTGGGGCGAACTGGTGTCTCGTCAGTCCAGATGATGACGGCTCGGCCGCAGCGTTGCGGGATGAATTCCACGCCGCCGGAGCTACCGGTGGCGAAATTCTGCCTCTTGGCAAATCGCATAACTCATACCAATGGATTTTCCGACCAGACATCGCCGCGCGCGAACCAGTCGCCGCTGGATCGTCATGGCCGCATTACCGATTTTTCGCCAGCCTCCGAAAGCATCATCCCTACCCTGAGTTAAAGAGCCGCCTATTAAGCGCTGCCATTTCCTGAAGCCTATGGACATCGATCTAACAGGCCTGCTCGTCTTCCGCCACATTGCCGAAACCGGCAACTTCTCTCAGACTGCAAGACATTTTAAAATTTCACAGCCTGCAGTGAGTATCATGATCTCAAAGCTGGAAACCGAGGCGGGCTTAGTCCTGCTGGAGCGTGGCATCTCCGGTGCTCGCTTAACTATTGCCGGCTCCCATTTCCTCGAATGCGTGAATGAGGTCTGCGATGCCTACGTTTCATTCACCGACGGGATGCGTGCGCTGGGCCGCCGCATGGACCGGAAAACCCTGTTAGCGATCGACAGCTCATGGTTCGGCGAGCGCTTGCGGGAAGCCATCGGAAAAACCGAAGTCCCCGCCACATCGTCCACCAGTCTCAGCGAAACCGGAGAGTGCTGGTGGCAGGAACTCGAATCCTCGCAGTGTGACATCGTCGTCGCCGGCCGCTTCCTTCGAGCAGGACTTTCTCCCGGAATCCAAGAGGCCGTAATCCGCCGAGAACGCGGCATCACTGTTGCATGGAACCCGGACTTCTATCCGTTCGATCCGGTAAATTTCAATTTTCCCGAAGTGTTGCGGACCACCATTTTGATCCCTGACGCACAGGTCGTCACAGGTTTCGCAAACTTTCTTTTGATGTGGTCAGACTATGCCTACGGGATCGAGCCGGCCAATGCTGTTACCTTTCCATCCGAAGCGGAAGCGGCAGCCGCAGCCGCAGCAGGTCTTGGGGTTCTGTTAGGTCCAGGGGACGCCATGCCTCGGATCGGTGCTGCGGGGGAAGGTCTTGTCCACGTGAGGACTTTCGAGTTTCTTCTACCGGAAGCATTCACCCTGGGTGTGTATTGCAGGAGCGACGAGGATTCGAAGGAAATTCTGAACATTGCCGCGAGCATCGGCAAGCTTGGCCGGAAGATATTTTCGAAATTGTAATCTCCGCATGAAAGTTGATTCCAAGCAGCGTTTTCTTAGTCCGGCGAGCGACCCTCTGCATGAAGTGTTAGGATCGCCTCGCTAAAAACAAGAGCTTCCATGCCATTCGGATCCGGATTTTCTCTGAGAATCTCCGAGAGTTCCTCGGCCAGCGAAACAATTTCCTCCTCATACTCCGCAGAGACTTCCGACGGAAATCGTTGAAATCTGTTAGTCCAATCCTGCGGTGACATCTTCACGACATCGGTGGGTTGCAGTGATGTGCGGGAGAGTCGGCGTGGCGTTTCACGGTCGGGGACGAGTTTCGTAGTTTTATCAACTGCGGTGTCTTCTTCCTTCCGCTGGTCGACCGTGAAAAATGCAAAGATAGCAGCGGCGATTACAATCCAAGCACCCAGGAGCAATGAGGAGGGATTTTTTTTGGAGGAGTTCATCTTCTGGAAACCCATAGATCATGCCTGGATTTGCGCAGGATCTTTATCCACCAAATTTCGAATAACCCTATTCGATCATGAAGCAGCGTATTTTTTGACCGGGGACAACATCTCTCGAAGGTGAGAGGAATTGAGTAATCATTACCCAATGCTGCTTGCAGTCTCCGATCTACAAAAAACCAACCCATATACCAATGAAACCGAAATATACCCCGAAGAAATCCCGCTTACCCGCTTGGGTCTGCCAAACCCTGAGCATGACTTTGCTCGGCACACTACCCGCATTCGCATCCAGCCACAGCGATGCACCGCTGATCAAGCAGGATCCGCAAGCCAATCTAACAGATGTTTATGCATTCATCGGCGAAAAATCTAATCCGGCCGGTGGAGCTCCGCAGCCCGTGCTCAATGTCATCGTCAGTGTGCGGCCATTTTCCGATCCCGGTGATGGCTTGATCTACGAACGTTTTGCCGACGATGCGCTTTACAGTATTCATATCACCAATCCCTCTACCGGAGCTGAGACCCTACGCTATGATTTCCAGTTTTCGGATGTTAATCCGCTTGCTGCACCCAGACTCAAGAATCCCGACACGATCCTATCTTACGGCCGGGGAACAGAGATTGGCGCAATTGAGACCACTGGAGATACGAAACAGAATTTCACGCAGACCTATTCCGTTACTAAAAATAAGAAACTTCTCAGAACTTCACTAGCTGTGCCACCCCCTAACGTGGGTTTGAGAACCACCCCGCACTACAATGATGAGAATGGCAATGCAGTATCTGGCGCATCTGATTTCCTCAGCTTGGATTCATACACGAAAGAGGCCATTCACAATGCTGGCATGGAAGCGGTGTTCGCGGGTCCTCGCGAAGATGGATTCTACGCAGATACTCCGGGAATCTTCGATCTGTTGGACGCGCGCATCATCGATAATAACGGAGATAGCGCCGACGGACTCGGACAGGACGGAGGCGGGATTGACGGATTCAAAGGCTTCAATGTCTTAACCTATGGCATTCAAATTCCTCTCGATCAGCTTGAAACTTCCCCCTACACGGCTGCCTTTTCAGATCTGGCCAACGGGATCGCAAACGGCGGGGCGGCGCAGAATACCGGAGTGGGCGTTTATGCCTCGGTAAGTCGCAAACGCGTCACCATCCGGAGTAAAAAAGACGAACCTCGGAGTGCCGGCAAATGGATCCAAGTCAACCGTCTAGGTAATCCGCTTTTCAATGAGGTGCTTGTCGCTCTTAAGGATAAGGATAACTATAACAGAACCTTGCCTACTGGGGATTCCTTATATCAAAACTACGCACTGACTCCGGAACTCCCTGTTCTGATCAACGCCGTTTTCGGAACCTCTTTCCAAACCACAAATCGTGGGGATCTCGCTTTGGTCTTCATTCCAGATGTGTTGCGAGTGGATACCACCACAGCTCCCGTCCGCCTTCCAGGTCAAGATGGTTTCAGCCGCTTTGGCTTTGCGGGTGGTGACACCACGACAAACGGTGCTGGCCGGATCATTTCTAGCGGATGGCCTAACGGTCGCAGACCGGGAGACGACGTGGTCGACATCGCGCTCACTGCGGTTGCGAGCGGTCCCTCCTACTCGACGGTGACAGTGCTTGGGGACAACGTTGACTCCAACGACCAGCTCTACAATCAGGTGTTCCCATATCTCGGTACGCCTCACGCCGGAACCACGACGAACCAGCGTCAAGCGCCAGAGCCCGCGCCAGCTCCTTAACTTCACGTTTTGCTAGACGGGTGGGCGGCGGGAAATAATCCCCTCGCCCACCCTTTTTTCCAAACCCCTTAAAATCACAATGAATACCCAATATTTTTCACTACTTGGCCTAGCGCTGCTGGCGACTTTTTCCACCGCATTTGCCAACCCTCCGCATTCAGAAACATCCGCGCGAACGCAGCCAGCCGCCGTTAAGGGTGCCGATACGGATGCAGAAATTACCGCGCTTGAAAAGGCCGCCAAAGCTCCTGATGCCGGCGCCGCCGCTTGGATCCGTCTGGCGAATGCCCACATGCAAAAAACGCGGGATACCTTGTCCCACGATTTCTCCGCTGCGGACAAGGCGTATTCCAAAGCGTTGGAGATCGATCCTAATTCCAGCGAAGCAATGGTAGGCATGGCTTGGGTCAAAAATTCCGAACATAATTTCAGCGAAGGGAAAAAGTGGGCTGAGAAAGTAATCGCGATCAACCCGAAGCATCAAGACGCATACGCGTTACTGGGTGACATTGCTGTGGAACTCGGCAAATACGACGAAGCCTACGACCATTATCAGGCAGCCTTGGACATCCGCGCTGACCTTTCAAGCTATGCACGCGCAGCTCATCTCCTGTGGCTGACAGGCGACGTGTCCCAAGCACAAATTCTGATGAAAAAAGCGATCGTGTCTGGTGGACCTTACCCGGAGAATGTTGCTTGGTGTAGGGCAGAACTTGCGCTCATGCAGTTCCATTCCGGCGCTCTCGCAGCCGCTGAGACCGAAGCTCGTGCCGCTCTCGAAGCAGCTCCGAAAAACCCGCGATGCCTTACGATCATGGCGCGCGTGCTCGCCGCAAAAGGTGAAACGGTCCTTGCTATCGAACTTTACGAAAAATCGGCCGCAATAAGTCCCAGCCATGAAGCACTCGCAGCACTCGTTGATCTTCACAAACTCCAAGGCAACGAAGCCGGCGCGAAGGTCTGGTTCGACCGAGTGCTCGCCTACCACGGGAAGGAAAAGGAACATTTTCACGGCAAGGCGCACGCGCATGGAAAACACCACCATCACGAAACCCATGGACATGAACATCAAGCCAGTGAGGAACTCGCATTATTTCTTGCGGATCATGACCATCGGCTAGAGGAGGCTGTCCGGGAGGTTGAGAAGGTTTATGAAACCTATCAAAGCATCAAGGTCGAGAATGCCGCAGCGTGGTGTTACTACAAAACTGGAAATCCCCGTAAGGCGCGGCTGTTTATCGACCGTGCCATGAAATGGGAAACGCGCGATGCGTCCATCCTGTATCGCGGAGGGATGATCTATCTGAAATTGGGCGATGGCCAAAAGGCTCGCGATCTGCTGAGCCAGGCAGTCAGCCTCAATCCGAATTTCCATCCCGTTCACTCCAAAACCGCAAAAGACACCCTCGCTTCACTAGCATCTCAGCCGAAGAAGAAGGAAGCCGGAGAATGACACACGCGTTAAGTAAACCATTGCCGATCCAGTGATCGAAACCGGATCGCTTCTAACACTTCGTTGCCAGTGATGTTAGGCTTTCCGTAGCAAGGGCGGAGAAGTTCATTCAAACTCGAGCACGTCATGGAGTCACACTGAGGTTGCTAAACTGCGAGGTGTTCAGTGTTGTGTCGGTGCCGCTGCCCACGGCAATGCCGATGTAGCAGGTTGATGCGAATGTGGTGTTCGTGGAGCTGCCGACGGATGTCCATGTCGTTCCATTCGTGCTCTTGTAGGCAGTAATGGTTGTGCCACTACGGACAAGACGCACCCAAGTGTTAGGGACTGTGCCGGTACTACTGTTACTGCTCGTGGTGCTGGCGCCGGTTGTGGTGCGGCGCACCCACCGATAGGCATTGCTATTGGTCATACCCATGAAAATTTCCTTCGAATTAGGTGCCAAAGTGTCACGAATCATAACGCCTACACGTGAGGAACTGCCTGTGTCCTGCAGGGCGCTGATACGGGCAATGATTTCGCCGTCGCCGGTGAGTGTCTGGTAAGTAAACCGGAGCTTATCGCCAGTGCCGCCGATGATACCCGAACCCGCCTGAGTAAAGGTTCCTGCATTGTGGGTAGTTGAGCCGGCCAACATGCCGGTGCCTATATCCGCGGCAACCCAAGGCAGGGGAAGTCCCGACACCGTGATCTGCAATGTTGCATCGGAACTGGCCGAGCTGTTGTCAGTGGCGCGCACGACAAACGAGTTAAGACCCGAGGAACCGGATGGCGGCGTGCCGGTGAGCGCGCCATTCAAAGCAACGGAGAGCCATGCCGGGCCACTCACTTTTGAGTAGGTAATCGAACTGCCTGCATCGGCATCGCTGGTCAGTCCTGCAAGTGTTTGGCTGTATGCAATTCCTTCGCTGGCATCGGCTGCGACGATGGGATTACCGAACCATACCGGCACGTCATTGACCGAATTCACCGTGATACTGACTGTTGCGGTGTTAGAGTTCAGAGTGCCGTCGCTGACCCTGAAAGTGAAGCTGTCGCTACCAAATGAGTTGGTAATCGGCGTATAGGTGAGATTGGGAGCCGAGCCACTGAGGGTGCCCTTGGTTGGCTGTGTTAACACCGTGTAGCTCTGAATCGTGCTGTCGATGTCCGTCGCCAGCAAGGTGACCGAGACTGACGTGTCCTCGTTGGTCGTCCTCGAAACATTGGATGCCACCGGCGCGTCGTTGACCGGATTCACCGTGAGGCTGACCGTCGCGGTATTTGAGTTCAGCGCACCGTCGCTGGCTCTGAACGTGAAGCTGTCCGCACCGTTAGAGTTGTTATTCGGAGTGTATGTTAGATTCGGAGCCGTTCCGCTCAGCGTGCCCTTGGTTGGCGCTGTTACCACCGTGTAACTCTGAATCGTGCTGTCGATATCTGAGGCCACCAATGCAATCGCTACCGCCGTGTCCTCATTGGTCGTAGCCGAACCATTGGAAGCTACCGGCGCGTCGTTCACCGCATTCACCGTGATGTTGAGCGTGGCCGCGACGGCAGGCGAGTTATTGTCGGTCACACTCACCGTGAAGGCATTGGCACCCACGTTGGCATTGGTTGGCGTCCCGGACAACGTGCCGTTGGTTGCCACGTTTAACCAAGCCGGACCGTTGACTTTCGCAAAGACAAGCGTGTCGCTGGAGTCCGCATCGCTGGCGTTGTCTGCCAAGCTGGCGGAATAGGCGATGTCCTCGGTGGCATTGATTTCACTGATTGGGTTAGCAGCCCACGTCGGGGAACTGTTAGGTGAGCCATCGACCTCCACCACGCTGATACCGTTCAAGGTCAGGCGCGAATCGTAATTCCCGCTGACGAGATACTCAGGCGCATGAATCGTGACGGCAATCGTGCCGCTGGATCCGGAATAGAGCCCAAACGTAATGCCGGGAACCCAGGTGCTGTAGTTGGTCTGCATGCCGGAGGTGGTGAAAGTCGTGATCAACGGATCAGAGGTGGACGTTCCCGCGTGGAAGCTGTGGGTTGTTTGGCCTGCACCCACATTGTAAGTGAAGAAGCTCACTTCATAATCGGTATTTGCGGTGAGTCCGGTGAGTGTCACTGTCGCCGTCACCCCGTTGCCGGTGGTTAACGACCTGCCGTAAAATTGTTGGAAGTCATTCACGAAATTTCCCGCAACCGCATTGCCGCGCCAGCGAGGGGCGTTTAACTGATTGGCGTTGGCGGACTGGATGTCGAAGGTAATCCCGTTGTGTGTCACATTGTAGGACTTGGTGCTGAAATCAGCAGGCACACTCAGGAAACCTGGCTGAGTGACTGCCTGAAAACCAGCATCTGCACTGGAGTCCACATCAAAATCGATGCCCGCCGTGATGCCGCCATTGAAGAAGGTGGCCGGATCGAAGGAGGTGATCGGGGTGACTTGGGTTCCTTGCCCAAGTGAAACCACCAGATTCACCGAACTGCCGACGGCGGCGGTGGTGTCGCCGACCGGGCTCTGGCTGATCACTTCACCCGCAGGCACCGAGGAGCTGTAAGACGAATTAACCGTTCCGACAGCGAAGCTATAAGTCACGAGCACCGCTTCTGCGGTGGCTTGATCCATACCTTTCACATTGGGTACTTTCAAAGAGGTTGGCAAGGTGACGGATAAAGCTGCGGATGGCGCAGTGATGTTTTGCGCGGGGCTGCGGTCACGAGCCTTGACGGTATAGCTGTATTGCATTCCAGCAGTTAGATCGGTGTCCGTGTAGGTTGTGTCGGTTTGCCAACCGCTGTCATGCCCACCACCCGCCGTGCAGGTGAAATAATATTCCACGTCACTCGAATCATACGCGGTGGCCGCTGTCATGGTGATGCTTTTTCCGTTGAGAGCGGTGGGTGCTTGATGGAAACCTAACGGATTCGGAACGGGAGCGTTGACATCAGCGGAAAGCGGTTGGTTGCCCACCAAAATGCTGTGGTAGTTCGGACCGAAGCGGACTTCATCCAGTTTCACCAAATCGCCACGACTGAAGGTCAGAGTGTCGAAGGTCGATTGGTCGAGCACAGCGTGGAGGACGGAGATCGGTGCGCCGGGTAATTCGAGATTGGTGAGTGGTTGGAACACCTCGATGGTGTCAGGTTGCTCCGGATCGTCCGCCCATGTGATGCGGCAGACAATGAGACCGTGCTGGTTCAATCCATAGGCGGCGCCGTTGCCTTCCCACGTGCCATGGATGTTGCCGGCGAATGCATCACCTTTGGACAAGTCTTGATATTGGGTGGCCTTAACCCGTCCGTTGATACCTTCATGGCGGCCTAGTGAGATCCCGATGCCGGAGCCTAACTGCGATCCGTTATTCAAGATCCAGTGGTCGTAACTGCCCGTGCTGAACCCATTGTTTGCCAAGGCTACGGAGAGCCAGGAATTGGTGAGGTTGGCGGTGGGGCCATAGCCCACCACGGCACTGAACCACAAGGTAGCCCCATCGTTGAGCAAGCCGTTTGAGGCGAGAGCCGATGCGCTGATCGCACGTGTACCGCCCCAATGGGTGACGGCACTGCTGGGTTCGAATTTTCCGCCTTTTGTTGCGATACTTCCGTAAGTCATCGACCCGGAAGTCACGAAGGAGGTGGATGTGTTCGCGGCCCAAACCCCGGTGAGACCCACTTCTGAGGTCCCGGATTTTCCGTTTAGCAGTCCTGCGACATAGTCGAAGGGTTCATAGACTGCGGTTTGCAAACCCGCGATCGAACTTACTGTTAGATTGATGGTAGCTGAAGCCATTTGGCCCTCGCTGTCCATGACTTGGAAAGTGAAATTGTCCGTGCCGGTGTAGCCGAAGTCCGAGGTGTAAGTTAGATAGGGAGCCGTGCCGGAAAGTTTGCCATGGGCTGGTTCGCCAGTTACCGCATAATTCAGCGCGTAGTTTTCAGGATCGCTACCGCCGAGGACGATGGGCGTAGTGGTGGATTGCGAGATGGTGAGCGTTTGCGCGGTAGCCGTAGGCGGGCTGTTAGATGGAAGACCGCCGCCGCTCTGATAGAGCGTCACCGCGACCGTCTCCACCGCCTCGGTGAGGCCGCGCGAGTCAGACATAGTCACTTCGAAGAGATACTTACCGGAAGTTCCATTAAACACGATGGTCGTGTCCTTTGCTTCACCAGTCCCATTTGGAGTAAAGGTCACATTTCCCGCACCATGAACCTTGCGCCATGTGTAAACCGTGTCGCCTTGGGCATGGTCAGTGGCGGCCACATGCAATCGAGTGTATTTGGCGGGCAGGGTGAGACTCGGATTCTCCACGGAAATCGACTGAATCGTCTTGAATGCTCTCGGTGCGACCGGATTCAGATCGGCGTTAATCGCATTCAATACTTGCTGCGCATCCGCCGCTAAAGTTGGCGAGGTGAAAACGAGAAACTCGCAGAACTCGGCGATCTTTGGATCCGGTTTGACCATCGTCGAATCACCCGCGTAGAGCGCCAGCACATCCAACGCGTAGGTGCGCTCACCCGTGAGTGTTTTGTCTTCCGCGAGAATTCGGCTAAGTGGAACTCCCTCGGCAATATTGTGGTTTTGCAAAGTTGTAAGACCACCGGTGCGGACACCGGCAGAAAACATCTTGTCTGCGGGGGCGCGTTCTTTGACCGAATCGACGATGGTGCCCGCCAAAGCATCGACGTCTACCTGGGTCAGATTGCGGTAGGTTTGATCGAGTCCGCTGCGTGCCTGCCCGTTCGGGTTGGCGGCGACCGCCCGAATGGCTGGGTAAAGCAAGTTGCGGTCGATGCCGATGATCTTGTTGCCCGAGATCACACCAGTCGGTCCGTAGGCGCTGCCGCTGTAGAAAAGCAACATGCAGAGGCGGTGATGGGCGAAGTGGAGGGGGTCCTCCTCATGGATCGGATAGAACGGCTTGGCGGTGCTGGCCGCGGCGGCCATGATGGTGTTTACCTGTGCGAGCCTGTTGGTTTGCGGAAGGAAACGCAGAGCCTCGGCGGAGGCGAAGCGGACTTCGGAATCCGCGTCTGTTAGAAGAGCCGCGAGGGTGGCTGCTGCTGTGCCGTTTTTGATATCACCAAGCGCAAAGCAGGCACCCACCCGCTGTTCTCCAGCGTTCGTGTCGTTGGCGATCGCGATTAGCTGAGGCACCAGCGTGGCGTGCTCAGCGGTGCGAAGGCCGAGCTGCTTGGCGGCGAGGTACTGGACTTTTGGAGAGAAATGTCCGAGATCGGCGACGAGTTGCGGGGTAGTGCGTGCACTGGCCACATAGCTGTCAGCGAACGCCGCCTCGGCGACTTCATTGGTGGTAAGCCAGCGGTCCGTGATAGGATTTTTTCCAGTGATGACGAGCTGACGCAACGGCAAGGCATACTCCAGCAAGGCGGGAACATACATGTAGAAATCCGATCGCCATGTTGGCGTTCCACCGTCTCCGCCCTCACCGTAAAGGTTGTTGAATGCGAACCCTCCATTCCATTTGCGGCTCAGATCCAGATCAAAACTGATCCGTCGGAAATGCTCTGCACCAGCCTCTTCACCACCGATCGCAGCGCCGAGCGGCGACCACAGGAAGTTTGCCCATGGCCCGTTGTGACCGATGTGGCGCTCCGAAGGGGCTGCCGTCGCCATTTTGGCGTAGAATTTCCCTTCCTCGACGCGGTTTTCCTGCAACGAAAAACAGATGGCGGCTAGGCCGGTCTTGCCGTTGCTTTCATGGCCGGTTCTGCCGGGTTCGTGCTCGCCATAGGGGTGAGCACCGTAATCCGAGTAGGCCGCAAAAAACCGGCTCGCCCGGGCGATGCCAGCGCCGATCTTCGGATGTGTCAGTCCGCATTCCTTGGCGAGAAGCAGGCCGAGGAATGCGGGCATGCCTGAGGAATTCACACAGCCATATGCATCCCCGTTGAAAGGGCCGTTCAAGGAGCCGTCCGCCGCGGGATAGGTGAATTGGTGGCCCATCGTTCCGAGCGCACTCTGGCCGTTGGCCACCGCCACTGCGTATGCCTCGATACCAGGAAGCACCTGAGCGTCTCCGGTCACGAGATAATACTCGGAGAGGACGATCAGCTTGTGCCCTACAGTCCACGCGACTTTGCTTTCCGTGGAAACTTTGTTGGCAAGCATGTCATTGATCTGTGCTTGTGTCGGCATGAGCGAACGAGCTTCCGACTGGGCCCGCGCAAGCCGCGCCGCATTGTCGGGATCGGCGGGATTGTTCCCCGCCAGAAGTGCTAACAGCCCCATTTTCCATAAGCCGGAATCCTGGTTCGCCATCACATAGTCGAGACCCCTTTCCAAGATCAGTGCGGATTTGGGACAGTTGTAGGGAGCCGTGGCGCTGTATGCGCCCATCGTTTGCAAGGTGATGGTTTCCGTGGTGGTGACCCCCGCCCTCCAGCGCAGGAGCTTGAGGGTGGCAGGATTTCTTGCCTCGGCGTCCGCGATGGCATAGCCAAGCGCCTTGCGTGCATCCGAAGTAAAATTAGCGGGGTTTGCGCCAGTTCCATTTACGCCAAGGATCACATCACCCGCCGCAAGAATTCCGGCTGCTGGAGAACCAACATCCACTGTCTTCACCAGGATTTGTCGGCTTTCGCCGCTGTCCACACTCACATGATACAACCAGCCTTGTGCGCCGGTGGGGCCAAGGTTGAGAGTCTTGGTTGTGGTAGGCACACCGCCGTTTGTTAGATCCGGCGGGGCGGCCGTGAGAGTAAGACAAGAGCTCATGCATAAGATGAACAAGCGTGCCATCGTGTTGAACGATGAGGCAATCCGGGTAAAAATTGGGTTTTTCATGAGGATCATCGGGTTGGGTTTCCATCAACAACCCCATCAAAGCCATGGCTCCAATTTGATTGCTTATCTGCCACACAATCCATTTTCCCAAAGTTCATCAATAAGTTTGAAACTTGCCATCTAATGCTGAAATGCGGAAGATTAGAAGAGTCGGCCGTTGCGTTTTCGAACGGACTAGGAGCAAGTCAATGCTACTAACAGTTTACGTTCTCGACGTGCCTGCCCAAGATCCACTGCATGGTGGTTGGCACGTAGTGAATCCGACGCTTGGTGCGGCGGGAAATTTTCCCGCGATCTGGGGCATTATTTCCGCATCTTCGCAGAGGGCTTGACCAACGTTGCCGATGCCGCCGCCGAGGGGGTGGATGGGTTTCGCGCGGGGCTGAGGTCGCGGGTTTTGACGGTATAGCTGTATTTCACCCCGGGTTTCAGGCTGCTGTCGATGTAGGTGCTGCTGGTCTGCCACCCGCTGTCGTGACCGCTGCCAGCGGTGCAGGTGAAATAATACTCCACGCCACTGGAATCGTAGGCGGTGGCCGCCTGCATGGTGACGGAGGCACTGTCCAAGGCGGTCGGTGCGGTGTGGAAGCCGATCGGATTCGGCACTGGCGCGCTGATGTCAGCGGTCATCGGTTGATTGCCCACCAGCACGCTGTGGTAGTTCGGGCCAAAACGGATCTCGTCGAGCCTGGCCATGTCACCGCGACTGAAAGAAAGTGTGTCGAAAGTGGATTGATCGAGCACCGCCTTGAGCACCGAAATCGGCGCGTCGGGTAGTTCCAGATTCGTGAGCGGCTGGAACATCTCAATGATGTCCGGTTGCTTCGGATCCTCCGCCCAAGTGATGCGGCAGACAATCAAGCCATGTTGGTTCAAGGCATATGCTGCCGCGTTGCTTTCCAACGTGCCATAGATGATGCCCGCTGATCCAGTGCCCTTTGACGCATCTTGAAACTGGGTGGCTTTGACGCGTCCATTGAGTCCGTCGAGGCGGCCCATGGTAATACCGACACCTGAGCCAAGCTGTGTACCCTCGTTATTAATCCAATAGCCTTTCCCAGTAGTGAACCCGCTGTTGCCCAAGGCGACGGAAAGTTGGGAATTGGTGAGGTTGGCAGTGGAGCCGTAACCCACCATGGCGCTGAACCATAGGGTGGCGCCATCATTGAGTAGCCCGTTGGCGGCCAAGGCTGCCGGGTTGATGGAACGGGTGCCGTAAGATTCGCCGCCTCCCGTGGGATCGAATTTTCCTCCCAAAGTGGAAACGCTGCCATAGGTCAGCGAATCCGCGGTCACGGTGGCAGTCGGGGTGTTAGATGCCCAGGTTCCGGCGAGGCCTACCTCCGAGGTGCCGGATTTTCCGTTGAGCAAACCTTCGGCGTAATTGAATGGCTCGTAAACGGCAGTTTGGACTCCAGCGCTAGGCTCCACTGTTAGATTGATCAAAGCGGTTTTGGTTTGTCCCTCGCTGTCCATCACTTCGAAGGTGAAGCTGTCCGCGCCAGTGTAGCCAAAATCGGGGGTATAGGTGAGGTAGGGTGCTGTCCCCGAGAGTTTTCCATGCGACGGATTACCAGTGACGGCATAGTTCAGTGCATAGTTCTCAGGATCGCTGCTGGTGAGCACAATGGGTGCGGTGGTGGATTGCGGGATGGTGAAATTTTGCGCGTTGGCCATTGGAGGACTGTTAGCGGGTAGGCCGCCACCCTTCTTATCAAGCCTCATTGCAACCGTCTTGACTGCCGCAGTGAAGCCGCGCGTGTCAGACATCGTCACCTCAAAAAGGTAATTGCCGGGAGTTCCATCAAACACGATGGCCGTGTTGTTTGCCGCGCCAGTGCCGTTGGGTGTGAAGGTCACTTTGCCAGCGCCGTGAACCTTGCGCCAAGTGTACACTGTGTCGCCCTTAGTATGGTCGGTGGCGGTCACATGGAGGCGGGTGGATTTCTCGGGCAGGGTCAGACTGGGATTGTCGACGGAGATCGATTGGACCGTTTTTAATGGCGTCGGTGCGACCAGATTTACGTCGGCGTTCATCGCTTTCAATACCTCCTGAGCATCTGCCGCCAGATTCGGTGAGGTGAATGCCAAGAACTCGCAGAACTCGGCGATTTTGGGGTCAGGGTTCACCAAAGCCGAGTCGCGCGCATAGAGCGTCAGCACATCCAAAGCTTGGTTGCGTTCTTTTCCGAGAGATTTGTCTTCGGCGAGAACTCGGGAAAGGGGAACGCCCTCGGCTATATTGTATTTTTGCAGAGCAGTAAGACCACCGACGCGGACACCGGACGAGAACATCTTGTCAGCTGGGGCGCGGACTTCGACCGAATCAACGATGGTGTCTCCCAATGCCTCGACGTCAGCTTGAGTGAGGTTGCGGTAGGTTTGATCCAGTGTGCTGCGTGCCTGCCCGTTCGGGTTGGCGGCCACCGCCCGGATCGCCGGGTAGAGCAGGTTGCGGTCGATGCCGATGATCTTGTTGCCTGAGATCACGCCAGTGGGTCCGGATGCCGAGCCGCTGTAGAAGAGCAGCATGCAAAGACGGTGATGGGCGAAATGAAGGGGATCCTTCTCATCGATAGGATAGAACGGTTTGGCAGTGCTGGCCGCTGCGGCCAAAATCGCATTGACCTGCGCAAGCCTGTCCTCCTGTGGCAGGTAGCGGAGCGCCTCGGCAGAGGCGAAGCGGATTTCAGGGTCCGAGTCTGTTAGAAGGCTCACGAGAGGAGCGGCCGCGCTGCCATTCTTTGTTTCACCAAGTGCAAAGCAGGCACCCACCCGTTGCTCGCCGGCATTGGCATCGTTGGCGATAGCGATCAACTGAGGCACCAGTGCGGCGTGCTCGGCAGTGCGAAGGCCGAGTTGTTTGGCGGCGAGATTTTGAACTTTGTTAGAAAAATGCCCGAGATCGGCGACAAGTTGTTCGGTGGTGCGCGAGCTGGCGTCATACCCATCCGCAAACGCCGCTACGGCCACATCTTCGGGCGTGAGCCAACGGCTCGTGTCCGAATTTTTCCCGGTGATAACGAGCTGACGCAACGGCAAGGCATAGGTCAACAAGGCGGGAGTATACATATAGAATTTGCCTCCCCATGCGGGTGTTCCACCGTCGCCACCCTCACCATAGAGGTTGTTGAATATGAAGCCACCATCCCACCTGCGGCTCAGATCCAGATCAAAACTGATCCGGCTGAAATGGCTGACCGCAGCATGCTTCCCACCAATCGCGGCACCGAGCGGCGACCATAGGAAGTTGAACCAAGGTCCGGTATGGCCGATGTGGCGCTCCGAGGCGGCTGCCGTCGCAAGCAGTGAGTAATATTTTCCTTCTTCCACCCGGTTTTTTTGCAGCGAAAAGCAAATGGCGGCCAAACCGGTCTTGCCGTTGCTTTCATGGCTGGCTCGGGCCGGTTCATGCTCGCCATAGGGATGGACACCGTAATCTGTATAGGCAGCAAAAAACCGACTTGCACGCGCGATGGCCGGATCGATCTGCGGATTCGTCAGTCCGCATTCCTTGGAGAGAAGCAGCCCGAGGAATGCGGGCATGCCTGAGGAATTCACACAGCCATACGCGTCTCCATTGAAAGGCCCGTTCAAGGAACCGTCCGCTGCGGGATAGGTGAATTGATGTCCCATCGTTCCGAGCATGCTCTGGCCGTTAGCTACCGCCACCCCGTAGGCCTCAATACCAGGAAGAACTTGGGCGTCCCGGGTTACGAGATAATACTCGGAGAGGACGATCAGCTTGTGTCCTACCGTCCATGCAACTTTGCTTTCCATGGAAACTTTGTTGGCAAGCATGTCATTGATCTGTGCTTGTGTCGGCATGAGCGAACGGGCCTCCGACTGGGCCCGCGCGAGCCGCGCCGCATTGTCGGGATCGGCGGGATTGTTCCCCGCAAGAAGTGCCAACACCCCCATATTCCATTGCGCGGAATCCTGGTTCGCCATCACATAGTCGAGGCCTTTTTTCAGGATTAGTGCGGACTTGGGGCAGTCGTAAGGTGCCGTCGCACTATAGGCGCCCATCGTTTGCAAGGTGATGGTTTCCGTGGTGGTGACACCCGCTCTCCAGCGCAGGAGCTTGAGGGTGGCTGGATTTCTCGCCTCGGAGTCCGCGATGGCATAGCCAAGCGCCTTGCGTGCATCCGAGGTAAAATTAACGGGGTTTGCACCGGTTCCATTTACGCCAAGGATCACATCGCCCGCCGCAAGAATTCCGGCTGCTGGAGAACCAACGTCCACTGTCTTCACCAGGATTTGTCGGCTTTCGCTGCTGTTTTCACGCACATGATACAACCAGCCACATGCGCCGGTGGGACCGAGGTTGAGAGTCTTGGTGGTGGTGGGCACGCCGCCGTTTGTTAGATCCGGCGGGGCAGCCATGAGGGTTAGACAAGAGCTCATGCATAAGATGAACAAGCGTGCCATCGTGTTGAACGATGAGGCTATCGGGGCAAAAATCGGTTTTTTCATTAGGTCATCGAGTTGGGTTTCAATCAACTCCCAACCAGAGGTATGATAATCCTTTGCCCCAAAGCTCATCAACGATTTTGAAACTTGCCATCTAATGCTGAAATCTGGAAGATTAGATTATGCCGAAATTGCGTATTCGAACGGCCTCCGAGCAAGTCACTGATTTTATCCGCATGGAGCTGGGACGTGGTGCGTGGAGCGGCTTGATGCCCGGGATGAACCAACTCGCCAAGCTGCTTGGGGTCGGCATTCACACGGTGGACGAGGCGCTGCGTCAGCTGGAAAAGGAAGGTTTGTTAGAAAATCAGGGACGGCGGCGGCGGCGGCGGATCCTCGCTCAGAACGTGAAGGAGAAACCCGTCATGCGCATCCGCATCCTTCTGTATGATAAGAAAAGTTTTCCTTTCGTTCACGAGATACGTCATGCCTTGGAGATTGCAGGACATCAGACGCAGTTCGCTGAAAAGACATTGGAGGAGCTCGGGATGAATCTGAAGCGTGTCTCGGCTTTCGTGGAGCGGACCAAAGCGGATGCCTGGATAGTGGAGGCCGGATCAAGAGAAATTCTGGAATGGTTTTCGCAGCAAAAGAAACCCGTCACTGCTTTGTTAGGGCGTTTCAAAACGCTGAAAATTTCCGGCACCAAACCAGATCAACCGCCAGCCATCATCGATGCCACCCGTCGGCTGATCCAACTTGGTCATAAACGCATCATCATGCTGGCGCGCAATGAGCGCCGCTTGCCGGAACCCGGCATTGCAGAGCGTTCGTTTCTTTCAGAACTTGAGGCAAATGGAATCACGACGGGTGCCTACAACCTCCCGGATTGGCACGAATCCGCGCAAGGCTTGCGCCAGTGTCTCGCCAAACTTTTCAAACACACGCCACCCACCGCCATTTTGATCCAGACCCCGGATGTCTTCATCCATGTGCTGCAGTTCTGCATCGAACATGGAATCAGAATTCCTCGCGACCTCTCACTGGTGAGCATGGAAACCGATGAGAACCACTCGTGGAGCCATCCCACAATCGCCCACTTCGATTGGAATCAAGGCGCTTTGATTCGTCACTGCATTGAGTGGGCGCAGTCCGCACTACAAGGTAAAATTTCCCGCCGTCAGACTCTAATCAAAACGCGCTTCATCGACGGTGGAACCATTGGCCCTGCCCAGTGATGGTTTTTCAGTGATTATGGGACGGGCTTGAACCTGCGTCCCAGCCATATACCGCCCAGTGTTAACAAAGTGATGGCGGCCACCGTTCCATAAAGCCAATACGCATTGAGCTGCATGACCGCACTGCCCGCACCTACGGGTATTAGGGAAAACAGGATATAGACCGGCGCACCCATCCAGAAATAAACACGGAATGAAATGTTTGTTAGGGCTAGCAGATAGAGTTTCAAGGCATAGGGAGGACCATGCACGGCAGCGAAAATGAGAGTGAACCATATCTCATTGCCCGGTTTGATTTCAGGCACATCGAATCCGTATTTCTCAATACGCCGGCGGAGGCGATCCCTTAGCCCGTGATGCACAAGGTGATACGCCACAAAATTGTGAAAAAACATCCCGACAGTTGCGACGCCCATGCCTCCCCATAATCCGAAACGCACTCCGGCCACCACCAGCAAAATGCTGATCGGCATGCCGACAAGGGGCAGAAAAAAGAAAGCCGTCATAAACCATGCAGCCGGAATGCTCTTGCCATATTCCATGATACGCTCGCGCGTGAACCAATCGCCGTTTGTGCGATAGAGGAAAACCACAAGCACCGCTAACAGGACAACCATCGCGATCCTAACAGGATGTCTTTTCGCTGTTTCAATCGCTTTCATTTGCGGATTCAAAAGAAAGTTCGGCGCAGACCGGAAGGTGATCGGAAGCGATCGTTGAAGTCGCCGTCCGGGGGACAGAGACTGCCTCGACACGAAAATGTGAGCTCACGAAAACATGATCAATGCGCCTGAACGGCTTCACCGAGGTGAAAGTTTTCTGCGGCATATGATCGGGCAATTCCTGCTGAACATCCCGGAGACGGCTGCGCAATTGGGCGATCGTTTTCGATCCGGGACCCGCGTTCAGATCTCCACAAACGACCACCCGAGCATCCTCGGGCAATGATCCCAGCCAGTCCGGCCCCAGCAACTCCTGAATTTGCCGCAGACGATCTTCCTCCGCCAGACCCAGATGCGTATTGATGAAATGCAGGTCACATTCCGGAGTGCTGAGCTTCACCCAAATGGCTCCACGAGCCTCTCGGAAACGCCCTCGCACGGCGGGTTTCAAAGAGGCGGCCTTAATCACATCAATCGGATACTTCGAGAAAATCGCGATGCCGTAGCGTTCGGCTTGCCGCTCCAGCATGGACAGGAAAACATGGTGCATCCCCAGATGGTCTGCGATCACCTGCGATTGATCATGACCGCCGCTGCGCATGCGGTTGCAGTCCACCTCTTGGACTGCAACGATGTCGGGATCAAAGCGGTTTATTACCCTCGCCACTCTCTCCGGTCGCACCTTTCCATCCATGCCAATGCAACTGTGAATGTTGTAACTCATGACCCGGATGGTCGCACGCGGCTCACTGTTAGATCCGCGATGAGCCCGCTCTTCGCGTTCACCGTCGCGTCGTAAGTAGTGCATTACGATCTTCCGTAAATCTTCCCCTCTTACCCGGCTGCGTGTTTGTCCCAAATGCGTCAGGTGCCAGTGCCTGATACGATCTGGGACGAGCAGAAATCCGCGCGTTTCCTCCGAACCAGGGCCGCCGTGCGCACCGTTTTCCATGGGAAAAGTTAACGGCGAAGCCTTCGGATCCCATCCGCTCACAACCATATCGCCCGCATCAGGATGCAGGCAGAGCCGCACAAGATCCTCCGCAGTTTCATCAAGAAACGGATGTCCATCGCCCAAAATTTCCGCGCGATCCTTGGGAAGCGTCCAGCGACCCCGCGAATTGAAAGCGATTGCTCCTTCATCTTTGGGCAATAGCACCAGCGGTATCTTGGCCTGGCTGACGAGACTGCGTGCATAATTTTCCAGCTCCTCACCTGTGGGAGATATGGGAAAATAGATATGACCCACTGGCCCCATTGCGGTGACAATAATTTGTTTATCGGCATTGGGCGGCAGCTCCGAAACAGGAGCCTTCTGATGGAATCCCAGCGCGCTCATACATCGCCCCCTAGCGCCACCAATGATATTCGGGATCTTCTTCATCCACACCGGATATTGCGAAAGCGACCCACTGGAAAATACCTCCTCCAATGCCTCATTGAGATCCCTTCCGTGGCGTACGGCATAGGGAGTGGATTTTTCCTGCCCATGATCCGAATACACCATCATCTCATAGTCCCGGTATCCGCTGCGGGCTGCAGAGCGGTAAATATCCCTGATCGCACGATCAATCCCTTTCAGCGTCCAGTGAGCGAACTCCGAGCCCGGCCCGCGCCGGTGCGACTGCTCATCATAGCCGAGAAAATTCGCGTGAATGATCCGTTCCCCGCGCTCGATATCCATCAACACCCGGAAGCGGATCAGCTCCCGGCCCACCAGGCAAACCACAATGCGGGCTGGAACAAAGGCGAGTTCCATCATGACGTCTTGACGGGCGTAAAGTCCCTTTATCGCATCCAGAAGCGCAATGAAAACCTCCAGCGCAGCCAAACCGATGATCCGCAGTATTCTGGGACTATGCATGATGACAACGACCAAGCTTCTCACCAGGCTCATCCGCCGAAGTATCAGCTTCGGTGCCAAATCGGCAGAGCAGTAGCGCGTCATATCGGCACCTCCCCGGTATATGTTAGAATACGCATGGCCGCCTTTCAACAAAGGCTCCGGACACTTATCTAACAATTCTTTCTCGATAATCTCCGCCGATTCCGGCTCATACATGCGGAACTCCTTATCCATCCGCTTGCG
Source organism: Verrucomicrobiota bacterium (assembly GCA_040384845.1). Lineage (GTDB taxonomy): Bacteria > Verrucomicrobiota > Verrucomicrobiia > Verrucomicrobiales > Akkermansiaceae > Luteolibacter. The sequence goes on along the minus strand of JAZKIL010000001.1, from coordinate 210,345 downwards.
AAAAAACTGGAAGCTCGGAACCGCCGCCTTCACTCCATAGAAAATTTCCCCCTGCACGGCAGGCGTGGTGGAGGGAACCCCGGAATAGAAAGTCTCGGTACTGAAATGGCTTTGCCCAATCATCCTTGCAAGAAAAGGCAGCCGCCCGCCCGCCACGGCACGCTCGAACTGATGCCGGGACAAGCCGTCGATCTGAATCAGGATAAGGCCCGGCTCGCCTGCGTCGGGCGCAGTGGGCCGCACTCCTAACAAACGGGCGGACCAGGCATTCCGGCTGACCATGCGCCGGAGCCATCTCAAGCGAACTGCTATTTGGGTAATCACGAGACTCCTCCGGCTACTGGGGCTTCTGTTATTGCTGCGCTTGCGGCGGACACTCTGGCGGCCAGCAAATCCCACTCGATCTGGATCCCGTTAATGATTCGATCCCATCCCGACGACGCTTCTTCTCCTGCCGGCGAATGTTCCGCGATCAATCTCTTATAACTCGCCAACACTTTATCCACACAACAGCTGACATCGAACTCCGCAGCGGTTGCCAAAGTGTTTTCCGAGCATTCATGAAAAAATTCCTCGTCCTCGATGATCCACAATAACGCATCGGCAAACTCTCTTGCCGATGCCTCGCCATCAAGCAACAGACCGTTCTCCCCGCCATGCACAATTTCTCTAACACCCGGGCCATCAAGGGCAACAACTGGCGTCCCCGCCGCCATGGCTTCCGCCAGAACCATTCCCTGCGTCTCCGACTGTGAGGTGAATGCGAAACAATCCATCGCCGCATACGCATCCACCAGATCATCACCCGTCTGTTTCCCCAAATAATAAATTCTGCTTTCTCCAATGCCGCTCTCCAGCAGTTCTAACACGGTGTCCCGACATTCCCCGTCCCCGACTAACAGAAACACCGCGTTGGGTTCATCCTTCAGACAGATGGCCACCGCCTTCGCGAGAAAATCCAGATTCTTCTCCTTTGCAAGTCGTCCAACGTGCCCGATCACCTTTGCTTCTTCCGGAATTCCGAATTTTCGGCGGAAGCGTGAACCCCTGCCGCATCCGAACGCTTGGGTATCGACACCGGTCGGCACCACTTCGATATCCGTAATGACGCCCCGTTCCCTCAGCAGTTCGGCGATGCTTTCACTTGGCGCAATGGTCAGGTCACAGAGATTGCTATATTCCGCCGCCAGTTTCACCACAGCGCGTTTCATCGCAGGCGAATCGAACGGCATGTAATGGGTGTAACGTTCATAGAGCGTGTGGTGGGTGAAAACGATGGGGATCTGCGATTTCCAAGCTTCCCGCAATGCAGTATCGCCTAACAGAAAAGGATGATGGCTGTGGATAATGTCCGGCTGGAATCCATCCATGAAATCACGAATGGAACCCATGCCCGGCAGCCTCACACAGAACCCGCTGCCATTGAAATCACGGATGGAAGGAACCCGCAGAACGTGAGGCGACGGCTCGTAATCATCGAAATCCGGAGCGATGATACGAACCTCATGGCCGAGGGCGCGGCACCCGTCCTCCAGCGTTTTCACTGACTTCGCTACCCCGCCTACATGCGGCAGGTAGGTGTTTGTAAACATTGCGATTTTCATGATTTTTGTAATTTGTAGGATGATCCCGCTACCTCTGGGGAAATCGGGATGTACCCCGGCACTCTTATTTCCAAACGGGGAGCCTCGGCCTTCCAGTTCGCATCGATGGTTAGATGATGGTTCTCTAACACCACGCTGACGTCGCCCCATGGAGTCAATGTCGGGCCGAACTTTGCAGGGCCGCCTTCAATCCATTCGGGAAGAATGCCCGAGCCGATGATCAGGCCGTCGCCTTCCTCCCGTACGAAGCAGTTGCGAATCATCATGATCCATTCCGCCGCAGCCCAGCCGTGCTGGCCGTCGCCCATGCAGCCGCCTAAAGTTCGGGGGTGAATGGCTTCAGGCCATTGCCCGGTTGGCGAAGCCAACTCTGCCACCCTCCGGATCAATTTCATAAACCTGTCGTCGTTAGCGCGAAGCAAGGTTTGCGCGAGGTCGAGCGTGAGGTAGGCGTTGACGCCGGAATGGATCATTTCCTGAAAAAAGCCGCCTTGCGAGAAACAGCGTTCCATGAGGAAGTCCGCCGTGCGAATGATCTTTGGGTCGCTCGGAGGATAAAGCCGCAAGGGATAGTCGGCCACCATGGATCCGATCGCGCCAGCATCCATTCGCCTTCCGGGTGCCGCGGGGATTCCTCTTTTGGTGCGGCTTAACGGGATGGAGGAGATACTGGACTCAATGCTATTTTGAAATTGCATCGCCAGATCACTAGCTATGGCGGAGTCGTCATGTGCCCCCTTTCTCCGCCAGTATTTGGCAGCCGCATCCAGTCCGGCCCAAGCCCAGAAATCATCCCAGTAATAGTGATCGTTAGGGCCGAGGTGTTCCGCGCTGAATCCGGCAGGCAGGAGTCCTACCGTTCCTAGGGGCCCATCAGCACCCAGCCTTTTTTTCCCGAGCCAAGCCACCGCTTTGCGCATCGACTCCTCCATTGCATTACCGAGATCGCCATCCGTCAGTTCCGCATGACGTGCGAGAATCCAAAGGACTTGGCCGTTGGAATCCCACTCTCCCTCTTGCGAAAGGAAATATCCCGCTGAAGTCTGCCGGGACGGAAAGGTCCGGATAATCCGAGAGGCTCGGGCGGTGTTGCCAATGAGCATGAGCGGATGGAGCATGAGGCACGCATCCCGAAACCAGAAACGCCGATAGGTGTAGGGACCAGGCACCATGTTATCTGCGGAAAGCAATAGCAAGGTTCGCACCGCGGCATCGTAAAGGAATGCCATTTTCCCATCAGCGATTTCCAGCCGCGCGAGGTCTTTCACCGCATCCCACCAAGTCCTGCTAGTCCCACCCGCAGCGCCTGCCTCCTTCAGGTCGCGCTCAAGGGAAACAGAAACGCTCAAGTTCCTTGGAATCCCCGCTTCCATGCGGAACAAAGCAGCAGCCGTGGCCAGCCCGACCTCACAGGAAATCTCGCGACGCGGATCCCTGCCGGGAAGATCAAGATAGACATCTCCCTCCGCATACCCAGCCATTCTTGTGGAATCCGGAGGATCCGAAAAACTCACTGTCGCCTCATCGCCCACTCGGAATTCGCGGCCTGAAGTTTGTCGTTCTATTTTATGGATGAACTGAATTCCTTCCGGATTGTAAGGCCTGATCACGACCGCGAGCCAACCACTCTCTTCCGACACCGCATTCACGATGGTTTGCAAGACGGGAGGGGAATCCATCCATGTCGCGCTTTCCAATTCCATGCCGCCTTTAACACTCCTCGTGGAAACCTTTAGATGTGAAGCCTCGAATGACAGCACCTGTGCGACAGAATCATCCGGCAACTTGCTCGGCAGGAGTTTCTTTCCTTGATCTGTGATGATCCAGTAGTCGATGGACCATCCGTCATGGAGCGGCGTGACGAGTCCACGGGGATCAATGATCGGATACACCGCCAAGTCAGGCAACCCGACCGCCGTCCAGTTTCTATGGGTCAGGTTGATATGGCTGAAAGAAAACGCGCGCGGAACAAAGGAAGCATCGTTCGGATTGAACTGGCGTTCCACCCAGTAGGGCCAAACCCAATCCAAGTTATGTTGGATCACCTTGGCGTTTACCAACCCTCTCGCATGGAAAACAATACCCGCCCGCAGCAGTTCAAGCGGCTCCGCCACTTCCGACGGCTGGGCGAAGCGCCGCAGTTTGGCCAGCAGCGTCGCGGGATCGAGCACGCCATAATGACGTGCCGCCCGTTTCACAAAAAATCGCCAAGGTAACAGCCGGAACATATCAGATCTGCAGTTCCTTATCGCATCCCGCGTGCCACGCCCGGATTCGGTGGTTTCCGTAACCTTTTGGGTGAAAGGAAATGCATATTGCAACAGTTCCACTGCAAACGGCATTTAATCGAGATCCTGCTCACGCGAAAAGCTGAAGCGGTGCCAATGGCAAAAACACCATTGTATGACGCGGCTCACAAAGCCCGATAAAACATCCCCGCGAAGGAGACGATACTCCGAAGGAAAAAACCGTCGATAAAGATTCGGATGCTTGGGCGAATCAGTTAGATGAAACTCCCACCCGGAAAAATCCCGGCATTTTCGAGCCGCCTGACTGCAAGGGAACGCTGGCAGGGTAAGGCACGCTGACTACTTCCAAATCGCCCGGGTCATTGCTGAGGACTGTTGGAGTCGTGGCGCTGGTAGTCCATAAGCCCAAGTCCGCACTGAAATGTACCGTATAGCTTAACCCCGCGCTCAGGCGATTTTTGCGACGAACAAACACGGCACGGAAATCATTGATCTGTCCCGCAGCTGCGAAGTTGACAATGACGGGAGGTCCCGGAGAGCTGATTTCGCCGCCAGGTGTGTAAGTCAAGGCCTGAGTGGTGGGACTTGAGGGATTCATGCCAAAGGCGAATTCCTGAAGATTAATCCAGCTGTCGCCGTCGGGATCACCAATCAGGGCGGTATCGACAGAACTGTCGGTAAAGGTATCGGCCACCCACGTGTTATAGGGAGAATTTTCCAATATGGTAACGACGACATCATCGGTGGTAGTTTCAAAACCGTCATTCACCGTCAAACGCAGTATGTAAGTGCCGGCAGCAGTGAACATGGCAGTGGTATCCGCAGCGGAGGCAGCACCGAAGGTCACAGGCGCCGGGCCGGAAAAAACACTCCAGGTTCTGGTGATGGGGTCGCCATCTCCGTCGCTGGTGGTGCCGTCCAGTGAGATGGTGACCGATGCGTTGTCGGGTGAGCTCGATTGATAGGGATGGCCAGCGGACAGATTTGCTTCCAATCCCCACTTGTGGGCGAGGTAACCCTCGATTTTCTGGCGATCAGAGATCGTTATCACTCCACCAGCGATCACGATCTCGCCAAAATCAACGTCTGCGTATCTGGAGGACGATGGATCACGGCCAATGTAGAGCGGGTCGTTGTTGTCGCTGGTGACGTTGGTGGCGCTGGTGACTGTGATCTTCTCGACGCCGTTGACATACAGGGTGGAGGTCTTTCCAGTAACGTTGCCGATACCGCCGTATAGAAGATTTTGGTTGCTGAAATTACTGGAGATAGCCTGTGCGTTCGCGCCACCTTGGTAACCCAATTGACTGCTGGAGCTGAGGCGTATGCCGTAGCTGGATGACGCTGAGAGAAGCTGACCTTTACCCAAAGCTGCGTTCAATGACGACCCTTGGCTGACATAACTCTTGTAGTTCATCACCGCGAATACATTAGCTCCGCCGAGGCCGTCGAGTCTAAGGCTGGCATGGTTCGCTGCGCTGAGGTGCTGCTGGTTGGCCACGCGAAATGAAATGGCGGCGAGTCCTCCGATGGTGGCGTTGTTGTTTGTGGGTCGGTTTCCGGCGGTGGCCTGCGAAGCATGGTTGTTGTTGCCGCTTTTATCATTCCACTGGGAGACAGCACCCCCGCTGGCGGTTACAGTAGCGGCGTCCGAGGCATCGTACCAAGCGGCGGGGCTAAGGTCTGTTGGAATCCATGGGTCAGATGGAGAAATGACTATCAATCTTTCCTCTCCCGCATCGGTGACTGGGGCAGTGTTTCCATAGCGCACTGTTAGATCGAAAGTAGCGGTTGTGACACCATCATTGACGGTGAGACGCATGACATAGATACCTGGGGCTGAGAAGGTGGCGGTGGTTTCGAGTTGGGAGACACCTCCAAAGGTGATGCTGCCCGGACCCGAGACCTTGCTCCAGTTAGTGGTGGCACCGCGTTCGAGTATCTCAAAATTGCGAATGCGGCCGGTCAGGGTAATCGTGTCGTTGGGTATGGATGGCAAGGCATCGGAGGCCCAGGCGATGACTCCATTACTGAACCTACCTTCGCCGGCCCATGTACTTAATGAGGTCCAGATGGGGCCCGACTCCTGTTCGGGAATGATGACATTGCGCAGTGCGGTCTGACCGAGTCGCTCCTGCAATTGGCGGTAATAGAGAGAGCGTGGGGTGACGTGGGTGTTATGGGATTGCCAAATGCCATTCGGCTCCACTTTGCCCCAGCTCGGGTCGTGAGCTGCCACACAGCCCACGCTCCAATTCATCGCGGCCTTGGGCGCATCGCAAATAATACCGGCGGCAACGCAGTTCCAGAACATGACTTGGGCGCCTGACCAGCCATGACCGCTACCGCTGGTAAAGCGGTTGTGAACATTGAGAGAGCCACACTTGACGTTATCGTAAAGTTGGCCGGTGGCATATCGATGATGGGGACCTGCGTCGGAAAAGGTGTTCTCCGCGAGGCAGTCGACAAACACATTGGGCCCCGGTGTTTTGGCTCCCGAAACGTAATCGTGACGGCCACCGCGCGTGTAGCAGCGCTGCATCATCACATGGGATGCATTGCCAAGGTTAAAGGAGTATTTCCGACCGCCCGTGGTGATGGATTTGGGATCCAGCATTGCGCAGTCCTCGATCGTGATATGGTGGCTGTAGCCAGTGATGTTAACCAAGCCAAAGCCGAAATACTGACCGGTTACTTGGCGCATCCAGGCATCTTGAACGCGGGTGAACTGGATCCCGACCCAGCCGTGGTTTTCATCCTCGTCACTTGTGTATGTGGACTCCAATCTCAGGTTTTCAAAACCGATGTTAGAGATTTTTCCGCTGAACGTGTAGCGTGAAACCTTGGCTCCACCGTATTGATTTTCAATAGCCTGAACCAATGGCGAGTCAAATGTCACCGTGTTGCCGTTGATGGCGGTGACGACTCGTTCGTAAAGCAATTGATATTCCGCAGCGGTCCAATCGGTTGCTGCCGGGTCGGCTGCGTTGAGTTGATTCATGCCCAGATCTTGAATCCACAAATCGTTGATATTATATTGGATCTGAATCTTGTCGCCAACGCTGTAGCCTGCGGTTGAATCCACGTTGAACGACTTGGCACCAACCGGAACAAAGGCGTCCGTGATAGTTTTGGTACTGCCGCTGACCAAGGATGGCGAGTAGCCGCCCCCGGTGGCCTGAAACAAGGTGGCCTGGATTGTGGCGGTCATCGTGATCTGGGTGCCACCGGTGTTTTGTGAGCCTTCGCCGCGAATGACGATGCCGCTTTGATTCAGGTTGAGTGCGTTGGCAACTTGATAGTTGCCGGCCTTGATGAGCACGGCTCCCCGAAAACCATTGATCTGGAGCGGCATTGCGGCCACGGCATCAATGGCGTTTTGGATGAGACTGGTATCATCACCGCCACTTGGCGCGTTGACGGTAACTACCGTAGGAATAAAGGGAATGGGAACGCCTCCGCCCTTGTAGCCTGTATTAGAGAAATCAGGCACCGTGTTAACCGCATTGGCCTGCCCCTGATTCGCGTAAGTGCCGTAGGCAAGGTTGCCATTCACATTTTCATAAACCAAAGTACTGGTCTGAGCAATCGCTTGAAAAGCAAGCGAAGTAAGCGCAAAGACCCATAGTCTATTTAGATGTTTCATGGGTTCGAATATTCACAGTCGCTCAGATTTCACCTTCAACTTTCCTCCCAATCGCCCGCTATTTTCCTAATAACTGCGCCCACAATGCAAGCACTGCGAATTGAAAGTCGGGCTACAACATAGACAGTTTTATTTTGTTAGATAGGTAAAATATTATCACCAGCGAACACTGAACGATACCCAAGAAGTCCGTTGCTAGTGGGTGCTGTCCGTTCAAATTTCCGGCAATCGATCCGAATTGCCATATTGTGTGTATCAACGCCTAGCTCAATACGACTTCGGCATACATAAGGAAACTCTCTCTGGTCTGGTCATCACTAAAACTAGTGAGTTGTAAAAGTAATGATGAATTGAAAGGATGATCAAAATCCATGGAATTATTGTGTAACCTATCACGGCATTGCGGACTATATCCGGAAGGTTCCGAATGCACTGACAAATTCCGCCAGTCCAAGGTGGATTCAACCCGCTTTTGCATTCTCATCACCTGATGCAGTGACCGTATCATTGATACAGTTTCTTAACATATTCGTAAAACCCTCCGATGAAAAACCCCAACTCCAAGATCACACTTCCGACGAAGCTTCGTGCGCCTGGTGGATTCGCACTGATTGTGACTCTTTTATTGATGATATTGCTGTCGATTGTGATTCTCGGAATGCTTTCGCTATCAAGTGTCGTATTGCGCTCCTCTTCGCAGGATCAAGCGATGGCCACGGCACAGAGCAACGCGAAACTCGCCCTCATGATTGCCATAGGTGATCTCCAGAAAGCGGCGGGTCCGGACCAGCGGGTGACGACCACCGCCAACATCGCAGCGGCTCAGGATGGAGCAATGTTGCCAGCCGGAGTTCAACCCGAAAACAACAACAACTTCGATAACACCGCAAAGGGACTCAGCAGCGTTCTGCCGGGCACACGCCACTGGACCGGAGTATTTAGCAATCGGGACCAGCCTAATGACATTTACACAAAGACGCCAGCCCTCCAGCTCCAGCGCTGGCTCGTCAGCGGAACCGATGATGGCCTGCCCTCATCCCTGACCCCGGCAGACCCGCGATTCATTGTGAATACCAGCGGAATCGTGAGCGATCCGGACGCCGCTATCTTGCTCGTCGGTCAGAACACAGCGGGCGCGGATATAGCGGATTATGTCGTTGCCCCCAAAGTAATGATTCCAGCCTCTCCCGGCGGCAATCCCGAGGATTCCGGCGCCTTTGCTTACTGGATTGGTGATGAAGGGGTCAAAGCAAAGATCAATCAGAACCAAACCCTTAAAGATTCCGATTATGCCTCTCTGGTCGCCCAAAGGCGCGGTTGGGAAACCGTGGACAAATTTTCTAACTACCCGCTGCCACCGGCAGACAGTGATTTTAAAAAAGTCATTACGCTCGACTGCCTTGAATTGCTCAGTCCCAAGCTCGATGCGGGCGCCACACAATCCGTGTTTCATGCCGCTACGACCGATAGTTCCGGCTTGCTGACCAACACGCAGGATGGCGGCATGCGGGTGGATCTAACGGCGCTGCTATCCGCCAACACACTACCCGCAACTTTGCCAAGTGACGGCTATGACAACCATCCCGTAACTGGCGGGCGGGTCATTCCGGAAAGCTTGTTTACCAACCTAGGGAATTTGACTTGGGATCACATTCAGGATTTCTATTTAACCTCGACAGGAAATCCCAACGGCACGTCCACATTGACCGTTCGTGGAGTAACCTCCAACAAGAATGCCATCACACCAAGTATCATTGATTTGCGCATCCTGCTGGGTTTCGCGTTACGGGATCATCAGGAGGACCCCGGAAATGCAAATTATTTTACGGCGATTCCGAAGGCCGGTGCCAAGATAGCGGTGACGCTATCCAACCCTTATTCTGTTCCCATAAGTTGGAATCAAATGATCGAACTGGAGATCGAGAACCATGCTGCAAATCCCACTGGGGAAATCATGTCTTTGAATCGGCGCAGATATACGGCAAATCCCAATCCCGTTACTACGGGTTCCAGATGGCTGCCACGCCTCTTAAATGGGGATCGCAATGGAGCGGAAGCTGCGGTTTTCTATCGAACCATTTTTCAAATTCCCTCAGGAACGCTGCAGCCCGGCGAGGCACGGGCCTACACCATATCCGCACCACACCTTCGCCCCAGAACGACGGCCAGGTTTGTAGTTGGCATGCAACCTGTCGCCCCGGACACGATATTCAACTACAACAATTGGGTGGAGTTGGAAAGCACCTCAAGGTATACCTTTAATGAACACGGAGTTGAACCGAATGGTGTTATCAACGCACCGGTTATCGTCAATATGCGCCTCGCAAGCGGTGAAATGCTCTGCAAGCTAACAGATTTGGAATTGGCCAATCCACACCGTGTCAATCATCGGCGCAGGCCTGAAAAATCACAATTCTTCTTCGGGCCTAACCATGTCAACAATATCGACGAACCTCTGCCGCTCGTTCTCTACAAATTCCAGCTCAGCTATCCGGGAACGGATTATCTGGTCAACTTGCCCCCGGGCTACTCCAAGGGCCAGAGGGGTTCATCGTTGCGTACTTTTGCCGATTTCAATCTTCGTGCTTCCCACTTCTCCCGAACCATTGCCAGCTACGTTGTTCCGCCTTTTTTCCTAGAGATAAATGACAGTTTGGCTGGCATGCCCTACCATGAATCCCCCCCCGGAGGATTGACCGGAACGGGCTTCACCAAAGAACTGGTTAGCAACCCGTTATATTGGGGCTTTAGCCAGATCCAAGGTGCTGACAAGGCAGTCTTGTACTCTTTTCCCGGTCAATTTGTTTCACTGGCCCAACTACAACATGCGGATTTAACCCATGACGAGATTGACCGTTCCATCGCCCATCAACCCGGCAATGCTTTTGGCAACTCTTATGCGACGCCTTTTGTCAAAAGGTCGCTAACCAGCCAAACGCGCGGAGACTACGATTTGAATGCGGTTCCGGAGCAAGTCTCCAGAAAATATTTCGACATGTCGTATCTTATCAACACGGCGCTTTGGGATCGCTATTTCTTTTCCACGATACCCAATGGCACAACCATCCCTAACAATCCCACACTGCTACCGAACCCAACCGCAAGTGTCGCGGATATCAATGATCCTCAAAAATCCGCTTCCCACTTAATGATTGATGGTGCCTTCAACATCAATTCCACCAGCAAAGATGCTTGGAAAGCCTTTTTAGGCTCCAGTCGTTTCTTCAAACACCCAGCTGACGCGGTTGCCGATACCGCAGCATTTCCACGTAGCCTTCAACAACCCTATGGGCATGCCGAGGCTGCCAATGGGGATGGCAATCATTCTTTTTCCGGTTATCGACGTATCACGGATGCGCAACTGGATGCATTGGCAACTGAAATGGTCCGTCAAGTCCGCTTGCGTGGACCTTTTATCTCTCTGGCCCACTTTACCAACCGCGCGCTTGCAAATATCACTGATGAACCCGAACTGACACGCAGTGGGGCCCTGCAAACGGCATTGGATGAATCGGGCGTGAACATCAGTATTGACGGTAACGCAAACGGACTCGGAAGTGTCGTCCCGGATGATAATCGCGTCACCCTTGAGTTGAAGCAGGGCCGACCACGAGCGGATTATGATGGAACAGGCACCAGTGGACGGCCAGCGGATGCAGATCCAACAACACTAGATTGGGCCGCAACCGCTCTGGCAGGAAACTTTAGAGCAGTGGCCAGCATTGTAGCTGACAGGGAAATGCTGGTAGGTGGGACGGGAGGGGGAAGTATCGCACAAGAACAAGGCTATCGCTCCACAGGCATCCCCGGTTGGGTTACGCAGGCCGACGTCCTCCAAGTGATTGGCTCCGCGGTTTCCGCCCGTTCAGACACTTTTCGGATTCGTACTGCGGGTCAGTGTCTCGATGCTTCCGGCAAAGTCCGGGCAACCGCTTACGCCGAGGCCATCGTTCAACGCATGCCGGAATTCATCGACTCCACGGATCCGGCAGAAAAAAAATCCGGTCTAACCCAAACCAATCAAACCTTCGGCAGAAAATTTGAAATTGTTTCATTCCGCTGGCTATCACCCAATGAAATCTAACATCATTATCTCAAGTGTGGGCTTCTTTCTTCTCTCCTTGACGGCGAGAGCGCAAGATCAAGCCAAGGGCGTAAATATGTTAATTGATGTTGTGGCGTGGGGCGATGACATCCGGGGCCTCTCGCTTGGCAAGCCGCCTGCTGGAGATGACTTGATTCACGCACACGCTTTTCGCTACGGCCAGCCGGTCAAATACCAAGGCCAGCAGTTGCTTGCAATCTATCAAGCCGAACCCCCTCAGGAAGCGTCACTGAACTTATCCGCAGAAGAAGAAAAATTACTGCCCCGTCCGCTGATTCCGATGGAGACAACGGGAAATGCGGCCACTGGAAAGATACCCGAGCTACTGGCCGAGCGCAAAAAATCGGAACCCACATTGGTTGCATTGGTAACGTTGCCAGCCAACTCCAGCCGTATAACCCTGCTGCTCGCTCCGGGACCTCAAGGCACCTTTCAGAGCCATGTCATTGATGATGATCCTGCCCGTCTAACAAGTGGCAAGCTGCGTGTGCACAATCTTTCGTCTCACGAAATCGCACTCAAATTCGGGGACCACAAGAAAATGCATCTGAAACCAAGCGATGCTTCTTTTGTAGAAACCACCGGGAAATTTGTAACTTACCAGCTTGGCTATCTTCTGGATACCAAATGGAAGATACAGGAAAGCAACGTCCTGCCATTGAGTCCGAACGAGCAATGCCAAATGATCATTTTGCGGAGCAACGACACATTTTTTCTCTCATCAGATGGGAGCCGCAGCGGCTTTATGCAGATGGTGGTTCTTCGCAGACAACTATGATTGCAGATTGCCACGATGAAGGCGCAATGTCAGGCTTTTCCACAATGATGAGTTGGACCCGAATCGGACTTCCTTTGGCCACCATGCTTGTCATGCATGGGAATTTGGAGGCGCAACCTCCACTCTGGATCGAGCGAATGGCTTTTTGGAGAACTGACGAAGTGGATGGCTTGCGACAAAAAATCCAAACGATCGACCGGCAACTTGCCACGCTTCCCTCCATGGCCGGCATCAACAGCGGCGAACGTATCGGCTTTCAAACTGCTGGAATCACACCAGGCGAGGATCCTTGGATTGAAGTCGAGCTTCCCGTCGCCACATTGCTCGACCAAGTGGTGCTGGTGCCTCTGCTCGCCAAAGGCATGGAAGAACTGAATCCCGGGTTCGGCTTCCCGCGGCGTTTCATTCTGGAAGGATTCTCCGACGATAGTAACGAGCCGATCATCCTCAGAGATGAGAGGGCGAGGGAGTTTCCAAATCCGGCTTGTTATCCGGTTTCCGCGGCCGTCCCTGCCGGGATCGCGCTGCGCCGCATCCGTCTCACGGCCACGGAAGTGTGGAGCAAGGAAGGGTCTGCGGTGTTCGGTTTATCCGAGGTGATGCTACTTCACGGCAATCGCAATCTGACGCAGGAAGCCAAGGTGAAGACCTCGAGTTCGCGGGAAATCGCACCCACTTGGTCACGCAACAACCTATTGGATATGACAACTCCTCTCGGCTTGCCGCTCGCACCTGCGGGTTCCCCGCTAATGGGCTGGCACGGTGAGGTGCAAACCTCGATGAACACCAAGCAATACGTCACCGTGGACCTCGGAGATATTCAGAAGATCGATGAAATCCGCCTGACACCGGCATGGACCGACCGCATGCCCTGGGATGCTTTTTACGGCTTTCCATCTCGCTTTTTGTTAGAAGGTTCTGCCTCCGGTGACGATGGATCCTGGTTCATCATTTACGATCGCAGCAAGGTCAGCTTGAAGTCGCCGGGGCGCAACCTTCAGATTTTCCCCGTGAGCAAGCAGCCGGTGCGTTTTATCAGAATGACTGCCACCCGTCTGCGCTCACGCACCGGTGATTTCACCTTCGCCCTTGGCGAGTTTCAGGTCTATCAAAACGACAATAACATCGCCCTCGGAGCGGCGGTCACAGCTGAGGGATCGTTGATCAATGATCAATGGCAGCCGGAAGGCCTCACCGACGGCCGCGCAGCGGGCGGGCGCTTTCTCGAATTTGCGGAATGGATCCGGCTTCTCCAACAACGGAGGACTCTTGAAGCCCGCCATGAAAACTTACAAACGCGACTTGGCTCCACCTTGGAAAGGATTGAGCACGAGGTGATCGGCGGCAGTACTGGCGGAGCGCTAGCCATCGTGGTGGTGACCGGGACACTGTCTTGGCGCGGCCGCCGACGGAGAATGTTCGAACGCGAACGCTTTCGCGAACGCCTCGCCCGCGACCTGCACGACGAACTCGGCTCAAACCTCAGCACCATCGCCTTGGTTTCCTCACTTGCTACCCAAGGAGATGCCGCGCAAATGCACACCGACCTGGCCGAGATCGAGATTGTCGCCCGGGAGAGCGCCGATTCCATGCGTGATATGATTAGCCTGTTAGGCCGCCGACGCAAACTTCCCGGCGGCGACTGGCTTGTCGTGCTCAAGGCTCTTGCCGAGCGCGTACTGCGTGAATTGGAAAGTGAGCTTGCGCTGCCAAGCGCGCCGTTGATCTGGGAGCCGGATCTCGAGACCCGCCGCGAGCTTTATCTGTTTTGCAAAGAAGTTCTGTACAATGCGGTCCGGCACGGTAGTCCCTCCAAGGTTAGGTTTGCTCTCCATCCGACCCCGTCGGGCGGATTGAGGATCGAAATCGAGGATAACGGCAAAGGATTTGATGCGAAGGGTGTTCCCGAAGGTCACGGCCTAGGCAATCTGCGAGAGCGAGCCGACATCATGCGGGCTGACCTGCAAATTGACTCGCACCAAGGGCGTGGCACCACTATCACCCTAGATATCCCACGCGGCCTGCGCTGGAGAAAAGCCTGAATTTCAATGCCGACTTTACCTATGGAAGCCTTTCCTACCTGCCCAGTCGTCTGGATCGTGGAAGACCACGAACCCTTGCGCCGCAACCTGCAGCGTCTGTGCTCACCTGCCCGGCAACTTGCCTGCCCTGCCACCTTCGCCAGTGCCGAAACCATGCTCAAGGATCTTCGTGCGTCGGATGACACGGTCAAACCCGACGTCATGTTGATGGACGTGGGCCTGCCGGGTCGCAGCGGACTTGATGCGCTCGCCGATGTGATCGCGCTCGCGCCGGACTGCCGGGTGGTAATTCTAACTGTCTTTGAGGATGAGAAAAAAATCTCCGAATCGATCCGCAAAGGAGCCTGTGGCTACCTGCTCAAGTCCGCCCACCCGGATGATATTGTTAAGGCCATTCACGAGGCCGCCAATGGCGGTTCTCCGATGTCGCCGGCCATCGCCTCCAGCGTGGTCAAGCTTCTGGCAAAAATGATGAAACCGTCCACACCGGTAGCCCTTTCGCCGCGTGAGCACGAGATGCTCACCCTGATCGTCGAGGGTCTAACAGCCAAGGAAATGTCCGATCGCCTGACCGTCAGCGTGCATACCATCGACACCCACACCCGCCACTTGTTCCGCAAGCTTGGCGTGCACAACCGTGCTGCCGCTGCAGCACGTGCCTTGCGTGACCGTTTGGTGTAACCCTTGAGATTTCTATCAATCACGGCGCCGCTTTAGCAGAACGAGCAGGCCGATGGTGCAGAGCAGTGCGGTTTTTGGCTCCGGGATGGCCATGAGTGCAATGTCGTTACCACCTGTGAAACTACCGGAACCTGTGGAATCCGCCGTGTAACTGATGCTCCAGTCGAACCCGCCATAGTTGACGACTGTCGCGCCTTGTCCGAAGCCTTCGTATGTTCCGGTGATTGCATCGTCTTCATCGTTAAGAAGGATGAAAATAAGATCGCCATTTGCATACGTGCCGGCTGTGAACATGGCGGCGAGACTTCCATCTGTGATATTCACTGTGCCAGTGACATTGATTTGATCATAACCTGTGATTCCATCACCGACCGTATTTGCCGTGATCTCAGCGTTGTAAGTGCCTGCTTGGGTGTAAGCTCCAACCACATTCAGCACATCAGGGCTGTTGCCGGGATTGATGAAACCACCCGAAGAAACCGTAAGTGCGCCAACCGTTCCGGAGCCTCCGATCGTCGCGCCGGAAGCGACGGTGGTTAAGCTGCTGTTAGAAATACTGCCGTTCACAAGAAGCGTGCCGACGTTGACGTTGGTCGCGCCGGTGTAGGTGTTGGTTCCTGTTAGTATGAGCGTGCCAGCGGTGGTCTTGGTTAGAACCCCGCCTCCATTGATTTCGCCGACATTGCCAAGTGTGCCGGACTCGAACCGGGTGGTGATGGCATTCGCCCCGGCTGCGCCGATACTGTTGCCATTGAGGTTCAGCGAACCTCCGTTGAGCACAAGGGTGGTGGTTGCGTTGAGGCTAGTGGTGCTGCGAAAAATCCCGTTGGTCGCGCTCACGCCGGAAGTACCGACGGAGAGACTGCCACCTGTGATATTCAAGGTGCTTGCGACCGTGCCATTGGCTGCTGTGGCCATGTCGATCCCGCCGGTTCCGCTTGTGCTGCCACCCGAGATATTCACCTCACTCGTCACTGTCGCGTTGGTGGCAGCGGTATAGTTGGCCATGCTTACTGTGCTGAAGTTTACAGCAGTTGCACTACCGGTGATGTTGAGGGAGCAGTTGAGGCCAGTGCCGACTGCCACGGTGCCAGCCGTGCTTAGAACACCCATTGTAACGTTCCCGAGAGTTGCCGAGTTGGTCAGATTGCCCGAACTGCCGATATGGGCGACGCCTGCGCCCATGTTGTTGAGGTTGCCGGCGGACTTGGTTCCAATGTTGAAATAGGTGGCGTCCAAAATGCCGCGATCAAAGCTGAACGTGGCGGTGTAGTTGGTGCCGGCCCCGCCAGTACTGAGTGTGTGACTGTAAATATTTACGTTGTTAAAAAATAGATCCGCGTCGTGGCCGGTGACATCGAAAGTGCTGGTGACAGTTGAATTTGTGGTTACCCCCGAAAGCATGCTCAGGTTGCTCCGAATGGAGTTGCCGCCATCGGTACCACGAATCTTGAGGGAGCCGTCTGTGGTTCTAAAGTTGATAGTCGAGGCGGTGTCGCGCGTGCCTGTGGACATTCTAATATCGTCTGAATTGATGACTTGAGTGCCGTTCCCGAGAGAAAGTGTATGAGATGACGTTTGAGCCGCCCCTCCAAATATCACGCTATCGGCACTGATCGTGCTGTTGGTCGCCAAACTGACAATGTTCGCTCTTACGTTCGTGCTACCACCAAGGCCGCCAATGCGAAAAATACCCCCGTCACTGCCACTGCCGCCGGTGCGAAGATTGGCGTTGAAGTTGGCGAGGCCACTCATATCAACAACCATCTCGTTGCCATTTGTCGTGCTGACTCCACCAAAGGTTCCGTTGCTGGAGATGATTTCCCAGGTGCCCGCACCGCTGACCGTCGCCCTCACACGGTCACCAAGCTCAGAAAAGGTCACATTGCCATTGTTCGTGAGCTTTTGTCCGGATCCAATCGTAATCATGTTGCCAGCACCACTGGAGCTAGAGGTGCGTAACGACATCGGGCCAGCAAAGGTGGCACTCGCATTGTTTAGATTCAAGGTGGACATCGTTCCGCTCGATGCGGCAGAACCAAAAGTCAGCCCACCGCTGAACGAGGCATTCTGCGTGAGGGTGGTTGTCCCTCCCCCGAGGATCGTCGTCCCGGTGTAATTATTGGCAGCAGTCGTGCTCAAGCCGGAGAGGATGAGCGTGCCGACACCGGTCTTGGTTAGATTCGCCCCCGCGCCCGAGATGCCACCCGCGATCGTGAGGGTTTCGGCGGTGTCGTTGTTGGTGATCGTATAATTGCCGCCAAGAACCACGTTCGCATGGATCAACTGGTTGTTAGCGATCGTATTGTTCAAGGTGATGTTGCCACCACTTTCCAATGTGAGGATTTGGGATCCAATCCCGCCGGAGCCGATAGTGTAAGCGGCCACGTTGCTGGTGTTGAAGAGTAGGGAGCTGATGGTGACGCCTGCCCCGAGATCGATCACGTCGATGGTGCCGCCTACGTTATCAAATGTGGCGGTGTCACCCGTGCCGGGAACGGGGGTGGCGGACCAGTTGGTACCCGATGCCCAAATTGCGTCCGTAGTTCCGTTCCAAGTGGCGCTGGCGGCGGAGGCTGGGAGGCTCGCAAAGGCGAGCAGAAATCCGAGGGCGCTGGTGGTTGCGTGACGGGGAGCGAACAGGAATGGGTTTTTCATTGGGTTTGTGGTAAAATGGCATAAGAACCACGGACTCGTCACCTCGCGAGAATTAGTTAACCCCTGGCCGATGTGACAGACTGGCGTTTGGTTCACGCAGCCTAAGATTTCGGGATGATTTGCAGCCTTGGGGCTAGGCCCGCTTTGCCTTCCCGGGAGTCAAGCTCCGCCCAGTCGAGGTCGGTGTTCTCATCAGGCAGTTTTAACTCCCGGATGAGCAGGAAAGTCAGCTCCCGGCCTTTGTGATCCTTGACGAAATGGGTTACGTCGATCTCGGAGAACCCGGGTTTGTTGGTGAAGGACATGTGACCCACCGGAGGCGCTTCAATCGTAGTCACTCCCCTGCGGACCGCCGAAACCGTTTTGCATATGCCGGGGGCGTTTTCGGCGCTCATTTCCAGTTCTTTCCAGTCATCCTCGACCATCCCGTAAACCCTGAAGACAAAGCTGTCATCAAAGTCGTATTCGCTCAAGCGCTTGCCGTGCACGCGTAGCAGGGCTTTGTGAATCCCGTCCTTGGGGAGGTCGTCGATTCTGAACTTGATGAACGAGACATGGTTGTTGTCTGTCTTTGAGTGACGTTGAACCCTCAGGGTTGGCTTGTCCCCATAGTTATTGCCGGCGAAAGATCCCTGACGGACAGTTGCGTCAGCAAGGGGCGCATAGTCCTTGTGCTCAGGGCCCGCATGCTTTGGGATGCTGACCAGCCATGCCGATTCCTTAGGCTGGATGAGCCGCAATTTTCGGTTAGCAGGCAAGGGACCTTGGAAAATGACTTCGCCAAACGCGCCATCGCTGACCTCTCTGATCACCACCTTGGCTCCGGGACTCACGTCCAGCTTGGAGAGGTCAAGCCCGATTTCATAGTTCGATGTATCGTTGGGCTGGACCGTCCACAGATGGTATGTCTGATTCAGCGGGTCGAAGGACGTGTATGCCTGAAAATGCATGTCGGCGCATTCGATTCCGGTCTTCAGAAGCGGACGGCCATGGGAAAACCCTTCTGAAAAAATCCGCAGAATTTCTGCATTCTTGCTGGAATACCCGACATCCGCTTTGTCTCCCTTTTCTAGATACCGTGCCTTTTGCGAATCGGATTCTTTGACGAATTCATAGCAAACCGTGTTGCTCCATTGGTTGCTTGGGCCGTAGAGCTTGAACAAGAAAATCCCCTGGACCTTCTGGGTTGCCATCATCTGCCCCCATATCGAGGCGAGAGAGCAAAACACTACGGGGGAATCATTGGTGACGTTCATCTGGGGTCTGGCCCAGTTCCCGCCGGTGGAGTAGTTGAGTTCGGTGAAGATCTGAGGCAACGCCTTTCCCGTTGCGGATTCCTCGAGCATCATCCGGTTTGTGAGATCGATTTCCTCAACATTCTGGCGTGGGCGATTGTTATACCGGTGCCGGTTGAAATACTGAACGAGGTCGCGATCCATGCTTTTGCCGCGGTAATCCGTCCGCAGGTTGCGCATCATGACCCGGGCCACTTTTCCCAAAGGGGTACCTGCAAGGACAGGCGCGGAATACTGTGCCTTGAGCTTTTTGTTGTGGCGCAGGTTCACATCCTCTATGGCGCAGTGGACCGCGTCCGATACCAGTTGCAGCTTGAGCGCGAGGATCTCATCCGGGTATTCTACGAGAAGGCTGTCGGGCTCATTTCCGTATTGATGAACCTCCACGCCGTAGTGCTTGGCGAGGTAATAGGTCCCCATGTATGTCATCAGCCAGTTCTTGAAGTTGTTCCCCCAGTCGTCGGGCCAGATTTTCGGGCCGGTTTGGTTCACAACGGTGATCCCAAGCCTATTGAGGACGCCGTATTCATACACATAGCCGGCGTGACTCGTGGATTTCATGAAATCCTCCCACCTCATCAGCTCGGATCCCTCCGGATCCGAACGGACCGCCGCCTTCAGTTTTTCGAAGTCCTCTAAGGTTTTTATCGATGGGTAATCTTTCGGTATATATCTTTGGAAAATCGAAGCTCCATTCCAAGTGCGCACCGCATTGGGGCGGATGTAGTTCAGCCAAGCGGCCTCATTGCTGCCCGGATCAAGGGTTGATGCGCGGGCGCCAACCCATGGCATCGTCCGCCCTATCACTGTGGGCAGGGGCGTAACGATAGCGTCCGGCTCCCCGGTTCCTTGGGAAACCCCTCCGCGTGAGTGGATTCCGCCGCTCTTGCTTAGATGACTATGAAGCTCCTTGAACAATGCGGGCTGAGTCGAAGTGGTAAGGGGAGGGCCAAAAAGCACAAGTCCCGGAAAATCGGGACTGCTTGACATCGAAATACCTGCCAATTCCAAAAACCGCTTGAAGTCATCGACCCCATCCTCTGATCCGAGGGAGAAAGTGAATTTCTTGCGGTTCAAATCCGCCTTCAACGTAATCCCGGCCTCATCCCATTTCATTTTCCCACCCAGTTTATTCATCAGGAACGAGATGATCTCTTTCAGATAAGGATTGGATGCAGGCAGAGGCCGTACCTCGGGGTTTCTTTTGTCAATCGGTTCCGTTCCATTTTCAGCAAATGCGTAAGGGCTCTCAAGGAGCATGGCGATCCGCCCCCCGTCTGCGAATGCGCTCCTGAGTTCCGGGGACGGCCCCTCGGGGAACGCGCTGTTGGGATCCAACGTATTGTAAACCTCGAGCGCATTTATGCCGCCGCCGCCATTGCTCTTGATCTCCATGCGGAATGCGCTCGCCCGCGAGGGCTTGAAGAGGAACACCTTGGTGCCAAGCTCATTCCCTTGGGCCAGGGACACCCACTGATTGCCGTCATATGCCTTCAGTTCATAGGAGAGGATCTTGGCACCGGCCTCCCTGACGATGATCTTGTCGTAGGTCGTCAACAGACCGAGGCTGGCATCCACCCATCCCTCCTTTTTCTCCGTTGGCAAGTGCCAACCGCTTCTGGGATTGCCGTCCTGGATCAAGCTGGGGAAACGTCCCGAGGAATACGTAGAGCAATGGGCGTAGCTTGGATAACGGCCGAGAAGCAAATCGCGGTTTGCCAGATTGGTTATCGAACCCATTGAGGTCGCCTGATCCTCTTCCACGGCCAGCAGCGCGGGATCCTGCTGCTTCGCGCTTGGTTCGACCCGTTTCCCTGCCTGAATGGCTTCATTGGAATAAGATAGGGTTATGCATGCCATGGAAGACAGCAAAGCTACTAGGTGGTATTTCATTTTAATTTCCATTGATGCTAAATGATCTGGTGAAAGGAATCGGCTTAATGGCCGGGTTCCAGTGAACAAGGCGGTGCACGGGCTGTCACCTCACGAGAACCCGTGAAGTCCCGGGGGGAAGTTTAAAGCGCAATGACGTCGGTTTTCTTTGCAACAAGCGAAGGTAGGGGTGTCGTTCACAGCCGACGTTCCTGTCTATGAGGTTATCGCCTACGCCGATCCTGAAGGTGATCCAAGTGAGTGAAAGGGGGACAGCTGCGCCTACGATTTAAGAATCAAGGATGCCCTCGCAACGGTGGCACCTTGTACATCCTTTCGAGCAGGAGCACGGGCGGAGAAGTTCATTTCAGACATGGCGTGTTCGAGGTAGCCTTTGCCTTCCGCATCGAGCTTGCAATGATCGCGGACTTGGCGCGCGCCCATCGCGGCGTTGGTGGTGAGTTTTTCGGCTTTAAAGCGCTGGACTTGAATGGAACGCGCTTGGGCGACTCGTTCGCGGATGGCGGCAGAAGATTCGCCAGTGACGACATCGGATGTGAGATCTTTGAAATCCACCAAGGGAACTTCGACGTGGATATCGATCCGATCTAACAACGGACCCGAAATGCGCTGGCGGTATTTTTCCCCTTTTCACGTCTCCGTAAAATCCACAAGGGTGTGGATTCCATTTTCGGTGACACCAGCATGAACACTGCCAGTCCCTCCCACCACGCTCTTGTGTTTAGATCGCAGATTCAAAAACCTGCCCCAACTCCAGCACCGATTTCACCGCCGAAAAGTGAACGAATCGTGCAACAAATCCCTTTGTTTATCACTGGTTTCATCCGCCCAAGCCCAAGTTTCCTCCTTATCATTTCGTCTGCAAATCTACTGTATGCCTGGCAGTTTTTGTGACCTCGGCAGTTTTTGTGACCAAAGTGATCCTCCTTTGGAACATCCTTTTCATCGGCGGAAAGGAATCAGGTGCGAGGCTTGGTGGCTCTATCCGTGATCTTTTTGGTGACCTCCACTTGTTCCGTGCCGGTCGTCCTCTCGTTCAGATGCTCCAGATCCATCAGTTCTTTTGTTTTCTCCGGCAATTTTTCATGTGAGACGAGGTCTCTTCCGATATTTTTCCGAGTGGTGCTGGGTTTTGGTTTTGCGCTCATAGCTCTGTCACTCATCTAAACTCTGGTCGTTGTGAACTGCGGCGAGTTTTTGATCATGGTCGGCTTCCTCGACACCCGACTCCACCAAGCGTGTCTCCACGCTCCTGCCGTCCTGATCCTCATTGTCATCGAATTCCACCGCAGTCTCCTGACCAGCCGATCTTGGGATCGGGTTCCAGCCTGCGGAATCAGGCGAGGAGTCTAGGGACTCCAGGTTGGTAATCCCTCCAGAGCCGTTCGTCAGTTCCTGCTCCGCTTCATCCCAATCGTCTTGGGACACCTCCTCATGCGCGCGGCCATCGATCACTGCCAGTTCGGAGGCACGCTCCCGGATCATTTCTTCGCTGATCGTTCCGACTCCAGCACCATGGAGCATGATCGCGCTTTCGTGTAATGGGTGGGTGTTCATCGGTTTTTTCTTATGTAAACCTGAAGCAAGATTGGAAACCACGCCATGGGGTGTAACCCTATTTTCATCTACGCGCCTGTGTTGGATGAGGATAGGCAACTACCCATGGATGATTTTCATCAAGTATCGGTCGTTAGATGATCGGACCTAACAGAGTTGTCACCCGTGTGATGATCTGTGAGAAGGACTCGGTCATGCGCTGCTTGCCATCCGCAGAGGGTTGTGGATTGGGAGTTTCTTCTATTCAAACAATTGTCTGTCCAGCGAGCGGAACTGGATGGCTTCTAAAATTTCGTTGCCTGTGATGTTGGGTTTACCCGCTAAGTCGGCCAATGTTCTAGCTACTTTTAAAATTCGATCATGGGCGCGGGCGGAGAAGTTCATTTCCGCCATGGCGTGCTCTAGGTAGCCTTTGCCTTCGGCGTCGAGCTTGCAATGATCACGGACTTGGCGAGCACCCATCGCGGAGTTAGTGGTGAGTTTGTCGGTCTTTAAGCGGCCCACTTGGATCGTCCTGGCGGCTGCTACGCGTTGGCGAATGGCGGCAGAAGATTCGCCAGTGACGACATCGGATGTGAGGTCTTTGAAATCCACCAAGGGGACTTCGACGTGAATGTCGATGCGATCTAACAACGGACCCGAAATGCGTTGGCGGTATTTTTCGATTTGTTTCACGGAGCAACGGCACTGCCTTTTCACGTCTCCGTAAAAACCACACGGGTGCGGATTCCATTTTCGGTGACAATTACATGAAGCTAGAAAAGCCATATTTTCCAAGGGATTTGGCGACTATCGACCGCGTGCCAGATGGTACCAAACGCTGCCGAATTTGCAAGGAAGTCAAAAACCTCGCCGATTTCCGCATGATCAACAGCAAAGGCAAGTCTTGGCCGAACTATGCCTGTAACCCGTGCTCCCGTGAACTCCAACGCGAAGCATACGAAAGGCGCAAAGTTAAAAATGGAAAGGATTATCAGTGAGAAAATGCACATGAAATTCCAATACCTTCTTAGCGCAATCTTAACGCCAAACTCCTGCCGTTTAGCAACCTGACCCCGAAGTGGATGGCATGATCGTGCCACATGAAACCACGTTCCTCACTCCTTGATCCACAGCTTCTCAAGGGAGCGCTGATTCCCAGCCTGCGCAAACTCGATCCCCGCATCCAGTGGCGCAACCCCGTGATGTTCACCGTGTATCTCGGTGCCATCGTTTGCACAGCTCTGCTTTTCCGTACGGCAAACCTGTTTGAAATCCAGCTTGTCATCTGGCTCTGGTTCACGGTGCTGTTCGCAAACTTTGCGGAAGCTCTCGCCGAGTCACGCGGCAAAGCCCAAGCCGATGCCCTGCGCTCCATGCGCGTCACCACACCGGCCCGAAAGCTGGATGGAAAAATTGAAACTTCGGTATCCGCCAGCGATTTACGCCCCGGCGATCTCGTGGTCTGCGAAGCCGGTGACGCCATCCCCTCCGATGGCGAAATCATTGAGGGCATCGCCTCGGTAGACGAATCCGCGATCACTGGCGAATCCGCACCCGTCATCCGCGAGTCCGGCGGTGACCGCTCGGCTGTCACAGGCGGCACTCGTGTTCTTTCTGATCGCATCGTCGTCAAAATCACCTGCGAGCCAGGTCAATCCTTTCTCGACCGGATGATCTCGCTCGTCGAGGGCAGTGAACGCCAGAAAACACCCAACGAAAAAGCACTCGGCGTGCTCCTCGTTTCCCTGACGCTGATCTTCATCCTCGTCACCTTCACGCTCCCTGCTTTCACCAAGTTCCTCATCGGCCAAGGCCTTGGTGGCGAAACTCCCGGCTTCACCAGTTTGGTCGCGTTGCTCGTCTGCCTGATCCCAACCACCATCGGCGGACTCGTCAGCGCCATCGGCATTTCCGGCATCGACAGACTCACCCGTCACAACGTTCTCGCCACCTCCGGTCGTGCAGTGGAGGCAGCGGGCGATGTCGATGTATTATTGTTAGATAAAACCGGAACCATCACTTTGGGAAACCGCCAAGCCAGCGAATTCATCGCCGCCCCCGGTATAGACGCAAAAGACCTCGCCGAAGCCGCCCAGCTCTCGTCACTTGCCGATGAAACCCCAGAAGGCCGATCCGTCGTCGTGTTGGCGAAACAACTCTTCGACATTCGCGGTCGCGAACTTGCAGAGCCACATGCCGTCTTCGTCCCCTTCACCGCAGAGACCCGCATGAGTGGCGTTGACCTCGTTTCCAACAACGAAGCACGTCGCATCAGAAAAGGCGCAGCTGACTCCGTGAAACGCTACGTCGAATCCATCGGCGGATACATGCCCCCGAAAGTCAGCCGCGATGTGGATGCCGTTTCCAGCAAAGGCGGCACCCCGCTCGTCGTCGTGGATGGCACACGCGTCATGGGCACGATTTTTCTCAAAGACATCGTCAAAGGAGGCATCCGGGAACGCTTCGCCAAACTCCGTGAAATGGGAATCCGCACCGTGATGATCACTGGCGACAACCCGCGTACCGCCGCCGCCATCGCCGCCGAGGCTGGCGTGGACGACTTCATGGCTGAGGCCACACCCGAGGATAAAATGCGCCGCATCAAAGCCGAACAAGATGCCGGTCACCTCGTTGCCATGACCGGCGACGGCACCAACGACGCGCCCGCACTCGCTCAAGCCGATGTTGGCGTCGCCATGAACACCGGCACCCAAGCCGCCCGCGAGGCCGGAAACATGGTCGATCTCGATTCCGATCCTACCAAGCTCATCGACATCATTGAAATAGGCAAACAGCTCCTCATGACCCGCGGATCTCTAACAACATTTTCACTCGCCAACGACGTCGCGAAATATTTCGCCATCCTGCCCGCGCTCTTCATCGGTCTCGCCGCCACCGCCGGAAGTGCCAACGGCCCTCTCGCATCACTCAATGTGATGCATCTCCACTCATGGCAATCCGCCATTCTCAGCGCGGTGATTTTCAACGCGCTCATCATCGTCGCTCTTATTCCGCTCGCGCTGAAAGGCGTGGCGTATCGACCCATGGACGCCGCCTCACTCTTGCGACGGAACCTGATCATCTACGGCCTCGGTGGGATCATCGTTCCGTTTCCCTGCATCAAACTTATCGACCTGACACTCGCCGTGCTCCACCTCGTCTGAAATTCTAACAACTCAAACCATGAATCCATTCATCCTATCACTCGCCTTTCTCGTCATCGCCCTCGGTGTTTCCTGGCCACTCTCACGCTGGCTGCTCCGCGTCGTAGAAACTCCACTGGAAAACAACCGCATCGATCGGTTTCTAAAAATGATCCTCGGAAAATCCGCCCTCATCGGCGGTTCTTGGAAACGCTACTTTCTGCATCTCATCGGTTTCAACGCGATCATGTTCGCTGTCACCTGGGCCATCTTGTCGAACCAACAACACCTTCCGCTTAACCCAGAAGCGCAAGGACCAGTTGCCACATCGCTGGTATTCAACACTACCGTCTCATTCGTCACCAACACCAACCTCCAACACTACTCCGGCGAATCGACCTTCAGCTATCTCTCACAGCTCACACTGATGTTCCTCCAGTTTACCTCCGCCGCCACCGGCATCGCTGCGTTCTTCGCGCTCTCACGCGGACTCGCTGGGAAAAAAGACATGGGCAGTTTCACCCGCGACCTCGCACGGATCATCCTGCTGTTTCTCATTCCACTCTCAGCAGTTTTCGCAGGCATCTACATCTTTACCAACATCCCGATGACGCTCGAAGATGCCGCCAGCGTGACCACCCTCGAAGGCACTACCCAAACCATCGCCCGTGGTCCTGTCGCCGCATTTCTCGCCATCAAGCAACTGGGTACCAATGGTGGCGGCTTCTTTGGTCCTAACAGCACACACCCATTTGAAGGCGCAGGCATGGTTTCCAATTTCCTCTCACTTCTCGCCATCCCCATCATCCCGATGGCCTGCGTCTGGGTTTTTGGCAGCATGGTGGGTCGTCCACGTCATGCGTTTGTCATCGCCTCGGTAATGGCCGCATTTCTCATTCTGAAAATCGGTATCGCCACTACCGGTGAATCTGCACCCATCGCCGCTTTCTCTCATCTTCCCATCGCAGAAAGCCCGAACCTCGAAGGCAAAGAACTCCGCTTCGGTGCCACCACCGGACCACTGTGGAGCGCACTAACCACTTGCACATCTAACGGTTCTGTTGGCGCCATGCACGGTTCCTTTAATCCTCTGTCTCTTCTCGCTCCATTCTCCGGCATGTGGCTCAATGCCACCTTTGGCGGCGTTGGCGTTGGATTCATCAACTTCTTCCTGTTCATGATCATCGCCATCTTCATCGCCGGGCTGATGGTCGGTCGCACTCCGGAATATCTCGGAAAAAAAATCGAAGCCCGCGAGATGGCGCTCGCCGCCGCTGCGTTCATCGTTCACCCCTTGCTCATCCTTGGTGGAACCGCCCTATTCGCAGCTACCTCACTGGGTTCTGAAACCATCGCCAACCTAGGCCCACGCGGCTTTTCTGAAATTCTCTACGAATTTTCCTCCGCCGCCGCCAACAACGGCTCCGGTCTCGAAGGTCTCGGTGATGGCACCACCGCATGGAACATCGCCACCGGCATTGTCATGTTGTTAGGTCGCTATCTCCCCATCATCATCCCGCTCGCCATCGCTGGATCGCTTGCGCTGAAACCTAAAGTTGCAGAATCCCCCGGAACGCTCAGCACCGATACACCAACATTCGGATTCGTCACCTTTGCCGTCATTCTCTTCCTCGGCGCGCTCACTTTCCTTCCAGTCGCACTGCTCGGTCCGATTCTCGAACACCTCATGATCACACCATAAAGAATTTCTAACCAATCAACCATTATGACACTCATCAGACTCTTCCTCCTCTGCATCGTCGCCATCGGCTTTGTCTATCTGCCTGCCATGCTCGGCCTTGCGAAAATCGCCGCACCGGAAACCTCCCTCGGCTCCATCATCAACGGACCGGATGGAAAACCCATCGGCTCCCGACTCATCGCCCAAGGATTCACGCGCCCGGAATACTTCCATCCGCGTCCCTCTGCCGTCGATTACAACGCCAAAGGTGCCGCCGGATCGAACCTCAGCCCCACCAATCCCAAACTCACCGAACGAGCCGCCGAAATCGCCGAAACCTACTCTGCCACCTCTGAAAACCCCATCCCCGCCGATCTCGTCACCGCCTCCGGCTCCGGCCTCGATCCTGACATCTCACTTGCAGGAGCCCTCTATCAAATTCCCCGAATCGCCGCCGCACGAAACGTTCCCCCGGAAAAAGTCCGCGCCGTAATCGATCAAATCAAACGCCCCCTGATGGGAAAGCTCGGCGGTCCCGAACTCGTAAACGTCCTCGAACTCAACCTAGCCCTCGACCGTAATTTCCGCTAACCTTTCCCCCACGATGTCTGACACCGGCAAACTCAAAGTCTTCCTCGGCATGTGCCCGGGTGTTGGCAAGACCTATGCCATGCTTCAAGCAGCGGGCGAACTCCGACGACAGGGCGTGGATGTTGTCGCTGGGATCATCGAAACCCACGGACGCCGCGAAACCATAGCGTTGTTGGACGGCATCGAAGTTCTTCCTCGCAAGCAACTGCACTACCGCGAAACCGCATTCACCGAACTCGATCTCGATGCATTGATCGCGCGCCGCCCAAAAGTTGCGCTGGTCGATGAACTCGCTCACACCAACGCTCCCGGCTCTCGACATCCGAAACGTTGGCAGGACATCGCCGAACTCCTCGATTCAGGCATCGACGTTTATACCACCATCAACATCCAGCATCTTGAAAGCCGCGCTGATGTTGTCAGCGCCATCACCAAAGCACCCGTCCGCGAAACAGTCCCCGATAGCTTTCTCGACCGTGCCGACGAAATCGAACTCATCGATCTCACACCTCGCGATCTTCAACGACGTCTTGAAGACGGAAAAGTTTATCTTGGCGAACGAGCCATCGCAGCATCTAACAATTTCTTCAAAGAAAGCCACCTCACCGCCCTCCGCCAACTTGCCTTGCGCTACACCGCCGAACGCGTGGGAGTCGATCTGCGCGAACTCCAAGTCCAACGACGCAGCCGCTCCACATGGCGCACGAGCGAAAGATTATTAGTCGCCGTCGGCCCAAGTCCGTTTTCCGTTTCACTCATCCGCAGAACCCGCGCGATGGCTGGCTCGCTTGATGCCCCGTGGTCAGCCATCGCCGTGACCACCGATGAAACACTCGCACAAGAGGATCAAAATCGCCTCACCGAAAATCTCTCGCTCGCTCGCCAACTCGGTGCAGAAACAGCAACAGTTGAAGCAGCCAGTCTCGTCGATGGACTCCTCTCCGCCGCTCGCGAACGAGGTGTCACCCAAATTATTATTGGCAAATCCCCACGTCACGGTTGGCGGGATTTTTTCATCCGACCACCTGCACTGCGCCTGCTCCAGCGCAGCGGAGACATTGATGTCGTCGCGATGGAACCAGGCCTTCCTTCCGATGGTGTCACTTCCTCCGCAAAGCGCCAATCTCGCTCATCCGAACGAACAAACGTTTTCAAAAACATTACCAGAGCTGCCGCCATCGCCATCGGTCTCTCACTGATTTGTTATCCACTTTTTGGTCTACTCACCGCGCAGGATCTCTCCATGCTGATGCTTTGTGGAGTGATTGTCGGCTCCTTGTTTCTCACGACTTCAGGAACACTCGCTCTCGCTCTCTTCACCGGTCTCGCATGGAACTTCCTCTTCACCGAACCGCGTTTCACTTTCAACATCAGCTCGCCCTCGGATGTCAGTTTGTTCATCGCGCTAATCATCGCATCGCTCTCGATGGGCTGGTTATCAAACCGACTTCGCCGCCGCAGCGATGCGCTCGCCCGCCAACAAATCCACACCTCACGCCTGCTCGAAATCAACACCATCCTCACCGGTGTCGCTGATAACGAAGAAGCCGTTGGCAACTGCCTCCGCACCGTGAACTCGCTCTTCAACCTGCCTTGCTCCCTCCAACTCCGCGATGATTCCACTCATCAACTCCGTCCACCACATCCAGCCAGCACACTGCTACTAGATCAAAAGGAACGCGGCGTCGCCACATGGGCCTTCGAGAAAAAACAGCCCGCA
This sequence comes from Verrucomicrobiota bacterium, assembly GCA_040384845.1. Lineage (GTDB taxonomy): Bacteria > Verrucomicrobiota > Verrucomicrobiia > Verrucomicrobiales > Akkermansiaceae > Luteolibacter. The sequence continues at coordinate 180,720 of JAZKIL010000001.1, read as the reverse complement.
GGTCGCGGCACCAGCACTCTCCCTGAAGCTAAAGCCCTGCATCTTCCGCTCCAAGGCCGCTCCTTTGCGATGGGTGTGCTTTCAATCGATCCCGGAAAGCACCCTTTGCCACTTGCCGAACGCGATTTATTAGCAGCCATCGCCGCCCAACTCGGTCTCGGATTGGAACGCAACCACCTTCTCCATGCCATCCATCACGCCGAATTCATCGAACGCGGCGACCAACTCCGCCGATCTCTGTTAGATCATGTTTCCCACGAACTACGCACACCCGTCGCCGTCATCGGCTCCGCGATGGATGCCATGGAAAATGGTGTACCATCCACCAGCCTGATTCCTGAAATGCGCGGTGCCCAAAAACGTTTGCGGCGCGTGGTCGATCAACTCGTCGAGTCCACTCGCATCGAATCCGGTGCGATCCAGCCGAAACCCGAATGGTGCGATCTGTTGGAACTTCTCGAACAATCCGCCGAGCAAGCCAGCGATGCCACAACAGGTCACCCAGTCGACATCACCATCGCTGCCGAAACACCACCCCTCGTCTGGATCGATGCCGATCTACTGCTCGCAGCCATCGGAAATCTTCTCACAAACGCAGGTCACCACACCCCACCGGGCACACCTATTCATCTCAGCGCTTCAATTTCCAATGCCTCGCATTTGGAAATCCATGTCCGCGATGAAGGCCCTGGCCTCGAAGAACCCGACCGCGTCTTTGATCGTTTCCACCGTGGCAGCTCCAGCCGCCCCGGCGGTCTCGGCCTCGGTTTATCCATCGTGCGTGGCCTGATCCGCGGGCTTGGCGGAACCAGCGAAGTACGAAATCATCCCGCAGGCGGCGCGGAGTTCATTCTGAAAATCCCCGTGCGCACTACCCAACTAATTCCCGAAACTCCGTGAGCCGCATCCTTGTCATTGATGATGAACGTTCCATCCGCCGCATGCTCCAGGTGCTGCTGGAAGGTGCCGGGCACACCATGATTTCCGCCGAAGACGCCTCCCACGGACTCCATGCGCTGGCCATGGAAAAACCCGACCTCCTCATTCTTGATCTCGGCCTGCCCGACATGGATGGGCTCGAATGCCTGCGCCGCCTGCGCGAGTGGTCCACCGTGCCAGTGCTCATCCTTTCCGCCCGACCCGACCCCGCAGACAAAGTCAGCGCCCTCGATCTCGGAGCCGATGATTATCTAACAAAACCTTTTGATGCCCCCGAACTTCTCGCCCGCCTGCGCGCGCTTTTACGCCGCGTCACAACACCGGACGAGCAACCCGTGATCTCCATCGGTATACTCACTATCGACCTCGCCACCCACGAAGCTCGTGTCGATAATCAAACGGTGCCGCTCACACCCATCGAATTTTCCCTACTCGCCCAACTGGCCCGCCATGCAGGCCGAGTCCTCACCCACGCCCACCTACTAAACGCCGTCTGGGGTCCCAAAGCTACCGAGCAGTCCCACTATCTCCGCGTTCATTTTACCCACCTACGCCGTAAGCTTCGCGATGCGGGGCTTGATGCGGAAGTCATCCGCAACGAACCCGGCATCGGCTACAGGCTTATGCTCGAAGACGATCCAAGAACATAATGGAGCATCTCTGATGCCCTCATTAGGTAAACAACTGTCGATCCAAGGAGCGGAACTGGATCGCCTCTAAAACTTCGTTGCCCGTGATGTCAGGTTTACCCGCTAGATCGGCCAAGGTTCTGGCAACTTTTAGAATCCGATCATGGGCACGGGCAGAAAAATTCATCTGCTCCATGGCATGTTCAAGGTAACCTTTACCCTCTGCATCGAGCTTACAGCACTCGCGCACTTGCTTTGCTCCCATCGCTGAATTAGTGGTAAGCCTCACAGACTTGAAACGTTTCACCTGAATGTCGCGAGCGGCAGCAACCCTTTCCCGAATCACAGCCGATGACTCACCGGTGATAGCGTCGGAGGTGAGATCGCGAAAATCGACCAGAGGCACTTCGACATGAATATCGATTCGATCTAACAACGGACCAGAAATCCGCTGGCGATAATTTTCGATTTGCCGCACCGAGCAACGGCACTGACGTTTGACATCAGAATAAAACCCACAAGGGCAAGGGTTCATAGCAGCGACGAGCATGAAGCGCGCGGGAAAGGTCAGAGAACCGGCAGCGCGTGAAATGGTGACGTGTGAATCCTCCAAAGGCTGCCGCATCACCTCCAAGGTGGATCGGCGGAATTCGGGGAGCTCGTCGAGAAACAGCACGCCGTGATGGGCGAGAGAAACCTCCCCGGGTCCGGGGTTGGTTCCGCCACCTAACAATCCGGCATCGGAAATCGTGTGGTGCGGGGCACGGAAGGGTCGGGTTGTTAGAAATCCCTTTTTATGATCCAGCGTGCCGGCAATGGAATGGATCTTGGTGGTTTCGATCGCATCATCTTCGGTCATTTCCGGCATGATGCTAGGGATACGCTTGGCGAGCATGGATTTTCCGGTCCCGGGAGGGCCGACCATTAATAAATTATGGCCGCCGGCGGCCGCGACTTCCAAGGCGCGTTTGACGTGGTGCTGGCCTTTCACCTCGTTGAAGTCGACGTGGTAATTGCGGTGGCTTTCGAAAAACGCGCGTCGGTCTAACACAAATAGCGCGATCTTTTTTTCACCGCTGATGAATTCCCATGCTTGGCGGAGATTACGAACGGGGATGATGCTGATGCCTTCGATGACGGCGGCTTCGGCGGCGTTGGCTTCCGGAACAATGAGGAATTTCCTGCCGCATGCGCGGGCTTTGAGAGCGATGGATAAAACGCCTTTCACGGGACGCACAGCGCCATCGAGCCCGAGTTCTCCGACCACGCAGAAATGATGTGTTTCCAGAGCCTCGTCGCCACTGGCACCAATCATGGCGAGGGCAATGGGTAGATCAAACGACGGGCCTTCTTTTTTGAGATCGGCTGGGGCAAGGTTAACGGTTTTGATCCCGAGACTGAGCTTGAGGGCGGACGACGTAATGGCGGAAGTGACGCGTTGGGAGCTTTCGCGCACGGCGGCATCAGGTAATCCGACAATGATAACCCCGGGGGTTTCGGCGCCACGAGCGCAGACTTCTACCTCGACTTCGTAGGCGTCCACGCCGCGCAGAGCGGCTGAGTAAAATTTGGTAATCATTTGAACAACAACCACTCAAGCGGGATGTTTTTTAATGACAAGCAAGAAAGTTGCTTCCAGCCTCGTAAGCCTACCCCTAACCATCCCCATGAAAAAACTCTTCATCACGTTATTCGCCTTCGTTCCTTGTCTGTTAGCCGCTGAGCCGGAAGAAGGGTTTGTCTCCTTGACCAATGGAAAAGATCTAACCGGCTGGAAAGTCGTAGGCGGCAAAGGCGATTTCAAATTCGAGAACGGCGAGATCGTCGGTACTGGTGAGAATGTGAAAGAAAACTCCTTTTTGATCTCGGAGAAAACTTACAAAGACTTCGATTTCCGTTTCGAGATGAAATTCGATACTTTAAAAGGCAACTCCGGCATGATGTTCCGTGGTCTTCAAAAGGACGGCAATGGCCGCGTGCATGGTTATCAGTGCGAGCACGACAATGGTAAAGAACGCGCATGGACCGCTGGACTTTATGACGAAGCGCGTCGCGGCTGGTTGTTTCCTGACAAAGCAAACAAAGACCAATCCAAAGCCTTCAGCGAGCAAGGCAACAAAGTTTTCAAATGGGAAGACTGGAACGAGATCCGCATTCTCTGTGAAGGCAATCACATCCAGATTTTCCTCAATGGTGAAAAGCGCGTCGACTTCATTGATAAAGATGAAAAAAACGCGACTGCCGAAGGATTTTTTGGGATGCAAGTTCACTCCGGTGCTGCGACCAACGTGCATTGGCGCAATCTGCGGATCAAGGAATTGACCGCGAAGTAAGAGCTTCGATCAGCCTTGCGGAGATCGCATCGATGGCTTTTTTCATGGTGATTTCCTGATCCGTCTCAGCGGCCAAGCAGGTCATCGAAACGCCATCCAAACCGCAAGGCGTGATGGTGAGAAAGGGCGGCAGCGATTCGCGAGTGATGTTGATTGCGAAGCCATGCATGGAAATCCATTTCCGGACGCCCACGCCAATGGATGCGAGTTTTCGATTTTCCACCCACACACCTGTTAGACCATCGCGTCGGCCTGCGGCAACACCGAGATCGGCGCACGCGGCGATGAGCGCGTCTTCGATCAAACGCAGATGCAAATGAAGATCACGACCTCTTGAATTAAGATCGAGCAAAGGATAGCCAACGAGCTGACCGGGGCCGTGGTAGGTGGCTTGGCCACCGCGGTTGGTCTCAAAAACCGGATACGGCAGCGCAACCGCCGAACCCAAAGACGACTGATCGCGAAGTCTGCCGATGGTGTAGACCGGCTCGTGTTCTAACAGGAAAATCAGGTCATGCGATCGACCCGCCAAAATTGCCGCTACGGTTTTCTCCTGAATTTCCAAACCTTCCGTGTAAGTCACGGGATTTGGAAAAATGATAATTTCAGGAGTCGTCGAGTTCATAGTAGCTTGCTTGTTTTTAGAAATTCCGCCGATAGATCGCGATCCATTCTCTGCCTTCTCTGCCGGGATAACAACTTTCCGGAACCCATGAATCGATGCGTTCGAATTCGGGAGCGAAGCGGGAATCGAGTTCGAAGATCGAGGCATTGAACGGAGGTCCCTCGTTTTCTTCCCCTGGGTCATTTGGAGTGAGGAAAAATACGCCGATGAGATGGCCGCCAGGCGCGATCAAATCTTTGCAGGCGGCGGCATAGTCGGGTCGGAGGGAGGGATTGATGGCGCAATAACACGTATGTTCCCAGATCGCGGTGAAGGTTTTTCCTGTTCGCCAATCTGGATCGAGAAAATCTCCTAGCTCATAAGATTCTTTGCCGATGTTAGGAAATCCGTTGGCTTTGGCGAGAGCGAGCGGTGCGAGATCGAGGCCGAGCGTTTCTGATCCAAGGGCGCTGATCACTCGGACATCGTGGCCTGTGCCGCAACCGGGAACGAGAATCGGGCCAGCACCCCAGATAGATGGCCCCATTTTTTCTAACAGATTCACCAACGGCGGCGCGGCGTGGCCTTTTTCCCATGGAGTATCTCCGAGTTCGTAGCGTTGATTCCAATCGGTCATGACTTTGTTAAATTAATCTTCTGTCCAAGAGCTTGGCACGGATGGGATCCGAGGCTTGCAGGTGAGCGAGGGCGATGGCCAGTGCATCGGCTGAATCGGAAGGTGGGGTTTCCGCTAAGCCGAGCAAGGCGCGGACCATGAAAGCGACTTGAGCTTTATCGGCGGTGCCTTTTCCGACGACTGCCATTTTGATTTTTTTCGGAGAGTATTCGTAAACGGGAATGCCGTGATCGGCGGCGGCGATAAGGGCGGCGGCGCGGGCGGCACCCATGGAAATCGCGGTGCGGTGGGATTGGACATAGATGATGCCTTCAACGGCGATTTCGTCCGGCTGGTGTTTTTGAATGATGTGGACGAGATGCGTCCGGATGGCGGAGAGCGCGCCGGATTGGAGGATGTTTTTCGGAACGTGGATCACATCATAACCCAGCACTGTCGGCTTGCGAGGATCGCCTTCAAGGATGGCATAGCCCGTGTTACGGACGGCTGGGTCAATGGCGAGGACGCGCATGCAGTGAGTTAATCCGACATTAGCGGGCATGGAAGCTGGAAATGTTGCTAGACCGTTGAAACACGTTGACCCTTACTCCCTGACATGTCAGTTTAACAAAGTTATGAATGCGAAATTTCTACTTGCCGCGCCTTTTGCGCTGGCTTTCACGGCTTGCGATCCAACGGGTGCAACTCTCGATACCTCGGGCATCGATCCTCTGCGTCCGCCGGCGGGCAATGTGAACACCACTGATGAAGGAACCGCATTCAAGCCAGGTGAGTTCGTGACCGCAGCCATCAATAATACTGCATTTTACAAAGCAAAGCCGAAAGAAGATCAAGAGGCTGACAAACTTCTCACGCAGGGCACGCCGATGAAAATTGTCGCGCTATCCGGGAGTTTTACAAAAGTGGAGCTCGACAGTGGTGAAGTGGGATTTGTTCCAACGGTGATGATTACTAGTGGAGAAGCGGAGCTGTCACCCATAGAAGGAGCCCCCGACACTCCAATTCCTATCATCAATTTGGATAGTGAAATGCCCCTGCCGGTGCTCGATCCAAGTACTGCGCCAATTGTGGAACCTGGTAATTTGCCTCCCATTGAATCCGACGGCTTACCTCCGGCGGAACCTGTGCCGCCTACCGCGGAACCTGAAAAACCCGTTGCCGAGTAAAAATCTTTTTTCAAAACGCAGATGAATGATTGTAAAGAATTGATTTCGATGGCGGAGCAAGAAATTGCCCAGATTCTAAAAGTGTTGCCTGATGAGATCAGAGCTCATGCGTTAAACTGCCCGCTCAGTTTTGAGTCGAAACCAGCGGCGGGAAGTGAAGACGAGGAATTACTGGGGGTGTTCGAAGGCGCATCGCTGTTAGATGAAGCAAGCGCCGATAATCTTCCGCGCATCAGGCTTTTCGTAGAGAACATTTGGGAATACGTGGAGATGGATGAGCAGGATTATTTAGACGAAGTCGGCACCACATTTCTGCACGAGCTCGGTCATTATTTAGGTTGGGATGAGGACGAGATTGCAGAACACGGGCTGGCTTAAGCACTATGATTTTACCCCAACCACCACCGCTGCCTGTCCATCAGCTCAACTCGCAGGACGAAGCGCATCTCAAAGTGATTTCCATCTGTCATTACGTGATGGCGGGGTTTTATTTACTTGGGATTGGATTCATCATTCTGCATTTCATGATGATGTCTTTCTTTTTCCGCATGGCCGAAGCGGAACATAACAACACCACTGCCGCGCCTGCCCCCCTCATCGTGGAAAATACTTCACCAGCACCGACCGAAGGGATTCCAGAAATACAAGTGATCACACCCGCACCAACCGTGCCTCCAGCGGTATCCCCATCAGCCGCCTTTCCCAAAGAAATCATTCCTTTCTTCATCTTTTTTTATGTGGTCATTGGCGTCATTCTCGTCGCGCTCTGCGTATGCAACGCGCTCTCCGCCCACTACATCAGAAAGCGGAAGAACCGGATTTTTTCCTTCATCATCGCAGGAATCAACTGCATGCAGTTTCCTTTGGGCACCGCGCTTGGCGTGTTCACATTCATCGTGCTGACACGGGAGAGTGTGAAAATGACATACAGTGCGAACGTGCAGAACTAAGGCACCTGCGTTCTGCTGAGCACGGTTTCGATCAGCTCGATGGGATCAAGATCTTGATCGGAAAGGATGCGGTGGCGCATGGCTGCGGAGAAAACCGCTTGGACGTGATCCGGATAAACCGCGGTGGCGGATTCCAGAAACGCATTCGCTCTAGCAGCGCGAAGCAAGGCCAGTGAGGCGCGGATGGAAACGCTTTGTTCCGAGCCTGCCATTTTACGAAGGTTTTCGCAGAGATCGGTGATGTATTGCGCGATGGCTCGTGAAACGGGAATGCTGCCGACAAATGACTGGAGCTGCTGGATCGTTTCACCATCAACCCCGAAGTCCGGCACATCATCATAATCGATGTTTTTTGAGGCATGTGAGAGAAGGATGTCGGTTTGGGTTTCCGCGTCCGGCAAGGTCATGCGCATGGAGAGCAAAAACCGATCAAGCTGTGGCTCGGGTAATGGAAACGTTCCAGCGCTATGCGTGTCGTTTTGAGTGGCGATGACCATGAACGGTTTCGGCAGGCGGTGGCTCACGCCATCGATGGTCACGCGGCCTTCGTTCATACTTTCTAACAGCGCCGATTGCACTCTCGGAGAGGTGCGGTTGATTTCATCGGCAAGCAGGCAGTTCGAAAAAACAGGACCGCGAATGAATTCGAAAACTCCCTGATCCGCGCGATACAAATTGTAACCGATGAGATCCGCAGGCAGCAGATCCGGCGTGAACTGGATGCGTTTGAAAACTCCGCCGATCGAGCTTGCGAGGGTATGAGCGAGCGTGGTTTTTCCGATTCCGGGCGCGCCCTCAATCAACACGTGGCCGTCCGCAAGCAAAGCAGTGAGAAGCATTTCCGCAGGTTTTTCCGCTCCGATAACGGTGGCGGAAAGATGCTTGAAAAGAGGTTGGATGATGGCGGCATTCATAGGTTGAGCGAGTTGGCATATTGAGAAATCGCCAGCGGATAAATCCGATGTTCGATGACTTGCAGGCGTTTGTGTAAGGCATCCGCCGTTTCATCGGGCAGAATATCCAGCTTTTCTTGGAGGATTACCGGACCGGTGTCCATTCCGGAATCCACAAGGTGCACAGTGACACCCGTTTCCTGAACTTTGGCAGCAACCGCTTGTGACCATGCCGCCACTCCCGGAAACGCGGGCAACAGCGAAGGATGGATGTTGAGGATTTTGGAAGGAAACGCATCGAGCAATGGCGCTTTCACCAAGCGCATGAATCCCGCCAAGCAGACAAGATCGACACCTGCTTGCTTCAACATGTCCGCTGTCGCGGCTTGGGCGAAATCAGGAAACTTGCTTTTGTGCCCTGCGCAATCGATCACCGCGTGCGGGATCCCGTGGCTCGCGGCTCGTTTCAAAATGAACGCATCCGGATTATCGGAAAGAACGATGGCGATTTTTGCCTGCAACGTTCCGGCAGTGATCGCGTCCAGGATCGCTTGCATGTTCGAGCCGGAGCCAGAGCCGAGAATTCCTAGAGTGAGCATGGCTTTGGTTTAGACCAGTGAGTGATTCTGCCAAGCGGGAATTATGAGATTCATGCTCACGTCCGATAACACCCCACCCGATTCAACACCGATTCCTCGACAGGTCTTGGATTGCAGAGCAGTTGGATGAGTTTATCCCAATGCTCTTGGCCGGAAAGAATTTCGACTTCGATGCGCAGGAAATAGATCGGGACGTTGACCTCGGTTGGCTTCGGGAAACGCACGGCGTCTTTCTCTGTGGTGAGGATGAGTTCCATATCGCGCTCGACGCAGCGCTGCATGAAATGATCGACATCGCGGCGATTGAAGCGGTGGTGATCGGAAAAGTGGCGTTTGATTTCCACGCGCGCGCCGAGCTTTGTCAGCAAGCGCTCAAAATTATCCGGCACTGCGATCGCGCTGATCGCGCCAACCCATTTGTCCTGGAGGAAATCCAGCGGCATCTGTTCGCGAGTAAACAGGTTTTCCAAATATTTCGGGCCATGGGCGCATTCGATGATGTCTGCGGTTTTGTTGTATTTGCGAATCCGCTCGATCAGGACGGCGTTGGATGTGCCGTCGCATTTCGTGATCAGGATAAAACTGGCGCGACGCAGATTTTTCGGAGGTTCACGCAAGGTGCCACGCGGCAACAACGCACCCGTTCCGAACGGCGAACGGGAATCCACCAAGACTACGTCGATGGAATGCGCTAGGTTGAAATTCTGCATCCCGTCATCGAGGATCAAGGTTTCTGCTTTGAGTTGTCCGATGGCAAAACGCGCCCCTTTGACCCGGTCTTTATCCACGATCACCGAGACACCCTCCAGATTTTTCGCCAACATGAACGGTTCATCGCCGGCGAACTTGGAATCTAACAACAACGCGCTGCCGGTCGAAACCACTTTCGGCATCTGGCTTGATGGAATCGGGCGGTTGTTCGCATCTTTCCATTTTTGTTTTTCATCCAGCTTCTTGCTTTTGTAGCCGCGCGAAAGAATCGCAACCTTACGGCCTTCATCGCGCAACGACCTTGCTAGCAACTCCACCACAGGAGTTTTTCCAGTGCCGCCCACCGTGATGTTTCCGACAGACACCACCTGCACCCCGAGATATTCCTGATGCTTCCAGCCCTTGCGGAAAAGCGCGATGCGGAGCTGCACCAATAATCTAAAAATCCCCGACAGCCCGAGCATCAAGGCCCGTGCGAGGCTTGCGCGGAAACCTTTGGTGCGGCCGAAAATCACGTCCGCCCCCCATTGCTCCAGCTCGTCGATCTGCTCCTTCATTAGGATTCGGACGATTGTTGCTCGCGGATCAATTGCAAGATCGTGGCGACTTTTTCTTTCATCTCCTTGCCGGGTTTGAATTTGACCGATGCCCTCGCCGGAATGAGCACCTTGCTCCCGGGCTGCTTGGGATTGCGCCCAACTTTTGCCGCCACTTCTTTCACTTGGAAGGCACCAAAATTTCGTAACACCACTGTGTCGCCCTGAGTCAAACTTTCCGTAATCTCATCGATCAAACTCTGCACAATCTCATGCACATCCTTCTGCGTAAAAATCATCCCCTTCTCTCCCAACTGGTCTGTGATTCGTAAGACAAGTTCGCGTTTGGTGATGGTCGCCATAAAATAATTCCTGATAAATGCCTAAGTTCGACCTCACGTTAAATCAGGCATTCCCCAAATGTCCCGCCAAAAACACAGCCAAGAAGCGGGACATCAAACACCTACTTCCCCGAAACCTGCGCCTCACCTACCGGATAAATCACGCGCTCGGCGGCGCCGCGTTCGATGTCGGTGACCCGATAAAGAGTGGTCGAGTTTTTGATAAAGATAATGACCCCACCGGCGATATCTATATTGGTAGCGCCATGGGACTCCGGAGATAGGCGGGATGATACGTTTGCAGCATCTGTAACTCGGCGCACGTAAAGAGATTCACCTTTGATGTAGGCAATCAATCCATCCTTCAATTTGAAATCCGCCACCCCTGTGTCCAAACTTTCAGCCTTAGGCTCTCGCGTATCGCGAATCAGATAAAGCGTTTGGCCTTTGACAAAAATCACCGCTCCCGCATCCGCGACGTAATTCCTAACCGAACTTTCGAGCAACTGGCTTTCACTTTTTCCCTGATCCACATCATGGATGACGTAAAGCGACAGATTCTTTTTATAAAACAAATCAGCAGCGTGAACGGAGGAGGAAAGAAGCAGGCAGGAACTTACAAGGATAAGTTTTTTGATTGGGGCTAGTTGTTTCATACTCGCCTCAGCGTAATTGAGCGAATGCCTCTCAGCAAGTGGGCTTTCTACGTTCAAAAACATTTACACGGGACATTTGATAGGCAAACAATTCATCAACGGGACATCCGTGAATTTGAATTTTGAGGAAGATGAACATCCAAATTTTCGACAAAGCTGAATACAGGTACAGGTTAGGAGATTTGGTATTATTGGGAAATGATGCATTAAAATTGGTGATGGATCCCGAAAGTCCGTTTCACAACACCATAGGATACGATTACGCAACTTTCTCCTTAGAGCGTAACAGGTTCTTAAATTTCAAGTTGCTGAAAGAACTCATTAAGGTCCATACCCAAAAACATCAATATCCGATGCCGCCATCGGACGTGTTAGTGATGCATTACAGGGCTGGAGACCGGAAACGAGTGAATAGTTCCGAGATCGAGGATTTGTCTTCTTACATCAAGAACGCCTGTGTTAAATCCCATCTGACTAAAGTTCAAATTGTCACCGCATTTCATTATGAAAATATGTTAGGCAGGGATGAGGTTGATGAACTGAGCAAAGAAAACTACAGGAATTTGGAGCGGCTTGTATCGATTATTGAGAATATGGGAATGACCGTATCTATAAAATCCAGTGGTGGAATTGATGAAGATTTTTGTTTTATATCAAACGCGAAACATCTACTCCCGACTAAGGGCGGCTATTCGATTCTAGCAGGGCTCTGCAATCCTCATAAGGTCTACCCAACTTTTCACAACACCACGGCAACCATTCGGCATTATGCGAAAAAGGGACCTGTATCCCTGAGCATGAATGATTTGCTCTTTTTTCTTAAAATGACATTTAACAAAAAAAAGCATAATCCGGTATTACGATTACTACGAGGAATGAAACCCGGGGCAAAATCCTGATCACTTAGGCGCCCTAAAGATCAGGATCTTTGATCGGGTGATAAAGTTCGAAGTCGTTCTGCATTTCCTCCGCTCTAACAGCAGGTCTCCAGCGAAACGCGGGGCCCATCAGTTTCGTGGTATGAAGATCGAAACATGACGAAGATAAACTGGCGAAAAGCAATTCATGGAAAACAAACCCTTCGTTTTTACTCCGAAATTCAAGGACTTTTTGGATCAACGATGCCCTCAATCGACATACCGGATTAAAACTTCTTTTTGGGGTTGGGAAATAATGGGCGTAATTTTTCCACCAATACCAATCCGGTTGATCTTCCTTTAGCCTGTATTTGCCCGCAATCAATTCATCCGGCATCGTAGACAGCTGAAAGAGTTCGGGCAAAGCGGCCGATCCCCAACGCACATCATTTTCAAAAAACCAGGTGTCTTGTATATCGTCCGCCAGTCTCGATAAGGCCGTATCCCATGAAGTAATTTCCGGAAACGATTCCTCGCTGCACATATATTTGAAGCCACTTTTGATGTCATCTTTGTCCGAACACAATGTCACTTCGCCAAATTGACTCAGATCCGCAATCCGTTTGCTGCAAACCTGCTCATCGCTCCTGTGCAAAATAAAAATGTTCATGAAAAATAAATATCCGAAATAGATACGTTGGTGATCTCGGTGGGCTCACTTTATTGGAGTTGGGTTCAATGAAGCTTCTGTCGTTGGTTTCGGCAAGAAGTTCATAAGCTTTGATTCGAAGAAATCTTTATCCGCGTCCGATTGCCCATTTCCTTCCACTCACCGCTTCCGAGCATATGTATCTGCGAGTTGTTTCCAGAATTTCGGAAATTCTTTCACGGCCTCATTGCGAGTGGTTCGCACAAGGTGGCTGCGGTCTGGATCACCTATCGCATCCATTCCAAACAGTTGGAGTTTGCCGGCATGTCCCTCTTCTTGCCGACCCATCACGCCGTAAACATAACCCGTGCGTGCGTCCATGCAGAGCACGGTGAGCTGGGTATCTTGTTTGCGCGCACCTACATCTAAAATTCCAAGTGAGAGAATTCCTAACAGTGATGGAGAATGATCGGATTGCGTCTCCTGATCACACACCACTAGCACGTCGAGACCCAGAAAGCGGGTGTCGTTAATGAGCTTGGCGCGTTTTGCTAAGACGTCGTTGATTTGATAATAATCGCTTTCAGGGACGAAGGCGTCGATGTTTTGGATCGATTCAATTTGGCCTTCGGATTTGAGTTGCTTGCCTGCTTCAGAAAAATCTAGCGAATTCGTTCGTCCGGTCCTCACTACGCCGATTCTTGATGGCGCGCGCAGGGCAGGTTTTCCGCTGACACTGGGAACCCCGGACATTTTGGAAATTTGTTGGCTGGAGGTGATGGGGGTTGTCATCTCGTAACTGCCGCAGGATGCGATCAGCAAGCAGGAGAGAGCTAGCGATGATTTACAAAAGAATTTGATAGTTTGTTTGGTTTGCATGACGCGCAAAGAAATCTCATTTTCTGCGTGATTAATCCAATCGATGATTCCAATACTTCCATCAGAAATTCTGATGGAAACTTTCCCATGGTATGCGACCGAGCTTTTTCTCCGAGTCTGTGAGGCTGGTGGTTTGTCGGCCGCCTCGCGCTTCGGAAAAACAGGTATTTCCCAACCTGCGCTCAGTGCGCAGATGATGACCTTGGAGCAACACCTCGGAAAAAAGCTATTTCATCGCAAACCTTTCGAGCTGACCGCTGAGGGCCGGATCTTTCTCGAAGAGGCATTGCGCATGCGTGCGCGGATGTCTCTGATCAGGGACTCGCTGGCAGACGAAACCGAGCGGCCGTTGCGCATCGCTGCATCTGACGTTGTTATCCGCGGGCATTTGCCCGCTCTGCTGAAACAAATGGATGTCGCCACGCGCACACGTCTTATTTTGCAAGAGGCGCAGTCACAAGATCTCGCCGGCCTGGTCCGCAATGGAGATGTGGATCTAGCCATCGGTTTGCTCTCGCGTCATGTGCCTTCTAGCGCTTCCCCGCTCGTGGAAAAAATCGGTGAGTTGCCCATTCTGCTTTTAACCCCCCCTTCATACACAGCGACCGTGAAAAACTGGGCAGACTTCATTCGCCTGCACCGCCAAGGGGAAAAACTGAGATTGGTCGGTTTATCTCAAGCCAATCTTGTGATGCGGCACATCACCACTTCATTGCGTCGCCTGGGCATCGAGTGGTTACCGACGCTCGAAGTTTCATCCATCGGCCATGTGTCCGCGTATGTGGATCTGGATTTTGGTTTCGGCTTTGGGTTCACGATTCCCGAGGCGGGAGAAAATAAAAATAACACCCACATGATTCAACCACCATCAGAAGCTCTGCCGCCCTTGAACCTCGTCGTCTGGCATGGCGAATCGCTTGATCCCTCTGCTGCGCGATTGCTTGATTTGATCCGCCGTTACGCTGAGCGGTTGTTAAGATCGGCCTGGTAGCTCCAGAATCCGTATGCGTTTCTTCTTTTAATCATCTTCCGAGATGGCCAGATTCCCCCGCGAGTTGTTGCAACTCAACCTCTTCTTCACGAAAAACCCACCAATTAAAATCCGCATGAGTGAACACGATAATCCGTTTAACGAGCCGTTGCCAAAGAACACACCGGATCGCCGGCTCATCCTGCTTGCAGGTGTGATGCTGATGGCAAGTTTGGGTTCAGTGTATGCATGGAGCGTTTTCACGAAACCTTTGCAAGCAGCCTATCACTGGGCCAACTGGCAGACTTCTCTGGTCTTCAGCCTCGCGGTGGCGGGACTTGGTTTTTCCGCTCTCTATACCGGCCCGCTGGTCGCGAAGCTGGGTGGACGCAAGCTCATGAAACGCTCCGCGGTGTTTTTTGTTTCCGGATATCTTATCGCAGCACTCGGGCTTTATCTGGGATCGGGAGTGATCGGAGACATCAAAACCCCATGGGTCAGTTGGTTGAGTTTCGTCATCCTTGCTTTAGGATACGGAGTGATCGGCGGCATCGGTCTCGGCACGGGTTATCTAACAGCTGTTTCGACCATCGCGGGATGGTATCCGGATAAAAAAGGTTTCGCCACCGGTATGATCGTGATGGGCTTCGGAATCGGCGCCTTGTTCATGAGCAAAGTGTTCGCGCCACTAGCGATGAAAATTTCCTCAGGAAATGTGGAAGGTGCGTTTCTATTTATCGCCGTCGTTTACGGTGTTATCATGACCTTGGCATGCCGATCTATTTACAGTCCGCATGCTGCTGTTTCAAACAAGCACGTGGCAACCGTTGCGGATACCTACGAGCATTTGCCAAACGTGCGTGTGCGCTTGTGGCTCACCTGTTTCACCTACAGCTTGGCTGGACTTGGAATCATCAGCCAGCTTGCGCGCCTGATGCAAGATGTCTCAAAAGATGCGGACCCGACGCTGAGCGCCGATACACTCACCGCTGTTGGCGCGACCTTGGTCGCCATCGCATCGTTAGGAAATAGCGTGGGTCGTTTGATCTGGGCTTGGCTTTCCGATCATTTCGGCAGGGTCAATATTTTCGTCGCTTTGCTTGGCAGTGCAGGAGTCGTTTACCTCGTCCTGCCTCACGCGGGTTCGCCCGTGCTGTTTAGCGTTTTGATCTGCTACGTAATCGCTTCTTACGGCGGTGGATTCGGCACGATCCCGTCCCTGATTAGCGATCTGTATGGATCGAAACGCATGTCTTCCTTGCATGGTCTGGCGCTCACTGGCTGGGCGACGGCTGGTCTTATCGCGCCGCCGTTCTTTGGATTTCTTTATGATAAAGTCCCCGCTCAAGCCGCAACCTATGCGTATTACATCTGCGCGGGATCTTTGTTCGCTTCGATGATCTTGGTGTTTTCAGTCAAGAAACTCCACAAACATTGCACCGCGCCCGCTGTGCAGAATGACGCAGCGAATTGATTTTTAAGAATCTTGGGCACTCGACAAATCTTCATTCTGGGTTATCTATGACCCCTTATGAAAGGGATGTTATTTACGGGTTGGTTGGCAAGCGCGGTGATTCTCAACGCGCAGACGACCCCTGAACGCCCAGCCATCACGCTGGGAGACATCCAGCGGATGCTTAAAGATGAAAACAGTGAGCTCTCAAAACTGAAACGTGAAATCATTGGTCAGGGCGATACGAATCGCTTTTTCTATTTCCCTACCCATGACCAACCTGCGACTCCTGAAAACTGGGGATTTCTTTACGAGGATGTGAATTTCAAATCGGCTGATGGCACGAAGCTTCACGGTTGGTTTCTGAAAGCGAAAGGGCTCAAGACGAAAGGCACCGTGGTTTTCTCCCACGGGAATGCCGGATCACTCGGGCATCATTTGGGTTTTGTCACATGGTTGGCGGATGCCGGATATCAGGTCTTCATGTATGATTACCGCGGCTTCGGAAAATCCGGTGGAGTTCTGAATCGCGACGGCATGGTGCAAGATGTGAAAGCCGCATTTCTCTACGTTTCCGGACGAAAAGATGTGCAGAAGGATAAAATCATTTCATACGGACACAGCCTTGGCGGAGCCAAATCCGTGGCAGCGCTCGCGGAAATGCAACCCAAGGGATTGAGGGCCATCGTGATCGACGGCGCGTTTTCCTCTTACCAAGCCATGGCGAAACTCTTCGCGGGCGAGCTCGGCACCGAACTTATTTCCGATGAGTTTTCACCCAAAGATTACATCTCGAAAATCAGCGGAACGCCGTTGTTAGTGGTTCATGGCGATAAAGATCAGGTCGTGCCGTTTTCCCAAGGCAAGCAATTGTTCGATCTCGCGAACGAACCGAAAACTTTATTCGAGGTCAAAGAAGGCACCCACGCCGACTCGCTATCGCGGGATGAAGGCGCGTATCGGAAAAAAATGCTCGCTTGGCTGGACAGCCTGATCTGAGAAATCACTTCGCCTCCGGTTTTCCTTTGTTTCACTCTTTGACAATCCCGACGAGGGCTATCACTCTCCTCGCGACTCACTTTTAGAAACATTATGGCTTACGATCTCATAGTTATTGGTGGCGGCCCTGCCGGATATGTCGCTGCAATTCGCGCGGCTCAGCATGGAAAAAAAGTTGCCTGCGTCGAAGCAGACCGCGCGGGTGGAACCTGCCTGAACTGGGGTTGTATCCCAACGAAGGCTCTCCTGAAAAACGCCGAGCTCTATCAGACACTCACTCACAAAGCCGGCGAAATGGGTCTCAAGATCGAAGGCTTGTCCTACGATTGGTCTGCGGTGATCGGCCGCTCACGCAAAGTTTCCGATCGCCTCGCAGGCGGCATCGAGTTCCTGTTTAAGAAAAACAAAGTCGATTACATCCGCGGCTTCGGCATGATCGATGGCCAAGGCAAAGTCGGGGTTAGGGCCGAGGATGGCTCGACTCAAGTCCTCGAAACCAAGAACACCATCATCGCCACCGGTTGCGTTTCACGTCCCCTTCCGCCACTTCCTTTCAACGGCAAATCCGTCATCGGCTCCAAAGAAGCCATGGTTCTCGGAACCCAGCCCAAGGAAATGATCATCATCGGCGCAGGCGCCATTGGAGTGGAGTTCGCTTACATCTACAACGCATTCGGCACCAAAGTCACAATCGTCGAAATGCTTCCGAACATCCTTCCCGTGGAAGATACCGAAGTCGGTGAAGCGCTTGAAAAATCCCTCACCAAACAAGGTATCCGCTGCCTGACCAACACTAAAGTCACCGCAACGAAAGATCTCGGTGATCGCGTCGAAATCAGCGTCGAAGGCCCAAAAGAAACCGGCACACTCTCCGCAGAAGTCTGCCTCGTCGCCATCGGCATCCAACCGGTCCTTCCGGGTGGAGTGCAACCCGAACTAACAGATCGCGGCTATATCAAAATCGGTGATCGCTACGAAACCAATCTCCCGAACGTTTACGCAATCGGCGACATCAACGGCCCACCATGGCTCGCCCACGTTGCTTCGTTCGAGGCATTCCAATGCGTCGATGGCTTGTTCGTCGAAGGTTACAAACCACGCAAAGTCACCAACTTCCCGGGCTGCACCTACTGCCACCCACAAGTCGCCTCCGTCGGAAAAACCGAGCGCGCCCTGAAAGAAGCTGGCATCGAATACGTCGTCGGAAAAATCCCCTTCGTCGCTATCGGCAAAGCCGTCGCCGCCGCAGAAACCGAGGGTTTCACCAAACTGCTCTACGGCAAAAAACACGGCGAACTGTTAGGCGCCCACATCATCGGTGACAACGCCACCGAACTCATCGCTGAAATGGGTCTCGCACTCGATCAAGAACTCACCATCGACGAAATCCACGCCACCATCCACGCCCACCCAACCATGTCAGAAGTGATCCACGAGGCCACCCTCGCCGCGGAAGGCCACGCGATTCATTTCTAAGGCAAGCAGGAGAAATTTAGGCATCCCTTTTCTGAAAATGGGATGCCTTTTTTATGTCAGTTTCCTACACGATCAAAAGCGCGCAGCAGAAATTCTTTGCCGCCGTTGACGAGGCCGTCATTGCTCGCTGCCATTTAGAATTCTTGATATTTGATGCTTTTTTGTCAGCTTCGCTCGAAGCACTTTTTGAAATTAGACACTCCAACTCATCTCGCCACAGAGCATTTTTTCCGCCATGAGCATGGGCGGCTGGTGTCGACCTTGGTGGCGCAGTTCGGAATACGTCGGCTGCAGCTGGTGGAAGATGCGGTGCAGGAGGCCCTTGTAAGAGCCTTGCAAACGTGGCCGTATCGCGGCGTGCCGGATAATGCGGCAGCATGGCTGACGCAGGCGGCGCGGAATGTTATGTTGGATCATTTGCGGCGAGAGCAACGCTGGCAGGAACGCGAAGACAGCATTGGGACTGAGCAAGAACGATGGTCTGGAAAAGCTGAGAATACTTCGGCAAACGATGAGCTGATCCGCGATGATACGCTGCGGCTTATTTTTATCTGCTGCCATCCTCAACTCTCGCCGGAAGCTCAGGTAGCGTTGGCCTTGCGGACGCTTTGCGGTTTTAGTCCGGCGGAAATCTCGGCGGCTTTTCTAACAAACGAGGCGGCGGTCTCCAAACGCCTCGTGCGGGCGCGACAGCGCATCCGCGAATTGGAGCTTCCGTTCGAATTACCCGAACCAAGTGAACTTTCCGAGCGACTGGATAGCGTGCTCTCCACACTCTATCTTCTTTTCAACGAAGGCTACAAAGCCTCCGGTGGCGATCACCTCGTGCGTGAGGATCTCTGCCGAGAGGCGATCCGGCTTACACGCATTCTACTGGATCACCATGACTGCGCCACGCCGCGCACTCACGCCCTGCTCGCGCTCATGCTGCTGAATGCCGCGCGTCTAACAGCTCGAACGGATGATGCGGGAAATTTGCTGCGCCTGCATGAGCAAGATCGCGCCGCTTGGAATGTGGCGCTGATTGAAGAAGGCATGATGCATCTCTCCGCATCCGCAACAGGTGAAAACATCACCGCTTTCCATATCGAGGCTGGTATCGCGGCCTGTCACAGCACCGCACTTTCGGCAGAGGCTACGGACTGGTCGCGAATTGTTTCGCTGTATGAACAGCTTCTGAAAATTTCGCCATCTCCCATCGCTGCGTTGAATCGCGCCATCGCTGTCGGGCGGGCGGGTGGAGCCAAGGCTGGAATGGAGGCATTGAACGAAGTTCGTGGGCTCGAGAACTATCATTTGCTTCACGCCGCGCGCGGGGCCTTTGCTGCGGAATGCGGTGAGCATGCTGCGGCTGCCACTCATTTTCGCCAAGCTCTCGAGCATGCCGTGGTGCCATCGGAACGGGAATTTCTCGAGCGACAACTTCGGCAGATGGAGGACTTCTGAACCCGATTTTCCTCGTTGTAAATTTTTTCAGAAAATTTCACCCATGTGTCCTGATCGCTGGTTTCTGTTCGTCGTCTCTATGAAATCAAAATAATAACCAACCAACACCATGATCCAGAAAACACTCGCTACCCTCGCCACCCTCGTGGCTTTTTCGTCATGCCAAGTCGCCAAGACCGACCATGCTGCCTGCTCAGACATGCCACCCTACAAAGGCTCCGCCGCCTTCGAGCGCATGAAGTCGCTTGTCGGAAAATGGGAAGGTGAATCGCCAATGATGGGGAAAATGAAAACCGAATTTCGCCTCATTGCCGGAGATTCGGTGATTGAGGAACGTTTCGCCGGAGGCACGCCAATGGAGATGCTGAGCGTCTACCATGATGTGAATGGCAAGCTGACGATGACGCACTACTGCATGTTGCGGAACCAGCCGCGGATGAAGCTCGTGAAAAGCACACCGGACTCACTCACCTTCGATCTCGCACCCACCCCGGGTCTCAACCCCTCAAAGGACAAGCACATGCACTCGGCCACATACACCTTCATCGATGCTAACCACTTCAAGCTGGATGGCGTGGCTTGGGAAAATGGAAAGCCGTCTCCTTGCGGACCGCCTGTCATTTTCACACGCAAGTAGTTATTTCAAAAAGCCACTCCACTATGATCAAAAAAATACTACTCCGTTTAGCCGCTGCTATCGCTGTTATCATCCTCATCGTTCTCGTGCTCGCAGCCATGCAGCCCGCAGATTACCGCGTGGAACGCAGCCGTAGCATCGCCGCCCCAGCCGAAGTGCTGTTCGAACAGGTGAACGATCACAGGAAGTTCGCCGCTTGGAATCCTTGGGAAAAAATGGACCCCACTTCAAAGACTGTCTACAGCGGTAAAGACTCCGGAGTAGGTGCCATCGCGAGTTGGAAGGGCGACAAGGTCGGCGAAGGTAGCGCTACCATCACCGAAAGCAAACCAGGCGAACTTGTCCGTCAACGCATGGATTGGAAGAAACCCATGGAAGGTGTCAGCACGGTGGATTTCACCTTCAAACCCGAAAATGACAAAACCACCGTCACTTGGGCCATGTATGGCAAAAACAACTTCATGGGCAAATTGATGAGCCTCTTCATGGATTGCGAAAGCATGTGCGGTCCAGAGTTTGAAAAAGGTCTCGTTGACTTAGAGAAAGCTGTCACGAAAGCGAATTGAATACGCGATTTACCACATCATGAACACCTACCTCCTGCTTTCACGCGGCAAATGGAATAAAAATTCACTTAAAGCCGACATCGAAGCCGACATCGGCAAGTTCTACGCCTGGTACGAGGCGAACCTCGAAAGCGGAAACTTTAAGCCCGGTTCACGCCTGACCATGGAAGCCGCACTCGTCACTCATGACGGCATTCGTATGGATGGTCCATTTGCCGAGGGTAAGGAAATCATCGGTGGCTACTGGCTCATTGTCGCCGAGAGCCTCGAGGCTGCAGCCGCACTCGCAGCCGAGAGCCCCGTTGTGCAACATGGAATCCAATACGAAATACGACCACTCGAATCAGAGCGAGGTTCCGTTTTCAGAACCACGAATGAAACACCCACAGAATGACTACCAACCCACAACAAAGCACCGGCGAGCATCTGCTTTTGATCCGTGGCACCCAATGGAACCATGGCATGTCGCCAGCGCAGCTTCAGCAAATCATGACCGATTTTTACGGCTGGGTTGAAGACCTATCTACAAAAGGCATACTCAAAGGTGCGCAACCACTTGTTGAAAATGGGAAAATCGTTTCTGGCAAACAAGGCGGACATGTGACTGATGGCGTCTTTGCAGAATCAAAGGAGGCTATCGCTGGCTATTTCCTACTTGCGGTCGAGAATGAGGCGGAAGCCATCCGCATTGCGCAGGCCTGTCCCATCCTAGAACACGGTGCCGCCATCGAAGTCCGCCCAATCGCCGACATGTGTCGTCCAATGGCGGAGGTGAAACAGCATTCCAAATTCTAACAAAATAGTTCCATGCCACAAACCATTCAACTCCACCGCGTTTTCCGCTGTCCCCCGGCCCGCCTTTTCAAAGCTTTCTCCAATCCCATCGCTCTCGTGAAATGGGTGCCGCCATTCGGCTTCACCTGCACGGTGCATGAGTTTGATTTCCGCGTCGGCGGCAAATTCCGCATGAGCTTTACCAACCACACCAATGACCGGAGCCATGGCTTCGGCGGTGAATATTTGGAAATATTGCCCAACGAGTTCATCCGCTACACCGATGTCTTCGATGATCCCAATTTGCCTGGAACGATGATTTGCACCGTTGAGCTGAAGGAGGTTTTTTGCGGCACCGAACTGCGGGTGACACAAGAGAATGTTCCGGACCTTATACCCGCGGAGATGTGTTACCTCGGTTGGCAAGAAAGCCTCATTCAGTTAGGACAATTAGCCGAACCGGAAATATTGGAATAAATTTCAAGCCGAACGCTTCCGGAAAACCTTTCCGGCGAGGTTTTTTATGTCTTCAAGAATCAGGTAGATTCCCGGCACAAGGAACAACATGATGATTGTTGAAAACAAACTCCCGAATGCCAGCGATACCGCCATCGGGACCAGGAAGCGGGCTTGCATGTCCGTTTCCATAACCATCGGCATGATCCCAACGAAAGTTGTTAGAGATGTGAGGAAAATCGCTCGGAAACGTCGTCCGCCAGCTGCAATCGCAGCGTCTCGCAGCGTAAGAGATTCTTCACGATGACGATTCACAAAATCCACCATCACGAGACTGTCATTCACGATCACGCCCGCCAATGCAACCAATCCGCACATAGACATAATGCTCAGATCAAACCCTAACAGTACGTGTCCCCATATCGCGCCGACCAAGCCAAACGGAATCACCGACATGATGATCAAAGGCTGGAGATACGAGCGTAGGGGAATCGCGATGATGACATACATTGCTAGCAACGCGCCCAAGAAACCGATTCCGATTTCCTTAACACTGTCGTTCTGATCTTTCTGTTCGCCCTCAAACGAGTAGCGAACACTTGGAAACTTATTGGAAATCTGATCGAGGTATTTTGTCGTGAAATCCGAAACAACTTCATTCGGATTCACCTTCGGTTCGACGTCGCCCATGACTTTAATGGAACGCTGACGGTCTGTGCGCTCAATTACCGCCGGGCCCTGTCCGGTATCCAATTTCACGACTTCCAGCAGCGGCACTTCATCGCCTTGCGGAGTGCGGACTTTCATTTTCTCCAAACTATCCAAGGTCTTCCGCGCCTGTTCTGGATAACGCACCATGACTTTCACCTCATCGCGTCCGCGTTGCAGCCTTTGCACTTCATTGCCGTAATAGGAATCACGAACCTGAGCCGCGACATCCTGTAAACTGAAACCCATCGCGCGTCCCGCCGCTGTCAGCTCGTTGAACCTCAGCTCATCTTTTCCAGCACGATTTGAATCTGAAATATCAATCACGCCAGATAATGTGTCCAAGCCTTCCTTTGCATACGCGGTCGCTTTCACCAACTCATCGATATCTGCTCCTGTTAGACTAACGTCGATGGCGTTGCCGCTGGTTGCTGTTTCAGCTTGGATACTCAGCTCGACCACACCTGGCAAAACACCGACCATGCGACGCCACTCCGCAACCAATTCTTCAGAGCTAACTGAGCGTTCCGCCGCAGGTGAAAGCTCAAGCGTCACTTCTCCGATGTGCGTGGCTCGCGGTGGACCCACCATTCCGCCAATTCCTGTCTGGAATGGCTGCGTTCCTGCGCTGCTAAGCACGTGTCGCAAAATTTTCCCTCCGTCTTCGGTGCGGTATTTTGTCGAAAGTGCGATCGCCGCGGCTTCGATTTTTTGCACAACTTTTTCCGTCTCTTCAAACGGCACACCTTGCGTAAGCTCAACTTTTGCCGTGAGGATATCGCCCTCCACATCCGGCATGAATCTGAATTTAACATGTCCCAACACCACAGCGGAAAGCGAAAGCACCAGCACGGCAAGGAAACTGACCATCATTACATATCTCCAGCGCAAGCAGCGTTCTAAGGCAGGTTGATAAACCTTCGCTACAAACTTTTCCAAGCTATCCGCAATCTTGCGCTGCATACGGAAAAAACGATTCACTGGCTTGGTTCGATCACTCGGCGCGAGTAACGCAAGATGCGCCGGCAGCACAAACTTCGATTGCAGCAATGAAAACGCCAGTGTCGGAATCACCACCCATGGAATGTTCGGCCAAATTTTTCCGCTCACTCCGCTAAGCCCAAGCATGGGCGTGAATGCAACCATGGTTGTTAAAACACCGAAGACCACAACCGTTCCTACTTCACTCGTTCCCTTCCAAGCGGCGATGCTTGGATGCTCACCTTTTTGAATGCGACTGTAAACATTCTCGCCTGTCACGATCGCGTCATCCACCACGATTCCCAACACCATGATGAAGGCGAATAGAGAAATCATATTCACTGAAATCCCAAGATATGGCATCATCCATATTCCTCCAGCAAAGGAGAGAGGAATGCTGATCGAAACGAGCAGTGCCAGTGAAGGACGAAGAAAAAGCGTCAACGTAATGAGAACTAACAAGAGTCCCATCAATGCATCGTGTTTCAACAAATTCAAGCGGCCGATCAGATACAGACTTTGATCGTTCCAAACCGAGAGCTTCACACCATCCGGTAAACGATCCGCGCTTTCCTTCACGTAGCTCCTCACCATATCCGCCAAGGCCAAAGTATCTTCCGAACCCACCCGGTAAACATTGATCACTACCGCGTTCTTCCCATCGAAGCGGCTACTCAAATCCAGATCCTCAAATCCATCCACCAACTCCGCAACATCACCCAAGAGAATCGTGCTGCCATCCGGTCCAGTGGCCACCGGAATGCTTGCCATATCGGCTGCTGCGTAACGTTTTCCCAACGCCCGTAAAATAACTTCCCCGCGCTCTGTCCGCACCGATCCGCTGGGCAAATCCAAATTACTCTTCCGCACGGCATTCGCGACATCCGAGAGCTTCAAATTCAATTCCCGCAATCGTGATTCGGAAACCTCGATGGAAATTTCGTACGGCCGCGTGCCTGCGATCGTCACTTGGCTGATCGATGGCTCGCCACCAAATGTCAGCGCCATGAACTCGCTGAAACCACTCGGTGGCTTCGCTTTGTATGCCAGCAGATCATCGCGAACCTTTTCTGCCAATTTACGCATCGTCGCCTCATCAGCATCCGCCGTTAGCGTCACGCTCATCACCGGATTCTTCACCAAGATCTCTTCCAGCACCGGTGTCTCGGCTTCCTCTGGAAAATTATCAATCGCATCGACCCGTGATTTCACATCGCTCATCAAATTCCGCACATCAAACCCCGTCTCCGCCTCGATCATCACCGTGCCGATATTTTGCGAAGCCGTGCTGCGGATTTTTTTAATCCCTTGTAAATCAGCAATCGCCTCTTCCACCGGAACCACCACACCGCGTTCCGTTTCTTCAGGCGTGGCGTTCGGATAAGGCAAACTCACCAACACCGCATCGATGGCGATTTCCGGAAAAATTTCTTTCTTGAGTTTGAACCACGTCACCAAGCCCGCGACCATGACGATCAGCATGAGGAAATTTCCCGCGACGTGATTGCGGGTGAACCATTTGACCGCGTTCATTTCTCCTCCTTGGTTTTCGGTTTTTCCACCGTGACCTCCATTCCAATCACAGGTGAGGAAAGCCGCGTAAGAACGACGCGTTCGCCGGCCTCCAATCCTTCTCCAATCAAAACGGTTTTCTCATCCGTCCTAAGCACGCGGACATCGCGGAAAATAATTTTATCTTTCTCCCCGACAACGATCACACGCTGTCCATCTAACAGAGCTCGACGCGGAATCTCCACCACGTTCTCGAGATTCTTACCGCCCAAGCGAACATCCACGAACATGCCAACCGGCGGCAGTGGGAATTCAGGGTTCTCACTCGCTAACACTTTCACCACCACGCTTGCAGAAAGTGTCTTTCGATCAATTTCCGGATCCACGCGCACCGGCACAGCGGTCCACTCGTAATCTTTGATTCCTATCTTTCCTTTCAAAGTGACATTGCCTTGGATGTTTCCACTGGCATCACGATTCAGAAATCCAAAATCCTCCAAACTAAGCGGCAAGCGAACCTCGATTTCGCCATTTGAATAAAGCTCAGCAATCATCGAGCCCGGCGCAACCACAGCGCCGACTTCCGCATTCGCCGATCTCACACCGGCATCAAATGGCGCGACGATTTCTGTCCGCTCCAGATCGCGGCGAGCTTTTTCCGCTTGTTGCTTGGCGGAATTCAATTTCGCTTCCGCAGCTTTCAAATACGGTGCGCGTAGTACTAACTCGTTTCGCGGCTCACCTCTTCCAAGTTTGTTCCAGTCAAGCTGTGCTTGTTCCACTCGCGCACGTTCTTGTTCCAGCCCGAGACTGGCTTCCGCTGCGGCAACTTCTGCCGTCGCCAACGCAGATTGATAATCCGCTGGATCCAGTTTTACCAATACCTCACCCTCTTTTACGCGTCCGCCGCGTTTGAAATTTGGTGAAATTTCCACCACTCGTCCCTGAACTTCGGTGGCCAAACTCGTTTCGCGCAAACTCTCCACCACCCCGTCGGTGCGAATTTCCACCACATGATTCGCTTTCGAAACGACTGTGAGTTCCACCGCTGGGCGGGGCTTCTCTTTCCTGACCTCTTTAGAAGTTGGCTTAGTAAACACAAAGATCACCAATCCTAAAAAGGTGATGCCAATGATTCCGAGAATCACCATGAAAGAGATCACCGCGTTCAGTTCGATTTTCCGTTCCGACTCTAATTTATCGTTCATTGGCTTGATTATTTTCCTGCTTTGAAATCTCCGCCCAAAGCTAAGTGAAGATCGATGCGATTTTCCAAACGCAAGCGCCGGATTGCCGCGTAGCGACTCAAGCTATCGATTTTCGCGCGGGTCGCATCAATCAAAGTCAGCACGTCTCCGGTTCCGGCGGCGAATTCGTCTCCGGAGCGCTCGGCTGCTTCTATTGCTAAATCCGCGGCTTGCTTTCCTGCTCGCTCACGCTGAGCGAGAAAATTTTCCGCCACCAATGCCTGCTCCACTTCGCCGAATGCCGCCAGCACGGTCTTTTTCAACAATGCCAAATTTTCGCGTTCGTTCGCTTTGGCAACTTCGATTTCGCCAGTGATGGCTCCGCCTTGAAAAATCGGTTGGGTCAAACCTCCACCTATCGCCCACACTCCCAAATTGCTGTTTAACACATCGCGGATGGATTCTGAAGTCGTGCCTCCCGATCCTGTTAGACGCAGACTGGGAAAGCGCGCGAGTTTTCGCTCTTTCACGCGCCGACCCGATGCCGCGAACATTCTTTCAGCAGCTAAGATATCCGGACGTCTTTGTAAAAGTTCCGACGGCAATCCCGCTGGCGTGCTTCCGGGAAAGCTCGGCATCGTCACACGATCGGAGAGTTTTCCCGATGGGTACCGACCCATCAAAATTTCAAGCTGCCTCAACACGCGCTCCCGCTCCTGCTTGCGTTGCGCCAAAGCTTCGGTGCGGTTTGCAAATTCGACCTCCGTCAACCGCAACTGCGCAGCGGATCCGTTATCGGAATCGAGTGCGCGCTCAAATCGTTCGCGCACCGAATCTGCCAAAGCCCGAGAGGATTCAACCGCTTCACTTGCGAGTGTGACTTGCTCATTCGATTCGCCCAGCGCCAGCCAGGCTTTTGAAACCTGTGCCGCCAGGGAAACTCGAGCGGCGTTGTATTCATAACTCCGCGCCTCGGCATTTGCGATCGCGGCCTCCTGCCCGGCTTTCACCCGACCCCATACATCCAACTCCCATGACGCATTGAGCTGGACCCCGAATTGCTGGGAAATATTTGAACCGCCAAATGGGAAACCGATGAAATTCTGTTTGCTTCGGTTAGCATCTGCGCCGAGCCCCAAACTAGGCAGGCGCCCGGATCCGGCGATTCCAGCTTCCGCCGCCGCCCGATCCAATCTCGCAGCCGCAGCATCGAGGTCATGATTGTTCGCTAACGCTTCGTCCACCAACTGGCGCAATTCCGAACCGCCGATTTTTCCTATCCAGCGTTGATCAATCCCCGCCCGCGCTTCTTTACTAGCAGCCCATGAAGATGGGCCCGCCACATCGCCCATCCGACTTTCTGGCGAAAATGCCACACAGCCCGCCAATAGCCAAACGCATGGCAAGGTAATGCGGATCATGAAAGTTGCGTGACACATGTTATAAGGAATTCAGCTTTCGCTGAGGGACACTGAACACGCAAGTGCCAATCTTCGCAACTCTTACCCTAAAACCCTACCTCCGCTTTGTTTTGACGACAGCCCGAGCCTCTC
This sequence comes from Verrucomicrobiota bacterium, assembly GCA_040384845.1. Classification (GTDB taxonomy): domain Bacteria; phylum Verrucomicrobiota; class Verrucomicrobiia; order Verrucomicrobiales; family Akkermansiaceae; genus Luteolibacter. The sequence continues at coordinate 152,623 of JAZKIL010000001.1, read as the reverse complement.
CTATGTGTCTGTTTTCTCCCATTTATGAAACTCGCCATTCTTTCGTGCTCACCCAAGTGTTATTCGACCCGCCGCCTCATTGAGGCTGGGCGCAAGCGCGGACATAAAATCGAGGTTCTCAATACCTTGCGCCTCACCATCGGACTCGATCAGGGAGATCCACACATCTACTACCACGGAAAAGAACTCCGCACGCCCGATGCGGTGCTGCCACGGATCGGTACGTCGATCACTCGCTATGGCACTGCGGTCGTCCGCCAGTTTGAACAGATGGATGTTTTCACCCCAAACACCGCTGCCGGTATCAGCAACTCCCGCGACAAACTCCGCTCGCTCCAAATTTTATCCAAACACGATGTCGGCATTCCGAGCTCAGCTTACGTCGATGACAAACGCGATGTCGAAGACGCCCTGCAACGTGTAGGTGGCGCACCGGTCATTATTAAACTGTTAGAAGGAACTCAGGGAGTCGGGGTGATTTTGGCGGATAAAATCGAGATCGCGAAAGCTATCGTGGAAACCCTGCACTCCACCAAACAACAAGTCCTGCTCCAGAAATTCGTCGCGGAAAGCAAAGGCAAAGACGTGCGTGCATTTGTCATCGGAGATCGCGTCGTTGCAGCCATCCGCCGCGTCGCGCAAGGTCAGGAATTCCGCTCGAACGTGCATCGTGGCGGAAAGGCGGAAGCGATCACGCTCGATCCGCGTTACGAAGAAGCTGCCGTCCGCGCTGCACAAATCATGGGTTTGAGAATTTGCGGTGTGGATATGTTAGAAGGCAAAGACGGCCCACAGATCATGGAGGTTAATTCCTCTCCGGGTCTCGAAGGAATTGAAGGAGCCACCGGCTTGGACATTGCCGGAGAGATGATCGACTACATCGAGGATCAGGTGAAATTTCCTGAAATCGATATCCGCCAACGCCTCACCGTTTCGCGCGGTTATTCCGTGGCAGACATTCACATTCCCATCGGTAGCAAATACATAGGCATGACGATTGAAGGAACCGGACTGCGCGAACTCGATGTTGTCGTCCTCACCCTTCGTAGAAAAGGGACGGTCATTTCCAATCCGAAAGGCAGCCGCGTTCTCGAAGCCGATGACACCATTCTGTGCTATGGTAAATCCGAGCACATGAAAAACCTCATCCCTGCGAAAAAGAAAAAGCGCAGGAAGATGAAAAAACTTCCGAAACCCAACGATCCTACCACATGAGCATGATCATCGGATGGCGCGAGCGCGTGGAACTTCCTGATTGGTCTTTGAAATTGAAGGCCAAAGCCGACACCGGCGCGAAAAGCTCCGCCATTGATTGCGCCGAAATCACCGAGCTTCCTAACAACCGCGTTCGCTTCACCGTGCGCCTCGACCGCAAAGATAAAAAACTCATCACGCTCGAAGAAGATATCAAGTTGCGAAAAATTGTCCGCTCTTCGAATGGAAAATCCAGCAATCGAATTTTCGTCTCCACCACTCTGCGCCTCGCCGGATTTGAAAAAACCATCATGGTTTCCCTGGTCTGTCGCAAACGCATGATTCACCGACTTCTGTTAGGACGCGAAGCGCTCGGCGATGATTTCCTCGTGAACTCCTCAGTCGATCACTGGGCGACACCGAAATTAAAAAAGAAGAAGTGAGAGAGCCGTGATCAAGATGACGAAAATCATGTTCAGGTAAAAGCCCACTTTCATCATGGCACGCTGCGGGATTTGACCCGTTCCGAACACAATGGCGTTTGGAGGAGTGCCAACGGGTAACATAAAAGAACAGGAAGTCGCTAATGCGAGAGGTAACACCAATTGATTCGCAGGGAGATTGAACTCAGTGGCCATGGTAAAAAAGATGGGTACAAGCAACGCAGCACTGGCTGTATTGCTCGTCAGCTCACCCATGAAAATCACGAAACAAACAACGGCGGCAATAATGGCCCAGAGCGGCCATGCTTCAAGCGTTGCACCTAACAACCGAGCCATGAACATGCTCGCGCCGGATGTGCCCAAAATCGCGCTCAATGCCAACCCGCCACCAAATAATAACAGCACGCCCCAATCTGTTTTCTCCTGAACCTCTTTCCAGCTGACTACCTTACACGAAACCACCGCGCATGCCGCCAACAACGCCACCCAAGTATCCATTTCCTTGAATCCCAGTAACGCTTCGAGTTGCGCTCCAAACATCCATGCAAGCGCAGTGCATCCAAAAATGAATAACGTCAGCCATCGCTGCTTATTGAAAACAAACTTTTCCTCGGTAATTTCCAATCGCTCTAGCACCACATTGGTGGGTCTAAGAATCAACCAGAGCAAACCGATCATGGCTGGAAGTAAAACCACCACGGCAGGCACGCCAAACATGATCCATTCCGAAAAACTGATCCCCAACTTGTCAGCCGCGATCCCGTTTGGAGGACTCCCCACTATCGTTCCCAAGCCCCCGATACTTGCAGAATACGCTAATCCCAATAATAAGAAATAGGTATTTTTGGTATCAGACTCGTTGGCCCTGAACTGGTTCAGCATTCCCAGAGCCATAGGCAACATCATCGCCGTTGTGGCGGTGTTGCTCATCCACATCGAAATAAATGCCGTTCCAACAAAAAACCATATCGCAGAGGAAAAGAATTTGCCTTTGCCGAGAAAGCTTAACCGGCTCGCCAACCATCGGTCCAATCCCTGCGCCGTAAGCGCCGAAGCCAATGCAAAGCCTCCAAAGAACACAAAGATTAATGGGTTAGCGAAGGATGAAAGACTGGTCTTCACATCGCTCAGCCCCATTACCGCCGCGAGGACGGGAACCAACAGCGCCGTAATGCTCAAAGGCAGAGCCTCAGTCATCCAGAGAAACGCAATAAAGGCAAAGAGCCCCAGACCTAAACGCAGCTGAGCGGGGTCAAGACCCTCCATTACCGAGTTATTTTCCGGCAATGGCAGATAAAAAACAATGCCCAGCAACAGTAATAAACTCGCAACCATTTTCATGACATGGGGTTTTTAGCCAAAATTTCGCCCGCGAACATGAAATTTGACTGTAATCTTATTTTTCTCCACGCTGTCCCAAGATGAAACCCAATCGTGTCTTTGCCCTCGCTTGCTGCGCTCTTGGCTTGATCGCTTTTGCGCAGCTGCTCATAGCAGGGATGGCGCTTGCGACGCGTTTGGAAGATAGTAAAAAAATACGCATCGTTGAACGTGTGGTGGAAAAACCCGTGCCCTACCCAGCCCTTGCGCCTTCCACCCTTCCCGGCACCGCCCCCAGCGTAGCTCCCGCGCCAAACATCGCTCTAGCTCCCACTCCGAGTAGCAACCCCATCACCTCGCCATCCATCCCTGAGCCCAAGCAACTCGTTACACCGGCGATCGCAGATCCCCGTACAGAGCGCTTGGTTAACGAAGCCAGAACCGCCCGCGTCGCAGGAGACATGGGAATGGCCATCGTCAAACTCGAAGAGGCGATCACGCAATCGCCTAAAGAACCTAACACTCTTTATGAGCTTGGGCTCGTTCATGAACTCATGGGCGTTTACGATCAGGCATCCATTTATTACGAGCAAGTATTTCAGTTAGGTGTTACCGGCGCAGGCGAACTTTACAAAGTCGCTGCCGCAAAACTCCGAGATGGTTTCGAACAACCCGGAGAAATGCGCGGAAAGATCGCTCTTGGACGCGTGCAAATTTTCAAAGATCCCAACGCTACTGGGGGAACCCGCACGGTTCTATCTATTCCCGTGATCAAGGCTCCCGATCAAGAAGTCCAGTCCTCGGACATCGAAGTCTCTGTGACGTTTTTCAATAAATCCTCCAATGGCAAAATCATTCAGTTAGAAGATGAATCATGGGCTGTTGCAAATTGGGTCACTCTTCCCTTTGATTGGTCTGCGGGCGAAGAAACCCTGCGAGTCAACTATCAGATTCCAAATCGCGATGGACAAACCACGCACCTCTTCGGTGAACTTAATTATTACGGCCAAGTCGTGACGCTGTCCTACAAAGGTGAAATTCTTGACGTGCAAGCATGGCCAAGAGATCTGGCGGCTAGAATCGGCCAAGCTCCGACTCACGTGGATCCTGCCAATTCTCTCCCAGAATTCCTCGACCAAGATTCTTTACCCCCGAACTTTGATCCAGAAATTCCCCTCTTAAATCCCTTGCCATCCGAGTAACCAAACCATGGAATTTTTCAGCGAAAACAGCCAAATCGGCGACTACATCCTCTTAGAATGCCTCAAGGACAATCAAGAAACGCGAACATGGTCAGCTAAACAAGTCTCTGTCGGACGGGCGGTTCTGATTGATGAACTCAAGCCTGAATATTCAGGCCATCGTGAAACGTTTTTAGCAGATGTTAGAGCAAAGGCTACTGTCGAGCATCCACTCGTTGGCTCAATATACGAAGCATCAACCGATCGCGGGCATTGCTTCTTCGCCTATGAGCTTTTACCTGGCGAAACCGTAGCGCAGCTGGGGCAAACGCAGCGGAAATTTAAAGCTCAGCGTTTTGTCCACCTACTGCGCCGGATCGTTGAGGCGAACATCTATCACGAAACGCATCACAATGCCACATCACCTCTTGGCGCAGATGATATCCACGTGGATGACCAAGGCATCATCAGGATTGAAAACCTCGTAATCCATGGTGAACGCGACCAAAATCAATCGATTCGGGACATCGTGAGTCTCGGCTCTTTTTTTCAAGCTCTTCTCGATCCAAATCACTCAGGCACCACTCGCTGCCTAACACTTCTCGCGTGGATGCGCGGTGAGGATACCGAGCATTATTTAACCTGGAACCAGATCCGCGACTACTGCGAGCAGATCGAACAACAACTCACCGAGCCCTCTGAAATCAACGCGCTTCAGACCGCGGCCATCCCAGTTGAAAAGAAAAATAACTTGATTTGGGCTTGGGCAGCATTGGCCATTTTGGTCGTCGGCGGTTTGATTTGGATCCCTTTGAGCAGAAATAAAAAAGGGGGCGGCACAACAGAGAGCAAACTGTCATGGATAGAAGTGCGCGCGGGCAATTATTCCACGCCGGATGGAAGCTCGTTCACCACCACTCCATTCTCGATTTCTAACCAAGAAGTTTCAATCGGTGACTATGCGAAATTTCTCAAGACGCTCGATCTTCTCGCAAAAGAATCGAACGATAACGTTTTTGATCACCCCGATCAGCCAAAGGAAAAGACCAGCCACGAGCCAAATCATTGGAAGGACCTTTATGACTCTGCTAAAAAATCCAAACCATGGAACGATCGCAAAATTAATCTCAACACTCCCATAGTAGGAGTCGATTGGTGGGATGCATATGCTTATGCGAAATGGAAAAAATGCATGCTGCCCACCCAAGAACAATGGCTCGCGGCGTTGATGAGCGAAACCAAAGAATACTCAACCATTCCTGTTAGCGCATGGCCACCTGCCAATGAAACTCCCGATCGCACCGGCAATGGCATCCTTGCCATGGCAGGTTCAGTTTCGGAATGGACCGCTGAACCACGTGTCAGCCCATCAAACCCACTCGGCGATCCCCAATGGGTCATCATCGGAGGCTCTTTCCAAAAACCCGGCAGAGGAACCCTTTCTCAAGAGTTCACCGAAGATCGGTCCGCCCGCCGGGCAGACTTAGGCTTCCGGATTTGTCAGCCGAAGCCCTGAGCATTAAGAGCTATGGCTTGGCAATGAAGCGCCAGAGCGAAGAGACCGTTTCTGTTGAAGGTTATGATAACTAAACTTGAAGTGTCTTTCAGCTCGACACTTTGAAGATGAAGACGAAGTTTGAGCACTTATGAAATTAGAGCGATATTTACGGGCGGCCACTCTGGCCGTGATTTTCAGTGTAGGAAATGCACAAGCAGGCGGTGAAGGTTGGATCAGTGACTTCGAGGCCGCCAAGAAACAAGCGGTAGACGGAAAGAAAAGCCTGCTCATCGACTTCACCGGCTCGGATTGGTGTGGTTGGTGCATCAAGCTCAATAAAGAAGTGTTTGTTCACGACGCCTTCAAAAACGGAGTGAAAGACAAGTTCGTCCTCGTGGAACTCGATTTCCCCAAAGATAAATCGAAAATCACCGAGGCGGTCTCCGCACAGAACGAGACGCTCAAAACCAAGTATGGCGTGGAAGGCTTCCCGACCATCCTCTTGACTGACGAGCAAGGTAAGCCATTTGCAAAAACGGGATATCAACCCGGCGGCCCAGAAGCCTATGTAAAACATCTCGATGAACTACTCGCTTTGCGTGAAAAGCGCGATGCCGCGTTTGCCGAAGCAGATAAAGCGGAAGGCGTAGCTAAAGCAAAATCTTTAATCGCCGCTATTCAATCCATGGACTTGAGCGACGAAATCGTCTCCAGCTTTTATGCAGACAAAGTCGCTGCCATCAAAGCAGCCGATCCTAAGGACGAATCGGGCTACCTCAAAGGCTTGGAAACGAAAGTGAAATTTACTGAGTTTCAAAACAAACTTAACGAGCTTGGTGGCAAACAGGATTTTGAAGGAGTGGTAAAGCACATCGATGAAACCTTGGCTACCAACACCTTTGAAGGTGAACTCAAACAGCAGTCGCTGATTTTCAAATCGATGGCATACATGCAGCTCAAAAAGCCCGAAGATGCCCTTAAGACACTCGACGAGGCAAAAACTGTTTCCCCCGAATCCCCCATTTCTGGGTATATCGATAAACTCAAAACTCGCATCGAGGCTTCCGTCCCGAAATAAACCGCGACTCTTAAAAAAACAAAAAGCATCGGGATTAAAATCCCGATGCTTTTTTATGCCTATTGAACTATCCGCCAAATGAAATTGTCACCCGTGAGCCGGATGAGTGGTGACCGCTATGGTAGTAAGAAGGATATGCCGGCGGGCAATGATGATGGCTTGGTGAAGCATATCCGCGACGTGCCTGAACCGTACGGTACTTAAATATCGGGCGACCCCAGCGGTCATATCCCACCAAGTATTTTTCGGTGTAAACCGGGCGTCCCTGACGGTATCCGCTGACATAAACCGTGCTGGCTGGAGCGTGATAGCCATTGTGCGGACGGGCTTCCGTCTCAACTGAGGTTCCAAGAAAGGTTAAAGCACTTGCTGCTATGAGTGTGAGTATCTTTTTCATGACGTATCATTTTTTGTTACGTAAGCTTCGACATCACCCTCGGGAAAATTATTCAACCCCTTCAGAGAATATCTCGATCATCTTCATTTATTAAAGTAGCCTGCCCCAGCACATGACCCTTCAGGAACTCGGCTGGACCCAGGAACTCGAAACCGCCTTCGCACCTTACCGCGAAAAAGGCTGGATCCCCGCGCGCCTGATTCGTGAAACTTCAATCAACTTTTCCGCCTTTCTAGATGGTGGTGAAGAAATCCACTGCATCCTATGTGGCCGCCTGTGGAATGCAGCGGAAATCGATTCCGATCTCCCTGCGGTGGGCGATTGGGTGGCGATTGAACAGGGCGATGAAAATCAGCCTCACGTCATCCGCGCTCAACTTCCGCGCCGCACAGTGTTTTCACGGAAAATGCCAGGCAACAGCAGCCAAGCTCAAATCATCGGCACCAACATCGATATCGTCACCGTCGTGACTGATGCTGGATCGGACTTCAACCTGCGTCGACTCGAACGTTATCTAGCCTTGATTCACAAAAGCGGAGCAAAGCCCGTGGTGCTTCTCAATAAGTCCGATCTGTTTTCCAAAAAAGAACTCGCCAGCGCCGCCGCAGAAATAGCTGCCATTTCTCCAGACGCATCCATCCACATCACTTCCGCACTCAAAGGCGAGGGACTTAAAGCCATCCGCTCTCACCTCGCTTCGGGAATTACGATGTGTATCGTAGGTTCCAGCGGGGTTGGCAAATCAACATTGGTCAACCAGCTCTATGGCGAAGAATGGCAGTGGACCAGCGAGGTGAATGAAACCACCGGTAAAGGTCGCCACACCACCACTTGTCGCGAGCTTGTGCCGCTAAGCAGCGGCGGCATGTTGATCGATAATCCCGGGATGCGTGAAATACAAATGTGGACCGATGAGTTCACGTTGCGGGCCAGCTTCGAGGACATCGCTAAACTCACTGGCGAATGCAAGTTTACTGACTGCAGCCATGAGCGCGATACCGGCTGCGCTATCCGTAAGGCCGTGGAACAAGGCGAACTCGATCCTGCTCGTTATGAATCTTTCCTGAATCTTGAAACTGAAATCGAGGCGCTACGCAAACGCGCCAAGAAACGCCAAATGGCTACCGAGCGCTGGTTCAAACGCAATCATCGCGTAAAAGCCCGCAACCTAGACGACCGAATCCAACTTGAAAAAGACGAACGTGGTGAAATTTAAAACTTATCTAACAATTTTCACCCTTTCGTTGGGGGTTCTCGGGCCACAGGCTCACGCTCAGCTGGAAAAACTTTTAAAAGGAAATGCCACTACCGAAAAGGCTACAAAAAAATCCACCGTTCAAATCGGCGATCAACTTGAAATCTGGAAAAAACAAGTCGGTGAAGATTTAGCTCGTTTAGCAAAATTTTCCGACGAGGCGACCTTACCTTCCAAAATCACCCAAGCCGATTTAGATAATCGCAAGCGCACACTTGAGCGCACCCAGTCAGTGATTGACCGCCATGTTGAGGCTCTCAAGAGCATCGAGGAGAACAAGCTCGCGCTGGATGCCGCTAAAACCTCGATCGCAGATTGGAATGGTTATGGCGATACATCGCCAAAATCGATGCTTGTCGTAGATGAGCTCAACAATCGCAAACTAGCCGTTGCCGAGAGAAAAGCCTCTGATCAATCTTCGCTGGAAATTTACGAGAGGACTCTCAGCGAATGGGTAGAAACCTCTAAAATAGCTGAGGAAAAAATTTCACTCGCACAGAAGGCCTACGATTCCAGCGGTGATCAAAACCATACTGCACTCTGGCATCTGGAATCCGAAAAAGAAAAACAACGCCTGCTGTTTATCCAATCCAGTGCACTGCAACAAGCCATCGCAGCACTCAAAATCAATATCAAAACTCACGAGGCCGAATCGGGGTTGTTAGAGAAAAAGATCCGGGAAGCCAGCCGGACTGCTGTGCTGAGTGAAGAAGATATCGCGCAAATCAAAGCCGCTTCCTCGGATCGGCAAAAAGCCCTGAGAACTGAAACTGAAGCGCTCAGAAGTCGGCAAAGTAAGGCCTCCGAGGACGAGGCTAAAGCGCTGGCCAATCTCGTAAAAATTAAGGCTGCTGAAAGTCCCGATCCCGTAGAAGTCGAGCTTGCAGAGTTCACATATGAAGCCGCGCAAGCCCGGGTGACATCGCTCCAACAAATGATCAACTCGTTGGAATCCTTTAGCCAAATCGAAGCGTTCATCCCGGAGGCTTATGAACACCGCATGATCTTGCTAAATCCAAAATCTTCCGGTCGCGAACGCAAAGAATCGATAGCGGCACTGACATCACTCCAACAGAGACTCACCGCATGGGAAATCGTTTCTAACAACGAACTCAAATCCATCACGGCTGCAATCAATAACGGACAAGCACGGGCCACGGCCTTCCCCGCGGACGATTCGAGACTAAAAGCATTGAATCGGATCAGGACCGCTCTTTGGGAACGGCAATCCCTTATTCAACGTCTCACTCAAAGCATTTCCACTCAGGTCCGCACTCTCGATAATTGGCTCTTAAGTTACTTATCCGTAAACAAAGAGGCTTGGTATTCAAAAGTATCGGATTCATTCCTTCAGTTCTGGGATTCCATGAAGCGGATATGGAACATTTCCGTAAACCAATACGAAGAGGTCATCGAAAAAGACGGCCAGAGAATTGTTCAGATTCGCAATGTCAGCCTTGGCTCGATCATCACGGCGCTCATCATGTTCGCCATTGCGTATCTGATCGCTTCAACAATCTCCCGCCGCCTCCAACACATGGTTGTGCGACGCGGGGTTATTGGCGAAAACCAAGCTCGCACACTCAAAAACTGGATCATGCTCTTGGTCGCGCTGTTACTGGCGTTCTCTACTCTAAGCTGGCTCAACATTCCTCTAACCATCTTCGCATTCCTTGCAGGCGCACTCGCCATCGGTGTGGGTTTCGGAACTCAAACGATTATCAAAAATTTCATCTCGGGAATCATTCTTCTGTTTGAACGGAAAGTCCGGGTCGGCGACATCGTGGAAGTCGATAACACCATGGGAGTGGTTTCAGAAATCAATACCCGCTCATCCATCGTTCGTGGGTTGAGTGGTATCGAGAGCATCATTCCTAACTCTCTCTTCCTTGAAAATCGCGTTGTGAACTGGACGCTAAACAACCGACTTCTTCGCCGCGAGATTGCAGTGGGTGTAGCTTACGGTTCTCAACCGCAAGAAGTGCTTAAAATTCTGATGGAAGTCGCAGAGCGACATGGCCTCGTTCTCGATAACCCGGAACCTGTCGCCACGTTTTCTAATTTCGGTGAAAACTCTTTGGATTTCACACTCTACTTCTGGGTCGAGATTAATGAACGTAATAACCGCCTCGTCATTGATAGCGATCTGCGCATCATGATCGAAAAACGCCTGACCGATGCCGGGATCGCTGTGCCATTCCCACAACGCGATGTGCACCTTACCAGCTCCAAGCCTTTGCAGATACAAATCAGTTCTGCTAAAACCCCTGAATAGGTTATCTTGCCGCCGCCGTGCCGATCATCACTGAATCAACTTATCGCTCCCCAAAATGGCTGATCGGTGGCCATGCGCAAACGATTCATCCTACTCTCCGGCGCGTGCCAAATCTCACACCCAGCAGTGAACGCATCGAGTTGGAGGATGGCGACTTCCTTGACCTTGATTGGCTAACCGCTGGTAATAAGAAACTCGCGATCCTGTCGCATGGCCTCGAGGGAAATGCTCGCTCCAGATACATGCGCGGAATGACCCTCGCACTGATGAAACGCGGGTGGGATGTTCTGGCATGGAATTTCCGAGATTGCAGCGAGGAGCCGAATCGATTGCTTTCCTCTTACCACAGCGGGAAAACCGATGACCTTGAACACATCATCCAACACGCCATCGCAAAGCACCCGTATGATCGCATCGATCTCGTCGGCTTCAGCCTAGGTGGAAACCTGATCCTCAAATACATTGGCGAGCGCGGTGATAAAATCAATCCCATCCTTCATCGGGCCGTCGCATTCTCTGCTCCGTGCGAGCTCGCGTGTTCTTCTTACGAACTTTCAAAATGGCAGAATCAAATCTACATGCAGCGATTTCTGAAAACTCTTCGTACAAAGATTAAATCAAAGCACGCGAAATTTCCTGAATCACTTGATGTTAGTGACATAACTAAAATCAAGAACTTCTCGCAATTTGACGATCGCTTCACAGCACCCATTCACGGATTTGAAAGCGCGGTGGATTACTGGACTCGTAGTAGCTCGCGGCAGTATTTATCATCTATTAACATTCCAACTCTCCTAATAAACGCCGCCAACGATCCTTTCCTCGGCCCGAGATGCTATCCTTTTGAAGAAGCTGAAACTAACTCATTTTTCTATCTGGAAGTTCCTAACCAAGGAGGACATGTAGGATTTGGCTCCGGCGAGGAATATTGGTCGGAAAAGAGAGCCGCGGAATTTTTATTAGGAGTCTGAGCTTGCTATGTTAGCTAGGTTCCCATCACTTTATCAGTAATGGCTGACTTTATTAATTCGTGGTGGGATGCTCTGAACTTTAATCTCCAGGTTTTTTACGGCATCGCCATCGTGGCATTGATCGTTTTGTCATTCCAAATGATCACGACTATTTTCTTTGGGATGGACCATGGCGTAGATAGTTTCGATATCGCTGACCACGATTCCGGCATGGGCATTTTCTCAGTCCGGGGCATCACCGCGTTTTTCACCGGTTTTGGTTGGACGGGCGTCATTTGCACCAAACGCGGCCTCGACCTCATCCCCACCGTCGCCATCGCATTTGTCGTCGGCTTCGGTTTGATGCTGGGCATTTACCTGATGATGCGCTCCCTCATGCGCTTACAATCTAACGGAAAACTTGATTACGCCAATGCAGTCGGCCAGATCGCTACCGTTTATTTAACAGTCTCACCCGTGCAGCGCGCCGGTGGACAAGTTGAAGTCATGATCCAAGGTCGTCTGACCACCGCCGAAGCTTTACAAAAAGGCGGCGAACCGCTGCCTCCCGGAACCAAGGTCAAAGTCGTTGATAAAATTGGCTCCTCCACTCTCATCGTCGAGCCGCTCGACTAAACTAACACTCACCCTACACAACCAACCTAACTAACCACCATATATGGGAATTGATATCATCATCGGAGTCGTGGCCATCGTCGCCACTGTATTCATCTTACTCATCGCCATTCTCATGCGCTATCGGCGCTGCCCTTCGGATAAAATTTTGGTGGTTTACGGAAAAGTCGGTGGTGGCAAATCCGCAAACTGCCATCACGGTGGCGCGGCCTTTGTCTGGCCGGTATTCCAAGATTACCAATACCTCGATCTCACCCCTCTTCCGATTGATATCCAGCTAACAGGCGCCCTTTCCAAACAAAACATCCGGGTCAATACTCCATCCACCTTCACCGTCGGTGTATCAACAGAGCCAGGTGTTATGGAAAATGCTGCTGAGCGCATGCTAGGTCTGGACATGGAGCACGTCAAAGAACTCGCGAAGGACATCATCTTCGGTCAGATGCGCGTTGTCATTGCAACCATGGACATTGAAGAAATCAATGCCGACCGCGATAAGCTCATCGCTAACATTTCCATGGGAGTCGAAGTCGAACTGAAAAAAGTCGGTCTTCGCCTCATCAACGTGAACGTCCAGGATATCACCGATGCCTCGGGATACATCGACGCACTCGGACAAGAGGCGGCGTCCAAAGCGATCGCCGAAGCGAAAGTAAAAGTAGCCATGGCAGACCGCGATGGTGAAAGCGGTGCCGCTGCGATGCATCGGGATAAGCGTATCAACGTGGCGGCAGCCAATGCGGAAGCAACCCGAGGAGAAAACACCTCGTTGATCGACATCGCTAATTCGGATGCCCAACGGCGTAGTGCTCAGGCAGAAGCCGAGCGTATCGCCATGGCCGCCGAAAAAGTCGCCGAAGCGAAAGTTCTCGAAGAAGCCTACGTTTCCGAGCAAGCCGCAGAACGTCAGCGTGCAGAGCGTGATAAAGCGACTCAATACGCAGACATCGTGGTGCCCGCGCAGATTGCGAAAGATCGCCAGATTGTGGAGGCGGATGCGGAAGCCGAGCGAGTTCGTCGTATCCAACAAGGTATGGCAGACGCTGTCCGTGCAGCGAAACAAGCGGAAGCGGACGGTATCAAATACGTTCAAGAGGCGGAAGCAGGCGGTATGAAAGCCAAGCTTTTCGCGGAAGCGGAAGGCGCCAAAGCGGTTCTTGAAGGAAAAGCGAAAGGTTTCGAAGACCTCATCAAGGCTTGTATGGGACCTGCCGGTGCGCAGAACATGCTTGTCACCGAGCTCTTGCCACAACTCGTCCGCGAGCAAGTGCAGGCGATCGCAAATCTCAAAATCGACAAGATCACCGTATGGGACAACGGCAACGGCGCAGATGGAAAATCCAGCACCGCGAGTTTCCTCTCCGGCTTGGCTGGCGCAGTTCCACCGCTGCATGAGATTGCAAAAAATGTCGGCGTAGAACTTCCACAATACCTCGGTAAATTGGATAGCGCCAAAGGACCTAGCGCATCTGTAAAACCTTCAGCCACAAGCACACCTACAGACACCAACCCAAACCTGTAAGCTTCAGCGCTTTTCAAAAGACCCACCCTTGCCCTCACGGTGAGCGTGGGTCTTTTTGTTTGGCTCTTATCGCTTGCGCTGACGTCCTTCAAACCCTATCAAATTCATCTCTCAGCTCCCGTAGTTCAACGGATAGAACAAGGGTTTCCTAAACTCTAGATACAGGTTCGATTCCTGTCGGGAGCATATTTTAAAACTCCCTCCTCCCCCCCTCAATTCTCATGAAATTTCTCTGCTCGCTCCTCGCTCTTTGTTTGCCAGTTTTAGCGAATGATAAACCCAATATTCTGATGATCGTCAGCGAGGATAATTCTTCGCATTGGATTGGCTGCTACGGAAATAAGCAGGCACAAACTCCCCGCATTGATGCGCTTGCGAAAGAAGGCTTTCTCTTTGAACACGCATATTCAAATGCGCCCGTTTGCGCCGTCGCACGATCGACCATTTTGTTAGGAGCTTATGCTCCGACAGTCGGCACGCAGCACATGCGCTCGCGTCATCCGATTCCGCAAACTTACCGGCCCAATGTCGAATACCTCCGCGCAGCCGGCTATTACTGCACGAACCATGCGAAGACCGATTATAACTTCAAAGGAAACGACAACTCTTACTGGGACCAATCTTCTGACAAAGCTCATTACAAAAATCGTCCAGAAGGAAAACCGTTCTTCGCGGTTTTCAACATTTACGATTCCCACGAAAGTTCGCTTTTTGACAACCATCCCGCCGAGCCTGAACGCTTGAAGCCAGTCGATGTTGAACTTCCACCTTATTTGCCGGATCTGCCCGAAATCCGCAAAGACATCGCTCGCTATCACGACCGCATCACCGCCATGGACACAAATGTTGGCAAAATGATCGATGAACTCGAAAAAGCCGGACTAGCGGACAACACCATCATCATTTATGTCTCCGATCACGGCGGCATTTTACCGCGCGGCAAGCGCTACCTCCAAGAAACCGGCGTCAAAGTTCCGCTCGTGGTTCGCATTCCAGAAAAATTCCAAAAGCTTTCTCCTTTCAAAACTGGTGACCGCGTGGCCGAACCCGTTTCATTCGTCGATTTCTCCGCCACTCTGCTTTCGCTTGCAGGCATCGATACTCCTGCGCAGATGCAGGGTCGGCCTTTTCTCGGAGAGAAACGCAAGGAGCCCGCAACCGATGAAATGGAGTTTCTATACGCGGATCGCTTCGATGAACTTTACGGAATGCGTCGTGGCCTGACCGATGGCAAATGGAAATATACCCGCAATTTCCAACCACACCTTCCCAACGCGCCTTACTCCTTCTATCAGTTCGGTCAGCCGGGTTGGGTGGCTTATGAGAAAGCATGGAAAGAAGATGAACTCTGCGGTTATCACAAAGCACTTTGGGAAGCCCCAAGCGGCTCCGAGCAGCTTTACGATCTAACAACGGATCCATGGGAAATGAAAAACCTCGCCACGGATCCCGCACATTCGGGAAAGCTCGCTGTTTTGCGCGAACGTTTGAAAACCACCATGAAGCAAGCCCACGACACCGGTCTCGTTCCCGAGCCGATGTTCGAGTCACTCGGGGGAGAAGCCACGATCGCTAATTATGTTCAAAGCGATGCATTCGATATCAACAAAATCACCGACCTCGCTTTCGCCGCCACCGAGATGAACGAAAAACATCTACCTCTTTTCCGCGAAGCCGTGAAATCGAAACATCCCGTCGAACGGTACTGGGCGACAACCGGACTGATGTTGCTCAACAGAAAATCTCCCGTTCTAAGAATCGATGAACTGCCCGGACTGCTCAAAGACGAACAACCCGTCATCCGCACCATCGCTGCAGAAGCATTCTGGAATATGGGACAAAAGGAGCTTGCTGTAAAATCCCTCGTGACAGATGTCGAAAGCCAGATTCATCCCACAGCTTTGCTTCATTTGCTCAACACCCTTCGTCGTCTGGAACTGCTCCAAGAACTTCCGAAGGGCTGGGAAAAAGGCAAATCGATGAAGGATGCGGACTTTGATTATATCCAGAGGTTTACGGATCAGATTAAGAAGTAGGTCTCGCGCAAAGTCGCCAAGACGCAAAGGAGGAATCCATAGAAATCCAAAACCAATAAAGATAGGTTCATGAATTTTCATTATGCCGCCTGATGTAAGACCTCGATCACATTAGGTGATATGAAATGCATCTCTTCCTTTGCGGCTTTGCGCGAGATGAAAACACTTCGCCCTCACCAACCGATGATGCGGCTGGTGGCGATGCGGAGCGCGACTTCCAGGATGGCAGCTTCCGGGTGGGTCATGGGGATAGAGACTTTGCGGAGGGATTTATCGGCGATTTCCTGGCGGGAAATGGAGAGCATGTAGGGAGCGCGGTCAGGATCGTTGCGGAGGATGAGCTCGAAGGTGCTGGTGGCTTTTTCGGATTTGTGAAACAGCTTGGCTTCGGCGGTACGGTTCTGCAGAAGGGCGAGGACGGCGCCAATATCGGACAGGCCCCATTTCATGATGATTTTGTTTTCCCAATCAAACTGCTTCTCGCCGCTTTGCGGAGCAGCATCGAGAAAGATCGCGCCTTTGTCCGCATTGAGGTTGAAGCGGATCGCTCCGCCGCTGCCACGTTGGTTGGGTTTATAGATGGCGTAGTCGTTCGAGTAGGTTTTATTGGCTGGTTCAGATAATGTATCGTTCATAGTGTGTTCATGTGAACATACTATGAACGACTCTGGCAAGAATAAAATCCGAGGAAGGGATTACTCGCTTTGAGGCTCGGTATCTGTGTCAGTTTCTGAAGCTTCCGAGGATTCAATGTTGATCGAGCCTGATGATTCATTGTCCTCGCCATCGGGGATGACCAAGGAAATATCCTGAAGTTTCTCGCCGGCCTTGAGGGTGAGAAGTTTCACACCTTGGGCATTGCGGCCGGTGGTGCGGACTTCGCTGACGCGGATACGGATCGACTGACCGGTTGAGGTCATCAGCATGAGTTCGTGGGATTCTTCCACAGAAAGCGCACCAACCAGAGGTCCGGTTTTATCCGTGACTTTCATGGTGATGATGCCTTTTCCGCCACGTGATTGTTTGCGGTATTCCTCGAAATCGGTCCGTTTGCCCAGACCGTTCTCAGAGGCGACAAGTAAGGTGTGACCTTCCTCAACCAGGGAGAGGCCGACGACGTAGTCGCCTTCGACCGGACGGATTCCCATGACGCCTTGCGAAGAGCGACCGAGCGGGCGCGTGTCTTGCTCGGAGAAACGGAGGCTGATGCCCTCGTGCGTGACGAGGATGATGTCGTCGTTTCCGGAAGTGAGTTTTACACCGATGAGTTCGTTCTTCTCTTCCAAGATGATCGCAATGGTTCCGGCTTTGCGGTAGTTGCGGAAATCATTGAGTGCGGTCTTTTTGACTTTACCGGTGAGAGTAGCGAAGAACACGAAGCCTGCGTCCTCGCGGAAGGTGATGTCGTTTCCGTTTTCATCAACCTTACGTTCAAGGCGCAGCATCGCGGCGATTTTTTCCTCGGGTTGCAAATCAAGCACGTTGCGGATGTTACGGCCCACCGAGGTGCGCGAACCTTCCGGGAGTTCGTAAACGCGCTCGACATAGACCCGGCCGGTGTTGGTGAAGAACAGAACGTAATCGTGCGTCTGGACGGAGAAGAGATGTTCGACGAAATCGTCCGCGACGTCTTTCGCGGTCGCTTTGGTTTCCATCCCTTTGAGGCCTTTTCCGCCACGGCCTTGCAAGCGGTATTCGCTTGAAGCCGTGCGTTTGATGTAACCGCGATGCGAGAGCGTGACGATCATGGCATCGTTGGCGATGAGGTCTTCCATCGCGACCTCACCGACTTCGGCGACGATTGGGCATTTACGAGGACTGGCGTACTTCGCTTTGATCGCTTGCAGCTCGTCCTTGATGATGGTGAGGACACGCTCTTCACGAGCGAGGATGTCGAGGAAATCGGTGATCTCAACTAGGATGCCGTCGTATTCCCCTTTAATCTTGTCGCGCTCAAGACCCGTGAGCTGATAGAGACGAAGTTCGAGGATCGCGTTTACCTGACGCTCAGAGAAAACGTATTTATCTCCCTGAACTGCTGCTTGCGAACGGAGTAAAATACCGAGTCCTTCTGCGGTTTTGGTGGAGAATTTGTAAGCAGCAAGGCGCTCACGAGCTTCGTCGCGGTTTTTAGAATCGCGGATGATCTTGATGAAATCATCAAGGTGGCCGAGCGCGAGAAGATAAGCTTCTAACAGTTCCGCGCGCTCTTCAGCTTTTCCGAGAAGATAACGTGTGCGGCGGATGACAACCTCGCGGCGGTGCTCGATATAGCAATCGATGGCTTCCTTAAGAGAAAGTTGTTTCGGGCGCTTCTCGTGAATCGCCAGCATGTTGACGCTAAACGAAGTCTCGAGAGCAGTGAGCTTGAAGAGTTGGTTGACAACGACCTGCGGGCGGGCGTCGCGTTTCAGTTCGATCTCGATGCGGGTTTCCTCATCGGAGAGGTCGCGCATGCCGGAGATGCCGGTGAGGATTTTCTCATTCACGAGTTCCGCGATACGGGTTTGCAGCACCGCACGGTTCACTCCGTATGGAACCTCACGGATGATGATCATGGATTTTCCATTTTCGTTTTCCTCGATTTCCACTTTACCGCGAAGTCGCATCGAACCACGTCCGGTGCGGAAGTAATCTTCAATGCCGCGGATACCGCGAATTTCGCAGGCAACCGGAAAATCTGGGCCTTTGATGTGTTGCATCAGGCCTGGCAGGTCGATGTTCGGATCGTTGATCATCGCGCAGATGCCATCTATGACTTCGCCAAGGTTGTGAGGCGCGAGGTTGGTTGCCATACCCACGGCGATGCCGGTTCCGCCGTTGACGAGGAAGTTCGGGAATGCAGAAGGCATCACCGAAGGCTCCTGAAGAGTGCCGTCATAGTTCGGAACGAAATCGACCGTGTCTTTATCGAGATCATCCATCATCGCCATACCAAGCGGATGGAGGCGGGCCTCGGTATAACGCATGGAAGCCGGGGCATCGCCTTCAACCGAACCGAAGTTACCCTGTCCATCCACGATCAATTCGCGCATGGACCATGGTTGACCCATGTTGACGAGAGTCGAGTAGATCGAGGAGTCTCCGTGCGGGTGATAGTTACCCATCGTCTCACCGACGATTTTGGCGCACTTCACGTGGGATTTGGAAGGTGTTACGCCGAGTTGGCGCATGGCGTAAAGCACGCGGCGCTGAGATGGTTTGAGGCCGTCACGGACATCAGGGAGTGCCCGTGAAATAATCACCGACATGGAATACTCCAAGAATGACTGGGAGAGTTCGTCTGCGACGTTGATAGGCTTAATGGAATCGTTGCTCATGAGAAAAGTTGAAATCTAAGGGTAAAAAAGGAATTATACGTCGAGGTTACGAACGTTGAGGGCGTTGTCTTCGATGAAGCGTTTACGGGGTTCAACCACATCGCCCATCAGGACATCAAACATGGTATCCGCCTCTAGCTTGTTATCATCGTCATAGCGAACGCGAAGGAACTGGCGGGTTTCCGGATCCATCGTAGTGGCGAAAAGCTGCTTGGCGTTCATTTCACCGAGTCCCTTGAATCGCTTGATCTGGACACCTTTGGCAGAAATCTCGAGGACTTTCCCGAGGATTTCAGAAACCACAAAAATCGGGGTGATCGTTTTCTTTTCTCCGTCACCTTCACTAATTTCGAAGATCGGAGTGTCCATCGAGTAAAAGGTCTTGGTATCGATTCCTAACTCGTTGAGGCGAGAAAAGATTTTCGTGATGGCGTGTGATTCATGAAGTTCGTGGAGAACAGCGCGGCGAGAAGGACCGGTAACAGCGGCAAGTTCCTCATCGGTGAGTTGCTCGTCGAAGAGGCGGAGGTCACGGTTTTCTGCGGCGTACGTGGAAAGTGAGGATTCGTCGGCAAAATAGAGAACCGATTCTTGGTTACCCTCACGAATGCGGACCATGTATTCCGGCAGATGGCTGTCAGCACGGCGGGCGGCGAGATATGACTGGAAGTTTCCGCCATTGCCTTCAATCGCTTTTTGGAAACGGGAGAGGGAGGAGAGGCTTTCTAAAATGCCTTTGAGTTCCTCTGCTGTGAATGTGCGAGATTTATCAAACGTGCGGAGAACAACTTCGCCAGCACCGAGGTCGATGAGGATCTTATTCAGCTCGTCATTATCTTGAACATATTCAGAGCGTTTTTTCCGAGTCACCAAATACAGCGGAGGTTGGGCAATGTAGAGGTAGCCTTTTCTCACCAGCTCCGGCATGTGGCGGCAGAAGAACGTCAGCAACAAGGTGCGGATGTGAGAGCCGTCTACGTCGGCATCGGTCATGATGACGATTTTGTGATAGCGGACTTTTTCGATATTGAATGAGCCATCTTGATCTCCATCGCCAATGCCCGCTCCGATGGCGGTGATCATCGATTGGATCTCCTTGTTTTGAAGCGCGCGGTGGAGGCGAGCCTTCTCTACGTTGATGACCTTTCCGCGAAGTGGAAGGATCGCTTGAGTCCGCCGATCACGTCCTTGTTTCGCGGAGCCACCTGCGGAGTCTCCTTCGACAATGTAGAGTTCGGATTTTGCAGGATCACGCTCGGAACAGTCGGCGAGTTTTCCGGGAAGTCCGCCACCAGAGAGGGCGGATTTACGAACGGTCTCGCGAGCTTTACGCGCAGCTTCGCGAGCGCGGGCGGCGTTAACGGATTTCTCGATGATCTTGCGAGCGAGCGCTGGGTTTTCTTCGAAGTAGGTATTGAGTCCTTCGTAAACGATGGAGGAAACGACGCCTTCGATTTCGGAGTTCACCAGTTTGCCTTTGGTCTGCGAGGAGAAACGTGGGCTGGGCATTTTCACCGAGATCACGCAAACGAGACCTTCACGAACATCGTCGCCGGAAAGCGCGGGGTCTTTGTCTTTTAGAATTTTGTTAGCCTTGGCGTATTGGTTGATCGCGCGAGTCAAGGCGGTGCGGAAACCTGTTAGGTGAGTTCCACCGTCAGCATTCGGAATGCTGTTAGCAAAGCAGAGGATTTGATCGTTGTAGGAATCGTTGTATTGGAATACCACATCGGCAAAGACATCCTCTTTGGTTTGCTTGCCATCGTAGTCGAGATCGATCTCGCGTTTGCCATTGATGATGACCGGCGATTCGTGGACAACGGTTTTGTTCTCACAAAGCTGCGCGACGAATTCTACGATGCCGTCTTTGTAGAAGAACGAGGTCTTTTTTGCGGATTCCGGGCGCTCGTCATCGAGTTCGATGGTTAGGCCAGGATTGAGGAAAGCGAGCTCACGAAGACGGGTGGCGAGTCGGTCGAATTGGAAGACGATCGTATCGACGAAAATGGTGGCATCTGGAAAGAACGTGATCGCGGTGCCGGTTTTCTTGGGATCCGCTTCACCAACCACGTGAAGTGGTTCAGTGGTTTTGCCGCGTACGAAAGCGATGCGGTGCACTTTCCCATCGCGGGTGATGTCAGCGCGGAACCAGTCGGAAAGGGCGTTTACGCATTTCGCGCCAACGCCGTGGAGACCACCGGAATATTTATATGCGCCTTGGCCAAATTTTCCACCTGCGTGAAGATTTGTTAGAACTAATTCGACTGCAGGCATGCCGAACTTCGGGTGCATATCCACGGGGATACCGCGGCCGTTATCGGAAACGGAAATGGAGCCATCCACATGGATCGCAACTTTGATTTTGGAGCAGTAACCAGCGAGGTGTTCATCGATGGAGTTATCTAAAACTTCGAACACGCAGTGGTGCAAACCGCGCTCATCGGGATCTCCGATATACATGCCTGGGCGCTTACGAACCGCCTCCAGACCTTCGAGTTTATCAATCTGTCCGGCATTGTATTCTTGCTCGGCTCCGACTTGTGTTTGGGCTTTTTCCGGCTCGTTAGGGATCTCTGACATAGGGCGCGCGAAGGGTCTGAAATCCACGCATTGGAAACAAGGACTTATTGCTTAAATAAGGCTTTTTTTGCAGTCCCGTAACCTATTGAAAATCAGAGAGTTACAATATGAGATTTAGCTCTCCATTTGACTCGTTTCGACCATGTTGGATTATCTAAAAAACCACGGCAAAAATGTCAGGCGTGGAGAGACTTTTTATAAAAAAAACATAACAAAGTCTTGCATCTTATCGCAACTGGTAGGAATCCTACTCGCGAAGCATGCACGAGTAGCTCAGCGGTAGAGCAGCCCGTTTACACCGGGTCGGTCGGCGGTTCGATCCCGTCCTCGTGTACCATCTTTTTCTAATAACGATCAACTTAGCGCATCAGTCGTCGGCATAATCCCTGCCCATTTCTTCGATCACGATCAGCCAGTTTTTCATGGTGATCGGGGGCAACTCAGCAGGATGAGAAATCGCGGACAAGTTCATGGTGATATTACTGGCTGCCAAGGTTGAGCCTGTGGTCGTTTTTGTATCCAATGGCCTGATTGGCACTGTGGAATCCTCGCTAGCGGTGGAGCCGACTTGGCCTGAAAACTCGACAGCCAAAGGATTCATGCCCACCCCGTAACGTTTTTCGGGAGAGAACAACGAGGATGGCGGATAAAACAAAGCTCCACCCGGAGGGACATAGCCAGCGGGCGGTGACATAGCCACCACATTGAAGTCATCACCCAGATGCAGTGGTAAGTTCGTTACGAGAGAGAAGCCTTTGGTGAACGTTGTCAGGTCTGCACATTCTTGAAGGATCACGCCGTAATCGACAGCAGTGGAAGGTATGAACGGTTTGTCCAGTGTGGTGGAGTTGTTGACGTAGTCCACATTGACCGCCAACGAGTTATTTACCTCCAGGCTATCTGCACCGAGGAGCTCAAGAAAGTCTTTGAACCGTTCAGGGTAGACCGCCACGCATTTCCGTCCTGTAGGAAGGGTTTTCATCTCGAAGGGATAACGCGGTTTGAAATAGCCGGATTTGGCCGCGCCGACGAAAGGATCTCCGAAGGAGCCGTTATCAAACATTACGGTGCCGCTGACACTTTCTCTAAAAAAGTAACTGCCACTCGCACCGTAAGCGACATCCACAGGTGTTGGGAAATTTGCAGAGGCGTTTTCATTAGCCACGAAAATGTAACCAACCGGCAAATCCGTGGCTACCCCCTCGTCAAGTGGGAGGACTAGGTCTACACGCGCTCCGCTTTTCATATAACTGAACGTCAACTCGGATGGGGTCGGATCGGTGGCGCTGACGGCTCCGGTGATATCCAATCTCATCGCGCATTGCATGGCACCTACTGAATACTCATTCCATGTGGTAGGAGAAATCGTTGTTGTTTCCTCGATGTGGGCATAGCGATCGTAGAAGTCCACGCCGCGGTTGATGGGAACAAACGCCGCTTTACCGCTCTCAGATGCCAGAGAAACGGGGAAAAAATCGCCCTCCGTGAGACGATAGGTTTCACGAACTCCGGGAGCGAATGGACTGCCATTGAAAGTTTGACCACCAATTGTAGTGCTACCAGATAACTCAAATCCACGCCGGCTGGCCAAGCTCGCGAGATCGGTCTCGCCCTCGACCACCGCGCGACTCGCGAATACGTTTCCAGATATCGATACATTTTCCCAAGCCGAGCCATCTGCGTATTGACCAAGCGCCATGAAAGAGCCGGCAGAAATCGGAAGCTGCGAGGGGATTTCATAAATCGAGAGAACGAAGGTGCGGTCATAACGAGATAGATTAGTAATGGTGTCGTCATGGGCGGAGAGATTCATTTTAAATGCCCACCAATTCCGTTTAGCGACGAACAATTCACCCGGCTGAGCATATCCGAAATCGATCTGAGGATAAGGGATAAGGTTGAAATCTTTATAGGTATCCACGTCGAGGCTGACTTCCCCATCCGCTAATGCTCCATATTGTTTGAAATTCGAGATGATCGGGAAATTATCGTCATCGGGAAGTGTGCCACTGAAATTCAGGGCAGGGGGATATTTGGATCCAAAGCTTCGGTTTAGTCCGCCGCTGACGGATCCACTATTGCCCAGCGCCGATTTGAAAATCCTAGTAGTGTCCGTTAACGCGGAGTCTCCGCTGTTTCCTCGGAATACCGTATCCTCGTCCATTTGATCGATGAACTCCTCAGAGATAGATGCTCGGGCATTGGACTGCTCAATGGCATCCTCAAAAATCGCCTCAAACGAAACCGCATCTCTTGTAGTTTCCGAATCATCAGAGCCATCTTGCATGGCTTGAATCGCGTGGTTCGGTACAATCGCAACGATGGATCGCAAAATCGTCTCTTCTTTTTCCCGATAATCCGTTTGGGTCTGAATATCACTCAGTGTTGCCTGGGCGTTGATGGCCCGCTTGTAGGCAAAGGCCATCATGGCGAGCATGAAAATTGATAACGTGAAAACCGCGATCAAGGAAACGTATCCACGCGGGTGGCTTTTGTTAGATATGGTTTTCATTACATTGCTCCTGAAAAAGTAATCTCCTCACCGGCTGGCCCCGTGAGGCGTGTACGTATAATGCCAGATTCCACAAAAAATGAGACGTTTGTTGGCTTCGTTGTGATGGCCCATTCCGGATCACTGAGTACGCCAGAGAGAGGCACCACATAGTAATACAACGCATTCCCATCTCCACGGTCTTCAAAGGAAAGAATTCCTGCGCGCAAAGTTCCGTCGGGTTGGCGGAAATTGAGAACCGCCACTGGAGAATCCGTGAGTTGCGGATCATCACCGGAAAGCGCGTCTTCTATCGAGGCATGCAATCGAAACCGCTCGGCATTCAGCAATAATTTTGAAACGTGATGACTGATGATAGGCGCTTCCTCATTAAGAAAACTCTGAGCCCGGAATATTTTTAAAAACGTGATCTGCTGATTCAGCATGGCCAAGAGCATCACCCCAACGATCATTCCCAGCATAATGGCGAGCGTGAGTTCCAAAAGTGTGAACCCTCGCAGCACGGTATTTTTAAACGTTCTCATTGGGCGCGAATAACAGTTCGGGATTTCACATACGTTCTATCGGCAATGGTATAACGCAGCACACTTTGTACTCTCCAAATCTCCATGGCTGCAGGATTGGTGCTTTCGTCTCCAGTTCCTCCATCGACCGGGTAGTTGGTTTCATTCGGATAGCGTGTGCGTATGACACTGCCTTCGATGGCTGTCCCACCGGGAAGTTTACCGATTTCAATATCCTCCGTGGCAACTTCAGGAAAAATCGGCCACGGAGTATCATCCTCTGAAACCAAGGTTTCAAAAGGGATGCGTTGTGCTTGCGCACGCTCAAATGTAAGGTATGCATCGGAAAGCACCTGTTGTAATGCATACTGCCGGGGCGTGATGACATTCATGGTGAGCATAAACAAAATGAGCCCTACAATCGTCAGCAAAGAAAGCGCGGCCGTGGCCTCAATCAAGACCATGCCATGTTGCAATCTTCGCGGCTTGCGAAACGATTTTAAAAAGGCAAGACTGTGGCTGCATTCGTAATCGTCACCAGCACTATGCAAAAAACTGTTAGATATCTCGCCGGCTTGGGGCTGTTGCTTTTCTCCACCACGCTTCATGCACAAGAACTTCTCAAGCCCCCGTTTGGTGTGAACTGGGGTGACTCTCCTGAAAAACTGGTTTCGTGGGCTAGCGAAAAAGCCTTGGATCTCACCATCACTATTCCGGGAAATCAGCCCAACCTGCGCATTATTAAGATCGCAGCATCCAAGGGAACGTTGCCCGATTCGATGGCCTCTTCCGTTGAAGGGAAATTCCTTCATGGAGGATTGTATGAGATGACCGTTCATTATGAAGATTCTGCCGTATCCACCACGATAATGGAAGAACGTTTTGAAAAGATTAAGAAACAAATTACGAGTGAAAATGGTGCGCTTCAGACCAATCAACAGCACAAGGCGGTTGAGAATCACTTCGTAACACGGACGCAAGCGTTTCATCGGGAATCCCTAAAAGGAGTTTTCTTACTCATCGCATGGACAGAGGTTGAAGACCTCCTTAGAAAAACGAGGCAAGCCAAGTTTTCGATGATTTACAGAAACGATAACTACAAGGCCGAGCTAGAGGCCAAGAAAGTTAAAGATTAGTTCAATATCACTGGTCTGTAGTTTGTGTTGCTCGAACTGAGATGGTACGATCCACGTTAAAGGTCACCCAATCAAGGCGATCGATGCCGAAAGGAGTGAAGGTGAGCAACTCCATGGTCCAAGTGCCGTTTTCTGTAAGAACAGAATCCCAATCTGAAACGGTGAGCAGGCGGTTTTGAGGAACCGATTCGTTTACCGCAACAGCTGAACCCGGAAGAACCGTCCCGACATGACCGTCATCGCGTTTTTCACCTTTGTAGATCTGGGCGTAAACCCGGGCATCTGGATAGATGTCATTGATCGCGAGGGTGAGGGTCGGCGTAGAGAACTCAATGGTTTCACCATCGGCAATACCGGAAATCGTGCCATGAGCAACGGGCCAAATCTGAACGGTTTGCGATGCTAACTGAGATGAAGGAGCTTGGTAATCATCCAGAGTGTAGATGGAAAAACGCTCTTCTCCACGGACTTTTGCGCGGTCTGCTCCAGGAACGGTCGTCACAGCATAAGTCAGTGTCTGAGTTCCGTTTACTGTAACAGCGACCTGAGAACTGAGAGTCGCTTGAGTGCGGTCCACCTCTGTTCCGTCACCATTTTCCCCGTAGGATTGGACATGATGATAGAATTTAACTTCCTTTGCGGAAGCCGGAGCGCCCGTGTCCGCAGCAGGATGTAGTCCTGAAATGACGAGATCCACATAAAAAGGCCGATCCGCGCGTGTGCGTGGGGTGGCGGAGTTCAGGTCTTCTGTTCGGATAGTGGCTTCAGCCAGTGGGACGTAAGAGCCCACATAACGGGTATCCAAAAGGGTGCTTACAAATGGTACCGCTTGAACGGTGTGAAGTTCGAAGCGTGCTCCGTTAGGATTGATTTCCAAGGGTGACAAGGTTTGTCCAACGGGATCAACATCGACGGTTCGCTCGACTCTAACTGGCGAGTCGGGTAATTGAACTTGCCGGATGAAGTTGGTGTAATTGGAGTTTACGACCTGCGCATTCACACCACAAATCAGTGCAGAGATGACGCCTAATTGGATGAGATATTTCGTTTTCACGGTTTTTTGGGGTTGAGTTCTTTGGTTTCGGCCCCGGGTTTTGTCTCGGCTTCGGCCTTTGGAGTATGGACAGAAATGGGGCCGTTTTTAAGAACAGCGACCACGAGATTGCCCTTTTTGCTGAGTGTCTCCATCAGCTCGGGAGAAACGGGAACCTCTCCTCTAGCTTGTGCCAAGGTCACCTCAACTGTGCTGATCCACCCGCGATTCAGGGTGTAAAAATCCATCCAACTGAGGATTTTCGAACCTGGTTTATGGGCGTTGATTCGGTCTTTATACTTCTCAGGGATTTGGACGATCGCTTTTTTTGGAACGAGCGTTGTGTTGCCATTGAAGGTGATAAGTTCCGAATTCTCTAAAAGATTACCGACTTTGTGTTTCACCGAAGCATCTTCACCCGTAGTTTCCTTGAACTTTTTCGCGGGTCCCTTGGTGGAGGTTTCACGATATTTTTCTGTAAGAGACTCGCTAGTGGCAGCATCACGGAAGGCTGGCTTTTGAGGTTCGGCCTGACCGTGGAGCTGACTGGCGAGGATAGCCAGGATGAAGAGTTGGTGTTTCATAATTTCCCTAGGGAAATGTTGGATAGATCGGTTTATTTAGAAGCTAGAAGTGAGAACTTCTATTATTTTCTTTCGTCATCGATGGCAGCATTGGTGTCATACTTCATGAATGGAGCATTACCTGGGTTGCTGGCGTCGACACCGTCGATATTGTTACCGTGTCCGTTGTTACCCTTAGGTTTAACGGTCATCAGAAGCACCATGTCTTGGAGGTTATAGCCCGTGTCATTGGTGTTGGATTCGGGTTGGGTAAGCTCCATCATGATGATGGCATCGAGTGGTCCGATTTTGATTTTTCCGCCGCCATCAAGGTAAGGGGCCATGAAGCTTTTCAATTGATCTGAGGTGTGCAAGGCGTAGGCCGTAGGTGGATACTCACCGTTTTTCAAGATGCGGATATTGTTGCCGTTTTGAGAATTATAAGTCGTGCTCCAGCCGCCGTCGAAGTAGTACCGACCGCCAAACTCAAACGTTGTGTTTGAGTTCACCCGCTTAGACCAGACAAGCGCATTTGGGTCAACTTGGGTGTTGGTTCCGAGGAAGACGCTTTTGTATGTGCCGCCGCCGACGCTAACGAGTGCTTGGGTTGGCACCCAGTTCGTGTTGGTACCCGATGGTTCTCCAACCGTGACACCGGCACCGATCACTCGAATATCTACGTCAAGCTGACCACTTGAAGAGCCGTTTGCAGTGAGCTTAGCTGGAGGAGTGATGGTTGAGTAGTTCGCGATGTTTGATGGATAGGTAATGGCCCATGAAAGCGTAGGATGAGTTCCCGTTTTGACCATCGTCGGATACGCACTAAGCCAACCGCCAGGAACCGTCGGAATCATTGCCGCGTTTCCGCTATTTCCACTGTTTCCATTTCCTGGTGCAGCGAATGAATTTCCCGCAGTTGCTGCAAACGCAGTTACCACGAGGGAAGCCACCTTGATGGCTTTAAGTTGATTGGAGGTTTTCATGGTTTTGTATAGTTTATGAACAGAAATATTTCACGTCATATTTAGGTCTAAGAAAATGCGATTTTTAATTCGTTCTGTAAAGATGTTTCTTAATTATTTTTTAAAGGAAACGCCGCAGACTTCCAAGGGCCTTGTGGAACCTCGTAATCCTCAACAAATTTCCACTCGGCCCGGTCACCGCTGGGCATTTCCAGGAAATCTCGGACTGCTGGACTAACATCCAATCCCGCAGCTTTATTGCGATTCGCACGGGCGTTTTCGTTTCCGAATACGTATTCATGATGATCCGTCTCGAAAGGGCCGACATCTTCCCACTGGGCGTAGCAGATTTTTCCATCGTAATGTATAGCAATCCAGCGTCCTTTGCAGACAGAGATGCCGTCACCTTGGTATTTCTCCCAGAACCACGGGATGACCTCGGCTGCTTCCGAGCGATGTCGGAAATCCTTTCCGATATCGTTGTAGGGTAAGGCCACATAAAAGGGATTCAGCTTGGGAACAAAGCCTTTTGGGAAAAATCCCTCACGTTGGTTGGGATTGTCATAACCCCCGAAGTTTTTCATCCAGTTCTGATCCCAAGCACTTTTATCATTAGGAGTCGGGTTGTTTTCCGTGGGTTGTTCGCCAACCCAGAAAATCGTGGTTACCACGTTGCGTTTCCAAGCGGCCTTACGTCGGAATTCGCCCATGGGATCTTCGATGACGACTTTCGCCGCGGCTGGAACTCCGAACGGATCTGATAAGCCGGATAACGCCGCGCGGCGGTTTTCGAGAAAATGTTCATGCACCGCATCCAAGCGCTCAGAAAGCTGGGTGCCGTGGGCCATTCCAGCTACCAAAAAGCAGAAAATGGCTACGAATGGGGATGAGATCGACATGATTGAATTCTAAAAAGTTTAGGTATTTCAGCCAACTTAGTGGATAAAATACCTATTCTTTTTAATAATCCGAATCAAGCGGATTCTGGGTGAGCCGTAGCTCAGAATCAAATCCCTGTGATAATCTCCACTCCCGGAAGAGCTTGTTTGAGCTTTTCAATCATTCCTGCGGAAACGTCTGTCTGCCAGAGGTAGAGACGTTTCAACTGCGGCAGGGATTTCAATTTCTCCACACCGGCATCGCTCACGCGGGTGCCGTAGAGATTGATCGATTCCAGGTTTTTCAGAGTCGCGAGCGTATCGAGCGAGGCATCAGAAATCTTGGTTTCCGAAAGGCGGATCATCCGCAGATCCTTTGCGGAGGCGAGTAACTTGACCGAATTGTCGGTAATCGCTGTCGAAGACAGATCCATCGATACCATGCTGGGAATGACGGTTTTCAATTTAGCGAAAACCTCATCATTGAGATTACTCCGGAGAGAAACCGCAGTGAAGGTGAGCTTCGCGGAGGCTTGGGACTCGAATGTCAGGCCACCGGGGAAGTCTTTTGATAGAGATGCGACGGATTTGAGCAATGCATCGGAAGGAAGATCTTGTTTGGCTTGTGTGGCACCCTCGGATTTACCTGCTTTGGGGTCGATGGAGCGACCGAGTTTCGACACCGCAGCACGAATTTCGTCCGTGATATTTAACTGCGCCACGGTTTTCATAGGATCCGCACCGGAATCGATCCACCATTTGATGACCGCGAGCTCGTGGTCTTCGATGTCGGTCTTGGATTCAGGTGGCATGTGCTCATCGTCGTCTTCGGGGAGTTCACAACGGTAGACGATGTTACTTTTCGCTGAGTCGCCCGGAGTGATACCGTCTCCTTCTTTTCCGCCTTTGACCAGGAGCTCATAGCTATCCATGCGGAATTTACCTTTGGATTTGCCTTCTTTGTGACACTCCACGCAACGCTTGTTGAGAATTGGTTGAACGATGTCTGCATAGACAATCTGCTCTTCAAGCGGCTTGTCTGGAGCATCCTTTATTTCTACCTTGGGTTCATATCCAAAGACTTTCCGAATCGGATTGGGAGCATACTCGAAAAGATAATCTTCTCCGTGAGTGATCGATGCTCCGTCATGGCTGGCGTAGCCCATGATCGCGACGCTGCCAAAAAGCATCACGCGGTAGAAGACTTGGGAACACGTTGGCTGCGGGAACCAGGCTTTTACGATCAGGGTTAGAATCGCTGCACAGGCGAAAAAGATACCGCCCCAGAGGTGATCCCCAAGCAATTCGCTCATTTCATAACCTCCACCGATATAGAGCAGGAAACCAAAAAGAACTGCGACAACCGAGCTTGCCGCACCAGCAAAGATTGGGATCAGAGTAGGCTGCGGTCTGTAGCGGGAAAACATCGCCAACAGCTCTTGGAAAATAATCAGTGAGAAAATACCGATAGGAAGGTGCAGGACGACCGGATGGAAATGCCCAAAGAAACGGACGATATCCGATGTTTTTTCAGCATCCGGTTTGCCCGCAAGGAACGGCATCGCGATGAGAAAAGCAATGATGAGCAAACCAAAAATGGTGATGGCCAATGGACGGCAGCGGGTTGAACAGCAGGTTTTTTGATCAGTTTCGGTGGTCATAAAAGGTATAAAGAGGGCTTTATCTCAAACGTTTATCGTGACGTTTTTGCCGTTCTCACGGTGCTTAGATGCGGGGTATGTTTTCTTTTTTGGAAAGAAGGGCAATCATGAATTGGCTTGGTGATACGCAGCATGCACCTGCCAACTTTCCGAGTTTTCTTGATTTTCCCAATCAACTCGCGAAATGTCCCCGCAGTTATGGATCCATTCTTACTTAAAATTCTTCACCTTGCCGGTGTATTCGCCCTTTTCGCATCTCTCGGAGCAACTCTTCTGGGTGGCTCAAATCAAAAATCCGCGTCCATCCTCCACGGAGTTTCCTTGGTCATTATTTTGCTCGCTGGTTTTGCGATGCTGAAAAAACCACCGATGGATCAATATTGGTGGATGGCGAAACTCGGCATCTGGCTGTTCATCGGCGTCGCTCCCGTCCTCGCGAAGAAAAAGATCCTCTGCCCTTGTGTCGTCTTTGCACTCACTCTGCTCGGAGCCATTGGCGCTGCTTATCTGGCGTTTTATAAGCCGTTTTAGTTAGCCCCACTCACAATCCGCCCCTGATCAAAATCAAACGGTGTCATTTCCAACATCACGGAATCACCACTCGAAAATTCGGTTTTGGAATCAGTGAGAGGTTTGGAAAGGTGGCCGAGAATCACTTTCCCGTTCATCAACTCGACGCGATAAAGAATCTCGCCTTTGCGTTCGAGGATGGTGCCGGTGGTGTGGATAGCGGGTTCGGACATACCGATAAGATCAACCGAGATCGCGCCAACGCACAAGCCCTGCGAGTGGCATTTCACCATCGGGATGCCAGAAAATGCCGGGTTCCTGTGAGTTTCCTGCGGAGCAGATTCTAGGTGGAGCGATGGCTTCCAAGCGATCCGCATCCGCCAAAGGCTCGACCACTGCGGTAGAGAGAAACGCGATTTCATCTCCAAGCATTTCAGGAGTAAATACATCTGGCATGGGAATGACGCGGACGAATCCACCGTTGGGGCCGGTGCGCAGAAGCGTGGAATCGCGATCTAACAGAATGGTCCAATCCACAGAATTTGCACTTTCCCAGAGTTTCATGTTTGCGCCGTTGGCGATCTGGAAGCGTGCGAGTTCGCGTGCGTTGCGGATTCCTCCCGCTTCGGAAATCGTAGCGGCAATCTTGGGTCGCCGTTCTTCAAAAGCTTCCGCCAGCTTTTCACAGAAATCTTCAACATCTCCCGCCACATAAATCGCCTGCACCGAAAGACAGCCGCGCTGACCGTAGCGCATGACATCCTCGGCGAGCTGTTTTTCCAAACCCTCGTGTTGTTCAAAAACAAATGCCGCGCTGAGTTTCGGACCGTGTTCAATGATGCGGGTTTGCGGCGAAAGCCAATCGCGGAAAAACGTGATCGTTTCCTCACCGCCGTAAATCACCGCGACCTCAGGACTGCGCCATGCTTCCGGCAGTTCACTTTCCACCTCGAACAATCTCAACTCGCTCGCCCATTGCTCGAATTCTAACAGACCTGACGATGGCACTTTCACCCAGCTTTCACATCCTAGCAGCAGCGCGCGAAACACCGATTGAAACGCAGCGTGTTCGGTATTCCCACTGACCACATGCAACACCGGCCCACGCGGGATCACACGAGAGCCATCGACCCATTGCTCCAGCCTCCGGTGATCACCGAGCTCGCCATCTAACCATTTTTTCAACGACTCCTCATCATAACACCCGACCCACCTCTCAAGCATGGGCCGTTGAGTGAGCAGAAATGCGATACGTTCCGAGAGGGTTTTCATGATGTTTGCAATACGGCATCAACTCCACGCGAGCAACCCCGCGCCACCGCAGATGGATCACGGCCGATCAATTTAAAACTCCGGTCACCCGTGGCGATTGCCAAGTCCTGGGTGCGGATCGCGCTAACGGAATCAAGATTCGCGAGGTCGATGATCTCCAAATACCCAACCTCACCTTCAGCCGCAGGATTTCCTGAAAAAACATCCACCACTCGGATCGCCGTCCATGTGGGTCCTTGATGCGCCTCTACATTTCCCCATTTGTAAAATTGGGAAAACAACTCGGTCATTCCGTATTCGTTGAGGATGCGGGATTCCGGTAACGAGAAATGATGAGAGAGCCGTTGCCTGACTTCGGCGGGCGTGTGGCTTTTGCGCAAACCCTTGCTGCCGCCGGTTTCAAAAATCCATGAGTCGTCTAACAATTTCACCGGTTCACCCTCCTCACAAAACCGCAACAACGCCAGCGAAGTTCCCAGCACTGCTGCCGCGCCTTTTGGTGTAAATTGCTCGGAAAGCAATTTACCGTTAGAATCGATCAACCATTCTCCATCCTGATCGATTAAATCGAACATGCGCACCAACGATGAATGCGGCGCGTCTTTAACTCGTTGTGAAAAAAACCAAGGATTTGTAATTTCCGGCAAACCCAGTTCCCGCCAGCACCCTTTGACCGATGCTTCGTAAAGTTCCAGATCGCGAAACGCATGCTTGCCCCGCACCTCACGCGTCGTGCCGGAAGTGAGAAAAAACCCTTTTTCCTCAGCTTCAGGAAAACAGCGCATGGCTGTGTTGGTTAATTTAAACACATCGGTCGGCACCGCAGGGATTTCTCGCCAACTGCTGACACTTTCCGGGGTCCTCCCAAGCGACACGCAGTAATTGCCATACGCCGCATTATTCTCAAATTGATATCGAAAAACCTCCAGCGCGCAGGCCGCAAAGTCACCCTCGCCGCCGCGCATCCATCCCCGAAGTTTTTCCTTCAAACTCATCCCCCCGCTTCATATCTCGCATTCGGCGGATTGCAAAGCCCCTTCATCTTGTTGTGCGCTCACCCTAAGGACTGAGTTCGCTTTGTAGTTCCGCACTCGCGTGCGAGAGCCACGTTTGACTTACCTTCTCGGATTGTTGAAGCATGATGTTTCGCATCGCGCTAAGGGTTTCTTTGCGAAGCTCGTTGTCTTTGATCGATTCCAACCACTCAAACGCCGCCTTCGGGTCACGTGGCAGCCACCTCGCCGCAACCACTTGGATCCCCGCTTCGCGCGCGGCACCTGGGGAAAACTGAACGACCCACGCCGCTGCGTCCGACTCGGATTTCACAACCCAACGCTGGATAACCTGGACTACCGCCATGTCCAACTCCCTCTCTGTTAGATTGGAATCCGATATCAAATTGGCCGCGCGTTCCGGATCTGCCTCGGCAATGTGAATGGCGATTTGCCCTACGGCGACGGCTGTTTCTTGCTCGGTCTCAAGTGTCTTTGCCCATTCTTCCGCTTTCAACGGATCTTGTTCAGCAAACCGCATCGCATAATGTCGAATCAGGCGGATTTTTTCCGGGCTGTCTGAAGATAGTTGTTGAAAAGCTTCATGGGCGATATCCGGATCAATCTCAATAGCGTTCCACACCACTTCAGCCAAAGCCTTTTCTCGTTCTGTTAGAGATTTGATTTTTCCAGCGGCTTCCCGCTGAGACCTCAACTCCTCGGATGGATCCCGAGCTTGTTTGCGGAGCGCATATTTTCGGTTAGATGCGGAGTCAGCAGAGATTTTTTGATCGTTTTCCGCATCAGCAGAGTTCGGCTTGTCGCAGGAAAGCAGCGACAAGCCGAACAAGATCGAGATCAAGGACCGGATCATCAAGGGGTCACTGTGACATTGCTGAATTGCCAGGTACTAAGCGCGGTATCGCTACCGCTACCCACAGCCAGACCAATGTAGCAATTGGGCGCAAAGCTGGCGTTTTTAATGCTGCCAACGCTTGACCATGAAGTTCCGTCCGAGCTCTTGTAAGCGGTGATGGTTGTGCCGCTGCGAATGAGGCGAACCCACATAATGGAACCGTTTCCAAATTTGTTGCTGGTATTGATATTGCCGCCTGTGCTGGTCCGACGTATCAAACGGTAGTCATTGAAACCTGTCACTCCCATGAAGGCCTGTTTCGAATTCGGAGCAAGCGAATCACGTATCATCACTCCCGCTAGCGAGATATCAGTGTTTTGGAGATTTATGATTCTAGCTGTGATTTCACCATCACCCGAGAGGGTTTGATAGGTGAATCGCAGCTTGTCACTGGTGTTGCCAATCACTCCGGAGCCCGCCTGGGTGAAGATTCCGTTGCTGAACGAGGTGGACCCCGCCAGCATACCTGTGCCGATGTCGGTCGCAAGCCATGGAAGCGGCAATGCTGTGACGGTGATTTGCAGGGTCGCATCCTTGGTGGCCGACTTGTCATCAGTGGCGCGAACGATGAATGAGTTCACACCTGCAGAACCCGAAGGAGGCGTGCCGGACAAAGCGCCATTGGAGGCAACGCCCAGCCAAGCGGGTCCGCTGACTTTCGAGTAAGTGATGGTTGCGCCAGTATCAGGATCGGTGGCCAGTCCTGCCAGAGTTTTGCCGGTATAAGGCACTCCCTCGCTGGCCCCGTTGACAAGGATCGGATCTGTCAAAAAGACCGGAGCTCTGTTGGGAACTGTTACGGTTAGGGTTTGTTGGACAGCGGTTGCAGGGTTGTAGTTGGTGTTCCCTGCCTGCATGGCCGTGATGGTTGTGCTACCGGCTGCAACAATGGTGACCGTGTTTCCTGAAACGGTGGCGACGGATGTGTTGGAGCTCGAATAGGATACCGCAAGACCCGAGCTTGCTGTAGCTGTTAGGCTGAAAGGAGGCGAACCGGTTGTAACCGGAGCGAGAGCTGCAAACTGGATGCTTTGAGCGGCTTTCGCGATTACCAAACTGCCTGAGCTGCTGCCCGTGTAGTTAGGCTGGGTGATGTTCGCAACCACCGCATAGGTACCGGCATTGGTTGGCGGCGTTGTCGAACCCGCGTAGGTGATCGAGTAAGCCAGGCCAGCAGGATTGGTCGTTACCGATGCGGACTTGGCTGATCCATTATACGTTTGGTTCAAGTTCCCAAGCGTGATCGTGGCGACCCTGGTGTTCACAGTTAAAGCGACAGGACGTGTGGTATTTCCTGTGCCATTCGTGGTGTTAGTAAACGTAACGGTATCGTTGTAACTGCCAACATTTAGCGTATTCGCATTGGTGTTGATAGACGCGGTAACTGTCGTGCTGGCGCCGGCGGCAAGCGATCCGCTGGCGGAACTCAAGGTCACCCAGCTCTGGGTTTTTGCTGCGGTCCAGTTGATCGCTGTGGCGCCCGGATTATTGATGGTGAATACAAGGGAAGAAGGAGTGAAACCTCCACCGAAGCTGCCCGAGGAGGAGAGCCCGCTCGCAGGTGAAACCACAAGAGATCCGGGGCTGCTGGCGGAGGTAAAGACAACCTGATCCACCCATGCCGCATCGCTTCCAGTGTTGACGCTATCATCTTTGTTGTAACGCCATTCGAGAGTGTTATTGCCACTCGGAAGAGTGACGGTTTTTTGCACCCAGTTTACTTCACCTGAAATTTTGGCCAAGCTACCGGTTTGTTCGACACCGTTGACGAACAAAGTGAGGAAGTCGTAAGCCGATTCCGAGGAGACTTTCCAGTAGAAGGAGAGAGTGCCGGGCCCGCTGATGGTGGTTGAAACGGAACTGCTTTGGCTGTGAGTGATCACGCCGCTTCTAACAGCATCGACTCCGTCGAAGGTGGTCGCCGTTTGCGCTGTCCATACGGCACTTCCGGATGAAGTCCATGTGTAACCCGAGGTATCGAGCGCGGCTGCGAGCAGGTCCTGAACGATCGCGAAATTGGCAAAGCTCTGCGCGCCTATCGCCGGGTTTTCGATGCTGGTGATTTTGATTTTGTAGTCGTTCCCGAGCGTTTGCGCGGAAGGGATGTTCCAGATCAGCGAACCATCGTTGGGAGTGCTGCTGCTAATGGTGGAAACCAGGGATACGCCTTTGAAAAGTTCGATTTTGACGTTTCCACCAATACCTGAGGACCAATTGATGTTGTTAGAAGTTCCGGCAAACCAACTTTCTCCACCATTCGGAGCAGTTAGGAAAATACTTCCGGTCGGGTTGAAATTACCTGTTAGATTATAATAGCCGAGCGAACCATAAAGCGGGTAGCCGGATGGGGGGGTAGCCAAAGGCGAGCCCGCAGCCGAGGGCTTGAGCACCAGGTAGTAAGTGCCAGCTGCCACTGAAGCGGATAGGGAAGCGTTCACCTCTGCAGCGGGGTTGCTGGAGGCGATCAAAGTTTGAGAAGAGTTGTAGAGCTCGAGAATGACATCGAGGTTGGCACCCCATGTTTGGATATCACAGCGGTAAGGGTTCGCATTGAACGAGACGGTGCCTGCTCCGGTGGTGAAAGCGAAAACATCTTGGTTGCCCGTGGTTTCCACAACACCGACTTGATTGACCGGAACTTGCGTCAACCCGGTAGCGGACTGGAAAGTATCGCCGTGATCATCGGTGCGGTATGGGACTTTTCCTGCAATGATCGCAAGGTCGTCTTGGGTCTGGTTACCGTTTAAATATTCACCCTTCGACCATTGGGAAACATTGCGACCGTATCCCGTGCCCATGAGGGGACCCCACGATGGCGCAGCAGTGGTAGCCACGTGACCCCCGTAATAAGATGCGCCAGTGGTGAGACCGTCGTGGGTGAGACCCATGTTGTGACCCATTTCGTGAGAGGCGGCTTCAGCCGTGCTGGACACACCCATCGGAGTTACCCACGCAGGTTGGGTGCGTGAGAAGAAATCCGTTCTACCGAAAACACCGACATAAGCCACTCCGCCGTAACCGTAGTGCGGGCAGCGAACCCCGTTTTTATCAGTCGTCGGTGTGGTAAGCAGCCAACCCACTTTGTTTTTATCTCCCGTATAATTATCGGGATCATACGCCGCATCGGTGGTCACGTTGACATTGAAAGGAGCATAATCCTCGGCGATCCGCTCCCACATCCGGCGGATGTCATTTTGCTCTGAAACGCTGAAAGTGGCGGGGTCGGCATCCGTGCCCCATGCGATACAATCCCATGTGCTCCATGTGGTCGTTCCGTCCGAGTAAGTCCATGCCTTGCCTGTCACGTAAGCTCCGTTGAAATCGAGATAGATGTGAAAGGGAGCACCTGGTTTGGAGTTGAATGCGGGTGGTGAAGCGACTGTGACAGCGGATGTCGGGCTGAAGGTGTCGTTGCTGCCATCTCCGATCGGCATGTTTTCAACAACAGTGGCAGAAGCTGTCGAAGCAGATGTATCTGCTTGGGTAGGAGCCGACGCGTTGTTGCCATGGTCGTGATCTGCATCGTCACATTCGCAGCCATTGATGGGGCAAATGATGAAAATCCCGCCTTGATTATCGGCTTTCAAATATTTCGCCGCATCCTTTTCCGGGAAAGAAAAAGTGTGAAGCCGCTTCATTGCCTCAGCTCTAGCCTTTGGATCAAGTTGCTTGAGCTTCGTTTTTAACTCTCCCTTGGGTAATTCTTCAAGGGCGAATGGATGGCCTTGGCCGAAGTGTTTTTTGCCCTGTCCTTGGGCGAATAGCGGTGAGGATAGTATGAGCGCGAAGCTCAGACCTGAGACAAGTCTGCTGATATGCATTGGGTTTTTTAGGGTTTTGGGTTTGGATCACGCGGATCATGAACACCTACAAAATGTAACTTTTCATGACTTACGAATCGTCGGACACACTAGCTTCATCTAATTGTCTGTCAAGTAGCCTTCGGAATGGGCGATCAACTTCCTCTTCAATCAAAGCGTCCAACCAAACCACAGAGTCCCCGCTCATTCGCAGTGTTCCGTCTTTTTGATTCTCTGAAAATCTTTGCCATTCCTTTCCACCCCACTATCTAACGATTACCCAGTGCTTCAATAACTGAAGCGGGTAGATTAGCGGAGTTGATCCAGGTTTGTGCGGAGGCTTGATCACGTTCAAGCCAGGCGCCGATGGCGCGTTCATACATACGGTTCCGGTTACGTTCGTCTTGGATGCGGCCGATCTGATTAGCGGCGATAGCCGGGGCTTTTTCAAATGAGTTCCAGATGAAATGCTGCACGGTGCGATCCGTGACATCGGCTGGAAAACGGTTCATCAAATCAGCTGCGGCTTGGGGATTATTACGTGCATCTACCATGACGAGACCGCGCAGGGCGCGCAAACGGGCTTCGCCTTCTGGAAGACTTTCGAAATTAGCAACCGCTGCTGCGGGATCTTTTTTCGCCCATTCGCTGTAGACTTCGTCCATGCTTCTAACAGATGTATCACTGAGATTTTCCATCAACCAAGAAGCGGTTCCAGCGGGATCTTGTTTCGCCATCGCTTCTGCAAAACGAGCAACCGCGCCATCACGGAGGCGTTCATCACCCAGTCCCGCGATCCATTTTTTGGAATCCTCCGGACCCATTTTTAGCAAATGCGGCATCATCGCCTCAAGCGCTTGACCGCGTTCTTCACTGAAAGGAATTTCCTGCAGCAGGGCGGTGGCACGGGCGGGATCGGTTCCGACCAAGCCACGAATGATTCCGACCATGTAGGGATTCGCTTCATCGCCTTGGTGATTGGCTTTTGCCCATGCGATGGCGGCTTCCGGATCGCGGCTGGCCCATGCGCCAAGAACGGTGCCGGTGGCCATTCCGCCGTTAGTGTTTTCTGTGGTGTAAGCGAGGGCGGCGGTTGGATCGACCTCTGCCCATGCGGTCAGCAACATGGCGTATTCGCCCATACGGGCTTCGGTCAGGCCGAGGCTGCGGAAGCGCTCGACGGCGGCTTCGAACTCTTCCGGAGCGAGCGAATCAATCCATTCCAACATGGCACGGCCACGATCGAGGGCGTTCTCGCCACGGACGATTTCCTCCATGTTGACGAGTTTTTGATCGAAACTGGTATCGCCACGCTGCTGGCCTGGGCGATTGGGGCGATTGGCGTTTTCGCGGATTCTGGAATCGGTGCTGCCGCTGGTTGAGCGTTGTTGAACCAAGCCTTCTGTGCTTTGGAGAAGGCGGTCTTGTTCAGAGAGTTCGGTTTTTCCACTGGTGAGTTTTCCGACCATAAATCCGGCGATGCCGATGATGATACAAGTCGCGCTGACAGTGATGGCGTTCCATTTCATGAGGGGTAAGCTATCGGGTTTTTCAATCTTCTCAACTTGGAGTTTTGTAAATTATTGGGTCAAAAACTCACAGCGTTCCCATTTACTTTTGCTCATTAGCTTCACCCTGAAAGCGGTTCCGCAGCTCAATGGATTGGGGATTATTAAATCCCAGCCCCTTGACTAGGCCATTCAGGGCGAGTGTACGAACATCGGCGTCCGGGATGCTTTCCAAATTCGCTATCGCAGCTGCGGAATCTACTTTTGCCCATTCGCTGAAAACATAATAGACGCTAGCCATAGATCTATCGCTCACGTTATTCAGCAAATAGGATGCCGCCCCAGCGGGATCTTGGTTCGCAATCGTCTCGGAATAACGAGCAATCGCCCCTTTGCGAAGGCGCTCGTCGTTGATTTCGGCTATCCATTTTTCTGCGGATTCAGGGCCCATTTCCATCACATGCGGCATCATGGAGAGTAGCGCCGTGCCGCGCACTACGCCGTAAGGGAGATCTTGAAGCATGGCGGTGGCGCGGGCTGGGTCAGATTCCGCTATGCCACGAATGATTCCGAACATGTAAGGATTCGCTTCATCGCCTTGATGATGGGATTTCGCCCAGGCGATGGCCGCCTCTGGATCATTGGTAGCCCATGCACTGAGAACATTGCTGGTGGCCTCGCCGCTGAGGAATTTTGATCCGATCAAATCAAAACTTTCATCCTTATTTTCGGTATCGCCGCTGGGGGTTTCCGTGGTGGTGTAGGCAAGCGCGGCTGCAGGATCGACCTCAGCCCATGCGGCCAACACCATCATGGTGTATTCAGCTAACTTGTTATTATTGAGGCCAAGACGGCGTAAGTCATCGACCGCGGCTTCGAATTCCTCTGGAGCCAATGTATCGATCCAATCCAGCATCGCGCGGCCACGATCGAGGGCGTTTTGGTTACTCACGATTATCTCCAAGTTAGCCAATTTTTTATCCAAAGTTTTATTGTCTAGTTGCTGGGTTGGGCGGTTGGGATGGTTTGTATTTTCGCGGTTGCTGGAATCAGTGCGTTGATGAGTCAGCCGCTCGGATTTCTCGATAAGAAGATCTATTTCAGATAGCTCGGCTTTTCCGGTAGCCAGTTTTCCCAGCAGAAATCCACCGAGAGCTATGAGTAGATAGATAGCGGTCACTTTGATGGTGTTCGGTTTCATAGGGGGATAAGTGGGTTTGAATGTCTAATCAACCTGGTGAATCATTCAGGGTTCGGATTGTTATTTTAGCACCGGCGCGGCACCAGCGGGAGATTGTCGCGCAATCGCATCGGCAAAACAAGAAGACGCAGCTTGGCGGAGATTCTCGTCGTTGAGTTCGGCAATCCATTTTTGTGCGGATTCAGAGCCCATTTTTAGCAAATGCGGCATCATGGCCTTAACCGCATCTTCACGCACTGGGCTGACAGGCATTTCCTGAAGCAGAGCGGTGGCACGGGCAGGATCGGATTCTGAAAGACCGAGGATGATTCCGAGCATGTGAGGATTCTTTTCTTCACCTTGGTGAGTGGATTTCGCCCATGCAATGGCAGCTTCGGGATCGCGGATGGCCCATGTACTTAGAACGGTGCTGGCGGCTTCGTTACTGGAGTTGTAAAGCCAGCGGGCGGCTCTCTCACTCTCAATTAGATCGGGGTTCCTATTGGCAGCTTCAATACGGGCGGTCTCTCTGCTGGTCGGCGCTCTGCGAGCCCCCTTGCGGTAATTTTCCTCTGCGTGAGCCAGCGCGGCGACAGGATCAACCTCTGCCCATGCGGTCAGCAACATCATCGCGTATTCATCCCTCTGGTAATTGCTGAGGTCGAGACTGCGCAAGCTAGCAGCCGCTGCTTCGAATTCTTCTGGAGCTAGAGAATCGATCCATTCCAGCATGGCGCGGCCACGCTCGTAGACATTTTCGCAACGTGCGATTTCCTCTACGTTGGCCAATTTTTGATCGTTTATATTATTGCTTCTTAGCTCGCGAGGGCGTGCGGCATGGTCGCGATCATTGGAAATGGGGCGTTGATTGATCTGCCGCTCTGAACTTTCCATAAGGCTGTCTTGTTCCGATAGCTCGACCTTATCACGGGTGAATTTTCCAAGCATAAATCCTCCCAAGCCGATAACGATACAAGTAGCGGTGACGCGAATAGCGTTTGATTTCATAAGGGGGAGAGAGGGTGAGATTTGATTTCTTTTAGGTATATAGGTAGCACATTTCAAAGTTTTTTTCTGATCGATTCCATTTTGTTTCTGCGGTTGGGTTGCGTCAGATGAAAGAGCCTTTAGAAAACGACCGGACATTTCAGGAGCAACGTGAGCGTTGTCCGGTGGCGGCGTATCGCTTCCAAAATGAAGCGATCCCGATGATTCTCCGCCACGCCGCCGTGATGGAGGCGGCGAAGAACTGGAAGACTTTCAGTTCAGATGCGCCTTTCCGCGTGCCGATTCCTTCTGAGGAAAAGATGCGTAAAGTCCGCCAGTTGCCGATCGAAACCGATCCGCCATTGCACGCGGAATATCGCGAGATAGTGGAGCCGTTCTTTAAAAAACCCCGCGATCCGGCTTTCGCCGCGGAGATCGCTGGGTTGATAGCAAAAATGTTAGATGATTCGCGGAATGCAACCTCGCTGGAGGTTGTCAGTGAATTCGCCGTGCCGTTGCAATCGAAAGCACTCGCGCATTTGCTCGGGCTTCCTGAATCCGGGGCGGATGAATGGATCGCTTGGGGAACCCACGTGTTTCACAATCTGATCGATGGAAATTCCAACGAAACCGCGGTTGATGCTTACATTGCACAACAACTCGATCGCGCGACCGCATCTCCCGGCACCGATTTTTTCTCAGCACTCACTCAAGCCGAATTTCAGTGCAGAAAACTGACCCGAGACGAAATGGCTGGATTCGCCAATCTAACATTCGCCGGCGGTCGCGATACGGTTATTCACACGATCACTTCGGTCATCGCTTATCTTGCGCGCCATCCGGAGGCTATCGAATTTCTGCACGCGGATCCGAAGCGCGCGGTGCTGGCGACGGAGGAATTTTTCCGCGTGGTCTCACCGCTCACCCACATCGGGCGCGTGTGTCCGGTCGCGACGGATGTGCATGGAATTACAGTCCCCGCTGAGGGAAGGGTTTCGCTCGGCTGGGCAGCGGCGAACCGGGATCCGGAAACGTTTCCCGCGCCGGATGAAGTTCAGTTAGATCGCAAGCCGAACCCACACATTGCTTTTGGCGCGGGTCATCATTTTTGTCTCGGGGCCTTTCATGCACGACTCATCATCCGCGAGCTGATCAAACAACTTTCTCAATCGGTTCGTAAAATTTCCATCCTTGAAGAAATGCCAAACATCGAAACCACCGCGGACTTCAAACGCCAGATCGGATACGAGCGGCTGGTGGTAAACATGGAATCTCGCTAAACTAGTTACGCCGACTACGGGAGGGATAATTTAAAAATCTAACGGACCTATTCGATCCCACGTATTACTTTTTGTTCTGTAATCCATTTTCTATCACTCCTAGATAGACGAGACTCGTGAGTTTTATATCGCTCGCCGCCGGGCTCGATAAGGATAAGGGTTCCTTCAAAATATCTATCGAGCTTCGCAAAAACTTTGCGTCCGTTGGAGCCTTCCCATTCGCGGTAGCCTTTGGATTCGAGAGATTTACGCCATTCCTTATACTGACTATCCGTCACGGCGACGGCTTGCTTGATCAAGCCCCATACAAAATCCGCCTGACCCCGCTTGAATCCGGTTTCTTTCCACAGGACTTCACCACTCGGATTGAGCATCAGCAATGTCGGATGGCCTAACACTTTGTAGCGTTTTTTCAGGCGATGCACGTAGTTCTTGAGCTCGACCTGTCGGGTGATTTTATCCCCAAGGGTGAGACTCGGATCGTTCACAGAAGTGTCCGCATCCACACGCAAGCGCACGACGTTTTTCTCTGCCCATTTTCCGAAAGCCTGAGTGCCAAAAAGTTCTGTAGAAAGAGCTTTGCATGAAGGACTCATGGTGGAGTTGGTAAACCAGATCAGAATGGGTTTCCCTTCACGTGCGGCGGTTTGGCGCGCGATCGTTTCGCTCTCCTCCCATGGTCCACGCTTTGGCGCAGCCATCAATACTTCGATTTCCGGAATTCCTGCATCCGGATTATCGGGATCGGTCCAAGCGATGTCAGCTTCCGGCGTGTAATTTAACTGCCGTGGGCCTACGTTGCCACCGGGCTTAACTGCCGCTCCCGGCATTTCGGGCTGGGTCACTTGTGGCAATCCTTGCGGTCCGGGCTCCTGCTCGATTTTAACACCTGTATCGTCCGCACAACTACCCAGCACCACACAAGCGGCGATGGCTAACCATGTTTTGTTAGAAATGGTCATGACTTATTTTTTTAAACGAACCGGGGTGCCACAGGAGGAACACCTGAACCAACTGAACAATAGCAGATGAATACTAAGTGGCACGACATATCCCAAGTAGAAAAGCCGATGTGCCTTGGCGTGTTTCAGAGCCCTTTTGTGAGCGAAAAGTTTCTGGGAACAGATCCGGCATTTTCCGGTTAACCCCCAGAACAGGTAACCGATCCCGATGACTGGCAGCGCAATGGGAAACGCGATCAGCCATTTCGGAACCCATGGAAAAGACTCGGCGGAAATGGAAGTAAGCAGCAGTAAAAAACCGGAGATAATCGCGATGGGCACCAGGGGCAGAAGGATCAAAGTAAACACAGCGCCGACCCGTAAATGCCATGGATGTGTGTGCAAAACGCCGCGGATGTAATTCCTCGATTTGGGATTTTTGCCGCGATTGGTGGATTCTCGCGGTGCGCGGATCAGAGCCACTCTGTCCTCCTCGTGACCCGCCTTGGATTTTGCAACCCGCTGAACTGGCGCGGCATTTGGATCAATCGCTCTGAGATTGGAGGGATCGAAATTCTTCGGTTGAGCCTTCTGCCCGAGCTGAGC
The DNA here is from genome assembly GCA_040384845.1 of Verrucomicrobiota bacterium. GTDB lineage: Bacteria > Verrucomicrobiota > Verrucomicrobiia > Verrucomicrobiales > Akkermansiaceae > Luteolibacter. Next base: position 107,698 of record JAZKIL010000001.1, on the reverse strand, counting down.
AGGTGCTGCCTGCCGACGCTGAGGAACATCGCCTTGGGGAAGTTCCGGATTACCGATGCGGACATCGAGATCGCCGGAATAACGATTGAGCAGCAATCCGGCCGGGATGTCAGAAACCCGGATTTTTTTCTCCATCAAATATTTACCGGGCAGTGGAATCGCGCATGGCGCGTTGGCGAGCATTTCAGCAACTTGTTCATTTCCCTCGTAGTTAACCGCTGTCGCAAGGGAGGAATTTTTAAATTCGTTCTTGTTTTGGCTAACTGCCTCGGTGGCGCTGTGAATCCATGTCTCCACCGCTGTTTCATCAGGCACTCCGTTGGAGAGCTGCAAGATATCGTTCGCTCGCTTGAGCTTATCTAACAGCTTTAAAAGATCTTGTTCAGCAAGATGCTTGGCATCACGAATCCCTGCCATATCAAGCAGCTCGGCATCGGTTGAATCGATTCCCGGGATTTCGTTGAGTTTAAGCATCGCTTATTTTAGGGCAGCCAGCATTTCACCCAGTTGGGAAAGTTTTGTTTTCCATTCTTCGAGACGTTGCTTTTCCTGCACCACAACTTCTGGCGGTGCACGATCCACAAACGAGGCGTTGCTGAGTTTGCCTTCAGATTTTTTCACCTCAAGCTCCATCTTCTCGATCTCTTTGGAAATACGGGTGCGCTCGGCTTCGACGTCGATCAAGCCATCCATCGGCATGTAAGCCTCGCCGACCGGAGTGACTGCGGCGGGCGTGCCTTTCGGAGCCTCATAGGAATCATCTACTAGAATCTCCGTAGATCCGGCGAGCAGGGCGAGAACGTTGAGTTCGCCGGAAAGCCACGCGACTGCGCCTTTCATGACGAAGCGGACATCTTTGCGGGAGCCGAGGTTGTATTCCGCCTTAAGATTGCGCAGGCGGCTTGCGGTCTCGTAGATCGCGGCGGCTTGTTTCTGCGCGGCTTCGATTTCTGCAGCGGAAAGTTCCGCGAGCAGCGGTTTGCTCGGCAGAGATTTTTTCATCAAGAACTCGCCGGCGGCAACGTAGTTCATGCGCTCGGAGAGTTCTTCGGTTACGTGCGGCATGTAAGGATGCAGCAACTGGAGATAACGGCTCATCACCGCATCGAAGGTTCCAAGCGCGGCGGCGCGGGCTTCAGCGGTGGCGGATTCGCGGAGATCGGCTTTCACGGCCTCCAACCATTTATCGCAGAAGTCGTTCCAGAGAAATTCGTAGAGGCGCTGGGCGATTTCACCGAAGCGATATTCCGCGTAGATCCCTTTGAGATCTTCGGCGAGTTGGTCGAGTTTCGACATCACCAGAACATGATAAACCGGCATGCCTTTTACGGTTGGCAGCGGTGCGAACTCGTTGCCATCCATCTGGCGGAAACGGCAGGCGTTGTAGAGTTTGTTGGCGAAGTTACGACCTTCTTCAGCGGAGGATTCATCGAAACGAACATCGGCACCAACCGGTGCGATGCGCATCAAACCGAAGCGTAAGCCATCGGCCCCGAACTTGTCCATGAGGTCGATGGGGTCTGGGGAGTTGCCGAGAGATTTGCTCATCTTGCGGCCTTTGAGATCGCGGATGATGGAGGTGAAATAAACGTTTTTAAACGGCAGTCCATCGGCGAAGCGATAACCCGCCATGATCATGCGAGCGACCCAGAAGAAGATGATGTCGGGTCCAGTTACTAGATCTGCCGTAGGATAGAATTTTTTCAACGTGGCGGAGTTTTCGCCGACATCCGACATGGTAGCGAACGGCCAGAGCCATGAGGAAAACCAAGTGTCCATGACGTCTTCATCGCGGATCCAGTCGCCTTCGGTTGGAGGCTCAACTCCGACGTATAGGTCGCCATGAGACGTATGGGACTTATCCAATGACTCTGCGATTTTGAGTTCGTCGAATTTGTCTTTGCGATACCAAACCGGGATTTGGTGTCCCCACCAGAGCTGACGGCTGATGCACCAGTCTTGGAGGTTTTCCATCCAATGTGCGTAGGTTTTTGCCCAGCGCTCGGGGCGAAATTGAATTTCACCGGACGCAACGGCATCGGTGGATTCTTTGATTTTCGGGTAACGAAGGAACCACTGCATGGAAATGCGCGGTTCGATCGGCACGTCGGCTCGTTCGGAATAACCGACGTTGTTTTCGTATTCCTCGACGCCGATCAAGAGGCCCATTTCTTCGAGTTTCGCAGTGGCTTTGCGGCGGGCGACGAAACGATCCAAACCATCAAGGTCCGGGCAAGCGGGGCAATTGATGCGTCCGTCGGGATGAAGTGTATCGACGATTTCAAGGCCGTGTTTGAGACCGATTTCAAAGTCGACCTTGTCGTGAGCGGGAGTGATTTTCAGGGCGCCGGTGCCGAATTCCAAATCCACTGCCTCGTCGCCGATGATGGGGATGAGTGCTTCAGGAAAAGGGCGTTTCACCATTTTGCCGATCCATTTCGCGTATTTCGGATGTTTCGGATGCACCGCTACGGCGACGTCCGCCATCAGGGTTTCGGGGCGGGTGGTGGAGATTTCGATGAACTCGCCCGGGCTATCGGCGAGCTCGTATTTCATCGTGAAAAGTTTGGACCGCGAAGGTTTCATGATCACCTCTTCATCGGAAAGGGCGGTGAGGGATACGGGACACCAATTGACCATGCGCTTGCCGCGGTAGATCAGGCCTTCGTTGAAGAGATCGACAAAAACTTGGCTGACCCACTTCGTGTATTGCGGGTCCATGGTGAAGCGCTCGCGCGACCAGTCACATGAGCAACCGAGGCGTTTGAGCTGTTTGATGATGATATCGCCATGGGTGTTTTTGAAATCCCAAACGCGCTTGAGAAACTCGTCACGACCAAGATCGCGGCGGGTCTTGCCTTCTTTTTCCCGCAGCTCGCGCTCGACTTTTGCTTGGGTGGCGATGCCAGCATGGTCGGTCCCCGGAAGCCAGAGAACTTCTTTGCCTTCTTGGCGAGCGCGGCGGGCAAGGATGTCTTGGATGGCATTGTTCAGGACGTGCCCGAGATGGAGGATGCCCGTGACATTGGGGGGCGGGATGACAATGGCATAGGCCTCCTTTTCAGAAGATTCATCGGCACGGAAACAATCGGCTGCCAACCATGCGGCATACCATTTCTCCTCCACAGCTTGTGGCTCATACGCTTTCGCTAACTCAGACATCGGGCGCGGATGTTCGTGGACGGATTGCGATTTGTCCAGCATGGGGAATGGGAGTGGAGGGGAAGGCGATGAGAAATAATTACGTTTGACGTAATTTCCTGCCGTGGTATTTGTTTTTGGTGATCGAAAGCTTCGGTGATTCAGCGACTGAAAACATTTACCGCGGTTTGCGAGTTCGAGGGCTACCTGGAGATATCCAAGAGCGAGCTCGACGCAAGCTGCGCATGATCAATCAGGCGCATATCATTGAAGACCTACTGATCCCACCCGGCAATCGACTCGAACTACTCAAGGGAAAGCTTGCTGGGTTCTGGAGTATCCGGATCAACCAACAATGGAGAGTCGTTTTTCGCTGGGAGAACGGCTCAAAGCACGATGTAGAGATTATAGATTACCATTAAAATTATGAGCACATCAAAATATTTACCCATGATTCATCCGGGAGAAATCCTGCTTGAGGAGTTCATTAAGCCAATGGAGCTCAGTCTCGCATCTGTGTCCCGTGCGACTGGAATTCCGGCTTCACGCCTGACTGAAATTACCAAATGCAGGCGCAGCATTAGTGCGGAAACCGCTTTGCGCCTGGCGAAATATTTCGGAACTTCCGCCGCATTTTGGATTGGCCTTCAGGCCGAGCATGATTTGGAAGTAGCGGAGAGATCGGTGGGAGCAAAGATCAAGCGCGAAGTCATCTCGCTGCCCTCATGACATCCGAATCGCAGTTTCACATCCCATCGCCGCTTCCGTCTGTGGGGTGTGATCGGTTGAGTCATCGGAATCGCTTGGTTTATGAGCTGGGGATTCGATGGTTTCGGCTGAAACGGCATGTGCGCTGGTTTTTGCAAAAGGAGCCGTTTGCCAAGGAACGTGTGGAGGGCGCGTTGCCTTTTCGAGTGCATAAGCATTCCTCAGTGTTAGTTCGCAAACTGGGCGATACCGATCCGCTCTTGCAGCAGCAGAAAATCATCAACATCAGAATCGCTTCCGCGTGTTTGCATGAGGTGATCATTCGTCCGGGCGAGGTGTTTTCGTTTTGCCGGTTGGTAGGCAAACCCACTCGGAGGCGGGGATTTGTGGAAGGACTCCAACTCAGCAGGGGTAAAGCCATTTCAGGAATCGGCGGTGGCATTTGCCAAATCGCCAATCTCATTCATTGGTTGGTGCTGCACAGTCCGCTCACGGTGGTGGAACGCAGCCAGCACAGTTACGATCCCTTCCCCGATGAAGGCCGCATCATTCCCTTCGGCACCGGCGCTGCTATTTTTCACAACTATGTGGACTACCAGTTTCGCAACGATACCACCGACATCTTCCAATTGCGTCTATGGCTAACAGAAAAAACGCTTGAGGGAGAGCTGCGCTGCGATCGTGATCTTGAGCACAAATATCATGTGAGCGAAAAAAATCATGCCTTCCTGAAAATCGGTTCGGTGTTTTATCGAACGAACCAGATCTGGCAGTACCGCACCCTGAAATGCCGCAGCGAGATCGAGCAGGAAAAGCTCGTTACCAAAAATTTCGCCGTCGTGAAATATCACCCAAGTGATTACATTGAGCTGACGAATTCATGATGGTGCGCCATAGGAATTATGCATCGTAATTTGTATCGAAACCAATGGCGTTATTGCTATATGGAATAAGGTATTCCTTCGCTTGATCCGTCGAATTATGCATCGTAATTTTCACATAAAGGGAGCGAGCGGTGCACCCTCGATTTAGGGAATCGAACGGTGAGACACCGTTAAGTCCCATGTGGTGAAGACACGGCAGCTCCATTCCCTCGGTTGACACCACGTGCCAAGGTCCTCTATTCAAATGATATGGGCACAGAAAAAATACATTTCCGGAAATGGGTGAGTGGCTTAGCGGTTTTCCTGGCTGGAGTCGTTTCGCTCTCCGCAGCGGAGCCCAAGGCAATTTTGGTATTGGTGACAGGGGCCGAGAAAATGACGAACGGCAAGCCCACGGGGCTATGGCTGGAAGAGTTCGCCGTTCCTTACCAAGCGCTGGTTGCGGCAGGTTATAAAATTGAAGTGGCTACGCCCAAAGGTGGCGCGGCACCCATCGATCCCCGCAGCAAACCAACACCCGAACAAGCGACTGCATGGAAAGAGGCGGAAAAACGTTTGAGCAAAACCAAACCTTTATCAGCGATCCGCGCGGAAAATTTCGCGGGCATCTTCATTCCCGGCGGTCATGGCGTGATGTTCGACCTAGCGGATGATGCTGCGGCCGCGAAACTCATTCAGGATTTCGACACGCAGGGTAAACCCATCGCCGCCGTCTGCCACGGGCCAGCGGCCTTGGTGAAAGTCGTGCGCAAGGACGGCACTGCATTGGTGAAAGGAAAAACTGTTGCGGCATTTACGGATGAAGAGGAACGCGCGGTGAAACTCGATAAAGACATGCCGTTTTTGTTAGAATCCAAACTTCGCGAGCTTGGCGCAAAGATCGACAAGAAGGAAAACTTCGCTTCACATGCTGTTAGAGATGGAAATTTGATCACCGGTCAAAACCCCGCATCCAGCGAAGCGACGGCGAAACTCTTGATCGAAGCTTTGAATCAGAAGTAAAACTCATGCGATTTCAGCCGCATGCACCGATGAAATTTCGTTAAGTTGACGCGATTCGCAAACTGTCTAAACTGCTATCATGGCCAAAATCGCTAAATCTGAAATCATTGCCCTTATCTTGCGCGTGGCGATGGGCGCATGGTTTGTGTATGCGGGTGGCCTGAAAATTTTCGGTGTCGGGTTGGAACGGTTTGTGACGGATATTGAAAATTATCGGCTCGTGAGCGGGCAGATAGCTATAGTTGCTGCGTATGTGATTCCCTGGCTGGAAGTCGTTGCGGGCTTGTGCTTCATGTTGGGGATTTTGCGGAAAGGCGCGTGGTGGATCATGTTGGGCTTGGTCATGGCGTTTGTGGTTTCCGTGGGTTCAGCATGGTGGCGTGGGCTCGATATTAGCTGCGGGTGTCTTGGCGGATCAGAGAAAATCTCTTATTGGAGAAAGGCGATTGAGTTTGCGGTTTATCTCGCCGCACTGGGCTGGATCGCGTGGGTCGAATGGAGAGCGGCAGACATTTCGAAAAATTCTCTGCCCGAAACGTAGTTGTTTGCTTTGCGAAACGGATTTTTTCAGCGAAAACTTGGCCATGCGTTTTAACGACAAGCTTCAGCAGCGGATCACTTCCACCGGATCGAGATTGTGTGTCGGGCTAGATCCCAGACCCGGCGATGGCGGAGCAGAGGCGGCAAAAGCTTTTCTCTCCCGCGTGATTCAGGAAACCTGCGATTACGCCGCAGCGTTCAAGCCGAACATGGCTTACTTCGAAGCGATGGGAATTTCCGGGATCCGCGTGCTTGAAGAAATTCTCAAACAAATCCCCAGCCACATCCCCATCATCCTTGATGCAAAACGCAGCGACATCGGCGAGACGCAGAAATACTACGCGCAGGGATATTTCAACGGGTGGAACGTCGATGCGGTGACGCTGAACCCTTTCCTCGGTTATGATTCAATCGAGCCGTTTCTCGATTTCGAGGGCAAAGCGGTTTATCTGCTCGCGGTGACCTCAAATGCAGGCACGGCGGATTTCCAACAACAAGAACTCAAAGACGGCCGCAAAGTGTTCGAGCTCGTCACCGCTCTCGGCGAACGCGCGAAGACTGAAGGGCGCGCCACGGATGTGGGTTATGTGGTTGGTTTGACAAATTCCGAGAGTGTTTTGCCGAAAATGCCCGATGCACCGCTGTTGGTTCCAGGCCTTGGTGCGCAAGGCGGCGACCTCGGTGCGCTTGCCGCAGCAGGCCGCAGCGCTCCGGATGTGATCAACGTTTCACGCGGCATCCTCTACGCCGAAGACAAAATGAGCTTTCGCGAACGTGCAAAATTCTGGATGGAGAAAATTGCACTCGGCTACAGCGAGGGCTAGTATACCAATTCTATGATGAAAGAACCCTTCGGTAATCAATATTCTGGGCTCGCGCCTCAGAGAGGTTGGCCGAGCCGTAATGCCAAGTTTCTGCGCCAACACATCTTCCCGGGTATGTTCCGTAAAATGGGGGGCACCATCCTCGCACCGGTTCTAACAGCTCCAACCGATGATCGCGTGCGGATCACATGGATCGGCCACGCATCTTTTTTTCTCCAGTTCGCAGGGCACTCGGTTGTGGTGGATCCTAACTGGGCCAATTGGCACGGCCCCGTGAAACGCCAACGGCATCCGGGGTTTCATTTGAAAGACATTCCGGAAGTCGATCTCGTGCTCGTCACTCATGCGCATTTCGATCACCTGCACAAACCCAGCCTGAAAATTCTTCAAGCCAGGAACGGCATCGTCGTCCCAAAAGGCAGCGCGTCGTTGGTGAAAAAACTCGGCTTCCCCGCGATCCATGAAGTCAACATCTGGGATCAGTTAGATGTCAAAGGCATGGAGATCATCCACACGCCTTGCCATCATTGGGGCGCGCGATATGTGCACGACACCCATCGCGATTACGGCGGCTACATCGTGAAATCGAGCGGCAAAAGTGTGTTTCACTGCGGTGATAGCACCTACTTCGATGGTTTTACGGAAATCGGTAAACGTCACGCCATCGATGTCGCGCTCATGCCGATCGGCGCCTACGAATCCCCGAGCGGACGCGACGTCCACATGAATCCCGAACAAGCAGTGCGCGCCTTCGCGGACCTCGGCGCGAAACTTCTCATCCCCATGCATTACGGCACGTTCCCCCTCGGCAACGAAGCTCTTCATGAACCCGTTGAACGACTTCTAAGAGAAGCAGATCGCCTCGGGATCAGTGATAAAATTTTGATTCCAGAAGAAGGCGTTGGGATTGAGTGGTAATATGCTCACGACTTTTTGATCATGAAAAAACTTCTATCATTTTTTGCAATTCCCATCCTTGCTCTTGGGCTTTTTAGCCTTTCAAGCTGCGGAGAAAACCGTCCGCAAAAAAAGGAGATCGCTCAAACGTCCGAAGGGCTATTAAAGGACACTTCCTCGAAAGCTCTTGAAGCCCTCAAAGATAAAAATTTCGGATATCTTTCAACTCTGGCTCACCCTGAAAAAGGCATCAGATTCACACCTTATGCTCATATAGACCCTGAGAAAGATGTGGTTTTAAAAGCCAATGAAATCAAAAATATTTCGGCCGATAGCAAAAGTTTTTTATGGGGATCTTATGACGGAAGCGGCGAACCCATGAATCTGTCCTTTGGAGAATATTTTGGCCGCTTTGTATGGAACCATGATTTCTCTCAAGCTGAGAAGTCAGCAAAGAATGAATTTCTGGGAAAGGGAAACACGACGAACAACCTAAAAGAAGTTTATCCTGACGCACAGTTTTACGAATATCATTTCTCAGGATTCGATCCGCAATTCGAGGGAATGGACTGGGCAAGCCTAAGACTCGTCTTCGAAGAATATAACGATAAGTGGTATTTGGTTGGAATCATCCATGACCAATCGACAATCTGAATCGTGATTTATCGATCCAGTGATTCATAGTCGTTGTTACTTTTATTTATCAGATTTGTAGGGAGTTTCGTCTTCTGCTACTTTGGAAAATTTTTCGAAAGTGCTGATCTTGGCAAAATGAAGATCGGCCGCTTTTTCTAAACTATCTACCGCCCAATCCTCAATCAACTGCCCTTCATCTAACGCTGCACGGTTCCAATTACGGAACTGCTCCTCAGTCGGCGAAATGACGATCCGAGGGCCAATGGCGGCTGCCGGTGATTTGTCATACTCGGATGTTACTCGGGTAATGTATTCCACTTTCGTTTCGGGAATCCCGTTAGAGCACCAGTTGTAAAGGGTCTGCTTGGTTATTCCGAACATCGGGGCTGCATCTGCCGCGCTCAGTTGGTGGCGTTTCATCCATCCGATTAAGAAATGTTTATCTACGTTCATGAAGTGACCATTTACCGATTCGGTAAAATATCAATCTTTTTTCTTGCGATCTTACTGATTCGGTAATTATTTTACGGATAAAGTAATTCCCTCCATGAACGCCACACTTCAATTCGACCCCACCAAATACTCGGAAAAAACTCTCCAACTCATTCTGGCAAAAGCCGAGGAGTGGAAATGCCACCCATCCGAGGCCGTTGTCCGCCTACTTGATCAAGCTGCGGACAAAGCGCGATCTCGCCGCGTTGCCTGAATTTTCATCTCTCCTCACCCATTAAAAGCAATGATCCAACTAATCCTTCACCTCACCGGAGATTATGTCACCCAAACAGATTGGATGGCGAAAAATAAAACCCAAAGCAGTCTTGCTGCCGGTTCCCACGCCCTCGTCTACTCACTACCGTTTTTATTGCTGAAGCCCTCATGGGAGGCTTTTACAGTGATCCTATTCACCCATTTCTTCATCGATCGCTTCGGCCTCGCCCGCTTCGTCGTATTCGCAAAAAACAAGATAGCGAATCCTTCCCTAAAATGGGGAGACCACAGCGTAACCGGATATCACAAGGACACACCCGCATGGCTCGCTGTCTGGTTACTCATCGCGGCCGATAATACGCTCCACCTCGCGATCAACTATTCCGCCCTTCGTTATCTTTAATCCTCCCCTTTCGCCTCCGCAATGAGATATCCGCGAAAGGATTTTTGATGGGATGCGTGGTTTCGGCTCAACGGATATTTTTGGCTTTTCCTACCAAGTGTCATTTCGCAGAGTTTCGAAATGTCCGAAGGAAAATTGACCCGCCCCGAATTGCCCCGTTTTGGAATTTTAAAAGGAATGGAAGATGAGGATCGCGTCCATTTGAGTGACTTCGGCGAATTTTTGCCCGCACATTCCAAGCAGCAGATCATCACCAATGGAATGCCGCAGGACTCTTTGTTTTTCGTGATCTCCGGCGTGCTGCATGTGCATATGACGGTAGATGGTCGGGAGAAGCTGATCACCCGAATCGAGGCTGGAGAGACATTCGGAGAAGTGAACGTATTCGATCCAGCGGTGGCGAGTGCATCGGTGACGTCCCAAGAATTTTCTCAGATCTGGCGAGCGAACCGCGCGGACATCGAGGCATTTGTGGAAGCTTACCCGAAGGCGGGTTGTCATTTATTATCGGGCATCCTGGCTGGCATGAGCCGACGCATTCGCCACATGAACGAACGGCTAACGGATCAGGAATCCCAGAATGAACTTCTGCGGATGTGGCATTAAGTCGAGATTTTCATGAATTCCCTGATGATCATGCAGTTTGAGATGGATCCCGGAGCGGGTTCAGCGGCGGTGGTTTTCCTCGCATTGGTCATCGGGCATGTGTTGGCAGATTATCCGCTGCAAGGAAGGTTTCTTTCGATGGCAAAAAACCGTCATGCGGATGTATCGGAATTGTTTGGGGGTGAGTCACCCCCGCGCGGGTTATGGTTACATGCGCTGACTGCGCACTCACTCGTTCACGCCGGCATGGTGTGGTTTATAACGGGGTCTCTAACACTGGGAATCGTGGAACTGATACTGCATTGGCTGATCGATTTTGCGAAATGTGAGAAGTGGACAAATTTCACAGTTGACCAACTTCTTCACGTGGCTTGCAAGGCCGCTTATGCGGTATTGATCGGATATGAAATAATGTAAAAAGCGGCTCTGGCTATTTGCCAGTCATGCTGATGACACCGTCCCAATCTTGGGGCGGTTCTTTGCCGAATTCACAAGACCATTCGTGGAGGCGGCGTGCGGGGCCATCCTCGGGAACTGCTGCGAAGGCTCCTGCAGCTTGGAGGAAACTGCCTTGCTCAAATTTTTCAAGAGCCGCGGAGTAAGTGGCGTCAGTTTCGTCTCCGTTAGCCGGACTCCAGATCTCTACAGGTTCTTGGCGGCCGGCTACACGGACCTTGGCGAGGCGGCGCAAGGTTTTGGGAAATCCTGCAGCTTCTGCGACCGCTCCGGTGAAGAGCAAATCGATGTGGAAAAGTTTGCATAGGCCTTCGGTACGAGAGGCAAGATTCACGGCATCGCCAATAACCGCGAATTCGGTGCGGTCAACGGAGCCAATTTCTCCCGCCACCGCATCGCCGAGGTGGATGCCGATACCGATGTGATACGGCTGTAGATTTTGAGCCGACCACCGGGCGTTGAGAATGTCGAGTTCCGTGATCATGTCGCGCGCGGCGGCGATCGCACTGAGGGCGCGGGTGGCCTCGTCTTTCCCGTCTTCAAGTGCGCCCCAATGAGCCATCACCGCATCACCGATGAATTTGTCCAGCGTCCCGCCGTGGCGGAAAACGACGGCGACCATAGCGGAAAAGTATTCATTGAGCTGACCCACAAGGCGTTCGGGATCATCGGTTTCTGAGCGACTCGTAAAGCCGCGGACGTCAGAGAAAAGCACGGCGAGACGGCGTTTGCGACCACTCGCTGCTTGCTGATAGAGTTCAGGTTGGTTGACAAGTGTGTCCGCGACGTCGCGCGAAACGAAGCGGCGGAACTCGCGATGGAGGCGTCCGCGTTCGAGCCGTTCCGTGACAAAGGAGTGGGTCTGGCCAGCAACGGTGCCTGAGCCGAGCACGATCATGAAAGTCGTAAAGCCAAGTAAAAAGTCGGGAGCATTCGCTAGAGCGTACGCACCGATAGCAACGGCGGCAGCAGCGCATACGGTGTAAGCAATCGCGCTAAACGGATGCCGCGAAACGCGCGCGATGAGCCAGACACAAAGCACGCCGGCCAAGGACATCCAGCCGACGGGTTCCCAACGAGTGACGAAAGCATTTTCAAGTCCGCAAGTGATGGCTTGAAGATGGAGTTGAGGACCAGCGAGCAGGCCGACGGGTGTCTGGTGTTGATCTTGAAAGCGTGGAGCAGCGGGTCCGATGAGGATGATTTTATCTCGAAAGGCTTCCCCAGACTGGTGGCGGATTTGCCAACTTTGCGGGTCGAATATCTCCAGGATGGAGATCGGCTCATAAACATCGTCAGCGAGGCCGCGCTCGTTTCTTGCGAAGCGGAGGTTCTGCCGGCCTTTGGGGACGGGTTTCCCGAGAGCGTCAAGAACTTCGGCGGCGAGTGAAGTGAAAACGGCTTCGTCGGGGCGGCCAGGGCTGTTAATTTCCGCGGAAAGTGTGGTGGTATAAGTGGCCGCACGGACAATGCCATCAGCATCGGGCCGGTAGTTCGCGTAACCGCAACGGGTCCAGTCTGGGTGTTCGCCGAGGAATGAGTCCAAGGGCTCGGTCAAAGTAAACTCGTCGTTTCGCGAGGCAACAGGGCCGAAGACAGAAGTAAGAACCACGCGATCGCGGTGGCGCGCGATGGTTTCGGCGAGCGCCGTATCGGCTTCAGGATCGGACGGCTCGGAGATAGCTAAATCGAGAATGATGAGGCGGGCTCCAGCATGAAGGAGCTTTTCGATGGCGGCGGAATAAACGCGGCGATCCCATGGGAAGCGGTCGGCCATCATGGCGAGTATGGGATTTTCAGCAATGAGATCTTCGCCGACATCGACCTTAAGGCTGCTCTCGTCGATGCCGAGGAATACGAGGTCGTCTCGGATTTCAGGGCCGGGAGTCATTAGGAGCAATCGGTCCTGAATGTCAGTGTCAGAGTCATGCCGCCAATCGCGGACAAGCAATATTAGGAGGGCGGTGACGAAAGCACCAACAGCTGCCACGTTGGCGCTCTTGCTGGCGGCGTGTCGCGAACGTGCTTTCCCGGAGATTTTGCTTGAGCTCACGGGAACGATTCAATAGTCACAGTCGCAATTAATCAACCCCTCCTTATGAGTTTACCGATGAAGTTTACATTTGTTTCTGCGTGCCTTGTGATTTCAGCGCACGCCGATGTTTTAACTCCGGTTCAATCATTTTTCGGATTAGGAGGTCAGCCCGTTGGAGAAGAATACGAGGACTTGCAACGGGAATACCAAGGAGAGGATTACGCGCCGTTTTCAGCTGCAGACTCGGACTTAGGCGTTCAGGAAATTTTAGCGCCGACTTCGGATCGTGTGCCAGTGATGTTAGATTTTGCGACGGCAGCTTTTTACACGGACAACGCGCCGATGGCTGTCGGCCCTAACATGGAATCCTCATGGCTTTGGTATTCACGGCTGATGGGTGCGTGGCGTCCTCATCTCGCCCATGGCTGGCACGCAGATGTGGGAGCCACTCAGGAGTTGCTTTGGTTCGACCGCGCAGGGACGCTGGATTACGAAAACTCGCTGCTGCGTCTTGGTGTGGTGAAATCTTTTGCCGATTTGGATGATCTGGTTGTCTTCGCTCGCTACGAGTACCAGAGGCTGACAACAGGAAGCCTAACAGATGGAGACTACCACGCGCAGCGGCTGCGGGTCGGCGTTCAAAAGATCTTGTGGGAAACAGCGCTTCAGTCGATTGCGGCGGGGATTGATACGGGATATGAAATCACGGCTAGACCGGATACTTTAGAGCGTAATCAGTATGCTATCGAGCTGGCGCATCGCTATCGTTTCAGTTCGTCACTGTCCTCACTGGTGACGTGGCGGTCGGAATATTATGATTACAGCCGCTTGGGTCGCGAGGATTGGGCCCAGAGACTGGGGCTCGAGTTGATCTGGGAACTCAGCCAAGTGACGCGTGTGAATGCGTCGGTGTTTTTCGATAACAATGATTCAAATTCGCCTTTCGGTGCGAATGACCACCAAGCATGGACTGCGGGCTTGGGTGTCGGTTTCACCTATGATTTTTGATTCTCCCCTCATCCCATCGAAGCCATGAAAACGATACTAATAAATCTCCTGTTAGGTGCGGCATGTTTGATGCCCTCCGCTGCCGCGCCACTTGAATCCGCCGAGATCACCACAGCGGTGAACGATGTGCGGGTTTATCGAGGCTCCCAAAGCGGGGCGAGCGCAAGCATTGGGCAACGTGTCGGCGGGAAGGATGATCTGCATACGGGTCGGCGCTCGCGGGCGGAACTGAAGTTTCCGGATGAATCACTGACACGCATCGGCGCGAACTCGATTTTCAGCTTCCGTTCGGGAAGCCGTGATATGGAAATCAAGCAGGGATCGTTTTTGCTTCAGGTGCCGAAGAATGCTGGTGGGGCGACGATCCGCACGGCGACTGTTACGGCGGCGATCACTGGAACAACGACCATGATGGAGTATAATCCCGGGCAGTGGATCAAGTTCATCACACTCGAAGGAACAGCGAAGTTGAAATTAAACAGCGGCGGAGAGTATGTCGATGTGCCGGCTGGTAAAATGATTTTCATGAGGCTCACCGACAAACGAATCCCGCTGCCAATCATGATCAACATCCAGAAGCTGGTGGGGACATCAAATCTGTTAGGTAAAGATTTTGAGAAATTGCGCCCGGAGGCAGACGAGTTGGTAAAGAAGACGATCGAAGAACAAAACCAAGCCAGAAATGACGGGGAAGTGACTCCGGCGGGAGTGATCAACGGCGGACCAACGATTCGTAAAGGCGGTGGTCGCGATCCGAATTCTTCGTCAGTGCCGACAGCACCGAACTCGCCCAATATCATTATTAATGATTAAACGGAAGTGATGTTGGGATGAACGAATTTAAGAAATCATCCCCACCGGCTTATGCTCATGACCCGGAATGATGTGGGCGATGTTTGTATTGCCGAGGTGAGTTGAAACGACTTCGCCTAACACATCGCGGAAATCGGTGGTGTGTTTGAGGTCGCGTTTTTGATAAAGATTGTCCACCGCGAGGCCGGGCCATTCACCCAGGACGGGTTTGTCGTTTTTGGCCACGCCTCCGCCCATGGCAATCATGCAGTTTGCCCAACCGTGATCGGTGCCACTGGTGCCGTTCTCGGCGACGGTGCGTCCGAAATCGCTGAGCGTCAGTACCAGCACATCGTTCATTTGATCGCCCAAATCTTTCGCAAAAGCAGCCATCGCATCCGAAAGATCACGCAGGCGATTCGCATAGCCGCCGTTCACGCCGCCTTGGGCGTTGTGCGTGTCCCAGCCGCCATAATCTAACTGAATCAACTCTGTGCCAATACCGGATTTGATCAGGCGCGCGGCTTCGAGAAATTGTTTGGCGATTCCAGTGGAGCCGTATTTCGCGTCATTCGCAGGTTTGTATTCAGCCTTCGCAACGGCTTCCAGTTGGCGCGTGCCTTCAAGCGTGGCAGCGGCGGTTTTTGAGAGCAGTTCATTAGATGATGCATGTTTCGCATCCGGCTTGGTGCAGTAAGCCGCTTCGAGCGCGGCGCGGACGACGTTAGGATCACCATGCATCCGCGGCATGCTGAGATCGGCGATGCCACGGATCGCGTAAGCAGGAGCCCGACCGCGCAGGATGCGGGGAAGATTGCCGCCGATGGCAACGGCGCGAATCGATCCATGTCCGCTGGAACTGGCGAGGTGACGGTTGAGCCAGCCATCTGAGGAAAGCGAATTTCCGATAACGCCGGTTTCCCACGTGTCTTGTTCTTCAAAGTGCGAGCGGGTGTTTTTTTCGTAACCCACCGCCTGTAAAGCAACGGCTGTGCGATCTTTAAACAACGGAGCCAAGGATGCGGCAACCGGATGCAGTCCGAAAAAGCCATCGAGGTCTAAAGCAGATTTGCCATCACGAGCGGGTTTGGGGATCGCAATGTTTTTACGATGTTTGTAGTAGTCGGGATCTCCGTATGGAATGACCAGGTTTAATCCATCGATTCCACCGCGCAGGAACACCGCGACCAAGGTGCGGCCTTTGGTGACCGGATTTGCAACAGGCGGTGTGTTTGCAAAAAGATTTCCCGGCATGAAACTCCCGAAGACGGCTGCGGTTCCGGTGGTGCGTAGAAATTGGCGACGTGTGGAGTCCATAATGTGAATGATGTTAGATTTAACGACTTTGGAATTCCGGCATCATGTGCAGGATTGCGGCAAAAAGTATGCGCCGTTGGTTGGGATCGGCGATGTCCTGACTGAGAATGGCATGCAGAGCTTCACGGCTCGGGGCAGATGGCGCGAAGCCGCGGCGTGTGGCGTAGGCGTGATCCATCATCGCTTCGCGGTGTGCGGCGTCTTTGAGTTTTTCTGTATCGAACCAATCTTGCGGCAAGGCGTTGGCAAAAGTTTGTTCGAGCTCTTTGCAGTAACTCCATTTTTGAAGCTGATAGTTCGAGTCCGCATACTCCTCATTGGTTTCCGGATAACCATCCGGACTCGCGCGATCGAAAAGATTGCGCCCGCTGCGATCACCGAGACCGATCACCGACCAAGGATGCATGGATCCGGAAATGCGTTGCATGGTAACGCCGTACTCGATCGGGGTCATCACTTTCGGAGGAAGGTCTGCTGCCATGAAATGGGGCGACTTCACCATTACCGCAATCATACGCCGCAGATCGCCATTGGTGCGGAGGTATTCGCGCGACATCGCATCGACCCCTTCAGGATTTACAGGAACACCCATGTAATGAGCGGCAACTTTTCCGGCCATGAAATTCGCTGTCTGCGGCCGGCAGGCAAGCATCTCGATGATTTGAGCAATGCGGTCATCCGCCGTTTCCGGCAAAGTTGGAGCGGGAACTGAAAGCCCGAAAATGTTGAGCGATTTATCTTCATTCAGATATGGAGAGAACCGATAATTGTAATCCACCGAACCGCCATCCATCGTCGCTTCACGCTGCGCGCCCCAGCCTGTTAGAAGATGTGCAAGATTGGTGACATCGCCTTGTTGATATCCGCCATGCACGCCGACGGTATGCAGCTCCATGACCTCGCGGGCATAGTTTTCATTGAGTTGCAGAGCGAGGCTGTTTTGTTGATCGAGATACACCATCATCGCCGGACTGGTGGCGGAGGTGAGCAGCAGATCGTGAAAACGTGTCATGCCGACATCGCGAAATTCCTGGTTCTCCCGCCACTTCGCGCCGACCCCCGTTTTCGCCATCCATGTGGAGAAGTGGTTTTGAGCAAATAGGGTGAAGCGCGATCTAACAGGATTTTTCGTTGCCAGCAAATGAGTGATAACGCGTCCGCGTAAATTGTATTCATTGCCGTCTGAGAATAGCACGCGGGCATGGGCCTCGATGAGCTCATCATACGTGCTGCCCCAGGCATTGGTTGTTTCTGCGGCAATCCATGCCTCCTCGCCTTGGGTGAGAATGGCGATCATGGTTTGCGCATCCGGGCCGTAGGCGAGGCGATTCGCGAGACGGATGGCGCGGGGGTAAGCGAGATCGAGCGTGGATTTATCGCTCTCGCGGATCTCGACCGGAATGGCGGGCGAGCGTGTTTGCTTGCCAGTGGTATCGACGGCGACGATCTCGATTTTACGTTTTCCATTTTCTAACAATGTTCCGGGAAGATGGAAAATCATGGGACCGGAATCACGTGAGGCCGGGAAAGAAAACGGAGTTTTCGCTCCATCGATATGAACTTCCACATGACTGAGCTTGAGATCATCAAAAGCGCTGATGATCACCGCATCGCCATCTGCGGAAAGTTTGGATCCGGATTTGGGATAATGCACTTGCAGCGAAGGAGGTGCGGCATCGATGAATTTTGCGGTGTCGATGCTGATGCCACCGAGCGCGGCTTGGCCGTCGGCGAGGGTGACGCTGATGAATTTCTGGCCCTCGAAAAATTCAACTGAGGTCAGCGGCTGCCATGACCAACCGACAACTGGATCATGTTTGGCGATGGTGATTTCACGCATCTCTGCGCGCTGTGCTTTGGGCTGGTGGAGCTTGATCGTCATCGCGCCAGCGGCGGCATCCGGCATGGGATGGGTGAGTATGGAAACCTGGCGTTTGCCTGTTAGATTAGTTGGCAGGGTGAGCTGCACGGCCGATTCTGGCCCAGATAAATGATGGATCGCAGGCGGTGCGCCTTCTGTTGCGAGCGGGTGTTCTTTGTTCAGTGGGACGCGTTTGGTTTTTTCCCAACCATTGCGATTCAGATCGTAGCGATCCTGATCGTAGCCCGTTTCCAGTTTTTTTGACGGATGCGCTTTGGAATTTGCGAGGAGCGTTTGGCTCAGTGAAACCGCAGTCGTTCCACAAGGTGAACTGCTGAGAACTTGGATGCGGTTCTCGCCTTTTTTCAAATCATGTGGATGAACCTGGAACCAAGGATTTTTTCCGAAGGAGGTGGCGAAATAGGCATCATTGATCCAGAGATCCGAGCGGATGTCGCGATAGTCGGTGTCGTTTTTGAGTGCTGGGCTTTGAAGAGCCGCGCGGATATCGAGACGACCGTTGATTTCCTCGCCATCACGAATGGTGGCGAACGCACATTGCAGGCGGGTTGCTTTGCGGACTTTGCTGTCACCGGATTTGTTCTCGGCGCTTTGCATCATCATGCCTCCCATCATCATCCCGCCACCGCCGGCGGAGTCTTCGATAACACGACGGATCTCAAAGCTATCGATCTCCGCGTGGCGCAGGCTTTGGTTGCGGAAGCGGTATTCGTTGGCGAGGGTGATGCCGATCCACTGTTTGCCTTTGGTGAGTTTGATGGGTCGGCCTACCGGGACACGCTGCCATGAGGAGGTTGCCAATCTAACAGATCCCGAATCCGTGATGTTTTCGCCGAGGATGATGCCGAGAGATGCGTAGGCGGAGCCAAAAAGTGTGCCGCGTGCACGAACCATGATTTGGTAATTTCCGTCTTCAGCGATCTCTGGCTGGATGACCCATGGGCGGTTCGCATGTAGCGCGACAGCGCGGTGACCGGACGCAGCGGCCTCCATCACAACCATCGGCGCATCAGGGCCCATACGCTCGGATCTGGGAGTTGCGACCATGTTTTCACACTCACCGGATAAAATGATGTCTCCCTCCTTGGGTGCTGGCAGAATATTGATGGTATGCGTTTCACTGATGAGAGGCTGCATGCCGGCCGCGCCACCTGTTAGAGGGGGCTGGCAGGAGAGGGTGAGCTTACTCGGACCAGGCGGTAACGTTGCTGTATCGAGATAGTAAACCATGCGCCAGAACGGACCATCCATCGGCGGAAAGGCTTCATCGGCTTTCAGCTCGCGGCCATCGGGGAGGATTAACTTGGCATCGGGCGTTATCGTACGGTCGACTCCCGGTGCGCCGACCCAAAGATCCGCGCCGATAGCGACTTTCCCCCATACCGAACTGTCAGCCGCCGGGCTGGTGAAACGCGGGGTTAATTTTCGTAAGAGAGAAACGGGGCGTTCTTTTGTCACGCGAACACGGATCGATGCATCGCCGGATTTGATGATGACCTCGCCGGGCGCAAGAGTGCGGATGCGTGCGAATCCAATGTCATGATCTTTTAAAATTTCGGGCTGCCGCATGATTTCGACGATGCCTTGTTTCTGTAATTTCAGCTCAAGCGCGGTAGTTTCAGCCACCGGCGCGTCGACTTTGATAGGTATCATCACGCTTTCGCCGAGGCGGTATTCCACTTCTTGCGTGACGAACGAAACGGGTGCCGCGGTGGAAAATGAAAGCCCACACGCAGTCCAGACGATAAGTCCGCAAGTAGAGGAAAAAATACGCATTACCCAATATTTACGACACATAGCGTTGGCTGTCTATCAATGGGGGAAACTTTCATCAAGAGGCGAGCGTCTTGGCGATCTTCTCCCACTGTTCTGTATCGGTTTTCAGGCCGTGCTCTTTGGCGAATGCATGCAGGGTTTTCGCTCGTTTTGGGGCATCGAGACCGCAGGCCCACCAGAGTTTGGCATCGCATTCGGGGCAGAAGACGAGTGGGGTTCGGTCGCTCTCCGCCTGGTGGTTTGAGCCGTTCATGCAGCATTCATAAGCCGTGCAGTGCTTGATTCCGAACATGTGACCCGTTTCATGGACAGCCACTTGCAGGACTCTGCGCAAAAATATTTCAGCTTCTTTTACAGGATCGCCCATGCGCGCGGTGGACCAAACCCCCACTCGCTCGGCGAGCGACGCTTGGCCGAAAACAAAATTCCAGCCCTCGCCCGGCCAGAGGTCTTCATTGGTGATGGCAAGCACCGCCACGGCGTCTTTGGGCCGATTCGGTTTAAGAATTTGGTGGAGAATGTGCGTGCTGAGCAACTGGCGCTGATTCGTGGAATCATTGACGCGCTGGGCGCTGGCAGGGATTTTATCCAATCCCTGCACCGGCAGCATTTTCACCTCCAAACCAAATACAATCTGCATGAAACTCTGCACCACATAGACGACTTCGGTTTGCACTTTGGTGAATTGACCGATCGC
This sequence comes from Verrucomicrobiota bacterium, assembly GCA_040384845.1. Taxonomy (GTDB): domain Bacteria; phylum Verrucomicrobiota; class Verrucomicrobiia; order Verrucomicrobiales; family Akkermansiaceae; genus Luteolibacter. The sequence goes on along the minus strand of JAZKIL010000001.1, from coordinate 87,386 downwards.
TTGGAGGTAAATTCTAGTGCGTTCTGCGGTCGGGCGGTTCGGGTTGATTTTGATGTATTGCTCGAAAGTTTGGCCGGGCTCTTTGTGTTGCGCCAACCAATCACTGAAGCCGGGTTCTTTCTTTTTCGTAAATAGCGGGCGGATTTTTTGCATGTTTAACCGATGTTGCGCCAGCGCATCGTCGCCTTTTTGAGCTGCGTGGAGCTGCAATCCCAGCAGGGTTGAGCCCCCACACAACATGCCGAGCTTCAAAAAATGACGGCGATTCCTTGGGTTTTTATCCATCATGCTCCAACGCTGCCTGAAAAATATTCTTAGATCCATGCATTTTCTGGAAGAAATAGCCCGGAATCGCCGCAAATCATTTTTTTAAAAAATTCCACTATTTTCGCATTGCCACCGGAGAAAAAGCACCATAGCTTCCGCGCCCCAACCGTCTAACCACGCCTCAAGATGTCCAAGCACAACTCACTTAAATCAAACGCCACCGTCGGCGGCAAACGCTCCGTCCTTAAACGTTTCGAGCGCGTGAAGCTTCTTAAAGAGCGCGGCGAATGGAAACAGGGCAAATCCCCGATCGGTCTTCCTAAGACCAAGCACGAAGGCTAACCTTCGTCATCCTTCACCCACTCCCAGCCTCCGTGTGAAATCCGCGGAATTTTTTTAACACCATGTCCGAGGGAGTCCGTCTCAACAAATATCTTGCTTCATGCGGGATTGGATCACGTCGCGCCTGCGATGAATTGATCGCCACTGGCCGGGTCGAAGTCAACGGCGCACCTTGCGTCAAGCTCGCCACCCGCATTTCTGAAACCGATAGCGTCCGCGTTGATGGCAAACGTGTTTTCCCGAAAGAAGAAGTCGTTGTTATTTTCCACAAGCCCCGGGGTTATGTCTGCACCCGCAACGACGAACTCGGCAGGGACACGATTTACAGCCTCCTTCCCGTCTCGTTACACGCCCTCCATCACGTCGGCCGACTCGATACCGATTCCGAAGGGATGTTGATCCTCACCAACGATGGTGATCTTTCCCAGCAGCTCATGCATCCATCGAAATCGGTGGAGAAAGAATATCTCGTCACCTCGAACCAAGCGTTCGAAAACGCCCACCTCGATCAATTTCTCGCCGGGGTATTCACCGAAGAAGGCAGGCTCAAGGCAAAACGCATCGAGCGGATTTCCGCACGTCGCCTCAAAGTCGTCCTCGATCACGGCGCGAAACGCCAGATCCGCGTGATGTTCGAAGCTCTTGGATACCAAGTTACTAAACTGCTCCGCGTGCGGATCGGAAATCTCTGGCTAGGCGATCTTGAAACCGGCCGTTGGGCAGTGCTCAATGCCAAGGAAGTCAGGATGCTGCTCGGTGGCGAGGGGAAATAGTAGAGGAAATACTTCAACGCAAAGCCGCGAAGATCGCAAAGGAACGCAAAGGATTAATAATTCCAAGTGTGGCTAGAGCGGCATAATTTTACTCATTTAAAAACTCTGCGTCCCTCCGCGACCTCTGCGCCTCCGCGGTGAAAAAGAAAAACCTTCATTGCCGATTGGTCTTACTCCTGCTTGATTGCCATCCATGGCGTATTTGGAAATCAGAAATCTTGAAAAGCATTTCGTGAAAGCCAGCGGAGGCATGCTCTCTTCTAAGAAAGAAATTATCAAAGCAGTGGATGGAGTTTCTTTGGAAATCCAGAAAGGTGAAATCCTTGGCTTGGTGGGGGAATCGGGTTGTGGGAAGTCGACGCTTTCTCGGACTATGATGCAGCTCATCGAGCCGACAAAAGGATCCATCATTCTCGATGGCGAGAATCTATCCATACTCAGTCTTGCTGAAGTACGGCGGCGGCGGCTCGATTTCCAAATGGTCTTTCAAGATCCTTACGCCTCGCTCAATCCCCGCATGACGGTTTTTTCCACCATCGCTGAGGCAGTTCGCCAGCGTCATCCAAAAATGAAAGGTGCGGAGTTGGAAAAGAAAGTCGCAGCGCTGATGGCGACTGTGGGCCTTGATGCCAGCCAGATGAAACGTTATCCGCATGAATTTTCCGGCGGCCAACGCCAACGGATCGCGATCGCGCGCGCGCTTGCTCCGGAGCCGAAACTCATCATCGCCGATGAACCCGTTTCCGCCCTCGACGTTTCCATCCAATCTCAAATTCTCAACCTTCTCAAAGAACTCCAACGCAATCTAGGCCTGACCATGGTGTTCATCTCGCACGATCTCGGAGTGGTACACTATATCGCAGACCGGATCGCCGTGATGTATAAAGGGAAAATTGTCGAGGTCGGCCCCGCTGGCGAAGTGTTTCACTCCCCGAAAGATGCCTACACCCAGCGACTACTCGCCTCGATCCCGAAACTCCGAAGTGCCTAACAGATTAACCTTTTGAAACTTCTGTGATGATTCCGTCTTTGATTTTGAAATTCAAACGCTCAGGTAGATAATCCATCGTCATCATTAAGGACTCGCCGTCTTGTTCAATCACACGGAAACGAATTTCAGCGGCTTCCAGCGCTGGCTTCACCACTTCCAACTTGTGGCCTACCAACGAGTTCGCATCTTTGACATCAAATGCAGCAGGCACTTGATCCACCACAATCACATCCTTTGGAGCCGAGCCGGCGGGTTTTCGCTTCTCAACGTTACAGGAAATGACGAACAAGGCGGGAAGGATGAGGAGAAGGATTTTCATAAGTGAGGAAACCCTAAGTTTGATAAGGGTAAGGGGAAAGAAGGAAATGCGGCTCACAAGCCCCAACGGGGCGATGGATGACCATCCCGGAGGGATGACAAAACGTAGCCGGTGGTTGAGCGCAGCGACACCACCGGAATGCTAATTGAAAATAATCCGCATCCCGTAGGGATGCCAGAAATGCGGCAGAGATCATAAATTTCATGTCAGATATTTCGGATCATACGTTACCCCATTTCGTTCTAACATTTTTCTAAACTCCTCGGAGAATCCGATTTAAGGTGATGCTCTTCTTGATTGGCGATATAGTTTCTCACCAGATCCAGATGCGTCCAACTTACGGAAAAAATTCCATATCCCTCCTGCCACGAAAATCCCGGACAATGGTTTTCTGCCGCCCATACCGATGATGCTTTTTTCAATTCCCTAACTATTTCTGCGGGTGCGGCAATGGTTTTCAGACGAATCAGGAGATGAACATGATCCTCCACGCCTCCGATCACTTCGGGTACACCGCCGAGTCCTTTCACTGTGCCTCCGAGGTATTCGTGCATGCGGAGACGCCAATTGGCACGAATCAAAGGCTCGCGGTTTTTGGTCGAAAACACCAGATGGAAATGGAGACTGTGGTAGGTGGAGCCCATGATTAATAAGCTCTCTGGCATCCCTTCGGGATGCGGTGATTTTCGGAATTCATTTCCGGAGGTCTCTGACCTCCGGCTACGATTTGGCAACCCTTCGGGTTGTCGAACAAGAAATAATAGGGGGACATCACCGCCTTTCAAACATGTTCAAAAGATCACATCAAGCTCAGATTTGCAAAGCTCATCTTCGAGACATAGGGTGATCTATCAACTCATGTTTTCCCGTCGTAAAATTTTAGGCATCGTCCTCCACGCCATTTCCATCAGCGGAGCGATGGCACAGGAATTGCCTAAATTCATCGCGCATCGCGGGGCGTCGATTGAGGCGCCGGAAAACACCATGGCGGCGTTTCGGTTAGCTTGGCATCAGGGAGCGGATGGGATTGAGGCGGATTTTTTCCTGAGCAAAGACGGCCAGGTCGTTTGCATTCATGATAAAGACACGAAGAAAACTAGCTCGGGGAATTTATCAGTAGGTAAAAGCACGCTCGCGGAATTGAGAAAGCTCGACTACGGCTCTTGGAAAGACCCGAAGTTCAAAGGAGAACGCATTCCTCTGCTGGGCGAAATCCTCGATGAATTACCCAAAGACACATGGTTTTTCTTGGAGATCAAAGACACCGAAAAAATCGTCCAGCCCATCGCCCAAATCCTTCGCGCGAAACAACCGGATAAAAACCGCGTGGTGATCATTTCGTTCAATGCGGACGTCATCAAAAAATGCCGCGCTATCATGCCAGAATACCGAGCCTGTCTTTTGAGTGCGCTGAAAGATTTCCGCAAAAACGGCCAAGCCGAAAAATACGCCGAACAGGTGAGAGCCAGCGGTTCCCACGGTTTAGCATATAAAGAGCATGAGTCGATCCCAGCGGACTGGCTTTCCAAGATCGCTGGGGAAAATCAAATTCTCGCCACATGGACGGTGAACGACTCCAAGCCCGCCCTGCGTGCGATCGAGCGCGGAGTCGATTTCATCATCACTGACCGACCGGGAGGCCTGCGCGGTGAGGTTGAAGCCGGATTGAAAAAATAACGGCGTGCTGGAATCGTCGCGAATAGCAGACTGACACAATTTCACTATGGCATTGCCCAGTTGAAATCTGCTCTCTAGTCTGCACCTCCACTTTACACCATGAGTTCCAAAAAATCCAAATCCGCCAAGAAGCAAACTTCCGATCACAGCGCAGCTCTGAACGCGACTTACAAGCCTTCCGCAGAGTTCTCGAAAAAGGCCCGCATCGGCTCCATGGCTACTTACGAAAAGCTTTATAAATCCTCCATCGCGAAGCCGGAAAAATTCTGGGGAGACGAGGCCAAGGAACTTCACTGGCAAAAGCCGTTTACCAAAGTTCTCGATTGGAAATGCCCGGAAGCAAAATGGTTTACCGGGGGTAAAATCAACGTCGCGGAAAACTGTGTGGACCGCCACGCGAAAGGCCCGCGCGCCAACAAAGCCGCCATTATTTTCGAAGGCGAACCCGGCGATACCCGCACCATCACTTACGCCCAACTTCATCGCGAAGTTTGCCAGTTCGCCAACGTGCTTCTCGCCCGCGGCGTGAAAGCCAAGGATCGCGTGCTCATCTACATGCCGATGATTCCGGAAGCCGCAGTCGCCATGCTCGCCTGCGCCCGCATCGGTGCAGTGCACAATGTGGTTTTCGGCGGTTTCGCGTCCGAGGCCATTCTAGATCGCCTTGAGGACTCCGGAGCCACTGCCGTCATCACCGCAGATGGTGGTTGGCGTCGTGGAAAAGTCATCCCGCTCAAACCCGCTGTCGATGAAGCGCTGAAAAAATACTCCAAGGTCAAAAACATCTTCGTCGTCAACCGCACCGGAAACGAAGTTTCCATGACCCCGAAACGCGATCTCTGGTGGCACGAGGAAATGGCAACCGCTTCAGCTAAACACGAACCGAAAGGTTTCGATTCCGAGCATCCCCTTTTCATCCTCTACACCTCCGGCTCCACCGGAAAACCAAAAGGCATCCTCCACACTTCCGGCGGTTACCTCACCGGTACTTACTCCACCTGCAAATACATCTTCGATATGCGCGATGAGGATGTTTACTGGTGCACCGCCGATGTCGGCTGGATCACCGGCCACTCATACATCGTTTACGGACCGCTCGCCAACGGTGCCACCCAGGTCATGTATGAAGGCGCGCCGAACGAGCCGGATTTTGGCCGTTTCTGGAAAATGATCGAGCAACACCGCGTCACCATTTTCTACACCGCGCCAACCGCCATCCGTGCGTTCATCAAAGCCGGCGATGCGTTTCCTGAAAAATACGATCTCTCCTCGCTGCGCTTGTTAGGTTCCGTCGGCGAACCGATCAACCCGGAAGCATGGCATTGGTATCATGAAAAAATCGGTGGCAGCCGCTGCCCCATCGTCGATACCTGGTGGCAAACCGAAACCGGCGCCATCCTCATTTCACCTATCCCCGGCGCGACCTCTTGCGTTCCCGGCACCGCCACCCGACCGTTTTTCGGAATCGATGCCGCCATCCTCGATGATGCCGGAAACGAATGCCCGCCTAACGTCGATGGCCGCCTCGTGATCCGCAAACCATGGCCATCCATGACCCGCACGATCTACGGCGACAAAGCACGTTTCAAAAAAACCTATTTCTCGGACTACCCGGGAATCTACACCGCCGGCGACGGCGCACGCCGCGATAAAAAGGGCAACTTCTGGATCATCGGTCGCCTCGACGACGTGCTCAACGTTTCCGGCCACCGCCTCGGCACTGCCGAAATCGAATCCGCTCTCGTTGCTCACCCCGCCGTCGCGGAAGCCGCAGTGGTCGGTCGCCCTCACGATTTGAAAGGTCAGGCCGTCGCCGCGTTCGTTAGCTTGAAAATGGGTTACGACGCTACTCCGGAACTCGAAAACGAACTCCGCAATCACGTCGGCCACGTCATCGGCGCCATCGCCAAACCCGACGATATCTATTTCACACCAGCCCTCCCAAAAACCCGCTCCGGTAAAATCATTCGTCGTCTCCTCAAAGAGCTCGTCACCACCGGCACCATTTCAGGCAGCGTCACAACTTTGGATGACATGAGCGTCATTGATCATCTCAAAACGCTCGTGAAAAGATAGTCATCCATGACCCCATCGAAATATTTCCTTTTGTGCATCGCGAGCCGCTTTGGCTACTTGAGGAAAAATGTTCGTTTGGGGCAGGCCGCAAGCGAAGCGCATTTACTCAAAGAAGCGGAAACGTTTCTGGGCGAAGCTATCTGGCGTAAAACCGAGAATATCGAAGCGCTCTCGATGGAGTATTGGAATCTAAGGAAATTCGCGAAAGACCATGACCGAGTTTCCAAAGAAATCGATCAGATCCAGGGGAAATTTGAAGAAACCCACCAGCAGCGCGCGGAAGGTTGGAAAACGGCCAAAGATTCCATTCAGGATCTCACCGATGCACGCAAACAACTTCTCTCACAACTCGATACGCTGACACGGGAGCGCGACATCATCGTTGCCAAAGCACGCGAGGTTCACCGCAATTACAATGGGCTGAAAATCAAACAGGATGTTTTAAGGAAAGAAGGCGCGATGCTTCCGGAAATCGAAAAAACCTCCTCACGCTTGGCAGAGATTCGCGCCGATTTCGAACAACTCAAAGATCGCAGAGACGAAATCGCAAACGATATTGCGTCCGCTAACGCCAGAATTCAGGAAATCGAGGAATCGGCGAACGAGCGCAAACAACACGGAAAATCCCAAGCCACTGAGAATTCCCAATACATCGGCGATGCCAATCAACAGATTTCCGCAAGGCGCGCGCAACTCAACTCGCTCAATTCACAAATGCGCCAGCTCTACTCAGATATCGGACGCCACGTGAGCCTGAACGCTCCAAACGATCGCGCATGCAAAGAGGCCGGTAAAGATCACGGCGGATTGATTGATGTGATGGACGCCCTACGCAGATCCATCCAATACAACTTCAAACTCGCCGAGCGCCGGTAGAAACGCACTTTTTTCCATTTTCTGGAAATGTTTCGCAACTCGCCTTTACAATTTGGCGATCCCCTGTCACACCCCTGAAAGTTTAACCAACTCGCCCGCGCAACATGCCTAAAGACACCTCAATCCGCAAAATTCTCGTCATCGGCTCCGGCCCCATCGTTATCGGCCAAGGCTGCGAATTCGATTACTCCGGTGTCCAAGCCTGCAAAGCTCTCAAAGAAGAAGGTTACGAAGTCATTTTGGTGAACTCCAACCCCGCCACGATCATGACCGATCCGGAGTTCGCGCACCGCACCTACATCGAGCCAATCACTCCCGAAGTTGTCGAAAAAATCATCATCCGCGAGAAACCCGATGCGCTTCTCCCCACCCTCGGTGGCCAAACCGCGCTCAACACCTCGATGTCCCTTTTCAAATCCGGGGTCCTCGAAAAATACGGCGTGCGCATGATCGGCGCGAATGCCGAAGCAATCGATAAAGGCGAAGACCGCCATCTTTTCAAAGAAGCGATGGAGAAAATCGGCCTCGATATGCCGCGCTCCGGAATCGCTCGCACCATGGAAGAAGCGAAAAAAGTCGCTGATGAAATCGGCACACTTCCACTCATCGTCCGCCCCGCATTCACCCTCGGCGGCCAAGGTGGCGGCATCGCTTACAACAAAGAAGAGTTCGAGGAAATTGTCCACCGCGGCCTCGATCTCTCCCCCGTTTCAGAAGTTCTCATCGATGAATCTTTGTTAGGCTGGAAAGAATTCGAAATGGAAGTCATGCGCGATCGCGCTGACAACTGCGTGGTCATCTGCTCCATCGAAAACCTCGATCCCATGGGCGTGCACACCGGAGATTCCATCACCGTCGCGCCGATCCAAACCCTAACAGATCGCGAATACCAAATCATGCGCGACGCATCGTTCGCCGTGATCCGCGAGATCGGCGTCGAAACCGGCGGCTCCAACATCCAGTTCGCCACCGATCCGAAAACCGGCCGTATGATCGTCATCGAGATGAACCCGCGCGTCTCCCGCTCATCCGCACTCGCTTCCAAAGCAACCGGATTCCCCATCGCAAAAATCGCCGCGAAACTCGCAGTCGGTTACACCCTTGATGAATTACCGAACGACATCACCCGCGAGACTCCCGCATCCTTCGAGCCCACCATCGATTACGTAGTCACCAAGATTCCACGCTTCACCTTCGAGAAGTTTCCTACTGCAAATCCAGTACTCACCACTTCCATGAAATCCGTCGGCGAGGCGATGTCCATCGGCCGCACGTTCAAAGAGTCCATGCAGAAATGCTTGCGCTCTCTCGAAACCGGACGCTGGGGCTTCGGCTTCGACAACAAGGACGCCAAAGCGCCAACCAAAGACGAAATAACCCGCAAGCTCCAAATCCCCAACGCAGAACGCATTTTCTGGCTGCAAACCGCTTTCGTCGAAGGCTGGACGCTCGATGAAGTTCATGACGCTACCAAGATCGATCCATGGTTCCTGCGCCATCTCCAACAGATTGCGGAAGAAGGCAAAAACCTCGACACCCTCGATCTCAAACAAGCTAAGAAACTTGGATTCTCAGATCGTCAGATCGCCAAAGCCAAAGGCACCTCCGAAGACGAAGTCCGCGCCGAGCGCAAATCCAAGAAAATCATCCCGACCTACCGCCTTGTCGATACCTGCGCCGCTGAGTTCGAAGCCTACACCCCGTATTTCTACTCGACCTACGGCGATGAAAACGAAGCCCGCCAGTCGGACAAAAAGAAAATCATCATCCTCGGCGGCGGACCTAACAGAATCGGCCAAGGCATCGAGTTCGATTACTGCTGCGTCCACGCCGCCTTCGCGCTCAAAGAGCTCGGCTACGAGACCATCATGGTCAACTCCAACCCCGAAACGGTTTCCACCGACTACGATACCTCGGACAAACTTTTCTTCGAACCTCTCACCCTCGAAGACGTACTCAACATCTGCGATCAGGAAAAGCCTTACGGTGTGATCGTCCAGTTCGGCGGCCAAACTCCTCTCAACCTCGCTGCCGATCTCGAACGCCACGGCGTCCCCATCATCGGAACCTCACCGAAGTCCATCGAACAGGCCGAGGACCGCAAGTTCTTCTCCGCGCTGTTAGACAAACTCAATCTCAAACAAGCCGAAGCCGGGACCGCCACCAACGAAGCCGAGGCCATCGCCGTCGCGAACCGCATCGGCTACCCGGTTCTCGTCAGGCCGTCGTTCGTTCTCGGTGGCCGCGCGATGATGATCGTTTACAGCGATTCCGAACTCTCCACCTACATGCGCGAGGCCGTCACGGCTTCGCCAGAACGTCCCGTGCTCGTCGATCGTTTCCTTGATAACGCCATGGAGATCGATGTCGATTGCATCAGCGATGGCGAGACCTCCGTGGTCGGCGCGATCATGCAGCACATCGAGCAGGCCGGTATTCACTCGGGCGACTCCGCTTGCGTCATCCCCGCCTTCTCGATCTCGGACAACATCAAAGCCCAAATCGATAAAGCCGCCAAGGATCTCGCTCGCGAGTTGGAAGTTCGCGGTTTGATGAACATCCAGTTCGCCGTGAAAGACGAGGAACTCTACGTCATCGAGGTCAACCCACGTGCCTCCCGCACCGTGCCGTTTGTCTCGAAAGCCACCGGCGTTTCCCTCGCCAAGCTCGCTGCTAAAATCATGGTCGGTGAAAAACTCAAGGACATGGGTTACACCGAAACCATCATCCCAACCCATTTCTCCGTGAAAGAAGCCGTGTTCCCATGGAACCGCTTCCCTGGCATCGACATCGTGCTCGGTCCGGAAATGAAATCTACCGGTGAGGTCATGGGCATCGATAAGGATTGGGGCATGGCCTACGCCAAATCCCAGATCTCCGCCTTCAACCCGCTTCCGAAAGAAGGCACCGTGTTCTTATCCGTCGCTGATCGCGATAAAGACCGCGCCATCTCCGTCGCCCGCGGCCTTCATGAGCTTGGTTTCAAAATTGTCTCTACGGGCGGAACCCTCGCCAAACTCGCCAAAGCCGGAATCCCAGCCGACCGCGTTTACAAAGTCCTTGAGCAAGCTCGCCCGAACGTCATCGACATGATGAAGAACAACGAGATCCATTTCCTAATCAACACACCGGCCACCCACGAGTCCCGCGCCGATGAAATCCTGATCCGCTCCACCGCGATCGCTCAGAAAATTTCCTACGCCACCAACATGGCAGCCGCCGAAGCCGCAGTAAAAGCCATCCGCTCGCTCAAGGAATCCGAGCTCACGGTGCAAAGCATTCAAGAATACCACGCGTGATGGATGACAAAATTTCCAGCCATGTTTCTCGTGCCGAGGAAATCCTTTTCGCTCTGCCGGAAAATTCTAGCAGCGCGGCTTTAAAAGAAGCCGCCAACAAGGCGCTTGTGATCAGTCCTTATTGCTTGGGTGCTTGGCAGATCCTTGCTCAACTCGCGGAAACGGATGAAGAGGCCATCTCCATTCTCAAAATCGGCATCGATCATGGTCGTGAGCTGCACGCGGAGCTGATCGCTTCGGCGGATCCTGAAGTTGAGATTTGGGAACACACCGAAGCTCAGGATTTCATGAGTCTTTTGTACGACCTCGCTATCTTTTACGATGCAACGGACGAGATCGAGCAAGCCGTCGGAATTTATGAGGAAATCCTCCGCCTCAACTCCGGCGACAACCTGGGCGTCCGCAGCTACCTGCTTCACGACTACATCGTGCTCAACCAAATCTCCGAGGCCAGAGCCTTGCTCAAACGTTTCGAAAGCATCATCGGAGCAGATACGAATCTCACTTACGGCGCGGCTTTGTTGGAGATCATGATCGCGATGGAGGATTTCGATGATGCCTGGATGGACGAAATCGAGCGCCAGCAACCTTCCGACATCGCGGGCTTCAAAAAGTTTTTCGGAAAAAATTTCCAAGTCGTCGATAAGGCGATGAAAACCGCCATGAAAGCCAATCCCTATGTTGGCTTGGTCATGACCATGCCGGGTATCATGGAAATGGAAGAGCCCGAGATGGTTTCCCTCGGCGGGCCGAACGAGGCGCTGCTTTATGCTCACAGCCACGCGCCGACATGGTTGGCCGCCTTCCTGCCCTTCGTCATGGTTTCCACCTACGCGCTCCACGCTAATGAAAACGGTGCGGATCCGACGCCGGAACACTTGGAAGAACTCGAGGAAATCTCTGAATTTGCCACTGATCCCGATTTCACTCCGTGGTGGGAAGACGTTGTCGAATAAGACGGAGCGATACTTGTCAGGAGCATCGATACTTCGAATGTGACAATTTTGTCACATTCCGCGCTTTGCAGGTGAAGATCCTTATGGAATCAATACGCGCGGCTGAAAAGGTTGACGCAGGATCCGCCTGTGTGTTGACATTTTACCGCTCTTCACCTTCCAAATGAAATCCGATAAGCCCTTCACCCCGGACCCAAAGCGGTTTGAAGTTTCCAAGGCGACCTTGTGGTTCGACCGCTTGATGGGCTGGGGCATTAGCTTCGGTGGGATTGCGGTGATCGTCGCCGTTTTCGGCATATTTTACTTCATCGGCAAAGAGGTCGTGCCCCTGTTCCATTCCGGTGAGGTCACCAAAAGCTCGACCGTGAAAAGCGAAACCGCACCGCTGGTGCTCGGCGTCGATGAATGGGGCGAGCTTCCGTTCTTTTATTCCGGCGGCTCAAAAGTGGTTTTTGTAAATGCGAAAAACAACCAACGCAGCGAGCTGGAGATTCCCGGTTTTGCGGATCTGAAAGTCACAGCCATTTCCTACGATGTGGTGAAAAGCCGCGTGGCTGTGGGTTTGGAAGATGGGCGGGTCGGGTCGTTCTTGGTCAATTACAAACGCGAATTTGTAGATGGCGAAGCCAAAGGCGTTATCCCGGAAATCGTTTCCGAGCCGTGGTTTACCCTGAAAGCGGGTTCAGGGCCGGTGACCAACATCGCTTACGGCGACAGCGGAGATTCACGCGTCATCGTCGCCAAACGCGGCACGGATGCCGGACGCACGGTGGAAGTTTTGAGACTGGGCATGAAAGGCGGATTGATCGGTGGCAAGACGCTGAAACTGCTCTCCGAGACGGATATTTCCGCTGAAATCGATGGCGATATTTCCATGATCCGCGCCTCCCAAGACGGCCAAATCATTTTGGTCGCAAATACAAAAGGCGAAGTCGCTTATCTGCTCGCGGATGGCAGCGGCGTTTCCAAGCGGCAGGTTTTCACCCCGTTCGCTGGTAGCCCGCTCGCTGAAATGGATTTTCTCTTCGGCGGTGTTTCCACCATTCTAACAGCGGAAGACGGCACTCAACAACAATGGAGTCTTTATCGTGTCACCGAAGATGCAGAACGAATGTTTGGCATGACCAAAGAATTTCCTAATGTTGGCACCGAGCCTAAAACCTTTGCGAAAAGCCAACGCAACCGAACCTTCATCACTGGCGCAGGTCGCAAACTTTCCATCCGCCACAGCACCTCGGGAGCAACGCGTTGGGATGGCGAGTTGGACATCGATCCCGTCGCTCTAACACTCGATGCGAAAGGGCAATCTTTCTGGGTCGCTTCCGCTAACGGCGAGGCACAGAAATTCGCGGTAGATGATCATCACCCCGATGCTGGAATGCAGGCATTCTTTGGAAAAGTTTGGTATGAAGGCGGCGCTGGCCCAGTCTATCAATGGCAGTCGACAGGTGGAACAGATGATTTCGAAGCCAAGTTCTCGCTGATGCCGCTGATCTTCGGATCGCTCAAGGGCACCACTTACGCGCTTTTATTTTCAGTCCCCATCGCTCTGCTCGCAGCGGTGTTCTCCGCGTCCTTCCTTCCCGCAAGCGTGAAACAAATCGTCAAGCCAACGATGGAGATCATGTCCTCGCTTCCCTCTGTGGTGCTCGGCTTTCTGGCCGGTCTTTGGCTCGCTCCCATCCTTGAAGATCGCGTGCCATCCGTGATGATGATGGTCATCCTCATTCCAACTACTGCGCTCGTCGTAGGTTATTTCTGGTGCCGCATGCCCCTCGCGTTCCGCAACCGCTTCGCAGGCGGTTTCGAATGGGCGCTCATCATTCCCTTTCTCGCACTCGCCGCCATGATCGGTTGGTGGAGCGGCCCGATGATTGAGAACATCTTCTTCGTCTACACCGAACCCGGAACCGGAAAACAGATCGCTGATTTCAATCTCTGGTGGCCACAGGCCACTGGCACACGCTTCGAGCAACGCAACTCCCTCGTGCTGGGTTTCATCATGGGCTTTGCGGTCATTCCCGTCATTTTCACGATCGCTGAGGACGCTCTTTCCAACGTTCCGAAAAATCTAACCGCTGCCGCTGCCGCTCTCGGTGCGAACCGCTGGCAAGTGCTCTGGACTGTCATGCTGCCCGTCGCTTCATCCGGAATTTTCTCCGCTCTCATGATCGGCTTCGGCCGTGCGGTCGGCGAAACCATGGTCATGGTCATGGCCACCGGAAACACTCCGATCACCGAATGGAACCTTTTCTCCGGTATGCGGACCCTCGCCGCCAACATCGCCGTCGAGCTCCCCGAAGCACCCGAAGGCTCCACTCATTACCGCACCCTTTTCCTCGGCGCAGTTGTTCTCTTTGCAATGACTTTCGTGATGAACACCATCGCCGAAATCCTCCGCCAACGCCTGCGTGAGAAAAACAAACTCGTCTGATCCATGCCGAAACCTGACAAAAAATCACCATCAGCATTCGCGACCACAGGCAGATCGCGGAAAGGCGAGCCCTTGGTATGGCTTACCGCCGGAGGTCTGGCGATTGGAATCATCATGGCGCTCGGCCTGTTCCTCCTGATCCTTGTGAAAGGTGCAGCATCTTTTTGGCCAAAACGCATCGAGCTGTTCGAAATGAAACGCGGTGATCAAACCGAAATGATCGCCGGCTACGTCACAGAAGTCCAAACGCGCACGGACGCGAAAGGCAAAGAGGTCGCTGAAATCCAAATTTTCCGGGCGAACAAAGATCTCAATGGCGAGGCTTTCATCTATGTCGATTCACGAGACATCATTTCACGCAGCACTCCGGAAAATATCTTGCTGATCGAGCGCCTCACCTACGGCCCGGCCATCGGACATCCCGTCGCGCTCGTGACCAAAGACAAGCGCATCGAGGCCAGCGATGCGAAGTTTGCGAAATCCCTCGAAGCCACGCTGAAAGCCAATACCCAAATTCGCGAACAACTGCTCCAGATCGAGCGCAAACAAATTGGTCGAGTGAGCGCCGCAATTGAAGAGATTGGCTTCGATGAAAAGGCCAAGCGCATCACGCCAGAGCAGGCAGTAACACAACGCGCCGAACTCCAAAAAGAATTCGACACCCTCAAAGCTAAAGCCGATGCGCTTTATTTAAAAATGAAGGAGACGAGCCTCATGTATCGCGTCGCCGATGGTCGGGAAAAAACTTTGGAATCGGGTCAATTGCTCGCTGTATTCGGGTCTAACGATACGGGCTTTTTCGGCAGGCTCGGAGAAACGTTCCGCCGCGCATGGCATTTCCTGAGTGAGGATCCGCGCGAAGCAAACATGGAAGGCGGCGTTTTCCCAGCCATCTTCGGCACGGTGGTGATGACCCTGACCATGAGCCTTTTCGTAACTCCCTTCGGAGTCATTGCTGCGATCTACCTGCGCGAATACGCCAAACAAGGCTTGCTCGTTCGCATCGTCCGCGTTTGCGTCAACAACCTCGCCGGCGTTCCTTCCATTGTCTTCGGCGTTTTCGGACTGGCGTTCTTCGTCTACGTCGTCGGTGATACTATCGACGAAACATTTTACTCCGAGAAACTCCCGACACCTACCTTCGGAACCCCCGGGATTTTGTGGGCCTCTCTAACACTTGCGCTTCTGACATTGCCGGTAGTCATCGTTGCAACCGAAGAGGCCCTCTCCTCCGTGCCGCGCGGAGTACGCGAAGCCGCACTCGCCTGCGGTGCTTCGAAATGGCAAACAATCCAGCGTGTGGTTCTGCCCGCCTCGCTTCCCGGCATTCTCACCGGAGTCATCCTCGCGATGGCACGCGGCGCTTGTGAGGTCGCGCCGCTGATGTTGGTTGGTGTCGTGAAACTTGCTCCTTCTCTCCCTATCGATGACATAGCGCCCTTCATCCATGCAGAGCGGAAATTCATGCACCTCGGCTTCCATATCTATGACCTCGGCTTCCAATCACCAGACGCGGAAGCCGCAAAGCCCATGGTCTACGCCACGGCTTTGCTACTCATCATCGTCGTCGTCACGCTGAACCTCGCTGCGATTCTCATCCGCAACCGCCTTAAAAAACGCTTCGCAGTCAGCTCGTTCTAACATTTTCAAGAATGTCACCACTCACGGATACCACCCAGAAAACACCTCGTCCCGACTTCGTCAGGATCGACAACTTCAGTTTCTACTACAGTGAGAAACAGGCGATCTTCAACATCGATATGGAGATCCCGGAAAACGAGGTCACGGCTCTCATCGGTCCGTCCGGCTGCGGAAAATCCACTTTGCTGCGGAACATGAACCGCATGAACGACCTCATCGATAACGTCCGCCACGAAGGCGATATCCGCCTCGATGGCACCAGCCTTTACGATCCATCCGTCGAAGTGATCTCGCTGCGCAAGCGCGTGGGCATGGTGTTCCAAAAATACAATCCCTTCGCCAAATCCATTTACGAAAACGTGATCTTCAGCCTGCGCGTGGCGGGCCGCTCCAAAAAATCCGAGCTGGATGAAACCGTCGAGCGCTCATTGAGAAACGCCGCGCTGTGGGACGAGGTGAAAGACCGTTTGCACGATTCCGCCTTCGGTCTTTCCGGCGGACAACAGCAACGTCTCTGCATCGCCCGCGCCATCGCGAACCAACCCGAAATTCTCCTAATGGACGAGCCATGCGCCGCGCTCGATCCTCTCGCCACGCTCAAAATCGAAGAGCTCATCACCAAGCTCAAAAAGCAATTCACGATCGTCATCGTCACCCACAACATGGAACAAGCCACTCGTTGCTCGGACAACACGGCTTTCCTCTATATGGGCAAACTCATCGAATACGATAAGACCATACAAATTTTCGAAAATCCGAAACAGGAACAAACCGAGGCCTACATCACAGGAAGATTTAGCTGAAATGAACGAGGCCCCATCCATCACCGAAAACGCGATCGAATGCTTGAATGTCGATTTCTCTTACGGCAAATCGCGGGCGATCAACAACGTCACGATGAATATCGCTCGCAATCAGGTCACCGCTTTCATCGGTCCATCCGGTTGCGGAAAATCCACATTGCTGCGCTGTTTCAACCGGATGAACGATTTCATCCCCGGTGCAAAAGTCAGCAAAGGCACGATCCACATCGATGGCATCGAAATCCACGATCCGGAAGTCGATAGCGTTGAGCTCCGCCGCCGTGTCGGGATGGTGTTCCAAAAATCCAACCCCTTTCCACGAAGCATTTACGAAAACGTAGCCTACGGGCCACGCATCTTGGGCGAGAAAAACAAAGCCGTGCTCGATGAAATCGTTGAGAAAGCCCTGCGTGGCTCCGCTCTTTGGGACGAGGTCAAAGACCGCTTGAATGACTCCGCCTTCGGACTTTCCGGCGGACAACAACAACGCCTCTGCATCGCCCGCACCTGCGCCGTCGATCCCTCCATCATTCTCATGGACGAGCCTTGCTCCGCCCTCGATCCCATCGCCACCGCCCGCGTTGAAGAACTCATCAGTGAACTAAAAAAAGATTATACCATCGTCATTGTTACCCATAATATGCAACAAGCGACGCGGGTTTCAGATAAAACCGCTTTCTTCTATATCGGCGAACTCATCGAATATGATAAAACCGAGAAAATTTTCTCCACCCCCTCCATCAAACAAACCGAAGAATACATCACAGGAAGATTCGGCTGATTTCTAACATTATGAACAATTCCCCACACATCCTCCGGGATTTCGACCACGCCATCACCACCCTCAAAAGCGAAGTCTTGAGAATGGCGGCAAAAGCGCGCCATAACTTGGAGCGCGCCATCCAAGCTTTGCTCGAGCGCAACAAGGAGCTCGCGAACTCTGTCATCGCGGATGATGATGAGATCGACGAATTCGAGCGCTCCATCGACAAGCTCGGCATGGACATTCTTGTCAAATACCATCCCCTCGCTACCGATCTCCGCCTCGTTGTTTCATCGATGAAAATTTCCATGAACCTTGAGCGCATCGCCGATCACTCGGTCAGCATCGCCAAACGTGCGAAAAAAATCATCGCTTCACCCGAGCTTGGCGATGTCACCTTGGTCGAGCCGATCTACTCTCTAGCGGACCACTTGTTGCGCGACGCCATTTCCTCTTATAGCGATGGCAATGGTCCGCTCGGAGCCTCCCTTCATGTGCGCGACAAAGAGCTCGATAAAATGCACAAGGAAGTCACCGCTCAGTTTAGCGCGCGCATCGAAGACGCCGTCGGTCGCAGCCAGGACTACCTCCACCTCATCCTCGTCATCCGCTCGCTCGAACGCGTCGGCGACCTTTCCTGCAACATCGGCGAAGACGCCGTCTTCCTCGAACACGCAAAAGACCTCCGCCACAAAAGCAAAGAGGAACGCCAAGTGACGAGCGAGGATTGAGTGTAGACTATCAAGGATTCAGTTATCCGGAAATTCCGGATAACTGCCTGCTATCAATCCGACTTTGATAAACAAATCCAAGCTCTCGAAAATGGAGGGGAGATTTAAATGAAAAAACGCATCCTATTTCTCTGCTCCCAAAACAAACTCCGCAGCCCCACGGCTGAGGCGATCTTCGCGGATCATCCTAAAATCGATGTCGATTCGGCGGGGCTCAATCACGATGCCGAGGTGCCGCTCTCGGAAGAGCAAGTGCAATGGGCGGACTTGATCATCGTCATGGAAAAGGTGCACCGGAATCGTCTCAATCGGAAATTCAAGACCGCACTCGCAGGCAAACGCATCGCGGTTCTGAACATTCCGGACGACTACGATTACATGGATCCTGAACTGATCAACCTGCTGAAAGCACGTTGTGCAAACTACATTCCTTGAGCCAAATTTACCTCCCCAAATCCCCAGCTTCGTTCTGGACGTTGTTTGCGAAAGTTTCTACGTTCAAGCAATGAGCGAAAAGGGCTATTTACCACACAACACGATCAAGGGATTCGTATTTTGGATACTAACGATCTGCATTGCGATCGCCACTTTAGCGGGGATTCTTCAATCATGGGGCACCATTGGTGAGGTTTTGGCCAACCGCTGCATCTGGACAACGGTCATTCTTTCTCTGGGCAGCCTAGCTTTTCTTTTGATCAATCGACTTTTTGGAGATCTGGGGCGGCTGTTACTTGATGAGCAACCATCGAACAGCGTCGATCCCACGTTTGCCGAGCGCCTTAAACGCGCTAAAGCTGAGGGTCGTACCGCTGAGTGAGAAATTACCCAAGTGCCTTTGTAAACTTTGGGTATTAGAGTTTGAGTTTTTCAAGACTCGGTACCAGATTGCGCGTGGACGCGTCCACTTACTCTAAAAATGAATGCTTTAACCCGCAGTGCCACTGCTTATTGGCAGTCTTCCATTGGAAAAAAACTGATCGTAGCCGTCACGGGAATCGTGATGGTTTTGTTTCTCGCCGGCCACCTCACTGGCAACCTGTTGATTTTCGCAGGTCAGGAAGCATTTAACGACTACGCACAATTTCTTCACGAAGCCGGTCACGGAATGTTGGTCTGGATCGCTCGGATTGGTTTGCTGGTCACGGTGACCTTGCACGTCATTGCCACCATTCAGCTCACCCGCCAGAACCGCGCCGCCCGCAAAGATAGCTACGAATTCAAAACCGTCATCCAAGCGAAAAAATCCTCGCGTCTGATGATGTGGAGCGGCTTGACGATTCTTACCTTCATCATCTTCCACATCCTTCATTTCACCGTGAAAATTGCCGGCGGCTTCTCGGAAATGATCGATCAAAGCTACCTCGCCACTACCGGTGAGATCCGCCATGACGCTTACGGCATGGTGATCGCTGGTTTCAAATGCTGGGGATTCAATGCGGTGATCGTCGGGTTTTACATCCTCGCCATGACCCTGCTCTGCTCGCACCTCAGCCACGGGGTCGGCTCGGTTTTCCAAACCCTCGGTTGGCGTTCGAAAAAATCCCAAGACCTGATCCGCAAAATCTCCTTGGGATACGCCTTTGTCATTTGGGCCGGTTTCATCTCCGTGCCTCTCACCATCTTCTTCGGGTTCGTCAAATAACTCCTTTTTAAATCATCATGTCACTCGATAGCAAAATCCCGGCTGGCCCACTTGAGCAGAAATGGTCCAAACACAAAATGGACTCCAAGCTGATCAACCCGGCGAACAAACGGAAATTCAACATCATCGTGGTCGGTTCCGGACTTGCGGGCGGCGCGGCGGCCGCAACGCTTTCAGAGCTCGGCTACCAAGTGAAATGCTTCTGCTATCAGGATTCACCGCGCCGCGCGCACTCGATTGCTGCCCAAGGCGGGATCAACGCTGCGAAAAACTACCGCAATGATGGCGACTCGGTTTACCGCCTCTTTTACGACACGATCAAAGGCGGCGACTTCCGCTCTCGTGAGGCCAATGTCTATCGCCTCGCCGAAGTTTCTAACAGCATCATCGACCAATGCGTTGCCCAAGGCGTTCCCTTCGCTCGCGAATACGGCGGCTTGCTCGACAACCGCTCCTTCGGTGGCGCACAGGTTTCCCGCACGTTTTACGCTCGCGGCCAAACCGGACAACAACTTCTGATCGGTTGCTACCAAGCGCTCGAAAAGGAAATCCACAAAGGCGGCGTGAAAATGTATCCGCGCACCGAGATGCTGGATCTGGTGCAAGTCGATGGCCACGCGAAAGGCATCGTCGTCCGTGATCTCAATACCGGAGAAATTTCCACTCACGCAGCGGATGCGGTGATCCTCGCCACCGGTGGTTACGGCAACGTGTTTTTCCTCTCCACCAACGCGATGGGTTGCAACGTGATGGCCGCATGGCGCGCCGCCAGACGCGGGGCCTTCATGGCGAATCCTTGCTACACCCAGATCCACCCGACCTGCATTCCCGTCTCCGGCGATTACCAATCCAAGCTCACCCTGATGTCGGAATCGCTCCGCAACGACGGCCGCGTTTGGGCTCCTAAATCCCGAGAAATCGCTGCCAAACTCCGCTCCAAGGAAATGCATCCCAACGATGTCGCCGAGGAAGATCGCGATTACTACCTTGAGCGGAAATATCCATCCTTCGGAAACCTCGCACCGCGCGACATTTCATCCCGTGCCGCCAAAGAAGCCTGTGATGACGGGCGGGGCGTCGCTCCCACCGGACTCGGCGTTTATCTCGATTTCCGCGATGCGATCAAGCGCCTCGGCGAGGACAAAATCCGCGCCAGCTACGGCAACCTTTTCCAGATGTATGAAAAAATCGCCGGCGAAAATCCTTACGAACGCCCGATGATGATTTATCCAGCGGTCCACTACACCATGGGTGGACTCTGGGTGGACTACAACCTGATGTCTAACATCCCCGGCCTGCATGTGCTGGGCGAAGCCAACTTCTCCGATCACGGCGCAAACCGCCTCGGTGCATCCGCCCTCATGCAAGGACTCGCCGATGGTTATTTCGTGATTCCAACCACCATCGCCAACTACCTCGCGACTCAGAAACCCGGCACGGTCACCACCGCGCATCCGGCCTTCGCCCAAGTGGAAGGTGAGGTCCGCGAGCGCATCAACAAATTGCTTTCCATCAAAGGCAAACGCACGGTCGATTCCTTCCATCGCGATCTAGGAAAAGTCATGTGGGACAAGTGCGGCATGGAACGCACCGCAGAAGGCCTGAAATGGGCGCTTCAGGAAATCCCTAGAATCCGCGAGGAGTTCTGGAGCAATGTTCTCATCCCCGGAACCGGCGAGGGCGCCAACATGGAGCTCGAAAAAGCAGGCCGCGTCGCAGACTTCCTGGAATTCGGCGAGCTCATGTGCCACGACGCACTCCAGCGCGAAGAATCCTGCGGCGGTCATTTCCGTGGCGAGCACCAGTTCACCGAGAAAGATTCGGAAGTGTTAGAAGGAAAAACCCAACCGGGTGAAGCCAAACGTCACGACAACGAATTCGCTTACGTTTCCGCATGGGAATACCACGGCCCCGGCCAGGCTCCTACGCTTCACAAAGAAGAACTGAAATACGAAAGCGTGAAACTTTCCGTACGCAGCTACGCCTAATCGCATCATCCATGCGTCGTTTCGTCCAACCTCGGTCTCTGTTCAAAATTCAGGGCGCGTTGTTGCTGCTGATCGTCGCGATGGGTTTGATTTTTCTGCTCCAAGTCCTGCTGGGCGAGGGCTTCTACGGGAAATATATGACCATTCCCACCGAGGTTCTCGCTGAATGGCAAAACCTGCGCGATGGGTATTTCCAAGAAATCGCATGGATCGAAATTTTCACCCTGTTCAGCGCTGCACTCTTGCACGGCAGCCCTGAACACTTGATCGGAAACATGATCTTCCTCTGGATTTTCGCCGCATTGGCGGTCGAGCTGTTAGGCTCTCGCGTGATGCTGTTCACGTTTATCTTCACCGCCATCACCGGCAGCATCGTCCACATCGCGTTGAATACGGATTCGTTCATCCCCATGCTCGGCGCCTCCGGCGCAGTCATGGGATTTGAAGGGCTCTATTTCGCCATGGCCGTGCGCTGGCGCTTGCCCGATCCTCATGTCTGGCCGATGTCGCGACCCATCGCGCCGGGTCAACTCGCCATGGTCGGAATCATCGGCTTAGTTTTCGATTTCATGGGCTATACCAGTTGCGGAACCGGCGTCGCCTACGGCGCCCACTTCGGCGGTTTTATCGGCGGACTTTTGCTCGGCAGCTTCTTCGTGAAAATGCCAAGGATGGCGCTGCCGAGGTGAGGCAGGGACTTTTATCCCTAAAAGTCCATATCTGGGAGCCGGATTACCTTTGCGATCTATTTGTTCTAACAACTTCTAGATATGGACGGTTAAAGATAACCGTCCCTGCCCATCAACAACTTCCGCTCATCGGAACCCACCTCCCGCCACTCGCCTTGGCCTATTTTGATTTCATCCAACCCACCGATCTTGCAACGGATCAGGCGCAGAGTTGGAAAACCGACCGCTGCGGTCATGCGCCTGACTTGGCGGTTTTTTCCTTCGACCAGTTCAATCCGCAACCATGAGGTCGGGATGGATTTTCGGAAACGCACGGGTGGATCGCGCGGCGGGACGGCGGGCTCGTTGATCAACTCCACCCGACACGGCCGGGTCTTGTGTCCTTGGATGTCGATGCCTCCACCTTTCAGCTTTTTCACAGCAGCTTCATCCGGCTCGCCCTCGACCTGCACCCAATACGCCCGCGGATGGCCCTGCTCCGGATCGAGGAATCGGTGATTGAATCCCGGCTCATCGCATAGCAGCAGCAAGCCCTCGGAATCCATGTCCAGCCGTCCGACCGGATAAACTCCTTTCGGAAAACCAAAATCAGCCAACGTTTTCTGACCGGGTTGATCCGGCGTAAACTGGCACAGCACGCCGTAGGGTTTGTGGAAAAGAAGAAGCACGTTGGGGGATTCCACCACGACTCCATCGAACTGACAAGCGATGACCCACACGTTTGCCTTGCTTTCATGCCCCGCCATCCACGAAAGTTCGCGCCGACATGTTGGATATCAGGATCATTCGGGAAAATGCAGAAGAAGTTCGTGAGCGTTTGAAAACACGCGGCGGAGACCATTGGAAACTCATCGATGAAGTTTTGGCCTGCGATGAATCACGCCGCGCCGCGGAGACCTCCAAGCAAGAACTTCAAAACCAGCGCAAAACGATCTCTAAACAGATCGGCATGATGAAAGCCAAAGGCGAAGATAGCTCAGCGATCGAAGCTGAGGTGCGCGGTATCAATGATGAAATTTCCAAGTTCGATCTCCTCGCCGAGGAGACGAGCGCGAAACAAACCGATTTGTTGCTCAACATCCCGAACCTCCCGCATGCGGATTGCCCAGTTGGCGATAGCGAGGAAGCGAACCCAATCGTCCGCGAATGGGGCTTGAAACCCGCGCTGGTAGAGCCGAAAGATCACGTCGAACTTGCCACCGCGCTCGGTTTGATTTCATGGGAGGATGCGATCCGTATTTCCGGTTCCGGCTTTGCGGTGTATCGCGGCAAAGGCGCAAAACTGGAACGCGCGCTGATCAATTTTCTGTTAGATACCCAAGCCGCTAACGGCTACGAAGAAGTCAATGTTCCCCATCTCGTGCTGCGCGAGTGCATGGAAGGCACCGGCCAGTTGCCGAAATTTGAGTCCGATATGTACGGCACCGAACCTTCGGAAACCGATAACCGCAACACGCTTTTCCTCGCTCCAACCGCTGAGGTTCCCGTCACCAACCTTTACCGCGACACGATCGTTGCGGAAAGCGACCTGCCCTTGAAACTAGTCGCTTACACTCCGTGTTTCCGCCGCGAAGCCGGATCCGCTGGTCGCGACAACAAAGGCATCATCCGCATGCATCAGTTCGATAAAGTGGAGCTCGTGCAAGTGGTGGAGCCAGAAACCGGATTTCAAGTTCTCGAAGAACTCACCGGCCATGCCGAAAGCATTTTGCAAAAGCTCGGCCTGCATTACCGAGTCATCGAGCTGTGCACTGGCGATGTCGGACAGTCGTCCGCGAAAACCTATGACATCGAAGTTTGGGCTCCCGGCCACGGCAAGTATCTGGAGGTTTCAAGCTGCTCATGCTTCGGCGATTACCAAGCACGCCGCATGAAACTTCGCTTTAAAGACAAAGAAGGTAAAAACCGTTTCCCTGCCACTCTCAACGGCTCTGGGACCGCCTTGCCAAGACTTTACGTCGCGCTGTTAGAACAATGCCAACAACCCGACGGCTCGATCAAAATCCCCCCTGCGTTGGTGCCTTATTTCGGATCAGAAACCATCTAAACCTTCCTATGAAACCTCTTCTAGTCCTACTACTCACTCTAGTAAGTGCTGTTGCCGTTGAACCTGAAGCAAAAAAATTTACGCCCAAAGACGGGCCAGAAGTGCTTTATCGCTACTCTGCTCCGGCCAAACTTGAGAGCGGAAAGAAATATCCGCTCGTGCTTTTTCTGCATGGCGCGGGCGAACGGGGCAACGACAACGAGGCTCAGTTGAAACATGGAGTGAACGCCATACTTCAAAACACGGAGAAGCTCGGTCAGCCAATATTTTTAATCGCTCCACAATGCCCAAAAGATGCACGGTGGGAAGACGCAAATAAACGCCCAACCAATCCCAAAGATCCAAGATCGCTGTTAGATCATATACTGAGCCTTGTGGAAGAAACGACCAAGCAGCAAGCCGTCGATCCCAAGCGCATTTACATCACGGGTCTTTCCATGGGCGGTTTCGGAACTTGGTCCGCGCTCGCGAAAGAACCGGATCTCTTCGCTGCTGCTATCCCGATCTGCGGTGGTGGCAGCCCAGATACTGTCAAAGAATTCAAAGATGTGCCGATCTGGATTTTCCACGGAGATGCCGACAATGTCGTAGCTCCAGCAGGTAGTCAGAACATGTTTGATGCTTTGAAAAAAGCCGGATCCGAAGCGAAATTAACGCTTTATCCCGGCGTCGGTCATAATTCATGGACACAGACTTATTCTGACATCGAAGTCATCCGCTGGTTTCTCGCCCAACAAAAATCTAAGTAATGCGTTTCCTAAAGTCAGAAGCAGGCGCGATTGTATTGTGGTTGGTTGCTGCTTTGTTCCTCGCCGCGTTGTTCACTCCGCATCTCTACGATGCAGGGAAAACGTTTGCAGAAAACGCGAAGACTGTGGACTACCCAAGCTGGCTCGAATCCCTCGCCGGCTCTGCAGATCGCGCGAAGCTTGATCGGTATTTCAGCCGTTGCCTGCTTATCTCTGCATTGGTTTTGCTGCCATTTCTGATTCGCCGTGTAAGACGCATTCCCAAAAATGACGATCCTGGCCGTTATGAGCTGCGGAAACTCAGTTGGGGGAATCGCTTCCTCCATCTTGCTTGCGGCTTATTGATCGGTGCACTCGCCCTCGGCGGGCTCGCGCTCATTTTTCATTTCACCGGCGTGAGCACCCCCAATGGTAAGGCCTTCTCGTTTTCCAAATTACTCTCAAAAGCCCTTGTCCCAGCGCTGGGCGCAGGGATCATCGAAGAACTCCTTTTCCGCGGTCTTCTGTTAGGGCTCTGGCTGCGTGCTTATTCGGTGTGGAGCGCATGGATAGGCAGCTCGCTGATGTTTTCCTTCGTGCATTTCCTCAAGCCTTCCGCAGACACCGCCATTTCAGACCCGACTGCATGGCATTCCGGATTTGAAATTCTTGGCAGCACGCTCGGACATTTCACCAATCCATTATTTTTTGTCACGGACTTCGCAACCCTTACGCTGCTCGGCTTGATCCTTGCCTACACCCGCACGCGCACGCGCTCGCTGTGGTTCCCCATCGGCCTACACGCAGGTCTCGTCTTTGCGTTGAAAACCTTTTCTATCACTCAGCGCATCAACCCGGAATCTTCAATGCATCCGTGGCTCATCGGCGCCGATCTCAAATCAGGGATGCTGCCCTTAGCGGCGCTCGCCATTTGTCTGATAGCTTGCATCTTCAGTGTTCGTAAACTGACGAAACCCGATCCATTATGAAAATTCCCACACTCGTTCTATTCGCCACTACCTTGTTATCCCAGGCCGCTCCCGAGCCGCTTTTCAACGGCAAAGATCTCACCGGATGGAAAGTCACGGGATTCCCGGCATGGAGCGTGAAGGACGAAATTCTTGTCGCTCACAATGGCCCTGAAAAAAAAGCCTCGATCTTGTGGACGGAAAAAGAATTCACCAATTTCGTTTTCGAAACGGAATTCCGATTCAGTGGAAGGATCGATTCGGGGGTGTTTCTCCGTCAGGAAAACGATCAAATTCAGATCGGTGTTTCCGGATCTCTCAAACGCGACATGACCGGCTCGCCTTATATCGCCTCTAAAAAAAGCTATCCAGCGGAAGCGGAAGGCGTGGCCAAGCTCCTCAAAGAAGGTGAATGGAACCGCATGAAAATCACTGCCAAAGGCAACGTTTATACGGTTGAGCTGAACGGCACGAAGGTGATGGAATACACGTCGGAAACTTCGATCGAAAAAGGCCCCATCGGCCTGCAAGTGCATGCAGGACTTGATATGAAAGTCGAATATCGCAAGCTCACCCTCGAAGCACTGTAAGCACCGCCACCCGTTTCACTCCGGCTTTGCGCAATACTTTCGCGCAGGCATCTACGGTGGATCCCGTAGTAAAAACATCATCCACCAGAATCACACCCGGCGCTTCTGTTAGAGCGGCGGGTTTTTTCATGTTCCATGTCCTGCGCAAGGCGAAAGCTTTCTTGAGATTTTCCAGCCGCTGCTTGCGGCTCAGGCGCGTTTGGGTTTCGGTTTTCCTTACACGTTTGAGCAATTTTGACATCGGCAATTCGCAGCGCGCCGCCACAACCCGCGCAATTTCCTCGGCTTGATTGAACTGTCGGGTGCGGAGTCGGCTTTGATGCAAAGGCACTGGAACCAACAACCATTTCTCCTCCAAAGCGATAGCGAATCTGCGATCTGTAAACACGCCGCATGCGAGTTTTCCCAGCGCTCCCGCGAGATATATTTCCTTGCCGTATTTCAAGCGATGCACGAGTTCCAAGGTTTCATCGCAGCGATCCATCGCCGCCAACGCGAACTCGAAGTGAAACGAGATCTCCTTGCAGTTCGGGCAGTCGAACGGACCATCGATCACTCCATTGAACGTCTCACCACACGTTTCACAAAACGGACTGACGATGCGCGGCAGCGTTTCTGAACATGCTTCACATAGCGCCTCCCCGTCCGAAAGTCCGCAACCACATAGCTCACAAATAGGCGGATACAAGCCGTCGAGCGTTTGCTTCATGAAGGGGGGAATCATGTGATATGGAAATCAGTCTTTCGAAGATTTCGGATCCAACGCATCGCGCAAGCCGTCACCTAAGAAATTCAGGGCGAACAAAGTCGTCGCGAAAAACAGGGAGGGAAAGAGCAAAAGATACCGCGTGATTTCCATCCGATCAGCACCTTCTTTGATGAGTATGCCCCATGAAGAGTTTGGTGGTTTCACTCCTAAGCCAAGGAATGACAACACGCTTTCTAACAACATGATTCCGGGAACCGCGAGTGTGGTGTAGATGATGATGGGACCAATCACGTTTGGTAAAATGTGGCGGAAAAGAATGCGCGTCCGGCTTAGCCCCAAGGAAACCGCCGCTTCTACAAACTCCAAATTTTTCACGTTCAAAACCTGCGCCCGGACAATCCTCGCGATCGTCAGCCAACCGATCGCGCCGATCGCAATGAAAAGCGGAATCAGTGTCGTAATGGGTGCCACGCGATCCCGCTCCCAACCGGTCGTTTCAATGACCCATGTGGTGAATTTGGACGATGGCTCATCGACCACGAGCGCGAATAAAATGACCAGAACCAGAAACGGCAGAGCAAACAGGATATCGACAAAGCGCATCATGATGGAATCGAGGACGCCTCCGACATAACCGGAGATCGCGCCGTAAATGACACCGATGATCACTGCAACCCCCGTTGCCACAAACCCTACCAACAAAGAAACTTGCCCGCCGTATAACACCCGCGAAAACACATCCCGGCCGAGTTGATCCGTTCCGAACCAATACTCAGACGACGGCCCAGCGACGACATTTTTCAGATCAATCGTCGAAGGTGCTTTTACAAATGGCAGAAACGGTCCGACAAAACAGGCGAAGATGATAAAGCCAAGAACTCCGAGGCTCACCAGCGCCGGCTTGTTTTTCGACAACCGATGCCATGCGTCCTGCCATAGCGAACTGCCCTGCGATTTTTTAACCATCTCATCTGACACGCAGGCAAACTAAAGTAGCCCGACCAGAATGCAGAGCATATTTTTCACCGGATTGTAGGCATCGGAAAAATCATGTTCAAGGCCACTCAACTTTGATTCCATCCCATGCATGCGCGCTTTGATTTTCGATCTCGATGGGACTTTGGTTGAGTCGCTACCTGGCATTGCAGCGTCATTGAACCGTGCGCTGACCCAACACGGGCTTCCCGGGCAGAGCCATGAAAACGTCCGCGGTTTCATCGGGGATGGCGCGGTCAAACTCGTTCAGCGTGCCTTGGCAACTGTCTCCAGAATCGATCTCACCGACAGCGTGCTCAAAAATTTCGCTGCCGATTACGCAGTTTCATGGCCCAGCGGAACTTCGGTTTACCCTTCAATGCTTGAGCTGCTGGCAGATTTAGAAGCACGCGGCGTCCCTCTGGCCGTGCTTTCTAACAAACCGCATGCCTTTACCGTGGAGATCGTGGAAAAACTTTTTCCCCATACCCATTTCGCCGGGGTTTTAGGAAACCGCGAATCCCTCCCACACAAACCCGATCCCGCTGGCGCGCTCGAAATCGCTAAAGCGTTGGGAGTGTCTCCAGAGGATTGCACGATCATCGGCGACTCCACCATGGACCTCGACACCGCCAAAAACGCCGGCATGCAGTCGATAGCCGTCACTTGGGGTTACCATGACCGCGAGCGGTTGAGGGAGGCGGATTGCGTGATCGAATCGATGGAGCAACTGGCAGCGGTCCTGTCCTAAAAAAGTTTCCCTCACCAAAAACCTTAGCCTTGCGCCCTGCCATCCTGCAGGGCAATGCTTGCCGCACGTTGCAAAGCGTCAAAGGGGCTGTAGCTCAGTGGTTAGAGCAGGGGACTCATAATCCTTTGGTCGTGGGTTCAAACCCCACCGGCCCTACTTTTTATTCTAGCTTTGGTTCTTACGTTGCTCGTGACGGATGTCACGGGCTTTGCTGAGGAAATAGGAATCTTCTCCGATATTCACGGCAAGATCGCCGATACGTTCGATTGAGCGGGCGACGAGGATGAGGTGTAAAATATTTTCAGCATTCGCGCCTGAGTTTTCCAAGCGACTACTGAGTGATGATGAGACTTGTTTGTAAGCAGCATCGAGTTCTTTGTCGGTGGCGTGCAGACCTTGGCCAAGCTCCGAATCACCCTCTCTGTATGAGCGAAGCGCATCACTGAGTATTTTATCCGCCATGATAAATAGTGGCTCAACGATAATAGCATCAATCGGCGTTTGAGATTTACAGATTTTCTTGGCGCGCTTGGCAATGTTCACTGCGTGATCTGAAATGCGCTCCAGGTTGTGCGCGGTTTTCATTGCGGTGATCACCGCCCTCAAATCGGTAGCGACGGGATGAAACCGGATCAAAATATCCAATCCTAGCTGGTCAATTTTCACCTCAAGCTCGTCCACCTCCGAGTCATCCCCGATCACCATGCGTGCTAGATCGATATCTTGAGAAAGGAGTGCTTGGATCGCATGTTTTATGTTTTGGCATGTTAGAGAGGCCATGAGTTGCACCTTTTCCCTAAGGTTGTCCATGGAGTGATCCATCTCTTGAAATATGTGTTGATTGCTCATGTTGTTAGAATGGTTGCTAATGAAATTGAAAATCAGCCGAAGCGTCCAGTGATGTACTCTTCGGTTTTCTTGATGCTTGGGCTTGAGAATATCCGCTTTGTTTCACCGAATTCCACGAGTCCCCCCATGTAGAAAAACGCTGTCTTATCGGAAACCCTTGCGGCTTGTTGCATGTTATGCGTGACGATGATGAAGGTGTAGTCATGTTTGAGTTTCCAAATGAGGTCCTCGACCTTTGCCGTAGCAATGGGATCAAGAGCGCTACATGGTTCATCCATCAGGACGACGGTGGGCTTTACTGCAATTGTTCTAGCAATGCACAAGCGTTGCTGTTGGCCGCCGGAAAGGCCGAGTGCGGATTCTTGGAGGCGATCTTTCACTTCGTCCCATAACGCTGCGGCCTCAAGGCTTTCTTGCACGGACTGATCCATAATAGCCTTGTTGCGTTCGCCGCGCATGCGCAAGCCGTAGGCGACGTTTTCGTAAATACTGGAGGGGAATGGATTGGATTTTTGAAACACCATACCAACTTCGCGACGGAGTTTTACCACGTCGACTGATGGGTCATGAATGTTGATATCTTCGACAAGGATTTCTCCGTCTGTGATGCGGGTTCCGACAATTTCATCATTCATGCGATTGATGCAACGCAGCAAGGTGGATTTTCCGCAACCGGATGGCCCGATGAATGCGGTGACTTCGTTACGTTTCACATCCAGAGTGATGTCTTTAAGCGCTTGGGTAGAACCGTAGTTGAACGACACGTTTCGAATGTCCACTGCGGTTGTGGTCGTTTTGGAGGCGGTTGGTTTTTCCTGAAGATCGTTCATAATAGAAAGGATAAATCAGCCGAACTTGCCCGAGATGTAGGCTTCGGTTTGAGGATCATTAGGGGTTTCGAAAATCTGCATGGTATCGCCATATTCGATCAGTTTGCCCAGATACATGAACGCTGTCCGATCGGAGCAACGCGTGGCTTGTGACATATTGTGTGTGACGATCACGATGGTGAACTTTTTCTTCAGCTCATGGATGAGCTCTTCGATTTTCAATGTAGCCAGCGGATCCAGCGCGGCACAAGGCTCGTCCATCAGGACGATATCCGGCTCTGTGGCGATGACTCGGGCGATGCAGAGCCGTTGCTGTTGTCCTCCAGAAAGCCCGAACGCGCTGGTGTGCAGACGATCTTTGACCTCATCCCAAAGCGCGGCATTGGTAAGTGCTTTCTCAGCAGCCTCATCTAACTCTGCGCGTTTTCTTACTCCTGCAATTCGCAAACCATACACGACGTTATCGTAGATGGATTTTGCGAACGGATTGTATTTTTGGAACACCATACCGACACGACGGCGCAGCTCATGGAGATTGATATCTTCGCGGTGAATATCGATGCCGTGAACTCGGATCGATCCAGAGGTAACGCGAGCAGCAGGAATACGGTCATTGATACGATTGATACAACGAATCAGAGTGGATTTTCCGCAACCCGATGGACCGATGAACGCGGTGACCTGATTTGCGGGAATGTCCAAGGTCACATCATGCAGCACCTGTTTGGAGCCGTATGCAAAATTTACGTTCTGGATCTGCACTGCAGTACCCATGGCGATGGTTGTTTCTGTGGAAGGATTTACCATTTGAGTTTGGCGCGGAGTTTAGCACGGAGAATCATGGATCCGAAAGAGAGCACTGCGACGAGGATGAGGAATACGAGAACGGATCCGTATTGCGCGCGTTGGGTGTATTCTGAAGCAGGAATGCGTGCAGCGAGGGTGTAGATATGATACGGCAATGCCTGCACTTGAGAGGATAGAATATCGAGAGGATTGCTTAACCCCTCCCATGGGAAATCATCTTTGGCGGCAACGGCAGCGGTGAACATGATAGGTGCGGTTTCACCCGCCACACGAGTGATCGCTAGGAGAGATGAAGTCAGAATGCCAGGAAGGGAATATGGCAAAACACATCTCCTGATCGTTTGCCAACGAGTCGCTCCCATCGCGAGCGATGCATCGCGGAAGCCTTGGGGCACGGCTCGCAATGATTCCTCAGATGCCGTAATGATCACGGGTAAAATCATACAAGCCAAAGTTGCGCAACCGGCCATGAGCGAGGAATTCCAACCTTGGAAGCTGAGCACAAAATCATTAATCAGAAGCGGGATAACCAGCAATGAGCGATCCGATGGAATATTCGTGATCACAGGCACCGCGAGCACGAATACGGAAAATCCGAACAATCCGAAAACGATGGAGGGAATTCCTGCCAGATTGAGAATCGCAAGACGCACTGCGTGAATGAATGGGCTTTGTTTTGCGTATTCCGCCAAATAGATCGCGGCACTAACCCCGAAAAACAACGCCAGAGTGATGGAGCCTAAAGTAAGCAGCGCTGTTCCTGCTATCGGTCCAGCAATGCCTCCGCCTGAATAGGAAAAGGTTTTTTCGTTGTAGATTGTTGCTTCAGGATGTGTGTCGAGATACTCGTTATATTTTGACGCGGGGAGCTGGTGACGCGTGCCTTCTGCATCGTCAAACACATGGAGCGTCTCGTTTTTTGCGGTCAGGAACTCAAGATCTACGAAAGGAAATTTTGAGGTGATGATCGCGGGTGCGCCGTCGATGATGATTTTAGCGAACAACAATACCGCAATCAGAACGATGAGGTATGTGACGCTCCCGAGCAAGATGCGCACGAAAATATCTTTGAAGTATCCCTTCGGCATTCCTTTGCGGATAAGTATTTCTGGATCGAGCATGATGTTAAATTTACTTTTTCACACGATTCACGAAGTGATGCGCGGTGGCGTTGATGCCGAGAACGACGGCAAACAAAAGAATGCCAACAACGAAAAGCGCGCGGTAGTGCACACTTCCCAGCGGAACCTCGCCTAGTTCCTGAGCGATGATGCCGGTGAGCGTATGACTGGGTTGGAAGAAGGCTCCGAGGCCTTCGCTGAAATCAGGAATCTTAATCCGGTTTCCTGCCACGAGAAGAACGACCATGGTCTCACCGATGACGCGGCCAAATCCTAACAGAACTGCAGCTAGGATACCGGAGAAAGAAGCCGGAATCATGACTCGAAAGGCCGTTTGCACGTGAGATGCGCCCAGAGCTTCGGAAGCCTCTGCGTAGGCAGAGGGCACGTTGTTGAGCGCGTCTTCTGCGAGAGAGAATATCGTAGGGATACTCATGAGAGCGAGAAGACATCCAGCCGTGAAAATGTTGAGGCGCTCTTCGAGGGGAAATCCTGGCACCCATTGAAATGCATCCATGACGGAAATTTCGCGTAAGATAGTGCCAAAGACTAAGATGCCAATGAAGCCGAGAACCACGGAAGGAATAGCTTGAATAAATTCAATAACGGGCTTCACCAATGCCTGCTCATGACGCTTGGCGAAATGATTCACATAAATCGCCGCACTGATACTAACCGGAATCGCAATGGTCAAAGCGACCAGAGCGATCATCAATGAGCCGATTGCGAGAGGGAGAATCCCATAGAAATCCTGCCACTCTCCACCGGTAACCCATTTTTTACCGGTCAAGAACGACATGAAAGCATCTGATAGCGGCACGGGATCGGTATGTTTCCACGCGTTGATTTTATTAGAAGCTCCATCGAGATCCGCGATAAAAACCGGCCATGCTTTACGAGCGACACTTAGCAAACGTTTTGCATCTGGCTCGCTGAGAGTTTTAGGAATTTTTGCAAACGCTTCCGATGACGTAGTTTTAAGTTGTTTGTGAAGTTCAATGCACTCGGGCTTGCGTTCCAGCAGAGCCGTCATCGGTGTCTCGACGTCAGGTTTCTCAGCCAGTGCGGCATGCGCGTCAGCGAGCAGCTTTTCGCGCTGAACGGGATCTTTTTCATTGGATGCGGCAGCCAACAGTGTCTTGCGATCTTTTTCGAGAATGTCAGCTGTCTGGAGCAGCTCTTTCGTCACAGTCACTGACTCCGTCATCTCCATGACGATGGAGCCGAGATCGAAGCCAGCGGTCTCAAAATCATCGATGACGGTTCGAAATTCCTGCAGAGGAGCGGAGTGCTTTTGTTGTGCCGCAACAAATTCTTGCGCCAGAGCGGCGACTAAAGGTGGGTCGTCCGTGGCTTCTGGCGGACGGGTCCGGAGCGATTGGATCAACTCCTTACGCTCTTTGGCTGTTAGATGCGGAGTGTTGAGAGGTTTGAGCAGAGCTTTTTCCCGTTGTTTTTCGTAATTGCTGAGAAGAGCGGCCTTCATGCCGGTGCTGGCATCTGTCTCCGCTTGAGGATTGTTTAAAATGAGATCTCTCGTTGGACCAACTTGATCCGTGAAAGCGTTGTAAAGCGCGCTGGCTTCTTGGGTGCGTCTCAATTCACGAGCGCTCTTGCCGTTCACTTCGGCATAATAAGCGCGATTGAGTAGGCTGGTTAACTGTTCATGAGAGGTGAGGTTATCGCGGGAAATATCAACGAACTCGAGGCCTGCGATGCGATAGGTTTCCAGATCCCGACGGTATCCTGGAAAAAATCCCAATCCTTCCTTGAGAAGGAACGCGATGATTAGGATTAAAATGACAATGGTTAACCCAGCATTTGAGGCGAAGAAAAACCGAATGAAGCGCTCATACGAGAAACCGCTGCGTTGGAAGCGATGGTCCGTGTTTTCTTCCGGTGATTTTTCAGATGCCATGGTTTTAATGCCGCGTCAAAATTTGAGAAAAGGAATTGCAATGAAAATGAGCATCGTTGAACCAGTCAACGATGCTCATAAACAACATACTTTGCAGAATATTCGGAAGTTAGTATTGGACGAAACCAACTTTTTTAACAATGTCCTGACCAGCGGATGACTTGATGTAGTCAATGAAGGATGCGGCTTCTGCGGTGGGTTTATCAGGGGCGTAAAGGTAGCAAACACGTGAGTAGACGTATTTCTTCGCGTTTGGTTCGATTGGCTCAACACCATCGATGATGATGGCTTTGGTGCCCGGGGTCTTGGAATAGGCAAGACCGACGTAGCCGATACCGTTTTTGTTTTTAGCAACCTCTTGAGCGATTTGCTCGTTACCTGCCATTTTGAGCGAGGTAGCAGCATAGTCACGTCCACCCATTGCAAGTTTCTGCCAGTCTTTATAAGTTCCGGAAGAAGTGTTACGGGTGTAGATGGAGATGTTGCCTGGAGCGCCGCCGAGTTCTGACCAATCTTTGATCTGACCGGTGAAGATTTTAGCGACTTGAGCCTTCGTGAGGTTAGCCACTGGGCTGTTCTTGTTCACGATAACCACAAGCATGTCGCGGCAGATTGGATGCTCTTTGATGTAAACACCTTTGGTTTTGCAAAAGGTGCGCTCATCCTCTTTCACTTTACGTGAAGACATACCGATTTGAGCGGTGCCGTTTGCGAGTGCTGGGAAGGCAGTGGTCGAGCCTTCGGCAGCAATCTCGAATTTCACGCCCTTGTTACCTGCGGCCTTGAAGGACTCTGCAAGCTGAGGAATGAGTTTAGCTCCGAGGGTATCACTACCCTTCAAGCTGAGGGTTTGTGCGCCAGCCATAGTCGTGATGACTGCTGAGACTAATAGTGTAGAAATAACTTTCATATTTTTATCAATTTTAATTTTCCGTTAGAGTAGCGATATTAGAACGAGAAACGAAGTCCGCTCATGAAGGTGTAGCCGTCGAATTCGCCGCCACCCAGGTGGGAGCGTTCGATGCCGTTCATCAACTTAAGCTTGTGACCATAGAGGTAGTAGTTAACGCCGAGGTAGGCAGATGCATAGGTGTTACCACGTGAGTCTGAGTTTTCGAGACGCTCATAACGCGAGGAAACGCGAAGGCTGTTAGCGCCATCACCGTTAGCTACTTGGAGGCGTCCTACGAGTTGTAAGCCTTCAGCGATGAAGTAGGAAGGAATCACACTAAGTGCAACCACGTTTGCCTGGTTGATTGCAGCACCAGGAGCGCCGTCTACTTCTGGGATGCCGTCGAAACCGAAACCATAAAGAAGCTCAGAGGTAAGTCCAAAACGTCCTTGGGTAATGTCGTTGGTAATCGCGATGGATTCGGTGAATACAGGTGATACACCCGTGGTGTATTCCGTGTCGAAACCGGACTGGAATCCAGGTTCGCTGTTGTGCATGAAGTGAATGGATGCGACTGCTGTGTCGAAGCCCATTTGCTCTGCGTAATCATAGCCGACTTTGGCAAGAACGATTGCTCCACCGCTTGCGTCAGTGAATTCACGTTGGCGATCGTTGCCGTAAACACCGAGCTCATAGAGCCATCCGCCTTGGATGCCTTTACCGCTGACCCATGCACCCGTCAACTCACCTGGGAACATGATGTTGGAAACCAAACTGCGCTCAAGCGTGAGGATGTTATTTGACGAAATTTCCTGCTCGCGGGAAAATTTCACCTTGGTTTTACCAACTGAAGCGTTGAATGCGTCTGAAGGAGCGTAGGTGACGTAGAGGTCGTAAAGATCTTTGTAGAGGGTGTCGGAAAAATCGCCATCGTGACCGTCCGTGTCGACGTTGATCATACCGTCGAATTTCCAGTTTTGGAACCACTTGGATTTGAATCCGAAGCGTGCGCGGCGAGCTTCGATGTCATTACCCCAAACGGATTCATCGTTACCGGCCATTTTATAATCGTCGGTATTGAAGACTTGATCTTCGTTTTCACCGTAGATCGACTGAACATGAAGGCGTCCTTGAAGGCTGAACTCTTGAAGAATTTGGTTATCGTCGTTTTTGTAGAGGTTAAACATAGACCATGCTTGGTCCATTGGGGTGTCGCCAGTGAATCCTTTAAATAGGAAGCCGCCATGCTCGGCGTGGGCGCACGTAATCCCGAACAGGCTCGTTGCAAGAAGGGCGCTTGAAATAGATTTCATAGGATGTGTGTTATTGTTGTTGTTTGGAAAGTCAGTTATGACCGGCGCAAGATCCGGATATTTTCAGCGGATGTTGAAATGCTTTTGTGTGACGCTTCCGTCACACTGTTTCACCCAAGCTGGTTTATTGTATGCCCCTGAGGAACTAGGAGCCATGCTTGTGTGTCTGCCGTGTCACATCGCCTCAAAGAAACTGGATTACGGATTGCCCCGAAGAAACAATGATCTACAGATGGCCGCGCCAATGAGACACGAGACATCCCAACCCCCATTAGAAGCGCCTTGGTTGCTTGGTCTTCGGGCGGTGCGTGCGAACCTTATCCCAGCCTTGGTCGTCCAAGCCATTATGTTGGCGTTGGTCTTGGGGTATTATTTTTACCCTCCGACGACGCGCTGGCTAAATCAGCTCGCGGAACTGAAATTAAACTGGGGTTATGGTTATTCGGCGTTGTCGGCGGCAATCGCAGGCGGAGTGGTGCCGGAAATTTTGCGGCTGGCGGTGTTCCAGAAGGGGCGGTTTTTAAAATCTAACGCCACTAACCTTCTCTTCACTATTCCGTTTTGGGCGTGCACAGGTATGGCGGTGGATTGGTTTTACCGCATGCAGGCGCATTGGTTTGGCACTGAGGCGACGTTTCAAGTGGTGGCTACTAAGGTCATCGTAGATCAGTTTATTTACAATCCGCTCATCGCCGGGCCGAGTGGCGCATGGTTTTACGATTGGAAACTCTCGGGATGTTCTTTGAAAAACATCAGTAGGTTTTTTACGCTGAAATATTACCGAGAAGTGATCGTGCCGATCTTATTCGCTACCTGGGGGGTGTGGATTCCGTTAGTGACGATTCTCTATTCGCTGCCGACTCTGCTACAAATTCCCTTGTTCGGCCTGGCATTGGCAATGTGGGTCATTCTCTACACATGGATCAGTGAGCAGCGAGCCAAGCCAAGATAGTTTCTTACCTCGGCAAAGGATCACCTGTGAGCACTGTGAGTTTTTCAAGTAATTCTTTGTTAGAATGCACCATTGCATCATGTGCCGCATCAATGTTGTCATGTTTTTCCCACATTTCGCCTTTGCCCTCGAATTCTTTGCCGAAGCCGCGAACGGATGCCACCACTTCCTTTGCCTCTTTCAACAGATCGGTGTTACGGGTGTCGGTGTACCGCTCAAGATCGCGAAGATCATCCCGCATTTTTTTGTAAAGTTCATCGAGCTTGGTGAGTTGGTTAGAATTGATTCCGTAGAAGTCTTCGATCTTAGCGAGTTCACTGATCACATCGATTTTACGCCAAATTTCTGCGGCCAGAGCTTCGCGAGTTAGATAGCGAGGACGCGAGACGGATCCGTAGATGTTGAGAATTTTTGCGGATAAATGGTACGGCGCTTGATTGACGATTTCCTGCAAGCGTTCGCGCACGAATTTGTTAGTCAGATAAGAACCCATCACGCTGCCTGCGGACTTATCTTTGATGACTTTGAATTTACTGTAAATTTCCTGGTGTTGAGGGGATGTGTCTTTGCCAGCTAGCGTGACATACTCATCCAAAGATGAAGCTACTAACACTTCGTATTTAAAAAAGAACTCCGGTTTTTCGAGAGCAAGCAAGTTGACAAACATCG
This sequence comes from Verrucomicrobiota bacterium, assembly GCA_040384845.1. Lineage (GTDB taxonomy): Bacteria > Verrucomicrobiota > Verrucomicrobiia > Verrucomicrobiales > Akkermansiaceae > Luteolibacter. Next base: position 49,000 of record JAZKIL010000001.1, on the reverse strand, counting down.
GTTCCGCAGAAGCTGGAATGATGAGTCTGCCGCCAGAGCCTTCTGCGAGTTCCATGAGCGCGCGCCAAAAGTAAGCGGGCAGTTTGAGTTTTCCTGCTTTATCGATTTCCCCGATCACGATGCCATCAGGCACGCTTCCGCTCAGCGCTGCATTGGCGAGGACGAAGGCCGGACCACTGATTGCACCACGATTTTTACGATACGGGTAGGTTTCATCGCCATCGAGACGAATTCTAATTTCACCGCGCTCGGGGAGTTGGCCCAGGTGATCGGTAAGTCGACTTACCAAGGGAGTGGAGATCTCCTCTTGCATCGTCCAGAAATCGTCCGAACTTCCGGAAATATTGACAAAGAAACCATAACGATTTTCTCCCAATTCATCCTTCGGATGGTTGTGTCCTCTCATTTCCAGAGGCACGACTTTTGTCTGCCACATGGCTTTTTCTTTGTCGTACATGTTGAGAACCGTTAAAATCTTAGCCGTATCTAGAATAACGCCGGCTTTGGGATCGTATTTCCTTTCTTCCTTCGGCTCGGTTTTCACCACTTCTTCTTTCTTCTCTTCCTCTACTTTGTCCTCGATATGGGGTTTCTGTTCGACGACTGGATCTTTTTTGAAAATGACGAGTTCGGCCACCCAGCCATCCCATGCTGCATGTTCAGGTTTACTGACGTAGCTGCTGGCCTGGGGATCGGCAGGATAGATGGATGCAACGGTTTCCCCAATCAAATTGGCGAGGAGATTGCCATCGGCTCCAGCCTCGGGGGATGACAACCACTTCAAACTGCCCCAGATGTGATTCTTCTCTTGGGAAATCTTAGCTTTATCGGCGAAGTCGGGTTTTTCCCCTTCGATGAGTTTTGAAATACAATTTCCCGCGTGTTCGTTTCTGGGGTTCAGAGCCACGGCGAGGGCGAGAGCTTTGGCGACAGCACGACGATCCTCCGCGGTCTCATAGGGACTGCCGCTGGTCATGGTGATTAAAAAATCCGACAAGCTAATGATCGAGCTGGCAGTGATAGGCAAACGGTCACGACGAAACGGTGAAATTTTCCCCGATGGTGGCACAAATGTGTCTGCTATGACCGGTGTGCACAGCAAGAGCAGGCCACAAGCACTCAAGCCATGACGAAGCATATTTCGGGATTTAGAGTTCATACGGCGGTTATTTATATGTGCTTTTTATACTGAATTCACAAGAGAACATTGCAGACGAGGACATTTTTTTGCGACCTTATGCCCATGCCTGCAGCTGATACCGAAGTGGTGACACGAGAAGAAGTGATGTTTTTCGATACCGATTGTGGCGGAGTGGTTCACAATCTTGCTTACTTGCGGATGATTGAAACTTGCAGGACTCGGCTGGCCGCAAAGTTAGGAATGGCACTGCGTGAAATGTCCGAAACTCAGATTTTTCCTGTGCTGACTCGTACGGAAGTGGATTACCGCAGGCCCGCGAAGCTTGGTGATTGGATTGCAATCCGTGGCTGGCTGGGAGAGGTGACCACCGCGCGTTTCTGGTGCGAGTTTGAAATGCGGCGCGAATCCGATAACGAATTGCTGGTCACGGCCAAACAAGCGCTGGCACTGGTGAAAATGCCCGAAGGCAAACCCCTGCGGCTGAATTTCAAAAACCCGAAATCGTAATCCGAGTTCTCAGTTGCTTATCAAAAACTCATAGTAGCCCGGCTCCGAACTCAATCGCATGAGCTCCTTTTCAAGCAGGCTAATAGCGACGAAGTCTTTATCATCGCGGTAACGCTCGATTTGCTTTTTCAGTCCCCGGATGTATATGGATTGCTCACTTCTCAACCGCATATTGAAACGGGCTCGCAATTTCCCTTGAGCACTTTGGGCCTCTGCAAAAACTTGTTGAACGCTCGGAATGCTGCTGAGCGCTGGAGGCAGGGAACTGGACATCAGATAATTTTGATTTCTCCATGCCTGCATGGACGTGGCCAAGTTGGCTAAGGGCGTGGCCGCTGCCTTGGCATCCAATTTACTTAGCGCCTGTCTGGCTTGGGTTTCAAATTTTTGGGTGTTTGCTTGGAGCCCTTGTTGATACGTATTCAGATCTTCTCCGATGCGCTCTTTCATGATGCTTTCTTCACTTGCGAAAAATGCATCCACATCATCTATCGGGTTAACGCCTTCTTGGGCCGCCGTTTTTCTGCGGATGGGTTTCTGGACGACCTGCGGCGTCGGAGCCTTCGGTGTGTTTTGAGCCTCCGGCATTGTCTCTAAAGCTTGTGGCTGTTCGATACTGGGCAGGACTACAAAATAGATGATGGCCGCGACCGCCGCGATCAGTAAAACGATGATAAAAATAGGAGCAGATGAGGAACTGCTTTTTGTGACCATCCTGTGTCTTGACAGAGAAGGCGCGATTCTCGGTTTCGCAGCTGCGGCGAGTAGGGGGTTATGGGGAATGGATGCAATTTTTTCTAACTCGGCTGCCAACTCGTCCGCCGATGCGTGGCGGGCGGCCGGATTAGGATTCGTCGCGCGCTGGATCGCGGCGCGGAGTTTGGGATTTATCGTCAGAGGAAGCGCGGATAAAGGTGCTTCTCCGCTTGGAGTTTTTCCTGTTAGAAGCTCATGCAACATGACCCCGACCGAAAAAATATCTGCGCGGTGATCAAAATAATGGGGCGGATCGATCACCTCTGGTGCGGTGTAGCCCGGAGTTCCGAAAATTTGGTCACCTTCTTGAACTTGTTTTCCTAGAGCGCTGGCGAGGCCGAAGTCACCGATTTTCGGATTCGCATTCCCATCCATCAGAATGTTGCTCGGCTTGATATCGCGGTGGAGGATGCCGTATTGGTGGGCGTGGGCGAGGCCGCGACAGACATCGATCACCATTTTCAGGGCGTCCTCTTGGTGGACGACGCGGCCATGGCTCACAGCGTAAATGGAGCTGCCCGAAACGTATTCCATGACGATATAAAGCAGACCCGCCGCATCTCCGAAGTCATAGACCCCAATCAAGTTAGGATGATTCAGTTTTGCCATGGCTTTAGCCTCGGCCTCGAAGCTAACTCGGAATTCTACATCTAAGGAAAACTCGCGTGGCAAGATTTTGATCGCAACATCGCGGTCAAGTGAACGCTGGTTGGCGTGATAAACGGCACCCATACCACCGCACGCAATCAAACCATAAACATCATAGTTTGGAAAAAGAGACGCCACTTCCGCTAATGCCGGAGCTTGGAAAGTCGCATGAGAAAGAGGTTCGGACTCATATGCCATCTCCGGCTCTATTTCGGTTTCAGTCATAAGAAAAGTAATGCGCGGAAAGGTGTCGGGGGGCGTTGTATGGGTAAATTCGCCCTAATATCAACTCCTGAGTGAGAAAGATCTTAGGGCTATTATTCTAAATTTAAGTCTTTGATCCAGATGTTTCTGAAGCGCACGGGGTTATCATGGCCTTGCAGTTTAATGAGTCCGGGGTCTGCTCCCTCTTTGTGGCCCGCTCCGGTTTTCTTGGGAATCGCGAAGTCGTCGTGAATGAGCACTCCATTGTGATAGACGGTGATTCTTGCATCTTCGGTTTTGGTTTCACCTTCAAAACGGGCGGCACGGAAAGCGATATCGTATGTCTGCCACTCACCGGCTTTTTTGCTGACGAGCTGATCTGGTTTTTTGATTTTATAAATGCTGCCGCAATAACTGTCTTTGTAATCCTCTGCGGAAACGCCGAACGAATTGAGAATCTGAACCTCGTAGCGCTCTTGGATGTACACCCCGGAATTCCCATTTCCTTCCGGATTTGTGGAATTAGGAACGTCGTTCACGTTGAACTCCATGTGCATTTGAAAATCCCGATACCCCGCTTTAGTGACTACGCTGTCCCATTTTGGAGACGCGGTCAGAACCCCGTCTTTGAAAACCCACAAGCTAGCTTCTTTGCCTGCTGGCACGAATTGATGTTCCTTTTCTCCCACCAGCTGAACCGCACCTTCTGGCAATTTCAAATTCTCGATTTGAATGATCCCCTTGGTGGTTTTCTTGGAAGTATCTGCGAGCGCAGATCCCGCTACTAACAGTGTCGTAAATAAAAGTATCTGACGTTTCATAAATTGAATTCTTATCTCACGAGGCAAGGGTCGATCTATTACAAAAATTATTTTTTCCTGAGGCTAACGGCTTCCTTGACCTTCTCTACCACTGTGGCACCGAACAATTCTTGCTCAGGTTTTTAATAAAAATGCACGTCTATTTCGGAATGATGGAGAAAATCGGGAGCTATAAGACTGAGCCTGCTGGTTTTAAGTTCTCCTTACTTGTCATAAGTTTATACAAGCTAAACATCTGATTTTAGGCGCTTTTGAAGGCTGTCACTTTTTGGGGAAATTCACCGGGCCCAAGAGGTCCAAAGACGTGATTTTGACAAAATCGAGCTGAAATCGATGACTTGACGCGCCCGCCTTATCAATTGAAAGATATTCTACATGGCATGGCGTTTGGATGAAGCGGTCGAACACGGGATGATCGACAACACCGTCGAAGGAACGACCACGGGTAAAATCTGGCTCGCGGGCCGCGATGAACCGTTGATCCTTTCTTTGAACGGCGATTGCTGGAGAGACCTCGCTGGCACAGTGCTGGAATTTGAAAATCCCCAACCCCAAGTTTGTTCGGAGGCCAACTCGCTCGATACCGAGCAGAACGGCATCGTCGGCGATATCACCGCTTCGCAAAAAGCCAGAGTGCCACAAATTTCCGAGGAACAAATCACCGAGTACTATCGCCAGAATCGCGAGATTCCCTGCGAGTGGAAAAACATTCTCTACTTGGAATGGTTCAGCGAAATCAACGGCCGCGTCCTGATCGAAGCACCAGATTACCGCATGCGCATTTCCGAACATGTTTGGGAAATGGATCAAGACCTCGAAGAAGCCCAAAAGCTCGCCAACATGAACAGCATGCGGGATTTCCTCGCGCAGATGATTCGCCGTAGCGAATCCGACGATGCCACGGAAACTCCCAAACCCAAAAACCCCCGCGGCGAACTCAACGAGTTCGAATGGGAAGAACGTTTGAAAGAATCGGATCGCCTAACAGATGCTTACCAGGAAGTTTTGGAAAAATACATCGATGATCCTGATGCCGAGCGTAAAGAAGCGTTCGTGATGGGATGGGATGGTTTGCTCGGCGCGATGGCGGATCGGGAGGAAAGCGATGACTTCGATGATGAGGATTTCGATGAAAAAGACGGCGATTGGAATTCCGTCACCGGCGATGAGGATTTTTACCACGATGGTCGCTCTCGCGATGACGATGAGTTAGATTACACCCATCCGCTGCAAGTTCACGCCCAACAGATTTCCCTGCGCGCCTTCGAAATTCTTGGCTCCGATTGTGAAAACGACGAGGGCCCGAGTTATGAACTCACCTCCAGTTTGTTGCGAATCAGCACCAAGCTTGCTGGCGTGCTCAACGACCGTTCCAGTGGATACCAACCCGAGGCCGGTTTCGTCCTCGCGGTTTTGAAGCGCTGCTTGAACTGGATCAACGAAGCCGTCGGCGCATGTCAGCAACTCATCGAAGGGGAAAAAAACCTCGATCAAATCGCCGCCCTCGAACAGCTCCGTGCAGATATTTTCAGTATCAGAGACGGAATTCTCGAAATACGGCGCTCCTTAAAGCAACGTTGACAATCCCGCGTATTCGCGGACACCTTTTCTCAACATAAACGTCTATGAAACTTATCCTTCTCAGCTTCACCGCCATTTTCGCACTCGCCTCCTGCAACACCATGGTCGGCATCGGCCGTGACACCCGCTTGTTAGGCCAAGAATTGGAAAAAACGGCAGAAAAATCCGCTCCTGCGGAAAGCGGATATGATTCCAGCAGCTCAGGCGCACCGATTTACTAAGTGAATCAATAACCGCGCCAGAACAGGAACGCGCAAACCAAGGTTGCAACTCCGTAGACCAAACCAACCAATCCGCAGGCGGTCCATCTGCCGCGGCTTGCGCTGACCCATGTCACCGCATCGCGGAACAAATACGGCATGCCAACCATGAACAGAGACGCGGTCAACATCGCGTAGGCAAAAATCGGGATCAGAAGGCGTGTTGCCGGATCTTTAAGAAAAGCCGATTCCAAAAGCGGCGCGGCGAGCATTAGGCCACAAAGTCCCAGAGCGCGGACGGCGAGAAAATCCCGGATGCTGATCGCAACCGCAATCACCGCCGCAGGCACCAACAAGCGCAGCAACGGCTTGGATTTATTAAATTCTCCGAGATCCATCTGCAACGCGCTGAGTTTTCCAAACCCGTCAGGCGCCACCAACAACCAAAACCACGCCAATCCCAGCGCGAGGAGGATTTGCCCCGCCATCACATCCCGCGGAAACCTTTTCATGTAGCCCTGAACCAGCGTCGGCTTGGCCAACATCAGGGCATGCACACCGATCAACCAGATAGCGAGCAGAATTCCGGCAGTAAAGAGCGAGAGCTGCTCATAGGGGTGACGTGGGTCCATGCGGCTCAGGACTTAGAGCCCTAGCCCATGAGTTTCAAGTGGTAACTCACCCCATGCGCCTATTTCTTACCTCGTGGAAATCAGGGTTGTCGCCTCCATTTCAGGAGGCTAGGATTTCCGATATCCGCTTTCACCAACCATTTAATCCAATCTTCCCATGGGCATCTTCAGCAAACCTCTTCTCCGCAAACAACCAAAGCGCGACGATATGCCGGAAGGCCTATGGTCAAAGTGCCCGGACTGCGGAGCCATGGTTCACGCCATCGAGCTCAAACAAAACCTCCAAGTCTGCCCGCCATGCGGCTTTCACTTCCTGCTAGACTCCATGGATCGCATCTTCCTCCTCGCCGATCCCGGGAGCTTCGAGGAAACCGATGCCGGTTTGTACTCCGCAAACCCTCTGAACTTTACAGGCTACGAAGATAAAATCGACGGCCTCCGCCACCGCACCGAGATGAACGACGCCGTCATCACGGGCCGACTCAACATCCACGGCAAACCCGCCATGATCGCCGTCATGGATTTCAAATTCTTCGCCGGCTCCATGGGCTCAGTCGTCGGTGAAAAAATCACCCGCGCCATCGAAACCGCCATCGCCGAAAGACGCGGAGTGGTCATCGTCTCCGCCTCCTCCGGCGCACGTATGCAGGAAGGCATGCTCTCGCTCATGCAAATGGCGAAAACCTGCGGCGCACTCGCCAAACTCGGCGAAGCCGGTTTACCTTACATCTCCGTTCTAACACATCCCACCACCGGCGGCGTCACCGCCTCCTTCGCCACCATCGGCGACATCAACATCGCCGAGCCAAAATGCATGATCGGCTTCGCCGGCCCACGCGTCGTCAAGGAAACCACCCACCAAAACCTCCCCCCCGGTTTCCAAACCGCCGAGTTCATGTTAGAACACGGCCTCATCGACTCCATCGTCCCCCGCCACCAAATGCGCGAACGCCTCGGGAGCTTGCTGAATTTCATGATGAAGTAAGCCTTGCGGTCATTTCTTTAATGCACCGAAATCCCCATTTTCTAAGAAATTTAACGTCGCCTGCATCACAGCTTTGTTTTTCATGATATACGGATGACTGACGTGAACCACGCGGTAGTCTTTCATGCCACTCACTTTCGATCTTTCAGTCGAAACCTTTCCATCGTCTGAACCTTTTATCATCGAGCTATTGATCCAATTGATTGATCGATCTCCAGCGATAACGCCTACCTCAAAAGTCACCGGGCCTAAGGCAACAGGCGTCGCTGTCGCGTCTGTGCCCAACTCAGTTCCTGCTGGCCCGTTAACGAGCTTAAATAAACTCCAGCCTTTCAAGCGATCTACCACTTCACTCCCTTGATTTGGCGGAGCGAGCATCACTACCCTGCCGAGTTTATCAGATGGATTTCTAGAGAAGTAACTTCTAACAATAATTCCACCGAGGGAATGTGTAACAAAATGAATCCGCTTGCAGTCTTTAAAGATCGGATTTCCCAGTGCTTCTGGAATCACCTGATCAGCGATCTCTGCAATAGATGATTCTCTTGTTTTGTAATCCACATTCAGAACCACGTATCCGCTAGAACGAATGAATTTCTCCATTTGATTCATGCTTGCCGCAGAACGACAAAGCCCATGCAGCAAAACAACTCCATCTTCCGCATTCACAGGTAAGGCAATTAGTGTCATCACGAAAAAGATAAACGCGTTGGGATTCATGATATCGGTCTCATAAACTGCAAGTTATGGATTAATTTCATAAAATCGAGCTAGATTTTTGGAAAGGAACAAAGCTCCGCCGGAGCATCTTTAATCGATCCCGAGGTCGCGCACAAATTCGTCCGTATCATGAAACGTCTCGATGCAAAATTGCTCCCGAATGACCTGACGCACGGCCTCACTGATCTCTTCATGCGTTAAGCTTGGTTTCTCATTCAACTCATTCGCCTTCCTCACGACCGCCTCCTGAACGTAGGTAATCATGATCGCAGGCGTAATCATCTGCGCTGCCACAGCATCAGGAATCGTGATCCCAAATTTTTTCTCAATCGCAGCCACTAGCTCCACAGCATCAAGTCCCATAATTATTTAAAAAGTGAAGCGTAGCCGCACAATTGGCGAGATAGAAAAAATTACATATCTGGCTTTCAAAGCACGTTTTCAACAATCTCTCAGTTACGAATCATCGCCTTTACCTTCTTCCACAGTCCGCCGCCTACCATCTCATCCGTCACTCCAATAATGCGACGCAGGACTTCGAGAAGATTGCCGTTACCTTTCCAATGCTTCAATACGATCGCGTTATCGACGTGATTTAAAAGTTGGTTAATCACATGCGCAGCGAGCGCCAGATCTTCCGCGTAACCGACAGGACCTATGATTCCCTCTGGCAGCAGATCAAGCGGGCTGATGATGTAGGCGATCACCATTCCTAGCTTGGCTTTGTGCTTCACCGGAATCTCCGGATCAAGAAGCAGCGCCCCTAACAGATAAGCAAAATCCGGAAGGATGAGAATGTATTCCACCCACTTCGACTTCTGACCGTCTTTTGATGCGGCCCATTGATGAAGCTTTTCGCGGAGTTGTTCGTAAAAATTTGCGTCGGTCATAAGGATGTTTTCTTTCACAACGTCGAGCGATGCGCCGCGACTAAGGAGGGGAGTTCAAGTCATAAAACTCATTTCAACTTAAAGCGGGGTGGTGGGATGTCCAGTCGCCCTTATTTATTCTGTTTCTCGTTTTTGTGGTTTCACATCTGCCATCCAACGATGATCAGCGATAGCTTCTTTGATGGCTGTAGCCTCAGAGTCATAAATGCTACTCGGACCGTAAGGTATCCAGCAATTATCGTAAGTGTCTGAAGAATATTGCTCATAATCCGTGGTGTATGTGCCATCTGGCTTCACGATCAAAAACAGCCGCTCCTTTTTATTGGGGTGAGTCCAACACTGTGCAGCGACTAAATCGTTAGCATAGGACGGCCACACGGCAGAAGATCGAGAGCGAATGAAGGACAAATATTCACGAGTAGATCTACGCGCTTGTAGCAAGTTCAATCCCAATAGAGCAGCCGAAACGAACAAAAGAAGACCCCACGCCCAATCGCGACCAAGAAATCGATCCAGCATCCATGTTCCGATAGACCATACCGGAATCATCACGAGCAAGTCCGGCGCAAATGCAACTCCTGCATTTGGCTGACGACCGTTTTTAACATGCTCCTCGTTCCCTCTGTTTATGGCAGCTGGAATACCCGCAAAGCATATTATGACTGACAGAATCGCGGCGACTAGAAAGATCATTATGTTTGCGTATTTAAATTGTCTGTCTCTACTGCTAGATGATAGCGTTTCGTCTTATTTTTCTCGCAGTAGCTCTTCAAGTCCTGCTTTCGCGCGTTCTCTAGCAGACTTCTCTTCATCAGCGTTCATGGACCTCGACGTCGATACCACCCGCTGTCCATCAACGGTCTCATAATCCAGAGAACGAATGATCTCACCCTCTGGCGTCTCGAAGGAAAGGGTGAAACACGGAACTTCCTCTAATAACCATTTGGAAATTCTTTCGTTTGATTCGGACTCATTTGTAAAACCCTTGTAAGCATGCAAGGCAGCTTCTGCCCCGCCGACAATTATGGCTGATATGGAATCAATTCCCCTCCGATTGGGAAACTCAGATGCTAGAGCACGAAATATCGAAATTCCGGAGCTAAGCGCCTGCTCGGAATTTGGAATGGTAGCATGAAATACGATTGTAGATTTCTTCCACCAGAGAATTCCTTTTGTGGTCTCTGAGCGCGGGGGCGGTATTAGCATGTGGGCCATATTTATTTAATCTTAGAACACTGCCTCCTAGACTTGCAAATTTTCTGGAAACGCGTCGCCATACTTCTCCTTCAGCTCTAACAAAGTATTCCTCGCATTCTCGTATCTTTGCTTGTCGTGGGCTTCGTGGGTGGGTTTTGCAGACATTCTTGAGATCGGGATGTCTGCTTCTTTTACTTCTACAACTTTGATTAGAATCTCGTCGCCCAACGACAAGGCCTGATGCTCCGTCCAGCGGAGGTGTTCGTCTTCCGCATTCCCCCGCCTTGTCAGTCCGCCCACAGACAGGAAGATATCTGGCAGTTCATCTGAATCTCCCCTTGGTTTGGTGAGGTCTCCAAGCTTGCCGACGGCATTCACGATAGAATGAAGCACACATAAATCTTCCGCACCAGCTATGCAAATCTGCTGTCCGTTGAGGGTAGTTTTTAGAGCTATCATTTGTTGTAGCGAGGTTTGAGGCCTGCCACCCGCTACTGGGGGCGCACGTCCGATTCAGGTTAAGGTTTCTCAGTTCCGTCCGGCTTCAACTCCGGAGCCGTAGCGGGTTGGTCAGCGCCGCCTTGTTCGCCCATTTTCAGTTCTGAGGGTTTTAATCGTACAGAATCCCTCTTGAAACTCCTACACTGCTCATCACTTGGAAAGTCCCCTGATCGGCCTTCAAACAGATCGCGCTGTTCGAGTAGAGAAAGCAACAACCCCGTATAGCTTTCCGCGTATGTGTTTTCATCCTTGGTTTCCGGAAGCAAAGTGATCTCGGTCGTTGTCCAGTTCCCGCCGAAAAACGCGAAGACCATCTTGTCGGATCGAAAGACTTCCTTCAGTTCGGGAGTGTTCATCACGTCTCGCCCGATGTCCCTGACCATTAGCCGTGCCGCTGCCCATACGTCCACAAGACACTCGGGGTCACTTGCCTTACCAAGATTCAAATGGCAATGGATGATCGTCTTTTCACCTTTCATCGCTGGGTTGCCTGGATCGGCCATCCAACGCAGAAGATCGTGCCGTCCGCCCTTGTCGTCCTTCCATGATTGCAAGTCGCACTCGATTCCGCCGCCTTGAATCACCTGCCTCTCCAACTGCCCATGGCCCGCGCGTGCATTGAATGCGATTTTGACATCCTTATGGCCTCCGCGGTCCAGCCAAGCTCGCAAAAGCTGATGATCGCCCTCCGACCAAGTTTTGCTCTGCCCACCATTGTAAGTGTACAGATGTTCCAGCTTGTAGCCCATGCTCTCTGCTCGATCGAACGACCGTTGCCAGTCGCTTTCGTCCGTTATCGGTTCATTCCCGTGGGGAACAACTTGACTGGCATGGAACTTTGCCTTCGAAAACAACGCGATGACCTCGTCCCTCAACTCAGGGTCGAGCCTCTCGGGGTCCGCTTGTCCGCGGGCCCAATTGATATTAAGCCCTTCGACCAGAGCCGCTGTACGGGCCCAGTTTTCAGGATGTTCATGCATCTTCTGTTGCCACCCGAGAGTTCCCATCCACACCTCGTATGCTTGGCAGTCCATCGAGTTGCAAACGAGGGCTGCCGCCACCAACGGACCCAAACAGAAAAGCTTCTTTCGAGTTATCATCTTTGATTTTATGTTTTCAGACGAACGTAGAGTTGTGACACCAGCCAGGACAAGCATAGATTCAACTGGGAAGCTTGACTAGGCAGCGCTAATCCGTATGCGTTGATCTCCGCCGCCATCTCATTCAACCTCTGGCGGGCAAGCTCTGTGGCTTTATTACGAGTGATCGTCATTTGGAAATCAGTTCATCAATCCAAGCGCTTTGGTCTTTCGCTTTGAATGACGATTGAGGATCCGACTTCGCTAAAGATACGACGGACAAGTTGTTGAGGTTTGATTTTTGAATGAAGAAAGGGACAGGAATGTCCCTTCTCCTTAAAAAACAACCCGGTGGTTCGCTTGCGCTCCACCGGGTTGTTAGAAAGAAAGTGAGAACGCGAACTCCTACTTCTTTTTACCTTTCGCAGCTTCCAAGCCTTCTTTGACTTTCGCTTCGATGGATTCGTAAATGGCGGGATCGCCTTTCAGGACGTCTTTCGCGGCGTCGCGACCTTGCGCGAGTTGTGCGCCATCGTAAGAGAACCACGATCCCCGCTTTTGGATGATTTCCATTTCCAGGGCGAGATCGAGCAACGATCCGGTGGAGGAAATCCCCTCGTCATACATGATGTCGAACTCGGCTTCGGTGAAGGGAGGCGCGACTTTGTTTTTGACGACTTTGATTTTGGTGCGGCTACCGATCACGGTGCCGTCGGAAGATTTGATCTGGCCGATGCGACGGATGTCGACGCGGACGGAGGAGAAGAATTTCAGTGCACGGCCGCCGGGTGTGGTTTCCGGGCTGCCGAACATGACTCCGATTTTTTCGCGGATCTGGTTGGTGAAAATACAGACGGTTTTCGCTTTGGAGATGAAGGAGGTGAGTTTCCGCATGGCGGCACTCATCAAGCGCGCTTGGGCACCCACGGTGGAGTCCCCGATCTCGCCGTCGAGTTCCTGTTTGGTAACTAAAGCAGCGACGGAATCCAGCACGACGACATCGATCGCGTTGGAACGGACCAGCGCCTCGCAGATTTGCAGGGCTTCTTCTCCGGAAGATGGCTGGGAAACGAGAAGATCATCGAGATTCACGCCGAGCTTTCGGGCGTATTGGGGATCGAGCGCATGTTCCACATCGATGAAGGCCGCCAGGCCGCCGCGTTTCTGCGCCTGCGCGATGACGGTAAGGGTCAAAGTGGTTTTACCGGAAGACTCCGGTCCGTAAACTTCCACGATCCGGCCGCGTGGGAAACCGCCTACCCCGAGGGCGCGGTCGATCAATAGGTTCCCAGTGGGAATGACATCGACATCGACCCGATGTTCGTCGCCCATCCGCATGATGGCCGCTTCGCCGAATTCCTTCTGGATCTGCGAAATCGCCATGTCCAGGTTACGTTTGCGGGCCTCTTGGAGTTTATCTGATGCTGTTGTGTCGGTGCTTGTTTTCGTAGCCATGCACGGAAATTGAATTTTTCCGGCGGGGATGGCAAGTAGAAAATGATGTTCACTAGAACAAAAAAGAGCCTTTTCTTTATTTATTAGATTCGGCTCTCAAAATAAGCTGGGGAGAAGAAAAGTGGGAAAGAGGAGAGGCTGATAGCTGAGGCGTGGCGCGCCAGTCAGGAGTTCGCGTGAAGGTAGGACCGTCAGGCGCAAGAGATTCGGGTAAGGAAATGCGTGAGTCTATTACTCCTGCTTTGGTTCCGCCTGGCTTCCGACTTTGACTACGCGAATGGTGCCATCGCGTTGCGCGGGAGTGAGAACGCGAGCGTGGTAGTCTTTCATTGCGGTTTCGAGGTGAAGGTAAAGGGTATCGATATCTGTACGTTCGGTCGTTCGGTATTCCACCATGTGCGCGTGAGTGGTGGAGGGAAACACTTTCACGGGAACATTGAGTTCCGCGTCTGCCACAGCCTCCGCGATTTGACCCAGTGCTTTTAGCGTGTTCTCCGTATGCTCGGCAATGGCACCGAGTGGTGCCATGTGATAGATGCGGATCATGCTTTGAGACTTGGTGGTGATCGTCAACTCCCGGACACGCGCAACGCCATCCACATCATAGGTTTGCACGCCAAAATATTCGACCGACGTGAGAGGCACAGAAACGATGGATCCGCCTACCAAAGCTTTCCAAAAAAGCGGGACGATTTCGGCACGGACGTTGCCGGTGGGTGGGCCATCGGTCACATTGGTATGTGAACCTTGAACAGGACTTTCCGACTGAGCCGGCAATTGAAGCGCCAGCAGCGCGAGGGCTGACATTTGAAGAAACACGGAACGGAGAAGTGGACGATATGTTTTCATAGTGCGTGTATAACGTAAATGAACATAGGAACCGCCCAGCCAAAGCCAAGAGGTTTCATGGATTTTCATCACAAACATTCACACAGCAAAACTCAGTGGCTGAAAGCCCATACCGCGGATGCCGGATCCGGTGTTGTGGAAAAGAACGCCTTCGTGAGAGTGGTTAGAAAACGGTCGATGAGTGTGGCCGAAGTAGATGTCATTGATTTCCTCGCGCCATGTTGGCAAGACGTGGTCGAGGTGGTGCGCCACGCGAGCCACGGTGGCGGCTTCGGGGAAGTGTTGTTCGTGAAAGCGCCGCGAAAGCCCGGTGATATCGGCTAGCTGATAGAGAGTTTTGCTGAGTTTGCCTCGCTGCTTGTGACTGCTCCACGCACGGCGGTATTGTTTCAACATCTCGCCATCCATTTTGCGGTTCGTGCAGTCGCCATGAAGAAACAGCGCGCGGTTTAGGATGAGCCGATGTTGATGACATGAAAAGGCAGGGTTCGCTTGGGCAAACTCTTCTAGCTGCGAAGTGAATGTGCCGAGGCAGTCGTGGTTGCCTAGAACGTAGTGGATCGATTCGCCCTGAAAGTTTTCTAACAACTCGATCAACCAATCGATAGCTGCGGAGATGGTTGCTGATTGATTGGGGAGTTCGCTCCAACGGAAATCGAACACGTCTCCGTTGAGGACTAACACATCGGCCTGCGTGACTTCTTCCATGCGTTCTGACATCAGCCGACTTCCCTCTGAGCGGGGAGAAAATAGGTGAAGATCAGAAATGACGAGGCCGCGCTTCATTTCTAAGCCGTTGCCTGCATATCCTCCAAATTCATCGGACACTTGAAGGAAAAGTGAGCTTCGTTGATTCGATTCATAAGATACCGTTTAGCATGAATCGATGGGCGCGGACAAACTGAATTTAGGAGATTCTTATTTGTAAACCGTGATTCGGTATGAGGAGCCGATGTTGCCTGCTGCATCGTATGCATAGGCCTGCAGTCTGTAGGTTCCTCTGGCGACGTTATTGGTATACCAATTGAAGGTAGGCGAACCCGAGGTGCTGGTAGCAGCCAAGTAGCCGTTGATGTATAGCTCGATTCGGGTCACTTTCACGTTGTCCGAACCAGCGACCGCGATGTTGAGGGTCTTGGTTTTTCGAGAGATTATGGTTCCATCCTTTGGTGAGGTAATGGCGACAACTGGAGCGATGGTATCCGCGACCGCTGAGTTTTTGACGTTCACTCCGATCGAGGTGCTTTTCACATTATTCGCTGCATCGTAAGCTCGCGCTTGAAGCGTGTAAGAACCGTCCAGTGAGTTATTGGTATTCCATGTGAACGTGGCGGTGGACGAGCTGCTTTGACCGTAGAGGACCCCACCGATGTAGAGCTCGATCCTTGTTACCCCGACGTTATCGCTGGCCGAAACGTTGACGTTGACGCTGTTAGATAGGGTGGCGCCGTTTGACGGTGAGTTAATGGCAACTGTCGGTGCGGTGGTATCGGTTGGCGTGGAAGTATTGGTGACAGCCGCAACTGCGCGGCGGGCGTTGACACGGCCGTTGCCGAAGTAAACGTCATAGCCCGCGGAGCCGGTGTCATCGCAGTTTTTTAGAAGCGCGTCCACAATCCCCGTATTGGAGAGCTGCGGATTGGCCGCGAGCATCAGCGCAACGACACCTGCGGTGACAGGACTGGAAAATGATGTTCCATTCCAGTTTGTGTAGCTATTCGTACCGGAAAGCGACAGCACACCTGCACCCGGTGCGGAGAGATCGACATAGCTGCCGTAGTTCGACCAACTTGGGCGGCCGTCCGTTGAGGTGGTGGCGGAAACGGCGACGACGTTGTTGTAGGCGGCGGGATAGACTGGGGTGTTGTTTCCGTTGTTTCCTGCGGCCGCAATAACGATGACGTTTCTGTTCCAGGCGTAGTTAACCGCGTCCTGTAGGGTCTGCGACGATGCGCTTCCTCCGAGACTGAGATTGATCACACGCGCACCTTTGTCCGCCGCCCACACAATGCCATTGGCGATTGCGGAATGACTGCCGCTGCCGTCGGCGCCAAGAACTTTGACGGGAAGAACAGAACTCGCCCAACTAACAGCGGCCATGCCAACTCCATTGTTGGTGGATGCTGATGTGAAACCCGCGACCGCTGTGCCGTGTCCGTTGTCATCCGTGGCATTCGCGTCATTGTTTACGAAATCATAGCCAGCGAGAACTTTGCCGGAAATATCCGGATGTGTAGCGAGAACTCCAGTATCAAGAACCGCTACGATCACCTGTGATGAACCCGTTGTGGTGTTCCACGCGGCGGGAGCCTCAATTTTTGAGAGATACCACTGATTGCCTTGGGTGAAATGAGGATCGTTCGATGTTGCAATCGCATGTGCCATCATGTCCCGCTCTGCATATTCAACATCATTGTTTTTTTGCAAAGCCAGCAAGACCTTGTCAGCAGCATGTGCGGGAACGCGGATTACCCGCACGTTGAGTGCGGGGATGTCGTTATGCTCGGAGGCACCTTGTGCACTGAGTAGCGCGTGAAGCGCCGCCTCCTTCATGCTAACTTTGGGCTTAACCAGCAGCTGAACGTGATCAACGGGAGGAGCTGCGTGCAGGAGGGGAGCCAACGATCCAAAAGAAACTGACGTGATCGCTGAAGCGGTGACAATCTGTTTAAGGCTAAAATTCATAAAGGTAGGGTTATTACCCTGATTACATGGTGGAGGAATTACATCTGCGCAATGGCTTACCATGAATAAAGCCCAACTATTTTATTCATTTTATTTCCGGAAATTTATAAACGAAGGATGGATTGATCCTAGTTGCAGCTCGAATTTTCGCTTAAAAACGCGACGTGATTTTAAAAATTAAGAATTCTAACAACAACGCACTGTAAGCTTTAGCGGAAGCGTTGTAGTTAAAATCACATGTCGAAACAATGCCTCTGCGTTGACGCGAACGCCTTGTCGCCATATGGTCTGTCTGAAAGATGAAAATTCCTACACTGAACGGCATCATATCGCGGCGGCTTTTGCTGAATTACCGGATTGCTCCGGATGCGGTGCGGGGAATCTTGCCGGAGCGATTCCGACCCAAGCTGGTGAATGGTTTTGCGATTGGCGGGATTTGCCTGATTCGTTTGGAAGAGATCCGACCGGTAGGCCTGCCTAAATTTTTGGGGATCTCCAGTGAAAACTCTGCGCATCGGATTGCCGTGGAGTGGGAAGACGATGCTGGGCGGACGGGTGAGGGAGTTTATGTGCCGCGTCGGGATACGGATTCTCGATTAAACGCTCTAACAGGTGGGCGAATCTTTCCGGGAGTCCAGAATTTTTCGCGATTCACGGTGACCGATGAAAAAGGCCGGATTTCCCTACAAGTCCACCCCGATGGCATGACGGAACCTTTGGTGGATATTGAAGTGAGCGAAACGAATGATTTCCCCGAAACGTCAATCTTTGGTTCGCTGGATGCATCCTCCAAATTTTTTGAAGCTGGCTGCACGGGTTACTCGTCGCGTCCGGATTCGTGTGTATTGGATGGGATGATGTTGCACGTGAATGAATGGCGAGTCTCGCCTTTAAAGGTTGAGCATATCCGGTCGGTTTATTTTGATGACCGTGAACTTTTCCCGCCCGGCAGTATTGAGTTTGATCATGCCTTGCTGATGCGCGATATCCCGCATGAATGGCGATCTTTACCTGAGATGACGGTTGGGAAATAATTGACTGTGCATTTGCATGATTGCTTCTAATTTTTCACAAACAACATTACTAACACACCTATGAAAAGCCCGATCGGAGAACGCCTTGAGTTGAAAGCAACCCAACTAGAAGATGGCCTTACGGCGTATCGCTGCTCTGAAAGCGGTGGGATTTACATCACGCTGGAAGGTTATTGGAAATGGAAGAAGTCGACGAGTGAGGAGGGTGGTGATGAAGGGCTGGCGGAAAAAGATTTTCCCGTCAGTGACTACGATGAAGTTGTGAAGCTGTGCCCAGAAAGCGGAACGCTGATGACACGTTATCGCGTGGGTCATGGCTTGCCGTTTCGGGTGGATCGCTCCATTACCGGTGGTGTTTGGTTAGATGCTGGGGAATGGGAAGCGCTGCATGCGGACGGAATTCATCGCAATCTTCACCTCGTTTTCACAGCGCCTTGGCAGAAGGCTGTGATCAGCGCGGAACAATCCGCACTATACAACGAAAGACTGCGCAGCCGTTTGGGCGATGATTTTTATAAAGAGCTCTCTGCGCTTCGTGAAAAAATCTGGTCGCATCCTTCCAGCGCAGAGGTTTTTGCTTATCTTCATACGAAGCCTTAATTGCTTTTGAAAATACTCATCACAAAAAAGCGCGGATCCGTTTCCAGATCCGCGCTAAATTTTTGTTAGACTAAATTTTCTTACAGACTTGCGAGAGTCGTTTTTAACGCTTCGAAGTCGGGAAGATCTTTTGGATGATCTTTCACATCGGCGAAGCGGACGACGCCTTGTTTGTCGATTACGAAAGCGGAGCGTTTCGCGACGCCGCCCATGATGAGGTTGGCTTCGGGAAGAAACTGCTCGTAAGCCACGCCGTAAGCTTTAGCGACGTTGTGTTCATAATCGCTGAGCAATGGCAGGGTGATGCTTTCTTTTTGTGCCCATGCTTCTTGTGCAAACGGGTTGTCACCGGAGATGGCGAAAACTTTCGCGTCAAGCGCGTCGTAAGCGCTGATGCCGGAAGAGACATCGCAAAGTTCGGTGGTGCAAACGCCGGTGAAAGCCATTGGCACAAACAACAGAACGATATTGGATTTGCCAATCTCATCGCTGAGTTTGACCAGCGCTGGGCCGGTGGCGGTTTTGGTGACTAGTGTGAAATCGGGGGCTGTATCGCCTACTTTGATGGACATGATAGTTGGGGTTGGTGGTTGAAAAACGCGGTCACTCTAATCCCCTCAGCGCCGCGGTCAACCCCTGTCATCGCCGTAAAGTTTGGATGCGAATCTGGCTAAGGTGAAAGAATGACTCGCGCAAAGTCGCTAAGACGCAAAGAAAAAGGAATAGCTGGGGTTGATATGCTTTTGATCAAAATTATTCACCATTCCATCGGAGTTATAGGTTCAGCACTAGTCTAACCTGCCTGACCAGATTTTGCTTTGCGTCTTAGCGACTTTGCGCGATGCCTAATTTTCATTTCCCAAAAAGCATCGCGATTTCCGTTTCGGAAACTTCCCTCCACTCGCCTTCTTCGAGTTCTTCGGGGAGTTTGAAATTTCCGATGGAAATGCGTTTGAGTGAGAGCACATGATTCCCGACTGCAGCGAACATGCGGCGGACTTGATGGTAACGGCCTTCGTGCAAGGTTACTAAAGCTTCTTTCTCACCTATCGCTTCGAACACCGCAGGCAGCAACGGTTTGGATTCGCTTTCTAACATCATTTCCCCGGATGAGAAAACCTCGCCTTCGGTGCCATTGAGCGGCCTGTCTAGCATGACGTGATAGACTTTCAAGCAAGCGGATTTCGGATGAATGACTTGGTGGAGAAATTTCCCGTCATCCGTCATGAGCAGCATGCCGGTGGTGTCTTTATCGAGCCGACCTACGGGATTCAGCCCGGGGTTGCGTTTGGAAAAACGCGGTGGAAGTAGATCGTAAATCGTCTCGCCGGGATCTTCGGTGCTGCAGGTGAAACCCTCGGGTTTATTCATCACGATCACTAACGGAAAGCCGGGATCCAAGGGCTCGCCGGCGACTCTAACATCATCTGGTTCGGCATCCTCCTTGTGCTTGTAGGCCACGCCCAACGCATTTGTCACCGCACCGCTGCGCAGCAATTTATCGACCTCTTTACGCGATCCGTAACCGAGGTTTGCTAAAAGTTTTACCAATTTCATCTGCGGCAGAGGCTAACAGGGATTTTCAAAAGGCCATGTCTTTTCTGGATTTTTACTTTTCAGAGTCCAGCAAGGCTTTTATGGCGGGTGCGAATTTGTTGTAGAAGAGCCCCAGCAAAATGAGCGCGGCACCTAGCACGATGAACGATACCACGCGCATGAACGCGGTGAAGTCCCAGACATCGGAGACGAATAGTTTGCCCAATGAAAGCGCAAGCAATAGGAAGCCAATGACCCGCGCAACATGGAGGCGCTGCCACAAGCCGGCACTGACAAACATGAAACCAAGGATGGTCCAAAGCACAGCGGCGGGTTTCCAATCGAAGCGCCAGACCAACATTTGAGTCGCCCACAGGGTGATGACGATACAAGTCAGACCCACACAAAATCCGAGCGAATCTTTCTTTCCAATATCGTCAATTAATGTAGGCCGCAATTTGTAAGCCGTCGTGAGCACGAGCAGAGCGAGGATCACCACCACCCCGCGCCATGACTGATGTTCAAGGCTCGCGGCCCAAGGTGCGTTCATCGTTTCCACAAATAACCAGATCATCGACATAATGATCCAGCCCACACACTCCATGAAACATGTCCGTTTCAACGCAGCGAAAACGATGATGCCGATCACGGAGGTCAGCGCGATCCAATCGCCCCATGCTTCCGGCGAGACTTGATACCATGCCACCATGTATGCAACGAATCCTGTGAAACGAAAAATGATGGCTGAAACGTAGCGGAGTAATACAGAGGCATTCGCACGAACCCACGAAGTGTTAAGCAATCCAGCGGCTGCGAAGGAAATGAAGACCGTGGCAAAAATATGCGAGGTAACGCGAGCATCGGGCTCTAACAACAAGCTCAGACTTAAAAATCCAAGCACAGCAGAAGTGATCGTCAAGCGTGAGCAGCGGATGAAAATCGCAACCGCTAAAAGCGCAATTGCAGCAATTTGATTGAAGAGGAAATTCTCACGGAAACTCGGGCTCAAATCGATCGAGACTTGCCAGACAAAGAATGTAACCGCGGCTGAAAACAACCATGCGGGCAACGCCGGATGATGGGTGAGATTGAAGCTGGAATCTTCGGTTTCCACCTCTGGTTGACGATGCCACAGCCAGCAACCCGCGAGAGTCAACGCCACCATCACGCCCAACGGCCACATCGTTTCTGAATGGAACCCCATCCACACCGAGACACCCAAAAACCATAGCGAAATCCAAATGCTTTCCGGCTGAAGGTGTTTGGAATCGAGCTTCAAATGCGCTGCCGAAAGCAATCCCGCAAGCAGGCCTGCGGTGATCAAGCCAGTAGAAGGTTCCAGTCGGAAAAGGCAAAGTTGGGTTGCGATCAATGCTGCGGTGATCAAAAGCAGCCCACTGGAAAAACGAACGAACTCATAAAAATCCCAAACGATGGGTTTCACTCTTACCAATACAATGGAAGCGGCGGCGATCATTAAAGCTGTTAGAGAAATGCTCCAGATCGGGATCGATTGAAAAACCGATCCATTGTTGATGATCAGAACCCCAGCGGCACCTAACCCGGAGAGCAGTGAAAATACCGCTTCGCTCCGACTCCGGAATTTCCATGCTGCGAGCGCTAGCGAAACTGACTCGACGGCGAGGACCAATGCGAGTTGATGCCCATCGAGTTTCAAAACCAGTGCGAGAGTGCCGACTGTTAGGCCTTGAGAAATATTCACTCCGCCCGCAATGGTGTCTTGGCGACGACCGATAATGCCGAGCCCCAACAGCACCGAGCCAAAAACAGCCGCGACTTTCCAGTAGTCCGTTTGATGATATTGATCGATCCACAACGCGGAGAACATCAGGAAAAACAAGCCGTTGTTGACGCCCGTGAACCATGCGCGCGCGCGATCCGAGAGGCTTTCACGGAACCGCCCCAACATGCCGGGAATGGCAAACATGATCCAGAGCGGCGGGAGAAACCACAAGATGGCGAGTGGATCCGAGGTGTAGCCGTATTCGAAGCGAGCTAGGATTTGTGATCCCAAGAACGCAGCGTAACTCCCAAGCATCGACGCCCAACCGGGACCTGCCCAGCCGGGTTTCAACATGAAGAACAATCCGATCGCTGCTAACAAAAGATTCGATACGCAGGACATCCAACCGATTGGCTGAAGCATGGTCGCGTAAGCAGCGAGCACGAGACCGAACGCGGCGGTGATCTTTGCTTGGCGAATCCATGAAACCGCCGCAATCGCGCCAGCGGACAGAAACAATAAGCTAGCGGCGAGCACTGGACTTTCGATCACTTTCAGCCGCGTGACGTGATGAGCCGCAAAGGTACAGTAGTAGAAAAATGCCATACCGCCGGCTAACAACACCTCGCCGAAACGATTGAGATTTTCTTTTTTCGCCAAACGTCTTCCCGCTTCCGCGAGAGCACCCGCACATAGAAAAAGTGCGGCCAGGCGCACGCCGTTAGGCATATCTTTAATCCAGTTTTTATAGGCATGGTTTCCGAGAAACACCAAACCCGTGAGGAAAATCACAATTCCAATTCGGCCAGCCCAGACCTTTCCCAATTGGAGTTCGAAGGATTCGTCCGGCTCAGGTGGCGCGACGGGTGGCGCTTCAAATTCAGCAGGCGCGGGAATTTCCGCTGCAGCCGGCGCAGACGCATAAATGAGCTTCGCTTGCTTGAAGGCTGAAGCTTTTGGAAGAGGTGGGGGAAGAACGATGGCCGGTTCTGGCTCTTGAAAGTCGGTCGCTAATTCTGGTGCGGCTTGAGGAGCCTCTGAAAACCTTGCCTCTAATTCGAAAATTCTAATGCGGATAGAATCCATTTCCGCGTTGTACCGAATGCTCAGGCCGTCCAAATTCTCCCGCAGACGATCCAGCTCTTCTCTTTCCGGCGCACCTTCATAGGGATTCATATCCTGTATCTTTAGCCGCAAATGCTCGGCGATGAAGCTTTAATTTGAGGCCCGTAGCGCACCCCTAACAAATCAATCCGGCTGATTCGAAAACCACGTTTTGACGTATGGGCGGTTCAGAAGAATGAGGCTCAGGACAGGGTAGATGAGGGGAAGCAAAAGACCCACAAGCATCGAACCGATCATGATTGCCTCGAAGCCTCCCTTCATTGCAGCAGCTCCTGAGGTCGTACCCTTCATCATTTCCTGAGTCATCGGAACCACGACAATCAGCGTGAAGATCAAGCTATAGATTTTTGTGGCGATGGATGACCATGCGTAGTAATTCGACCACTTGCGTGCGCTTTTACGTCCTTTCAGAAGTAAAATTCCCGCGATGATGATAAGCACTGTGACGACAAAATGAAGCGCTGTGCCCGCGATCGTAAAGCCGACCATATCCGTCTCAAGCTTGGCTTGTACCTGCATCTCTGGTGTGTTGCCCGCCAGTTTGTGAAAAGGATTTCCTGCGATGATCACAAACAAGGACCACACGAGCACAAGGACTCCGTAGCCTCCAAAGATCAGATGCATAATCCCGAAAACTTTCACCTGTTGGGGTTGGCCGAGTTGGGCATATTCGCCACCCGAGAATTGCGACATTTGTTCAGGTGTGATTGGTGGAGGTTGTTGTTCCATACCTCAGTTTCAAAATGTTTATCGTCGTCATGTCGAGGTTTTTGAGGTCGGCGGGTCATTTCGTGACTTGTCAGGGCGGATTTTTTGGTGTGATTTTTCCCACATGCAGTATCGGAAATTTCTATCCATCGCTCCCGCTGTCGCTGTGCTGATCATCGCATCTTGCGCTGTTTCATCGTTTGATCCCAATACAGGAGAAGTCCGCGCCTCTGCTCCATCAAGCTCGCTGGTTTCCCAAGGACTCCAGGAGTTTGATAAAATGAAACGCGAGAAACGCATCTCGACAAACCCAACTTACAACGCGCAAGTCCAACGCGTCGCAGCTCGATTGAAACCTGTCATCAGTATTCCCAACGCTCGCTGGGAATTTGTAGTTTTCGAAGATTCAACGCCTAACGCCTTTGCCCTTCCTGGCGGCAAAGTAGGCGTACACACCGGGCTTTTTCAAATCACTCAAAACGATGCCGGACTCGCGGCGGTGCTCGGTCACGAAATCGCTCACGTCGTTCTCAACCATTCCCAGCAACGCGTCAATCAAGCCACCGGTGTCGCAGTTGGAACGGTTTTGTTAGACACGATTCTCTCCGCAAATGGTGTGGACAAAACCGGACGCGCCGCCGCCGCTACCGGAGCTGCCGCTGCGGGAACGGTTGGCCTCATTTTACCATATTCACGCAATGCGGAACTCCAGTCCGACCAACTCGGCACACTTTATATGGCACGCGCCGGATACGATCCCGAAGAAGCCGTGAAACTTTGGGAGCGCTTTGCCGCATGGCGCACGAAACAAGGCGATGGCCAATCGCCGGAGTTCCTGCGAACCCATCCGCTCGATCAAACCCGCATTGTCAAATTGCGTGAGTTTCTACCAACAGCCCTGCGCGAATACAAACCGCGGTAGGTTTGAGTGACAATTGTGAAACATTTCACTTCTTCCATGATGCATCAATTTTGAGATGTTGCGCAGCAGTCATGCCATGGCATCCCGCCGTGCTGACGTCTAACATACTACGCAACGTTTCATGAAAAATTCCTTCTTACTGCTGGCCACCGCGCTTGCCCACACGCCGCTCTTCGCGGCAGAACCGACCCTTAGTCTACAACGCCTCTCCACCATTAGTAATGGCAACCCGGCAGATCTTTTCGCCCAGTCCGCTGCCGAAATCGTTAAGTTCGATCCTGTCACCCAGCGTATGTTCGTGGTGAATGGTGCTACCAACTCGATCGATATTTTCAACGCTGCTAATCCTGCGGTTCCGGTTTTTATCGAATCCGTCGACCTCACTGCTTATGGCAATCCTAACAGCGTCGATATCAATCCAATTGCTAAAGCGAACGAAATCGCAGTCGCAGTGGGTGCGGATGATGTTACCCAACGTGGCAGGGTTGTATTTCTAACGAAAGACGGCGATCTCCTGGGGCAGCCGGTTCAAGTTGGCTATCTTCCTGACATGCTCACGTACGACGCTAAAGGTAAGACTGTTCTCGTTGCAAACGAGGGAGAATCTAACGCAGATTACTCGATCGATCCAGAGGGTTCCGTATCCATCATTAGCATTAACGGCAGTAAACGGACTCACTCCGAAGTTACCTTTACTCATCTCACTCGGGAAGATCTTCCCGGTGTCCGTATCACGGGTCCCGAAGGCACTACCGTTGCTCAGGATCTCGAGCCGGAATACATCGCTATCGAAGGCAACATCGCCTTTGTGACCTGTCAGGAAAACAACGCGGTTGCCAAAATTGACATCGGTAAGAAAATGGTTTTAGCGATCATGCCACTCGGCTCTATTAATCACGGCGAACTTGGTAACGCAATTGATGCCTCTGATAGAGATTTTGACGGCACAAGCGGCGGTGGTGGAATTATCCGCATCGCTAACTGGCCCATTAGCGGTCTGTTGATGCCAGATGCTATCGCGACCTACACCGCCCCTCTCGGAGATGGTAGTAAGAAACGCGGCACCTATTTCGTCACCGCCAACGAAGGCGACGCACGTGAGCGGATAGTTGGGGATGTAACCCACTATCTCGACGAATCACGCCTTAGTAGCAGGACCCTTGATCCTAGCGCCTTCCCACTCGGAGTTGAGCTCAAAAAAGCGATTAACATCGGGCGGCTCAATATCGTAAACACTGAAGGTAAAATTGATAGCACTAGTACGCATGAACAACTTTTCAGCTTCGGTACACGCTCGTTCTCAATCTTTGATGACAAGGGCACCATGGTATTCGACAGCGGCGCGATGATCGAAACCTACATTGCAGAAAATTATCCAACTGCTTTCAACAGCAATCACGAGGAGGGCCCTAGTATGGACAATCGCTCAGACAATAAGGGATCCGAACCTGAAGCTGTCGAAATCGGCGTCATCAATGGACGCACCTACGCCTTTATCGGTCTCGAGCGTTTCAGCGGCATCTTCGTATGTGACATCACCGATCCTAGCGAGGTGACGTTTGCGGGTTTTGGCATCAACCGCGACTTCTCGGTGACATACGCCCCAAACAATCTCACCAACGTTGCTAACGCCGGCGATCTTGGTCCTGAAGGCCTCGATTTCGTGCCTGCCGACAAGAGCCCGAACGGCCAACCTTTGCTCGTTGTTGCCAACGAAGTGAGCGGCACAACCACCATCTATCAAATCGGCTCCGTTATCGATTAATCTGATTTTTAAATTTTGTCCTTATCGGGCCGGAAAGAATTCACACTCTTTCCGGCGCGATTTTTTTTACTAAAACTCACCTTCCGATCTCGATACAGAGTGCTTTCAAATACTCGGCTTCACGAAAGCCAGCGGGGTGATCCGCGGCATGCCCGCTGCGCCACAGTTCTCTCCAAGGCCGCGAGGAGGCTTGCGCGGTTTCTTCGATGGTGCGGAAAAAATCTTCTGCTGAAACATGCGCTGAGCACGAGGCCGCGATTAGGATTCCACCTGGCCGCAATCGCGATATCGCGGCTGCGTTCAAGTGTTGATAAGCACGAATGGCACCAAGACGCTCGGACTCGCGCTTCGCCAAGGTCGGCGGATCCGTAATGATTAGATCGTAGGTTTCACGGCTTTCATCCATCCAGCGAAACGCATCGGCTTGCACGGCGTGCCGTTTGATGTTGGCGATCTGTGAATTGTTAGAATTTAAGGCGAAATTCCGCGCCGCGCTATCGAGGGCATGCCCGCTGATATCGAGATCCGTGACAGATGACGCGCCACCTCTTGCGGCGTAGAGTGAAAATCCGCCGGAGAAACTGAACACGTTCAGCACATCGCGCCCTTTGGCGAGAGTTTCAACGCGCGCGCGGTTGTCGCGTTGATCCAAGAAAAATCCAGTCTTCTGGCCTTTGATGACGGCCGATTCAAACCGCAATCCGTTTTCAGAAAACACCACGATGTCCTCCCCAGATTCCCCGCAAAAACCTTCGGCGATTCCGTATTTCTCCGCACACGCCGCAACGTTCCGGCTCATTCTCAGCACGAGATATTTTGGGGCAAACACCTCACGCAACACGCTCTCCGTCTCCTCCCAACGTGCTAACCAGCTCGTTGCATAAATTTTCACCACCAAAGTATCTGCATATCGATCCGCAACGAGTCCGGGAAACCCTTCGCTCTCACCTTGAATCATCCGCGCACCATCGGTGCCGGGTTGGATGATGTTGCCCTCGCGCTTCGCCAAACAGACTCGCGCTTTTTCCAACCACCAATCGCGATCAATCGTCGCCGGTTTTCCGACGTGGAGAATGCGCAGCCGTATCGGCGATTCCGCTTCATACATCCCGACCGCCATGAAGCGATCCCGCTTGTCGTAAATCACCGCGAACTCGCCCGTTTCGCCATCACGGTTCTGCGTCTTGATACTTTCCGCATACACCCACGGATGGTTGTTACGAATCGCGCTTTCCGCCCGAGGATACAGCGTAAGCCGCAGTCTCGATTTTTTCTCATCTGTCATCCCGGATCAACGTAAGCCAACCGGCTTGTCTAAAAATTCTTTGAGCACAAATGCCTGACGCAGCTCGGAACGATTTTTCAATCTGTCCCGAATGCTTCCGTAAACGACAGTCTTCGCCTTTTCGCGTTTCGCTGTTAGAAGAACCTCCTGTTTTTTCTTCGCTTGCTTCAAGCCACTGAGCTGCTCGGCAATCGCCGCTTGGCGCGCGAGTTCCGCTTGCAAAGCCTCCTCTTGATAGTGAGGTGCGTTGACGAAGGCTTTTGCTTCGGACGTGGGTCGGTTCGCTTTTTTCAACGCCGGAACAGGCGAGCGATCAAAACTTGGCGGTACCGGATTAGCGCCCCGTGGTAAGGGCGGCGGAACAGCGGGACGCGGGTGCTTTCTTTCTACCTGCTCCAATAAATCCTCCAGCTCACGCGGGATATGTGAATCAGGCTGATACGGATTTTCGCGCTCTTTCTTGGCTTCCTGCGTGCTTTTCCACCACTGCGCCAATGCACTGGCAACAATGATGATGATGAAGATGTAATCCTTAATGAAATCCATGAGCGTTACTTTGTTAGATTATTCTACCTCGTATTGCACTTCCACGACCACGCGAACCACTTTCTGTTCCGGTGTCGCATCGTCACGGTCATCCACTTGGAACCAACCCTGCGAGGCGTTGCGCAACTTGCCCAGCTCGGTTTGGGAATCTTTCGAAAATTGCTCGGCTGCGATGCGCGCATTTTTGGTCGCCTCCTGAATCATGCCGGGCTTGATTTCGTTTAACTCATCAAAACTGAATTGCGGTGAGTTCCGGCTGGTGAGCATCACCTGCTTTTGGATCAGCTCAGACATGTCGGCCAACGTACCCTTGATCGCATCCACCTTTGAAGTGCGCAATAAAACCGATTGAAATCCATTGTAACGCAGCGCAGGGGGTGGCGTGTCCTTGTCGCGCTCAATCAAGCTCGTGTCTGAAAACGAAGGCGGCTGCACCGCGATATCCGATTCCGCAAAGCCATGCTTTTTCGTCAAAAACTCGATCACCGCTTGCATGTCAGCTTTGAGCTTTTGGTTGAGCTCGACCAAATCATTGCCGCTGCTCTGGTAGCCAATCGACCAGATCGCCAATGTCGCCGGCACATGGCGCTCCGCCAAACCTTTCACCGAAATGATACGGCTCCCGCTGTTCCGATCCGCAATGCCCCTTCCAATAAAATACCCGCCCAAGCTCAGCCCGATCGCCAACAACAAACCCAAGCCGAAAAAACTTTTCATGCTGCTTTGCTACACCATCTCGTTTTTAAATCGAGAAGAATTAGCTCAGATCAGCCTCCTTGAGAGTTGAAGTTTGGAATTTGAAATTTACTCTGCCGCCGTGCCCGCCACCTATTCCACTCACGATCTTCCCGGCGGTCCGCGCCTTGCTCATGCGCATTTGCCGGAATCCGAATGCGCGGCGTTATCGATTTATATTCCGGTCGGCTCTCGCGATGAAACGGGAAACATCCCATCGGGACTTGCCCATTTTTCCGAGCACATGGCGTTCAAAGGCACCCAGCGTCGCTCGGCAAAAGAACTCACCCTGGCCATCGAATCCGGTGGCGGTCAAGCGAACGCCTGCACGACGGAAGATTACACGGTTTACGAAGCCCAAGGCGAAGCCGAGTTGATGCCGGTGCTCATCGATGTGCTCGCCGATATGGTTTGGCATTCGACGTTTCCTGAAAACGAAATCGCTCTCGAGCGTGACGTGATCGGCGAGGAAATCACCATGATCCGGGAGACTCCACCGGATCACATCAACGATTTGTTAGCCGCCGCGCTCTGGCCGGAACATCCGCTCGGCCAATCCATTTCCGGCTCGCTCGAATCCATCGAAACCATCGACCGCGCATGCCTGCAAAACTTTGCGAACGAGCATCATTTTCGCAAAGACATCGTCATCGCCACCGCTGGGCCGATGTCTGCCGAATCCATTCTTGAAATCCTGCTACCCCTGTTGCCGAAACATTTCAAAACACCAGCGCTGCGTTCCGAAGCGAATCTCTCGCCTTGTAAGGAAATCATCGAGCGTCGCCCTACCGATCAACTCCAGCTTGCCCTCGCTTGGCACACTCCCGGTCGCCACGCGCCGGAACGCCACGCCCTGCGTATGTTATCGCTCATCCTCGGCGAATCGTCGTCATCACGCCTGTTCACCGAACTCCGCGAAGAGCGCGGCCTCTGTTATCAGGTCGGCTCCGAGCTCTCCCTTTTCGAGGAAACCGGCGCCCTCCAGATCCTCGCCGGCCTCGATCCGGAATCGCGCGAGGAATCCCTCAAAACCCTTTTCAAAGAAACCGCCGACCTCGCCGAAAACGGCCCACGCCCCGGCGAGCTAGACCGCGCCAAACGCCTCGCCATCGCTCAATCCAAACTCGGCTTCGAATCCACCTCATCTCACTGCGCATGGGTGGGCGAAGGGTTGTTATTTTTCGGCCACATTCCCTCACCACAACAAGCCCGCGAAAATCTGCTGCAAGTCACCGACCAACAGGTTCAATCCATCGCTCAAAAAATCTTCTCCCAAAAACCCGCAACGGCGGAGATAAAAGCGAAGGTTCGGAAGGGTTGATGCATTGTTAGAATCGCGGGCAGGTTTTCGTTACAGACCAGACGTATGCGAGAGAAGGTCAAATATACTCGACGTTTAATCTAAAAAAATTAAACGTCACGGCATGATTTACCATAAACGTAAGCAAAGATTTCCGCGTTTATCGCAGGTCGCCCTGTTCGCATCTCTAATTCTCGTTCTTCCCTGTAATGCTGAGGATGCAAATGTTGCTAAAGCTGGAGAGCAAAATAAGACTGCTCATTTCGCGATACAGATCACGAAGGAAACGTTTCACGAAATGTTGGTTTCTTTGCCGGAGACAAAGATTTCTCCGAACCGCGAGAAAATCATCGAAGATCTTGTGAGGAAGATCGGCCAAAACGCGCCGGAAATCGCTGCGGATAAACAAGCAGGTATTGCTGCCGAGATTTACAAAAAGACCGTTCTACCGCTTCTAACTCCTCAAATCGAGCAGTTTAACAGCCTCATGGTTTCCGCAGCTTCCAAAGACAAGGTTAGCGCCGGCTTTCTTACATTCCAAGGATTGGCGGAGGGCATGGCTGAGGATAAGGAAATGTCAGGCATCATAGTCTATGCTAGATACACACCCAATAAAGGTGGTTCGGAAAATCCATACATATGGGATTGGAATTCAAATTTAACCGGGGGCACGGACTCAACCCGCTACGCATCCGCAAAAATCGACGAGAAACCAACCATCGAACTAAAACCCTATGGCTCTGATAAATCCTTTGATTTTCCCATATCGTGCAACGGGAAAGTAACACTTAAAAAAGAATATCGGAAAAACTACTACTTCACAGAAAAGCCTGCCGGAAAAGCTAAGACGAGTATCTCACTCATCCCTGAGGTCGACCTCACCGCCAGCAAATCTATCGAAAACAACTACTTACAGTTTTTCACGGTTGAAGGTGAAGAATCCCGCTCGATTTCAAAGACTATCAAATATGATGCCTCTTTGGTTTTCGATTTCGACGCCAACCCCAAAGGCAAGTGAGCGCTTCGTAAGATTGATCTTTAAGGAAATCCTCGCCCAAAAACCCGCGACGGCGGAGATAAAAGCGAAGGTTCGGAAGGGCTAGTCTAGGGGTTCTTTTCCAAGATCTGCCAGCGATGCATCGTCACAGGGGCCTGAAACCATGTGTTATCATCTTTTCGCCCATGGAGGGTGGCGACTGCACCTATCCCCGGATCGGCTTGGATCCATTGTTCATTGCCGACGTATGCGAGAATGTGAACTCCGTTGGTCGTCACTGCTAAATCCCCCGGCACCAAGGTATCGTAATTCATTTCCTGAATCGTCCCGGTGACCTCAAGTGGGCTGGTGTAATTTCTATAACCCGCTGCCAAGGCTTGGGCGCTCGCATCATACCACCACTGCTCCACATATTGCCGGAAAGCATGCCCGTTGAAATGGTTAATGCCGTATGCCAAAAGCGCATCTCGCAGAGCTCGCCGTGGCAGCCCTGAGCAATCGATCCCTCGTGAACTTTCCCCACCCCAAAAATATTTCGTGTCCTCAAATTCCGTCATGCGCCGGAGGTAATCTTTTCTTAATTCATCAGAATTCATCTCACCGCCCGGGAGCGCTAAAGGAATCGCCACTAGAAACGGCAATACCAACGCCAGCACTCTAACAGGTTTCCGCGTCCAAGCCAAAATCGTGAATCCCAACCACGCGCCAAACACACAACCCAGAAACGCAAGTTTCAGCAACTTGCTATTCACCGGATTAAGCGGAATCAAAAAAATCCCAGCGAACGCTCCGAGCGTACAGATCAGAACGAGTCGTCCAAAAAGTTTATTGCGGGGAAGGGTTTGGAACATTGTGATTCGTAAATCGGCTTTTTGCTTCACGCCTTCTAGCCACAAGAGGGGAACGAATCCCAGCATTTTAAACTTTACGGCTTGGCGTGAGAAACAGGCATCACTTTAATAAACCAACCCTCTTCCCTAGAGTTTAAAGTTTCATGTCCTTCCAACCCTTCTCCTCAGCCCATTTCATCACCTTGGCCATTGGCTTTGCGGTGATTGGCATGTTGATCCTTTTTGCCAAGCGATCGGAAAAAAACCAACGGATCGTCACAGCGTTTCTCGCGTTTTGTAATTTGATCTCCTATCCCTTTGCGCTCTACGCATGGCGGGATTATCCACATTCGTTGGATAACCTGTTGCCGTTTCATCTCTGTGACCTCGCGGCAGTGGTTGCGGGATTTGCCTTGTTCACACGCAAACCGATCTTGTTGACTCTAACTTATTTTTGGGGGCTCGCCGCCACCACGCAGGCACTCGTTACGCCAGCACTCAGCATCGGCCCGCCCGAGCTTCCGTTCATTCATTTCTTCTTCCAACACTTCGTCATCGTTGCCGCCGCGCTTTACATTCCCATCGTTCTGAAATGGCAGCCCATGCAACCTTGGTGGAAATCTCCACTTATCGTGCTCGCCATTTCCGTCGGCTACCAAGCCATCGCGTTGCTGATCAATGCGATCTTGAAAACCAACTTCGCCTTCGCATCCCACGTTCCGGATAATCCCTCACTCATCGATCACCTCGGAGCATGGCCGATCTATCTTTTCGCCATGCAGGGCCTCGCACTGATCTTTTTTCTCATTCTCGCGCTACCGTGGCGGAATCGTGCTTAAGTCAACTTCGTCTGCTTTTCTATAACCATAGCTTGCCGCGTACCATAACTCAAACTTCGCCACAGCCACTCCATGGGTCCGTAGCGATAAAACTTGAGCCAACATAAACTGAACACGATTTGCGCTGCAAAGATCATTAGCGAAATTCCGATGGTTCCCATTCTCCCAACATTTCCACCGAGGCCCAATCCGTATCCGTAAAAAATCGTGGTCGCGATCAAGGATTGAGAAAGGTAGTTAGTGAGCGCCATACGCCCGACGGCGGCAAAAGGCGAAAACAGCTCAACGCAAGACCACCGATGCACAAGTAGCGCAAGTCCCGCAATGTAGGCAATAGCTAGCACCGGCCCGAAGATCGAAATGATTCCGTTTCCTATCAGCATCTTCCCGTAATCCAATTGGCTTATGCCCGACATCTGGATCCACGCGCCGAGAAAATTGGTAGCCAGTCCTATCCCACCACAAATCACAAGTATCTTAACTAACAGCTTTGTGTGCTTCTGCACCTCCACAAGAATTCCTTGCCGCCCCGCAAACATTCCGATCAAAAACAGGCCAAGATAGACAGGTGCAAATAACAGGGTTATCACAAACGTGGAAACCATTTCTCCGAGTCGATAGTGAACCACATCCATGTAGCTGCCGGTTACAAAAACACGAAACATCTCATTCCTTATCTCCTCATCCCCTGCATAAGCTTCATTTATTACCGAGTGGAAGGCCGGATGGCTGGACAACAAATAAAGAGTCACTCCAAGTAATAGAACCAACAAAGCGGGGCCGACAATTAAAACCAAGGCCCAGAACAAAAGCGTCTTAGGTTGCCGATTTCTGAACAGCAATAGCACCAAACCGCACAGCGCGTAGGCCAAGAGCACGTCGCCTTCCCAGAGAAAAATTCCGTGTAAAAGCCCAAAGCCCATCAGGATGTAGAGGCGCCGGAGATAGCTCGCCTTGAAGTCGAGACCCCGCGACGAAGCACGTTCCATCTGCATCGAAACCCCCATTCCGAAAAGCATGGAAAATATCGGATAGAATTTCCCCTCAATGAAAATCATCGAAATCCAATCGGCCCACTTATCCCCTGAACTCATCCATAAATCATCACGTAAACCGTTTATCCCGAGCGGTTGGCTGAAAAACAACATATTCGAAATCAGGATTCCCAACAAAGCGAGGCCTCTAACAACATCCATCGATACGATACGTTCACCCAACATTACCGGCGAGAGCGGTTTGCCGTGATTGGTTGGCAGAGGTGGTGGCACGACCCTTTGATCATCACCTGTCGTTTCGAAATCAGACATCTGTGCGCTAGTGTTCCGCCCACAGAAACGGAGTCAACTTGAATCAATCTTTGATTCTAGCATTACGTGCATCACGATATATAAAATGTTTCTTGCCCTGAGCATGGATCCACAACAGCGTACATGAAATTTATGGAAACTGCTCAACCACCTACCTTTACTGTCCCTAAAACATCTGGCTTGGCGATTGCTAGCTTGGTGACAGGTCTCACCTGTATCGCGCCTCTCGCCATTATTTTTGGACACATGGCGATGTCTCGAATCAAAAAATCTGCTGGCGAACTGACCGGACATGGTTTGGCACTCGCTGGAACGATTTTGGGTTACGTTGGTCTCGTGGTGTTGGTTTTTTTCCATCATCCCCGTTCTTTTCGTTGGAGCTCGTGCGTGGAAAAACGGCTCGGATCGCGCGGCATGTATTTTGCAAACCCGCAACGTTCAGCAAGCGGTAAGAGGTCATTCTAGCATGAATTCTATGAAAGTAGGCGACCCTATCGATTGGAATGCAATCTTCGGACCTGGCGGTTATCTGGCAGAACCCACCTGCCCAACTGGTGGCACTTATACCTTTGTCGATACCATCCCGCCGGTCGGCACTCTTGTTGGCCAGTGCAGCCACGCGGATCACGTGCCGACAAGCCATTCAGATTGGTAAGTCTATCAGCGTGGCGCAACAGCGGGCATGAACGATTTTATGGAAACTGCCGAACCACCCATCTCGTCCGCGACGAAGACATCTCGTTACATTGGCCTCGTGATATCGATTTTTACTTTGATCCTGATCCTTTTTTTCGGAACAAGAGGATGGATCATGGGCTCGTATCGCGCTGAATGCATTCTTAACATCCGAAATGTTCAACAAGCTATACGTAGTGATTTTGGCATGAACTCCAGAAGTCCCTCCGATCCGATTGATTGGAATGAAATTTTTGGCCCTAATGGCTACTTGAAAAAGCCCGTCTGTCCGGCTGGTGGAACCTACACTTTTTCAAAAGTTCATCCCGAAGTCGGCAAACTCGCTTGCACTTGCAGCCACGCGGATCATGTGCCGGAAGACCATCATGATTGGTAAGCTGGGTTGAAATGGGTCATCCTTCGCTGTGAGAACTCGGATTTTTTGATCGTAAGCTGCTAGTCTTTACGAACAATGCCCGCTCATGAGTTTTAGAAAACCCCATCTCACCTGCTCTATCTTACGCCTCGCCTTTATCGGAGTTTTTTCCATGCTGACCGCATCTGCGCTCACGGATGAAGCGCCCCCAAAAATCGAGGGAACCGCTAACCCTCAACCGCTTCCTGCGCTGGAAGAAGAAAAGGCCATCCTTGCAAACGTGAAAGCCCCCGAAGGCACGGTGACTAAACTTTTCGCCCGTGAGCCCGATGTCCAAGATCCAACCGCCATTACCTTTGACGATCAGAACCGCCTCTACATCGCAGAGACTCACCGCTTCGAACGCGGCATCGAGGACAATCGCCGCAACCCATGGGTCGCGGACGATTACAAGCTCACATCTCCTGCCGAGCGTTTGGAGATGTATAAAAAATATTCTGACAAAAAGCCTTTAGAATATTTCACCAAATACTCAGAAAAGATCCGAGTTATCGAAGACAGAGACGGCGATGGCAAATGCGATCACGCCACGATTTACGCCGAGGGTTTCAACAACCCACTCGATGGCACCGCCGCGGGTGTGATGGCGCTTGATGGAAAAATCTACCTCGCGTGCATTCCACACGTCTGGTTGCTAGAAGACACTGATGGCGATCTCAAAGCCGACAAACGCGAATCCCTCCAAGAAGGCTACGGCATTTCTGTTAGCTTGAGCGGACACGATCTCAACGGCTTCGCTCTCGGCCCCGACAATCGCATCTGGTTCACCATCGGCGATCGCGGTTATAATTTGAAAACCAAAGAAGGCCGTCATCTCTACGCACAATATGAAGGTGCCGTATTTCGCATGGAGCGCGATGGCAGCAACCTTGAGGTCGTGCACACCGGATTGAGAAATCCCAAGGAGATCGCATTTGATCGCTACGGAAACTTTTTCTCCGTCGATAACGAAGCGGACATGCAGGATATGGCCCGCGTGGTTGCTGTGGTGGAAGGTGCCCACTCCGGTTGGCAGCGCGGCCATCAGGCATTCCAGAAATTCACCAACCTCATCCAAGGCACGAGCCGACACGATACCAACTGGATGAGAGAGCGCCATTGGGACATGGACAGCCCGCTTCGCCCGCGCGCCATTCTCGCTCCCGCAGGTTGGGTCAGCAAAGGTCCCTCCGGCCTGGCCTACAACCCCGGCACCGGCCTCTCGGAAAAATGGGACAACCATTTCTTCGTGTGCGATTTTGTCGGCGCGAATAGTGCAGTGATTGGTTTCCGCATGGAGCCAAACGGTGCGGGTTTCAAGGTAGCCAGCAAGGAAAACTTCGTTTCCGGAATGCTCTGCACCGACATCGAGTTTGGCTATGACAGCAAAGCTTACGTCACAGATTACGTCGGAAGCTGGCCGACCCATGGTTTTGGAAATATTTTCTCCTTCGAAGATCCCGTTGAAACCGCGAAGCCCGAGACCAAACAAGTCCGCGAGCTTTTCGCCAAAGGCATCGAGAAATTATTGCCGGAAAAACTCGCTGAGCTGCTACGCCATCCCGATATGCGGGTTCGCTTACGTGCTCAGTTCGCCCTCGCGGAAAACATAGCGAACCGTGAAATCTTCCTCACAGCGACCAAGCCGAGCGAGCCTATCACCACTCGCCTCCACGGCGTATGGGGGCTTGGAAACCTCGCACGCTTGAAAAATGACGCCGCCTCCGCTGAGGCACTGGTAAAACTTTGTTCAGATAGCGAAGCCAAACTCCGCGGCCAAGCCATCCAAGCCCTCGGCGATGCTCGCCACAAAGCTGGACTTCTAACAGCCGTTAACCTACTCGCCGATTCCGATCCCCGCACACAAATGCTCGCCGCCATAGCCATCGGAAAACTCGGCACCAAAGAACAAATTCCTGCCCTCATGGCTCTCGTGGAAAAAAACAACGACCAAGACGAATACCTCCGCCACGGTGCGGTCGAAGGCATGGTCCGCATCGGAGATGCAGATGCCATTTTCGCTTTCGCAGAAAACAAATCTCCCGCTGTTCGCCGCGCGATCGTCCTCTCGTTTCGCCGTATGCAGGACGCCCGCATCGGCGAATTCCTGAAAGATTCCGACCTCTCCATCGCGGTCGAGACAGTCCAGGCAATCAACGACAATTACATCGAAGGCGCTCGCCCAGCCCTCGCTTCCGCAACCCACCTCCTCAGCAAATCCACATGGGCGGTCGATCTCCGCATCCTCAACGCCATGATCCGTGCAGGTGGCGATGAAAATGTCAGCCGCTTGCTAGCCATCGCCGCTGATGAATCGCTTTCCGAAAACGCCCGGACCGAAGCCGTATTTCTTGTTAGACGTTTCGACAAGATCCCACCCACCGATCCCACGACTGGCATGTATCGCCCGATCACCGAGCAACGCAGTATCGAAAAAATGCTCCCGGAAATTCGCAAAGCACTTGAGCCCATGCTAACCAAAGCCGAAGGAAACTTGCTCGTGGAAGTGATTGGCGCCGCAGGACAATTCGGTGTTGCCATCCCACGCGATGCCCTGTTTGGCCAGCTCACCGGCAAAGGCATCCGTCCCGACATTCGTCTCGCCGCACTCAAGACGCTTGAAAAAGATGCTCCGAACGAATTGCCGCCAGTCCTAACAGAACTCACTTCAGATCCCGATCCACGCATCCGTTCCGCTGCGCTCGAGTCACTCGGCAAACTCGCGCCAGATATCGCGTTCGAAGTCGTCACCAAGATCCTTGCCTCGGGCAAGCCGGATGACCAACAACGCGCCTATGCCTTGCTCACCAAGCTCGATCATCCCAAGGCAGCTAGCACTCTGCTAGATCGATTGAAAAATCTTTCCACCCAACCACCAGCAGTTCAGCTCGATATTCTCAATGCCGCCGCAAAACGCCCCGAGCCAGAATTCAAACCCGCCATCGAGGCATACGAAACAGGCCTCGATAAATCCGAGCCTCTCGCTGCATTCCAGATCTCGCTTGAAGGTGGCAACATCGAAAACGGACGTAAGATCTTCCATGGCAGTGGGAACTGTGTCCAATGCCACAAAGCCGGCGACCGCCCCGGCGGCGAGGCAGGCCCGAACCTAAACGGCGTCGGGGCCCGTCAGAACGCACTCTACATTCTCGAATCCATCGTTGACCCCAGCGCAAAACTCACCCCCGGATATTCGCCCATCGCCATTACCATGAAAGACGGTTCCTTGGTTTCCGGCATGATGATGAAAGAAACCGATACCGAAGTCGTCGTCCGGAATATCGAAACCAAAGTAGAAACCGTCTGCAAAAAAACCGACATCAAAACTCTCCCACCTGCCATGTCCACCATGCCGCCGATGGGCGCTGTGCTGAGCAAATCCGATATCCGAGACCTCGTTGCCTTCCTGGATTCGCTGAAAAAATAATTTCTAGTTTCTGGTCTCTTCATTCTGGTGTCTCTTATTCCCATGTCCGAACCCGCCAACAAACGCCCCCGCGTCAACGTCCGTCGCCCGGATGTGATGGAGCTCGTCTCTGCCGAGGTTGCGGTGCACTACCAATCTTCCTTGGTGGAAAAAATCAAAGACCAAGGCGGTAAGCTCACGCGCGGCAACACCACGCTGCTACTCGCCCAGGATTTCGGTTTCTGCTACGGCGTCGAACGCGCCATCGATCTCGCTTACGCCTCACGCAAAGTTTTTCCTGAAAACCGGATCTTTCTTATCGGTGAAATCATTCACAACCCTGAGGTCAACCGCCAACTGCGCGAGATGGATATTGTTTCCCTGCCATGGCGGGAAATCGATTCGAGCTATGATGACCTAACAGAAGATGATGTGGTGATCGTCCCAGCCTTCGGCGCACCGACGCATTTCATGGACAAGCTCGAAGAGCGCGGTTGCTACACGGTGGACACGACGTGCGGCGACGTGATGAAGGTCTGGCGCCGCGTGCGAGGCTACGCCAAAGACGGGATTACTTCGATCATCCACGGAAAGGCCGATCATGAAGAGACTCGCGCCACTTCATCCCGCGCTCTCGGCGAGCAAGGACAAGGTCATTACCTGATCATTCTCACGCTGGCGGATACCGATTTCGTCTGCGAATACATTCGCAGCGGGGGTGATAAAGAAGCATTTCTCGAACGCTTCCGCGGATCTTACTCAGAGGGCTTCGATCCTGATCGCGACCTGAAAAAAATCGGCGTGGCGAATCAGACGACCATGCTGAAAAGCGAGACCCAGGAAATTCAGAATCGCCTTTCGAAAGCTGTGACAGATCGCGATGGTTCAGCGGAAAACTTTTCTGTGTTCGATACCATTTGCGGAGCCACTCAAGAGCGCCAAGACGCTTTGTTCGAGATGCTCAAAACGAAAATGGATCTGCTCCTCGTTGTTGGCGGATACAATTCTTCCAACACCGCACACCTCGTGGAAATCGGCGAGAAAGAACTTCCCACGTTTTTCATCCGCGATGCCTCGCAGATCAAATCATTGGAAGAAATCGTGCATTACGATTTGCATCACGAAAAGGAAACCACCTCGAACTATGCGAATGTGTTTGCGGGGAAAGATCACATCATTGTCGGTCTCACCGCCGGGGCGTCCTGCCCGAACAACCTGATCGAGGCCGCCGTGAAAAAAGTTTTCGAGCTACGCGGCGAGAAACTTTCATAGTCCGCTTGCCAGCCAGCTGCTGATTTACAATTCTCTAGCCATGGAACATCACGTATATTTCTGGCTCAATGAGGAATTCAAAACCGAAGCAGGTCTCGCACGCATGGAAGCCGCGCTAACGGAATTGGTGAAATCCCCCAACATCTCCAAAGCGCATTGGGGCAAACCCGCCGCCACCGAGCAACGCCCCGTCACCGATCATTCATGGGATTACGGTATATCATTACGTTTCGATACGATGGAAGCCCACGAGAAATACCAGAAAGCCGATCCCGTCCACGACGCCTTCTCCGGCGGCCACAGGGAGATGTGGGCGAAAGTGCTGGTGATGGATTTGGCGTGATGTGCTTTTAATCCAGCCGCTCTTTCCAATAATTTGGATGCCTGCTTGCGTGGGCAACAGCCGCTACCACGATTACATTTCCTCGAATAAAATATGCGATGTAGTAGGGGAATACTGGGCAGTTTGTACGACGAAAACTTGCATTTCGTTCCGCCCACAAAAGAGG
Source organism: Verrucomicrobiota bacterium (assembly GCA_040384845.1). Classification (GTDB taxonomy): domain Bacteria; phylum Verrucomicrobiota; class Verrucomicrobiia; order Verrucomicrobiales; family Akkermansiaceae; genus Luteolibacter. Next base: position 8,599 of record JAZKIL010000001.1, on the reverse strand, counting down.
ATGTTCCAGAATCATCGAGCAAATTTCAGCGATTTCGGCACGAAAACGTTTACCCAAGCCAGCTTGCTTTTGTTCGTAATAATCGACTGCCTCAAAAAACTCTGAGCGAGCCTCGGGTAAAAACTCCATTTTCATGGATTCAGACGACGATCCAGTTCTGCAAAGACCTCTCCTGCCGGAACGCCCAAAGTTTCACCGCAGTCATATTTCCTCATCCGCTCTTTTATTTCCAAAGCCCAAGCTTCGTCTGTTTCCAAAATCTCCTCTGGCTCTACGCTGGCCAGAATCCGTTGAGCCAGTGCAAAGCGTTGGTCCGGGGGCAATTCAATCGCGCCTAGAGTGAGGGCATCAAGCGTTTGGATCATGGTGATTAACTTAATCAAAACTGCTGTTCTGTCCAGTTTTCGTTGCAGGATGGATTCTATCCCGAGATGGCAATCTGGCATGCGCCAAACTCTCCTACAGATACTTCATGAACGACGTATAGACTTCCGACGGAATATCTAACAATCCGTAATCTTTCGAGGAAACAAATAACAAACTCTGTTTGCCTTTTCCTAACAACTGTCCTTCCGCGCCAAAAATCTGGTGCTCGAGAGTGCAGAATTTGCGGTTCGCATCGGCGACTTTGATCTTCACGGTGATCGTGTCGAACTCGCGGGTCTCCCGCACAAACTTATGCTCGAAGGAACGCGTGAGAATATAGAATTTGGTCGTCTTCAAATCGAAGTCCGGCATCGCTGCGTTGAAGAACAACTCGCGGGTTTTCCCGACATAGAGTGGATACATCCCGAAATACACATTTCCGACGGAGTTCGTATCTTGATAGGTCGCTACCATGGAATAGACGAACCATTTGCCTTCGAAGTGACCGTGTAGATCGTGTGTGCCACCGGAAACGGGCGCGGCCACTTCGCTGTGAGTCGCGGGCTCTTGCTTGGAAATCGCTTTGATCGCGGGGATTTCCGCCGCCGCATGTATCACCTGCCCTGCCTTTTCCGTCACCAAGCGCAGCAGATCCGTTGTGATGACCAGCCAAATGACGTAGGCCAAGGGAAGCAGCGATCCGACATACAACAACACGTTCTGATCGACCATGTAACCGAAGGCAAACATCACCAGGCACAGGCAAGCCATCGCAAACATCCGGATCTGAGGCAGCGGTTGCTGGCTGTTAGGAACAAAACAGCGCGCGATCGCCAAAGCCGCGTAGCCCACGAAAAACGACGCGTAAAACACCATGAAATACTCAAGCTCGAATTTCGCAAAATACCCAATCAGCGCGATGATCGCCACCACCACAAATGTTGGGATAGGCGATGAGACGATTTGTTTTGGAATGATAGAGAGCAGCATGTTCTCGCTCTTCTCGACGTTCTTTTCCAAAAACCATTTCAACGAAACATATCCGCTGTCCAATGTAGTCAGCACACATATCACGAGGAACCCGAAATACGCGGCTGGAATCAATGCGTTTCCGGTAAATGCTTTGGTGAAATATTCCACCACGATGTGATGACCATAGACAAGATCATCGAGTTCTGAAGCCGCCAGCTCAATACTCGGCGCCGCATTGCCCATTACCCACATCGCTAAAAAGCCATGGAACATCAGCATGCAGAAGAAAATCAACCCACCAAAAACGTAGCTCAAACGAATCGATGTATTTTCACGATGAATCTGAATTGCGCGTTGCCAGTGTTGCAAATCCAGCCAAGGACCGACGAGTAAACCAACCACCAGCGGCACGGCCAGTCCCCAAAAACGGTTTTCCTTATATCCATAATCCGCACCAAGACCCAGCACCCCATCGCCAATATCCAGCGGACTCAGTGAAAACAACACCGTTACGATGCAGGCCAAAAGCAAAACCCCCAACAAAGCATGGCCGGCCTTGATTTTCCGGATCCCGAATTCTTCTCCAAACAAACACCCCACCGCCAACAGCACGAACACCGACATCGTTATAGCCAGCACGAACACGGCGTCCCCCGATAATTGGGGAAACGTCTTAAATAGTGGCACAAACAGATAATTCACCAGCGCAAACACCGTCAGGGATAGGGCTACGATCTGATAAATGTAAAAAATAAGCCGGAATGGCTTGGCGAATTTATCGAAAAACAGCGCCAAAGACTCCTGCCCACCTTGGTGTTTCTTCGCCACTATCTGGGTTAACCACCCAAAAAGCATCAGCCCGATCGCATTCGGCACTGCAAACATCAGCAACCCGCGCATCCCAAACATAAAAGAAATCTGGACGCTGAAAAACAGCCCCAAGCCCCACATCCAAGCGAGCGCAACCGAATTTCCCCACAGCAACGCATTCAACCAACGCAAATTCATGCCACAAACAACGCGCAAACCGGCTTTTCCGCAAGCCTCTTCCCATCACCTTGTTTTTTGGCCAATTACATTCCTTGAAGTTTAGGGTTTAAACTTCTGATTTTACCGCTTAACTCTCCCGCCCAGCCTTCGCGCCATGATTGAAAATCTAAGTAAATACAAGACCCTCATCGTCGTCCTCATCGTTCTCGTTATCTGCGGATTCTTCCTGATGGATGCGAACAACATGCAGAAATCTCGCGGTGGAATTCCCGTTCTGAAAATTGCCGACCGTACTTACACGGATGGCGACCTCCTCAAACTCGGCTCTTCCGGCTACGAGCTCTCCATGGCGCTCTTCCAATCAGGCGATTTCCAAGTCTATGGCTTCCTCACCATGCTCGCGGGAAATGACCAAGAGAATGCTACCGAAAACTTTTTCATCAATCGCATGCTGCTTCGTTCCGCGCAGGAAGAATTCGGCATCTATCCTAGCGAAGAAGAAATCGACAGCACGATCCGCAAATTCCGCGCCTTCACTAGCCCCGACGGTGCTTTCTCACAAGAGAAATACCGCCTGTTCATCGAACGCGGCCTTGGTCGCCTCGGCTTGATTGAAGCAGACATTCGCGAGCTCGCTTCCGACATGCTCGTCCACCGCAAGCTCACGGAAATCCTCGGCACCGGACTCACCACAAACCCTAACATCGTCGCCAAACAAATCGCCATCGACGGCCAACGCATCAACTCAAAGCTCGCCCGCATCGACATCGCACCGATCAAAGCGAAAATCGCTCCCACCGATGAGGAAATCAAAACGTATTGGGAGACCGTTCAGGACGCTTTCAAAACCGATGAAAAACGCAAGTTCACCTACTTCATCGCTAAAACAACCTTACCTGCAGAGCCTGCCCCAATCCCAGCCCTAGCTGCAGATGCAGATGAAGCCGCCAAAACCGAACACGCCAAAAAAGTCGCCGAGCGGGATGCCGCCATCGCCGAAGGCAAACGTCTCGCAAGACTTGAGGTCGGCAGGAAAGTTGACGATTTTCTCTACCAACTTGAATCCCAGAACGACCTCGATTTCAAAAAACGTGCTGAAGAATCGGGCTTCAAACTTCAAACCACCGAGCTCATCGCACAAAGTGCGGCTCCTGCTGAACTCAAAGCCGAACTCCGCGGATCCAGCACTCAAGGCACAGCCGCCGATGCCCTTTTCCGACTGAACGTCACCTCCGATCCAGCTTCGAAAATCATCGACCTCGCCGTCGGCGAAAACGATTGGCTCGTCGCTCACGTCGATGAAGTAGAAGCAAGCCGCGTGAAAACCTTCGACGAGGCAAAAGACATCGCCCGCGAGCAATTGTCTACCAACCAAGCTACCGCTGCACTCACCAAAGCCGCCACTGAGGCCAATGAAAAAATCAAAGCCGCCCTGGCGGAAGGCAAATCCTTCGAGGACGCAGTCAAAGCCGCTGGCATCACATCTGAAATTTTAACCCTCACCGAGACCACCCAGAGTTCACAACTTGATACCTCAAAATATCCTGCGGGACTTTTTGATTCGGCCAAATACACCGCGCCCGGCTCACTCACCGAACCCGTGATCGACGTCAACAGCGCGTTCATCATTCTCGTTGAAAAACGCGAGTTCGTAAAAGATGCGAACGCCACAGAAGCGATCACCATGCAAGTCAACCGCGAGACCGAGGGCAACCGCATCAACGCATTCATGACATGGCTCGATGACAAAGCGGACGCGTCCGACATCAAGCGCCTCAACCGTCAGTGAGTCGCTGCGCGCTGCAGCCACTCATCCTTGCGGGTTGAAATATAGAACCTGAAATTTTGAGCGAAGCCATCCAATCCTTGTTCGACGATGCCAGCGGCCACCTCGCCCTTGGTGAACTCGAACAAGCCACCGCTCTCTACCGCAAGTGCGTCGAGCTCGATCCCAACTATTTCGATGCCTGGCACGCACTTTCCATGGTGCTTCTGAAAACCGATTATCTCAAAGAAGCCCTCGGCGCATCCCTCCAAGCCACCACCCTCCAGCCAAACGATCTCCTCGCCTGGACCGCCCTTTCTCAAATCTACGTCCGCCTGGGCGACATCCCCAACGCTGAAGCCGCCAAAGCCAACTCCCGCATCCTTTCCATGGGCGGGAGAATCGTTCGCGACTCCCCGTCTGAAAACTGAAAACTTCCAACTAGCAAACTTTAGAATGTTCTTCGTCACCACCGCCATCGATTACACCAACGGCTCGCCGCACATCGGACACGCTTACGAAAAAGTCTTGGCAGATGTGATCACACGCTATCGCCGCCTCACCGGAGAAAACACGTATTTTCTAACAGGAGTGGATCAGCACGGTCAGAAAGTCCAACAGACTGCCGAGAAAGAAGGCGTTTCCCCAGCCGAATACGTGAAAACCGTCACTGCCAGATTCAGCGCGTTGTGGGAAAAAATTGGAGTCGACTACGATGGCTGGGCGGAAACCACCGATCCCCGCCACATCCGGTGCGTGCAAGCCATCCTTTCCGATCTCTACGCACAAAACCAAATCTACAAAAAGTCCTACAAAGGGTTTTACTCCGTCCGCCAGGAACAGTTTCTAACTGATCGCGATTGCGATGAATCAGGCAACTTCGGTCCGGAATGGGGCGAGGTCACCGAGATCGAAGAAGAAAATTACTACTTCAAACTCTCCGATCACACCCCATGGCTGCGTGAGTTTTTAGAAAACTCTGACGACACCGTTCTCCCCGGCTTCCGCAAATCCGAGCTCATCAACGCGCTCGAAAAAAACACCGGATCCGATCTCTGCATTTCCCGCCCTAAAGAACGCCTCACATGGGGCATCGAAATTCCCTTCGACCCAGATTTCGTCACCTATGTTTGGTTCGACGCATTGATCAACTACATCTCCTTCGCCGGATACACGCCGGACAATTCATTGCCGGATTTCAAAACCATCTGGACCGGCCGCCCCGTCCACATCATCGGCAAAGACATCCTCGTACCCGCCCACGGCATCTACTGGCTCGCCATGCTCCGCGCTTTGGGCTTCAGCGAAAACCAAATGCCACAACTCCTCGTCCACGGTTGGTGGAATCGCAGTGGCGAAAAAATGTCCAAATCGCTCGGCAACATCGTCGATCCTGTCGAACTCGCCGATGCGTTTGGCGTAGATGCTCTGCGCTACTATCTCGTGCGCGACATCCATACCGGCAAAGATTCTAACTTCGATGTCGAACGCCTCGTCATGCTGTTCAACACCGAGCTCGCGAATGAACTCGGAAACCTTTGCAACCGAGCACTCAACATGAGCGTGCGTTTCACCGCCGGTATCATCTCGCCCGGCGGCACACTCACCAACGACGATACCGCGCTCCAACAATCTCTCATCGATTCCACCGCCGCTTACCGCAAAGCGATGGACAACCATGAAATTTCCATGGGCCTTGAAGCGCTCAATCGCCACGTCGTGCATTGCAACCAATACGCCGAGCGCATGAAGCCATGGGAGCTCAATAAAAATCCCGAGAACAAAGATCGCCTCGCCACCGTTCTGCATCATCTGGCAGAATCCGTCGCGCATTGCGCCGTGTTGCTTTCACCTGTCCTACCAGACGCCGCCGCAAAACTCGCCGCCCAACTCAAACTTCCCCAACTCTCCAATCTCAAACTCGACGATCTAACATGGGGTCTTATCCCCACTGGTCACGAAATCGAAAAACCGTCACCCGTGTTTCCACGTATCGAGATTAAAGCTGCCGAGTGAGGTAAGAAAAGTTCTCAAATCACTCGTGATGGATTTTCTCTAAATGTGCTCATTCGCTGTTAGAAATTTTTCTCAATTATTACTTGCCATGGGCACGTTGATGTGATTAAGTTTGGGCGTTTCACTGCTAACTGTGCTGATCCAAATCCGCCTAGGACAACCGCCCCTAGAAATCCCCCACACCCCCCACACCCTTGAAAAAACGATTTCATACTATCTCCCCATTACGCACTTTTGTGCTTATGAAACATCATTTTAAACAAACTTCGCAGCATCGTGAAATAATGGCACACACGTTGCTGTAACAAGATTAGCGGTCCGACTGAGACGCCTCGGGTTAATGGGTTTTTCCTGGGGATGATCGGTCGGGCCGCTTCCGTTTTCTAAGCCTCATGGTTTTTCAGGGTCAACCTCACCGGTTGACCCTGAATTTTTTAACGGGGTAGAGTTTTCCCCAAGAAGCGCCAGCCCAACACATCCGAGCGACTGCCATATGTCGGGGGACATTTTGTCCCCATTTTTTTTCATCCAAAAATCCGCCCCGCAGTCGTATCCCCGAGCTAGGAAGGCGCATTTCATGACTCTCTTTTCTCCTCACCCGCAAAGTGTCACAACTCACGCGGCGAACCGAAGCCCGATAACCCGTCTTTGAGTGGATTAAAATCCAGCTTGATCACTTCCGGATTGATCCCTGTGCGGCTGCATTATCCTTCTTCTGTTCTTGGTTGGTCTGGTTGTTCATTTGTTTTTTGACCAAACCATCTTGGCCATCTAGACCGCCAAGGACACTCCTTTTTCAGAGCCTCCTCTCACCAATTTGCGAAACTTTCGGGACGTTATCTATCCGCCTGAGCCTTCGCCTTGCGTCGGTCGCAACCGCTGCCTTTGTGGAAGCGATCGCAAGTCAAAAAGTGCTGCGGGTAAGGATTTTCATCTAACAGATTGCGATGTTAAAATGAGAGACCAGACCCTAATGGCCGAAGCTTGAGCGTTGCTCTATGGATGGGCAACTTGAGATTGATAACAACCTGATAGAAAACGGCATTCGCCCGACCAAAATCGGAGCAAAGAACTGGCTCTTCATGGGTAGCGAAACCGCCGGGCAGACCAATGCCATTTGGTTCACGCTCATTGAAAGTTGCCGACGTCGCAAACTCGACCCGTGGAAATATTTGGTTTGGACTTTTGAAGAGTTACCCAAGGTCAAGGTCAGCAAGAGCACCTTCACCAGTTATACTCCGGCGGCTTGCGCGCAAAAACTGCATGCAGAGAGCCGCAATTTAAAGGTGTCGTAGTCATAAACGTCGTAGGTAGACGATATACGACGTTTATGACTATGAGTAGTCAAGTGGTGCTTGGTAAGACGCTTACCAACGACTAGCTCACTGCAACAGCAGAAAAAAGGTGCTTGGGACTACGCTTACGCTAGGGAAATTGCATTGCGCTAACAGTTTGAATCCGCCAAGCTCTAATTAGGCAGGCTCCGCAGCAGTGATTTTAAGCCGGATTTTCACTTTTTTGCCGATATATTCAACTTTGACAATTACCATTTCGGCATATCCACTAGCATAAATTCTTTCAACATCTTCGCGCAAAATATCTTCTGAAAATGGCATTCCAGATTTAGATTTTATTATATTTTTAAAATGTTCAGGCACGATCCATTTTCCTGTAACTTCGATTAAGACATCAGAAACTAAATAGCCAGTGTGCACTTTACTAGATGATGATTTCGGTGATTTTGGCACTCTCTCTTCATTTTCTAGCTTGCATGAAAGTATAAGACACCCGAAGAGGAATATCCATAATACCTTAACGTTCGGTATAATTATTTGACTGTGCATTTAATTATTCTGGTTACCATGATACTACCATCAACACGTCTGGCATTTCCATCTTGGATGATTTTTCCGCCTGGTCGAAACCATAAGTATTCCTTTAATGTTAAATTATCCACTTTTTCTTTATAGCAACACTTCGGATTTTTTTCGTCTGGATCCGGTTTAGGATCAATTATGGTCGGAAAACCTTTTTTATCTAAGTCAGTGAGTACGACAGCGTGTTTGAATCCAGCTTCTACTGTAATCAATAATGGAAGTTTGTGATTTTTCAATTCTCTGTATTCAATATCATATGCTTTGCATTCCACGCCGCCTATCTTATTCATTGCTTTAATCAAATCATCATCAAAAAAGCCTCCAGCTCCTTCTTGTATCTTTTTCTTATCAAGTTTTCGAGTGGATGTTTCAACCATCACATCGATCATTTGATCCGTAGTTATTTTTTTATCTGTGAGCAGATTAATAAGATTGGCAGCAGAAGCTGGTGTGCATGCGCCTGCGTATTTTTGGAGGTTAAATTCTTCCTTCTCCATCCCCAAAAAATCCCAGTGATTCACAGCATCATTCCCTACGAACCCATACAGATTAATCCCCCCCTCTTCCTCGATCGGATCTCTAGATGGCCATCTGCCTGTTTCCGGGTCGTAGA